>CAZBUD010000019.1:19822-61521 GCA_964495015.1 uncultured Enterobacteriaceae bacterium | reverse complement strand
CACCGCACAGGAAAAATTGCCTTTACGTTTTGCCGAGAAAATGGCGCTCGGCCACCATGGAATCGATGATGAGTTTTTTCGGGAACTGCGAGCTGTGTTCTCAGATGCGGAAGCCCTCGAGCTCGGCATGATGATCGGGCAATACATTGGCCTGGGTCGCTTACTGATGGTTTTAGACCTCGAACGCCCGGTGTGCGGCGTTGAATGAGGACACTTTGTCGTTTGAAATCACCGTCAAAGAATTACGGACAAAACACGATGATGAGGCGGACTTTGTCCTGCTCGATGTGCGGGAGCCGGAGGAAGTCGCCCTAGTCCAGCTTCCCAATTCTGTCCATATTCCGATGGGAGATATTGCCAGCCGTTTGCACGAACTCGACCCTGAGAGCGAGATCGTAGTGTACTGTCATCATGGTGTACGCAGCCTACAAGTCGCCCATTTCCTGCATCAACACGACTTTGAACACGCAGTGAGTCTCGCCGGCGGTATCGATGTCTGGGCAACTGAGATCGAACCCGATATGATCAGATATTAGTCGCGATATTGACCCAGGTATCAGATTCATCGGCAGATTATGGTGGGGGAGACACCGACTCGCCGCCGGAGTCTGAGAGATTAGCATCAAGTATGAGTGAAGAAAGTTCTCCAGCCCCTAACTCCCAACCGCCGGGCCCGCTGCACGGTGTTCGTGTCATTGAATGTGGCCACATGGTTGCCGCCGCCTATGCAGGCAAGCTCATGGCCGACCTGGGAGCTGAGGTCATTAAGGTCGAAGAACCTGGCGGTGATAGTGCACGCCAACGCGGACCATATCCCGGCAATACACCTCACCCCGAGAAGAGTGGTCTGTTTCTTTACCTGAATACAAACAAACGCGGGATTACGCTTAATCTGGAAACGTCCAAAGGCCAAGAGCTGTTGCAGCGGCTTGTCCAGGACGCCGACGCTTTGGTTCACAATTATCATCCAACCCGGCTGGAGGCTCTCGGGCTGGAGTATGAAGCGCTTGCCCGCCACAATCCACGCCTGGTGATGACGTCGATTTCCCCATTTGGACAAACCGGTCCGCGCCGAGATTATACGGCGCATGACCTCACGCCGTGGAGCGCGGGCGGGCTTGTTTTCCTCGGTGGCGCGGGTGGACGCCCCGACCTGCCGCCGCTCAAAGCATTTGGCCAACAGGCAGGCTTTCAAGCCGGCGTAAACGCAGGCCTTGCCTCTCTGGGAGCATTGTATGGACGCCTGAGCAGTGGCACGGGCCAACACATCGATATCTCGGTCCAAGAGTGTTTGGTCGCCATTATGGAGAACAACTTTATTGCGTGGCCGTACGATCACAGCACGCCGTCACGGCTGGGTTTTCGTTTGATCCCGCAAGATGTTCTGCAGTGCCGGGATGGCTATATTTATGTTCTGGCGGTTGAGGAGCATCAATGGCAAAACGCGGTTGAGTTGATGGGCAGCCCTGAGTGGGCGGACACTGAACTATTTCAAGATTTTGTGTCTCGCTCAGTCAACTGGGACGCGCTGAAACCACTGCTTGAAGATTGGCTACAGGATAAATCGGTTCAAGAGGTGTACCACGGAGCGCAAAAACGGCGCGTACCGTTTGCTCCGGTCTCGACCATGGGGGATCTCTTAAAGTCCGAACATCTGAATGCGCGAGGATTTTTTGCTGAGATTGCCCATCCCGAGGGCGGCTCGCTACGCTATCCGGGCGCGCCGTATAAGTTCTCGGCCTCACCGTGGGCCCTGCGGAGTCCAGCGCCGTGTTTGGGCCAACATAATAAAGAGATCTATGGTGGGCAGCTTGGGTTGTCTTCGGTAGAATTGAAATCGTTGAAGGAAACGAATGTCATTTAGTCTGACCGCACGGCCGAAGCATTTGCTGTTGAGAGTAGGTGAGAGCTATCGATTAACGGGCAAATGTTTCGCTTTTATCCATGTACAAGGAAGATAGTATGCCAAATAAACTGCCCCTCGAGGGCGTTCGTGTTGCGGATTTTACCTGGGTATGGGCTGGCCCGTTTTGTACCTTGCAGCTTGCCCATCTGGGTGCGGAGGTCATTCGGATTGAATCTGAAAGCCGCATGTGTATAACCCGACGCATCCCGCCCGGCGCTGACGGGGAAGCTGGACCAAATCGCTGTGGCTATTTCAACCAATACAACCAAGGCAAGAACTCGATTTGCCTCAACCTCAAAAAATCTGAAGGTCTTGAAATCGCCAAAAAGCTGGTCGCTACAAGCGATATTGTTTCTGAAAACTTTGCGGCTGGCGTGATGGACAAGATGGGGCTGGGGTATGAAAGACTCAAAGCCATCAAGTCTGACATTATTATGATTGCCCTGTCCGGCTACGGTGCAACCGGACCGGAAAGCCCGTATGTATCTTACGGCCCGGCGCAGGTGCCGATGAGTGGTTTGGCGTCCATGACCGGATTCCCAGACTCTCCGCCCATGAGTGTCGGGTTTTCATACGGAGACCCGAACGGCGGCCTGCACGGTGCATTTGCCGTTTTGGCCGCACTGATGCATCGCGCGCGTGCGGGTGAAGGGCAGTATATCGATTTGTCACAATGGGAGACCTCAGTTGCCATCCTGGGCGAGGGGACTATGGCCCAACAAATGCATGGCAGCCCGCCGCAGCGCATAGGCAACCGTGACCTGCATATGGCACCGCATGGACTCTTTCGGTGTCAAGGAGACGACCGCTGGGTCAGCATTGTTGCGGCGGATGACAACGAGTGGCGCAAACTGTGCGCGGCCATGGGCAAATCTGAGTTGGCAAACGACGCGCGTTTTTTCACACTTGCCGATCGCAAGCAGCATGAAGACGCGTTAGAAGCTGCTGTCACGGCGTGGACGGAAACGCTTACAGATGAAGCGGTGACAACAATGCTCCAGGCCGCTGGGGTGGCCGCCTTTCCTGCATTGACCAATAAAGAATTGGCTGAAGATGAACATATGCGCGGTCGAGGGTTTTTTGCCGAGCTTGCACATCCGGAAGTCGGCGTACGCCAACATGCCGGCGTACCCTGGATGTTCTCTGACACCCCCTGCGCGGTGCGTCGGCCAGCACCATGCCTCGGACAAGATACCGAGGATGTCCTGCAACGGGTACTGGGATACTCGGCAGATGAAGTTGCTGTTCTCAAGGACAATGAAGTGCTGTCTTAAATCAGCAAGGTGCGTCCTGGGATAGGATCCGCCCTCTGAAATACGTATCGCCTGTTATGAAACCTGCCGTCCGCTTATACTTATTGCTGGCTGCTTTTACCCTGCTGCAGTGTGTCCAGCTGGTCGTCGCGCGTCCGGCTCGCGCCCAGTTCGGCGGCATTCTTGTAGAGATATACGGGATGATCCAATTTGGGCCGGGATCTCAGGTGCTCACGCTTGACGTTGGCGGCCAGATGCTGCGGTTCGTGGTACACGATCTTGAGAGCCGTAACCCGCAGTTTTCCTTCAGCCGCTTTATGTCAGAGACGCGTAGACGAAAGCCTAGTCTCCACATCAAAGGCTCGGCGTATATGTTAGAAATGCTGCGCAAAGAAGAGCCGGAAAAGCGCATGCTGCGACTCACGGGTATGTATTATCAAGACTCCCGGAATTTCGTTTTGAGTCGCGTCCAACCGGTTCGTCAAACGCAGCAAGCGCCGCCATTTTAAGACTTTTGTATTGCCTCCCCCGGAACATGGTACAGTCAGCGTCTGTAGTGATGCGGTCTGTGGAGGACATTCTCATCCGTGAGGCGGGCGTCTCCGTCGATATCCTTGCCAAGGCGAAAGAACGGCTCAAAGACGAGCACGATCTTGGGGATGTGTTAGGCGAACTCGGTGCGCTGACTACCGCCCAGTAGGCTAAAGCGCTGGCTACCTCTTATGACTTGCCCTAAAGCGAGACGCTGACTCTGGGAGCCGAGCTGGCGGACTCATCGATCAGATCCCGTTGTCCTTTGTCCAACGCTATCAACTGTTTCCGCTGGGGCCTTGGGGTGAAGAAGTAACTGTTGCTATCGCCAATCCGCGGGAGGTTGCGGCTCTGGGTGGTTTGTGTGTTCTGTTGGAAAGTTCCCTCCGTCCGGTTGTCGTCCCAAAGCCCGTTCTGCTTGAGGGGCTCAACCGAGCTTATGACCAAGCCTCTCAGTCTGCTCAAGAAGTCCTTGAGACTATTGATGAGAAGAACCTGGACTTGGATGCCTCAGACTGGCAGGAGCTGCAAGACTTATTGGAGGTGGATGACGATGCCCCCATCATCCGCCTCGTCAATTCGCTCTTATATCAGGCCAGTAAGGAGCGGGCGAGCGATATCCATATTGAACCGTTCGAGCAAGAGCTCTCCAGACGCTGGCGCATTGACGGCATTCTGTATGCTAGCCTGTCGCCGCCCAAGACGATCCATCCGCTGCTCGTTTCCCGTATCAAAATTTTCGCTGGACTGAACATCGCGGGAAAACGCGTGCCGCAGGACGGGCGGATTCGACTCAAGATTGCGGGCAAAGATATGGATATTTGTGCAGCTGTCATTCCTGCAGCCTTCGGCGAGCGGGTAGTCCTGCGCTTGCTGGATCGGTCCGCCGCATTACTCGGTCTTGAGCAACTGGGACTGAGTGGTCACAACCTGGATCCGGTTGCTCACCTCGTTCAGCAGAGTCACGGGATTATCCTTGTCACTGGCCCGACCGGTTCTGGACAAACGACAACGCTGTATGCCGCGCTCAGTCAACTCAATACGAGCTACAGAACTATTATTACCATTGAAGACCCAATCGAATATCAACTGCGCGGAATCGGTCAGATGCAGGTCAATCCGAAAAACGAGTTGACATTTTCTGCCGGGCCGTGGTCTATTCTGCGCCAAGAGCCAGATGTGATTATGATCGGAGAAATCCGTGATGCAGAGACGACTGCGATTGCCATTCAGGCTGCATGTGTACAAGCTCGATAATGGGCTGTCCCCGGCGACTGTCAGGGCCTGAGTGCGCTATGAACCAGCCCGACGCCGGCATTGTACCGGCCAAGTGGAATCCCGATGGCTATCTCGAAAAAATGCCGATCAACCCCTGGGGAGGTACTTACCTGTATCCGAGCAGTGGAGATCGCTACGTTCTCAAGGCTCTCGGTGCGGATAGGGAGGAAGGCGGTGAGGGCAAGTATGCTGACGTAGATAGCCGAGACCTATCCTAAATCGAGAGCGGTCGGCTTTACCCTGATCGAACTCTCTTTGGTCGTTTTTATCGTCGGCCTGCTTGTTGTTATTGCTACTCCCCGACTCGGAAACCTGGGCGGCGCCCGACTCGATACTCTATAATGACAGGCAGCAACTCTTCTAAGGCCAGCAGGGTCCCTGGTTAATCACGTGCTGCGTGTGGTCATGCAGCGTCGTGCTGCCTAAGTGGCCCTGCTGTCTTGGTATGAATCGCCGGCTCCATCCAATCCAAGCGAGCCAACTGGGTCAACTCAAGAAGAAAAAGAAGAAGAAATCGTTCCTAGCGCGATTCATCGAATAGCACTCCCATTGTTTCATACAAAGCGTTGATATTCCTCGTATCTTTCAGGGATCCAAAACAGACTGGAAGGGGAGAAATATCAGGCACCCACCAAAACAACTCGTAGTGCCCTCTCTTTGTAAGGTCTCGTGAATATTTTTGACGCTTTTGCGTCAAAGTATATACGTGTAGCTCCTCCTTTCTCATCCCTCTAGCGGGGGAAGTTTCCCCCTTCCCCCGCTCTCCTTATCTTGCATAAAAAGTGAAGCAGATAGAGACGCCCAGCGGGGCGTTCTTCCGTTTGACTCTCTACATCAGTAGAGGAGGGATGATTGTTATGAGTGATAACAAAGAGGCCATTGTTGTAGGTCCTTGAGCAGAAGTAGGGGTGGGTGGCGCGGTCTGCCGCCGTCTTGCCCGTGAGCCGCTACGCATCTTTGTAGCCAGGCGGACACAGGAAAAGTTAGATGCGCTGGTACAGAACATTCAAAGCAATGGCGGCACGGCGACCGCAGTCGTGACTGACACCACACAGGAGGCTGATGTCATACGCCTCTTTGGCACTATGAAGAGCGAGGGCGGGGGTGTTCTGGACTGTGTGATATACAACGCAGGAAATAATTCTCCAAAACCGCTTCTTGAGACCGAAGCTGATTTTTTTAGATGGTAAGGCGTGTGGGCTGCTTGGGGGGCTTTCTTGTCGGACGAGAAGCTGGACGCCGGATGATTCCGAACGGCCACGATACGATTATGTTTACCGGTACCACGGCCTCGATCAAGGGCCGGTCCTCGTTTGGTTCTTTTGCTTCAGCCAAAGCGGCCTTGCGATCCTTGTCTCAAACTATGGCTCGGGATTGGGGGCCGCAGGAGCTACACGCGGCCCACGTTATTATTAATGGCGACTTGCTGAATACCCACGCGCCCCGGCTCAGGCAGCAGCGAGTGGAAGACGGTTTGTTGGGCGTAGACGCCATTGCCGACACCTACTGGCGCCTCTATACGCAGCATAAAACCTCCTGGGCACAGCAAATCGACCTACAGCCGTATAAAGAAGCCTTCTAAATCATTGGGAAGGAGAGGGGAGGGAGGATCCGCAGGACCCACCCTCCGAGGCTACAGCTCCGGATGCTTTGTATGCCACTCAGTGGCCTGCTCATAGGCATGGCCGACTTGACATATGGTCTGCTCATCAAATGGCTTGCCAGCAATCTGGAGCCCAATAGGTAATCCATCGGAGTCAAATCCACACGGTACCTGAATGGCCGGTAGACCAGTGAAATTGAAAATTGGTGTGTAGACGCTAAAGTCCCTGGAAACGATGCTGAGTCCAGGCGACTCTTCGGCAATGCGATTGACCTGAGCGCCTGCTGTGGGGAGTATCAGGACATCGACAGTGGTGTCGAGGGTGTTGAGGAGATCGTCTCGTACTTGGGCGCGGACTTGAGCCCCCATCAGATATTGCGCAGCACTTACCAGAAGACCATAGGCCACAAAGAGTTTGGCATGGGGATTATACTTATCTCCGCAGTTGCGCACGTTATCCACATGGATGGCGGCACAGTCCGCAAATAAACCTGGCCATTCAATAGCCTGTAGCTGCGTCATGGTAATGGAAGGGACATCAACGATTTTTGCTCCAAGGTTCTCGAATTGCATTATTGCTTCATTGTAAGGGCCGAGCAGCTTGGGGTCACAGTTGTCTTGATAAATAGAACGCAACAGCCCGATCCGCATGCCGGTGATGTCCTGACCCAGCTTTTCGCTGAAGTCTGGAACAGGAACATTTGCTGAGGCTGGGTCCAGTGGATCATAGCCAGCACAGCCTTGCAGCATGTGGGCAGCGTCCGTCACGGTTCGTGTGAGCGGACCGGTATGGTCGAGGCTCCACGATAATGGATACACGCCCGCTCGACTCACGCGACCATAGGTCGCTTTAAGTCCGACAATGCCGCAGCACTGGGCGGGCCAACGTATCGAACCGCCAGTACACGATCCCATACCTGCGTAAGCCATACCAGCTGCTGTAGACGCCGCCGTTCCACTGCTCGATCCGCCTGCGTCGTGAGCAAGGTTCCAGGGGTTGTGGGTGGGTTTGTAATAGGACTGGTTAGTGGGAAAGCCATAGGCAAACTCATAGGTCGCGGTCTTGCCTAAGATAAGCGCGCCAGCTTCTTTGAGTTTCGCAACTGAGGTACAGTCCTTTTCGGCGACATAGTACTCTAATGATTGGGAGCCACACGTGGTTGGCCCGCACTCGTAGATATCTTTGATGCCGATAGGGACCCCATGTAGGGGGCCTCGGTATTCACCCCGTTGTATTTCCGCTTCAGCCGCATGCGCGGCCTCTAAAACCTCGTCCCGGAAGATCGTATTGAAGGCGTGGAGCTGGGGTTCGAGTTCGTCACCCCGAGACAGCATGGCCTGAGTAACTTCAACGGGGGAAATCTCTTTCTTTCGAATTTTGTCTGAGAGTTCAGAGATGGGCATATAGACGAGTTCCGGTGAGGCCGTCATTTTGCCCCCCCTTTCTGATCGAGTGTATGAACCAGTAATGGCTCGCTTTCCGGTATGGTCATTCCCTCAACAAGTTGTCGCGACTGCCGCATATCTTCTACTATGCTTTGCCAGCGTAAGAGGTTTTCATACGGAGCAACAAGTTGATCGAGTTCAGCGTCAGTGAGTTCCAGGTTCCATTCGGCAAGCTTGGCGGTAATGAGCACTTTTGTGTCCATCGTGTTCCTCCTATTTGAGTTCAGTCTCGATAAACGCAAACTCGTAGTCGTTGGCGTTTATGACATCGTGTTCAACTCCGACATTCCGAAAATAGGGAACGCCTTGTGTGAGATCGGCTTCGTGGTCTCCGTCGGGAGCCTTGAGCAATAACTTCCCCGTTGTCATTGGTACGATGACATAGTCGCACCCATGGCGGTGGTAGCCGGTTGCTGCCCCAGGAGCAAACCGCCATTCCGTGACACGGACCCGCTCGTTATCAATCAGGACGGTTGCCCGGGCCTTTTCCTCTGACATAGTAGGCTCTTCCTATACTGTGCTGAGAGCGTAGCGCAGAAATTCTGTTATGCAACTCTCTTCGGTATACGATGGTTAATGGTAGGGACTAAAGAATTCATTCCGCAGGAGAGGTGCTTCATGTTTCACCAGCCGGTCTTTCCGAAAGCAGAATTCCAGACACGCTATGAGAGAGCCTGGCAGAAGATGGCGGAGGTAAACCTCGATGCATTGATAGCGTTTAGTCCGGGCAATCAATTCTGGTTAACAGGATTTCTGAGCTCTTTATCGGCAAAGCGCTTCCCCGAATTTCCACATCATGCCCTCTTCCTGAAAGTGATCCTGCCACGGGACCGGGAACCAATTATTATCGGTTTTCAGATGCCGGCGGAAACATACGAACGATCGACCCAAGTGATGGACATCCGCACAGTGCCACCTCCTTTGGAAGAAAATAGGCCTCAGGCGATCAAACGCGCCTTCGCGGAACTAGGGCTCCAGCAAGCGCGCGTTGGGATTGATCTCAGTGCTTCTGGCGGAATTGTTATTCCCGAGTTCGAAGAGCTGAAAAAACTATTCCACATGCTGAACTGACAAACGCAGCAGATTTCTTCTACCGACTGCGGATGATCAAAACTCCTGCTGAGGCGAGCTGTCTGCGTATGGCCGGTGAGATTCAGAACAACGCATTTCGCAAGTTCGTCCGCCGTATCGGGCGAGGTATGAGTGAGACCGAGTTGATCTTCACCATGTTCCAGCGCCAGGTCGAGGCCGGTGCGACCGAGGCCAGCATTGCTATGCCTTGGACCACCCTGGGTATACTTCTTTTCGCGGTCAGTATCCCGATCGTCTGATGGAACTAGGTCACTTTCAGTGGTTTGATGGAGGGGCGATCTACCGGGGTATACCTCGGACTATGACATTGTGCTGGTCTGGGGAGAGCCGACGAAGGAGTAGCTCACGATGTTTGATTCAATGACAACGATGTACCGAGAGGCTCTTGAACTCTGGAGGCCGGGACGTCCGATTAAGGAGATCGCCCAGGATACTCTCAACGTGGTGCACAAACACGGAGCCGTTGATCCACCGGAAGCCCAATTCGTCGGTCACAATCTTGGCTATGAGATGGTTGAAAAGCCCTGGCTTGGAATAGGCTGTCCACCGGATCTGTGTCGTGAGGTGGATATGGTCATTGCTCCGGCGCCGGCTAGCCAGACGCCCTACGGTGCCATTCTGTTTGAGGAGAATTTCATTGCGGGTGAGAACGGCCTTGAGCGGCTGACGGACTTTCCGGACAAACGGCAGGTGATGGCGCGGTAGAGAGCTTACTCCTCAGCCGCCCACTCGCGTTGCATACGATCAGACCGGAGGCCCATCCGCGATTTCCGTTCAGGGATGATCTGGAAACATGTAGATTGGGTTGTTCCGAGATCGGTGACTTGCTGATACCCGGTGGATTCTCGCCAACGCTGACAATCCGTCGTGCTGCGCCAAGAGCTCAGCACGACGTAGTGCACAGGAGCCTCCTGCGGCGCGATACCTGCCAGCTCCGCGAAAAGATAAGGGGTACCAATCTGCTCACCCTTCAGTGTTTCATACGGGATGATGCTAAAGGTTGGAGTGTCCGAGAGCGCGGAGGCAATCCGAGTGTGTTCTTCGCTCGACAGCGGTGTGTCACGGAGCAGCGTGGTTTCATTCAGGATATTGCCAGAAGCAGATTCGTTTTCAGCAAGGAAACGTCCTTTGCGTAAATAATAGGCCGTCCACCAGGTTGCTCGGGCTTCGTCCTGAATCTCGACATGTACCCGGTCATGTTGCCAGTCTTCCATGGCTTCGAGCGTGTCGAACTTGGCGAAAAAAAGCCACCACGGAGTACCTGCAATCGGCCCACCATAGGTTTCTCGAAAACCGGTTTGGGCTATCGCATGTGGCATGAACTGCTCATGGCGTTTGCCGTAGGCTTGCAATAGCTCTGGGCGCGGACGAAAGCCGCCTTCAGCGATGTGCATGGTTGGTGGTAGGTCTTCAGGCACAAATCTCTCCCTTTTCTGAGATCGACGGATACTGTTGCTGGTGTACTAAGTTTATGGTTGACAAGCAAGCCTGTGGGAGTGACTGTCTCGATTGAGGGAACTTATCCGCGCGTCAACAGTTTACAAGGATAGGATGCGAAACAAGGAGGCAATCCTCATGCGTAAGAAAATCGCCCTTGCTGTATTTGCTCTTCTGGTTGGTGCTGCGTTCTTGTTTGTCCCGTCAACCGGCTGGACGCGGAGTGGGCATCACTATCGGCATCATTATCGCCATCACGGCCATTCTTCTTATCCGCGTCATAGGGCCTATCGGCATGACTATCGCCATGACTATCGACCCTACCGCCGGCATTACCGACGCCACCATCAGCACGATCATTATCGCCACCATGATTACTCTTACCCACGCTATCGCGCTTATCGGCGTTGGTACTAATTCTCTCCGGAATAGAAAGAGTCGCTTCCCTGCATGGCTGCCAAGCGCATTTGATCTGAGTATTGGTCGTCGGATCCTTGAGAAAGGCTTCAATCGTACGCTGGCCAGCATGCGTCTGGCCACTCGTTGTGTCTTCCGGCATCGCTGTCCCTCCTGTGTGCCTCTGTGTTGGTGTGCCCGTGTGCCTGCATGTTTGCTGCGCGGTTGTGCAACTATTCGCACAGCTTAATTCCTTTCCGGCAAATCCCCAAGCCAGAATGAGTCGGAATGCCCAACATCTTTTTTGTCAGAAAACAAAGTGCTATGGCGGTAGTGGGACGAACTCCAAACCAGAGACAAGGAGGAAGCGATGGAATTTGGTATTTGTGTTGCCACTAAAATCGACGATTGGCAGTTGATCAAAGAGGCCGAAGACCTAGGCTATGACCGCGCCTGGGTACCCGACTCGCAGATGATTTGGTCGGACTGTTATGCCACGCTTGCACTAGCTGCCCACAACACTTCGCGCATTCGGCTCGGGACAGGTGTGGCCATCCCCGGTACTCGGATTGCGCCGGTTACCGCGCATTCCATTGCGTCGATCAACCGTATCGCACCCGGACGGGTCTTTCTCGGCATAGGTACCGGCCATACTGCCATGCGGGTCATGGGCAGGGATCCGATGAAAATTCGAGACTTTCGAGAATATTTACGGATTGTCAAAACCCTGCTGAGGGGGGAAGAGGTGGACTTTACGAGAGACGGAGAAACGCGGACCATCCGTTTCCTGCATCTTGATCTCGGTTTTATTAATCTTGATGAACCCATTCCAATCTATGTTGCCGCCAATGCACGGCGGGCGCTCAAAGCAGTTGGCGAGTTTGGGGACGGGTTGGTCTTTTTTGGCGAGCAACCGGAGCGGGTCGAGAGTTATCATCTCCCTTTGATACGTGAAGGCGCTGAAAAGGCGGGACGTAGCCTGAGTGGAGATTTTCGTATGGCGATGTTCAACACATCGGTCGTGCTTCAGCCTGGGGAGGCCGTAAACTCAGATCGCGTTATCGATGAGTGCGGCTCGATGGTGTCGTGCATTCTCCATTATGTCTATGAGATCTATAGCAAAACACCGAGCGAAGAAGTTGTTCCCCAGTATTTTAAGCCGGTCTGGGAAGAGTATTGTGCCTATGTAGACGCCATGGAGACACCACCAGACAAGCGTTACCTGCAAGTGCATAACGGCCACTGTACGTTCTTAGTCCCGGAGGAGCGCCGCTTCATCACCCCTGAGGCGATTCAGGGTTCATGCCTGGTGGGAGAGCCGGCTGAGATTATTGACAAGATTCGTCTAGCTGAAAAAGCCGGTCTACAAGAGATCACGCTGCTACCGCCCATGGCGTCTGCGCGCAAGGTATTTACCGACTTTGCTGAACACGTGATGAAAGCTTATTAGCGTTCTTCCTACGATGGAACCCCGCACAACGTCCCCAAACGAACAAGGTAAACCGGATGAACTCTATGCGGCCTTAGTCCGGATGGGCCTGATGGAGCGAGGGCAGAGGCCACGACTCACACCACTTTCAGGCGGGGTGTCGTCCGATATCGTTCGGGTCGATTTAGCGAGTGGGTCCATCTGTCTCAAACGCGCACTGCCTCAGCTTCGTGTGGCCGCAACCTGGCATGCTCCGATTGAGCGCAACAGTTTTGAAGTCGAGCGGATACGTGTGGCCGCCGGTATCGTTTCCCAGGCCGTCCCGTCTCTCGTGGGGGTCGATACTCAAGCGGGTCTGTTTGCGATGACTTATCTCGATCAATCCACGTATCCGGTTTGGAAAGGGCAACTGCGTGACGGCGTGATTCACTCGGAGACTGCACAAGCCGTGGCCGCCTGCCTGGTCCAGATTCATGCAGGGACAGCTCATAACGACGATATTGCTAACCGGTTCGCGACCGACCACATCTTTCATTCCATACGTATAGAACCCTATTTGTTGGCAGCCGCTCATGTGCATCCTGAGTGTGCTGATCGGCTGCGCCTGCTGGCGAACAGAACGGCGACCACACAGTGCACCTTAGTGCACGGCGATGTTAGTCCCAAAAACATTCTGGTCGGACCCGACGGGTCGCTGCTGCTCGATGCGGAATGTGCTTGGTATGGAGACCCTGCCTTTGACGTGGCGTTTTGTCTGAATCATCTGCTGCTGAAATGTGTCTGGCGACCTGAGTGGCGCGAGCAGTATATGCATTGTTTTGAAGTCTTTACCGAGACCTATGGCTCAGCAGTCAGTTGGGAGCCTTGGGCCGCACTCGAACAACGAGTCGCGCATTTATTGCCGGGGCTACTGGTAGGCCGCATTGATGGCAAATCACCGGTTGAATATCTGACCGACGAAGCAGATCAGGCCCAGGTCCGACGAGTCGCTGTCAACCTGATCCAACAGCCGGTCGGGACTTTGGCTGAACTACTTTCTGTATGGCAAGAGGAAACTGGATGAGTGCAACAACCATCACCCAGGTAACCGGCCGTCGCGTATGGGACTCGCGCGGACGCCCAACCGTTGAGGCCGAGGTGACCCTGGCCCGTGGGGCGATCGGCCGCGCCATTGCACCAGCCGGTGCCTCGCGGGGGAGTCACGAAGCGATTGATCTGCGTGACAGAGACAGGGCTGACAGCCCGTTAGAAGAGCTCGGAGGGCTCGGCAGGTTTGGCGTATCGCGTGCAGTGCAGGCTGTGAAAACAGAGATTGCCGATAGCCTGCATGGTCTGGATGCGTCACAGCAGGAGCGCGTTGATGCAACATTGATTGCGCTTGATGGAACGCCAAATAAGGCGCGTCTGGGTGGCAATGCGACTATCGCCGTATCCATGGCCATGCTCCACGCCGCGGCCCAGGCGGCTGGTCTGCCCGTATGGCGTATGCTGGCTGGTGACAACGCCGTTCGACTGCCTTTGCCAGAGATCCAGATTTTTGGTGGAGGCGCTCATGCCGGCCGTCGGATTGACATCCAAGACTGTATGGTGATGGCACTCGGCGCAGAGAGTTTTGATGAAGCCGTACTCATGACCGCTGAGATCTATGCTGCGGCAGGTTCACTCATGGCCAAAAGCGACCGCCTGGCCGGAGTGGCTGATGAGGGGGGCTGGTGGCCCGTCTTCGACTCAAACGAAGAGGCACTTGAAATGCTGGTGCGGGCAATCGAGGCTGCTGGCTATATCCGAGGCGATCAGGTTGGCATTTCCCTCGATATTGCTGCGTCCGAATTTGGTTCCGCCGCCGGGTATACCCTTGGGCTGGAACAGCGCCGTCTGGATAGCGACGGCTTGATCGAAATGCTGCTGGCGTGGATCGAGCGCTACCCGATCGTATCGATCGAGGACCCGGTTGCCGAAGATGACTACGCGGGCATGGCCCAGTTCACTGCGGCCGTCGGAGAAAGAGTCCAGGTTATTGGCGATGATTATCTTGTCACTCATGCAGATCGGATCACTGAAGCGGCTCGGCAGGGCGCGTGTAACGCAGCTCTGATTACGCCTAACCAAGCCGGAACCATAACTGAGACCAAAGCCGCGCTTGATGCTGCAAAAGGGGCGGGGTGGGGGACGATTGTGTCTGCTCGGTCGGGTGAAAGCGAAGATTTGACTATAGTGCAACTGGCTATTGGCTGGGACGCGGGGCAGCTCAAAGTTGGCTCCATTACCCGCTCCGGGCGGACGGCCAAATGGAACGAAGCCATTCGGATTGAAGAAGCACTTGGAGACGCGGCCCGCTTTGCCGGTCGGAACGTTCTGCCGACTTGAATATAAGCCAAGCGTGCGATGAAGGTCGTCCTCCAACATCGAGCGAGTCCTGGTTTTCAGCGCCAGTTGGAACAGCACGCGCCTTCTTGGCTCGACTTTGTCATTGTCGATGAAGCCGACACTACGACCTTTACCGCTGAGATGGAGGACACGCAGGTCTTGCTGCACGTGCTTCAGCCGGTCACGGCTGGAGTGATAGCAGCTGCCCCACAGCTCCGCCTCATACATAAAATTGGCGTTGGCGTGAATACCATAGACTTAGACGCCGCCCAACAGCGGGGCATTGCAGTGGCCAACATGCCAGGGACCAACACACCGGCGGTAGCTGAACTGACCCTGCTGCTTATGTTCGCGACGCTGCGCCGGCTTGCCTTTTGGGATACGACCACGCGACAAAAAAAGGGCTGGGAGGCCGAACTGCGGGTTTTTGACACACTGGGTGAATTGAACGGGCGAGTCGTGGGTCTTGTTGGCTATAACGCGGTGGCTACCCATCTTGCGCGAATTCTTCAAGCTTGTGGTGTCAGCGTGGTCTACACGGCTCGCCATGCCAAGCCTCAGGCTGTGGGGACGCCGTGTTCTTTCGATGAACTGCTCCAGATGTCCGACATTGTCTCACTCCACGTTCCTCTGACTCCTGAAACCAAGGGCTTGATGAATGTGACTGCCTTGGCGCGAATGAAGCCGGGCAGTATTTTTATCAATACCGCCCGGGGTGGATTGGTGGACGAGTCCGCCCTGATCGCCGCTCTCCAGTCGGACCACCTCCGCGCGGCCTGCCTGGACGTGTTCGCGGACGAGCCCATTCCCACAGACAGCCCTCTACTCACGCTCGACAATGTCGTCGTCACACCCCATATCGCCTGGCGTACGCCTGAAACACTTAGACGCAGTTGTGTGATTGCGATGGAGAACTGCCGGCGTTTGCGAGCTGGAGAGCCCTTGTTAGACCGCGTCGCGTAATGAGCGCCGAGGGGGGTGGTTCTCTAGGCCCACGGTTCTCCCTTTTTTACCCGATAAGAAAGTGTTATGGCGGCAATGAAGGAGAACACTATGACGACCTCTTGGGCATCGAAATCGGCTGAAGTCCGAGCCAAGCTGAATCATCCCGTCATTGATTCCGATGGTCACATGATCGAGTTTGAGCCCGGTTTCCTCGACTATCTCAAGCGGGAGGGAGGGGGATCGATGGTCAAGCGGTTTCTCTCACCGGAGAGGAACACCGGTGGCTGGGGACGGCTGTTTCGGTGGTATTCGCTGTCACAACAAGAACGCCTAGACCAGCGCGTGACGCGCTCTCCATGGTGGGCGTTGCCAACGAAGAATACGTTGGACCGGGCGACGGCTATATTGCCTCAGTTATTGTCCGAACGTATGGGAGCAATTGGTCTGGACTTTACCGTCCTGTATCCCTCAATGGGCTTGATGTTCCCGCACATCGATGGTGACGAATTACGCCGAGCCACGTGCCGGGCGTTGAATACGTTTCATGCTGACTATTTTGAAGAGTATTCCAGTCAGATGACGCCGGCTGCCGCTATTCCTATGCATACGCCGCAAGAGGCTATCGAAGAGCTGGAATACGTTGTCAATGAGCTGGGAATCAAAGCAGTGATGATGGCCGGTCATGTACAACGACCAATTCCGGTTGTTGAACGTACGGCACCGGATGTTGCGCAGCACGCCTTTTGGCTGGACACGTTTTGTTTGGACAGTGCCTATGATTACGATCCGGTGTGGGCCAAATGCGTGGAGCTGAGGATTGCTCCGACGTTTCATTCCCCGGCCATGGGTTGGGGTAGTCGGACGTCCGTGTCTAATTACATGTATAACCACATCGGGCATTTTGCTGCGTCAGGCGAAGCGCTGTGCAAAGCGATGTTTATGAGCGGAGTGACTCGTCGCTTTCCGACACTCAAATTTGGCTTCTTGGAAAGTGGGGTAGGTTGGGCGTGCAATTTGTACGCCGATATGATTGGCCACTGGGATAAACGTAACATCAAAAAAATGGACAATTACGATCCGGCCAATCTGAACAAAGAACAGTTGATGGACTTATACCAGCGCTATGGCGGGAAATGGGCCGCGAAGCATATAGACGGCCTTGCCGCCGGACGCAGTCTGATGGGTGGTACCCAGGAAGACCCCAATACTCTGGACGACTGGGCCCAGTGCGGTATTGAAAAAGCTGAGGACATCAAGGATCTGTTTGTCGAAAACTTTTACTTTGGCTGCGAGGCAGATGACCCCATCAACGCTACGGCGTTTAATGCAAAGATGAATCCGTTTGGTGCACGCCTCAAAGCCATCTTTAGCTCGGACATCGGCCACTGGGACGTACCCGACATGGAAGAAGTCTTAGAAGAAGCGCACGAGATGGTCGAGCATGAACTGATTACCGAAACTGACTTTCGAGACTTTGTGTTCACCAATCCGACAACGTTATGGACGGGGACAAATCCGGACTTTTTTAAAGGAACAGCTGTTGAAGATGCAGTCGACAAACTCCTCGCCGACGGTAAAGCGTAAGAGGCTATGAAGGCTACCTATGACTTACGATCTCCTTATCAAAAATGGAACTATTGTTGATGGCACAGGCGCAAACCAATTTCGGGCTAATGTTGGTATAGCGAATGGCAGCATCGTCGAAATAGACACAGCAGAAAAGAACAAAGCCGACGCGACGCGTACGATTGATGCTTCTGAGCTTGTTGTTGCGCCTGGCTTTATCGATCCGCATACCCATTACGATGCCCAAATCTGTTGGGACCCGATGATTTCATGTTCATCCTGGCACGGGGTG
This sequence comes from uncultured Enterobacteriaceae bacterium, assembly GCA_964495015.1. GTDB lineage: Bacteria > Desulfobacterota > Binatia > Bin18 > Bin18 > Bin18. Next base: position 43,980 of record CAZBUD010000019.1, on the reverse strand, counting down.
ACGAGCGTGGTGATGGGGAATTGCGGAGTTGGGCTTGCACCGTGTCTGCCCGAAAAGCGGGAAATCCTGGCTTGGGATTTGGTGAACGTTGAGGGTATGTCGTTTGATGTTCTCTCCAAGGGAGTTACGTGGCAGTGGGAGAGCTTCCCGGATTTCATGGCCGCACCGTTTCAAAAGGGCGTGGGCATCAACCTAGGTTTTCTTGTGCCACTGTCTCCGATCCGGTCGTATGTCTTGGGTGAGGAATCGCAGGAACGTGCCGCCACGCCGGAGGAGACGGCACGCATCGCCGCGCTTTTACGCAATAGTATGCAAGAGGGCGCGCTCGGGTTTTCGACGACACTGGGGACTCAGCATGTCGGATTCAAGGGGCGTCCGTTGTCCTGCCGGCTCGCGAGTAAGGACGAACTCCGCACCTATGCCCACGTTCTACGTGAACTTGGAATGGGTGCGATTGAGGTCAATCTGGGTGGAGCTGGGTCGTCTATTTTGCCGCCCGGCGGATTGGAGTTGGTGGATTTTCTTTTAGAAGAGAGTCAGCGGCCAGTCACCTGGCTGTCCGTGCAGACGCGCAGCGATCAGCCGACGGCGCACACTCAGTTGCTGGCAAAGACCGACGGTCTGATTAAGCGCGGGGGCATTCCTCAAGCGACGTGTCAGCCGACTTCGCTTCAGTTCAATTTGCGCAATCCGTTTATTCTTGGCTCCTATGACGTGTGTCATCCTCTCATCAATGCTTCGGTGGAAGAGCAGGCCCGAATCTACGCCAACCAAGATTTTCGCTCCGCTTTTCGTGAGGCCTATACGGCTACGCCCAAAGCCTTTAGTGGTCAGTGGCAGCATATAGAGGTCTGCGATGTGAGCAAAACTGAGCATCAAGGCTACGTGGGTAAGACGCTTGCAGATATTAGCCAAGCGGAAGGCAAAGATCCGCTGGACACGTTTTTTGATTTGTCATTAGCGGACGATTTGAAGACGGAATACACCCTGGCGATTCTGAATTTTGATCTCGACCTGGTTGAAGAAGTCATCACAGATGATCGGGTCATGATTGGACTGTCCGATGGTGGTGCGCATGTAGATATGATGTGCAACGCTGGCTATCCGACCTGTTTGCTTGGTACCTGGGTCAGGGAGCGACAGGCCATGAGCTTGGAACGCGCTGTCCAGCGGCTCACTTCTGAGCCTGCCCAATTCTTTGGCGTTCATGATCGCGGAGTGATTGCTCCGGGCAAAGCCGCAGACCTTGTAGTCTTCGATCCCAAGACGGTTGGTTCGGGCGAGAAGCTGTTGCTGAATGATCTGCCAGGTGGGGAGCGCCGATTCGTTCAGCAGGCGAAGGGCATTCAGCATGTCATCGTCAACGGGGAGATCCTGCTGAATCAAGGTAAGCAGTCGGGCGCATTGGCGGGGCAGATGTTGCGCGCGGGTGGATAATAAAGCTTGTGCGCTGTGCGCACGAAACTGAGGGCGTATGAAATTCGCGATTTTGTACAACACCGACTACTACCCCGACGTCCATGGGTCCGCTGAGCAGTATTATAATCAGATTCTTGAACAGGTCGAACTGGAAGAAGAGCTCGGCTTTGACGCGGTCTGGTTCGGCGAGCACCATTACTCTGGCTATTCGTTTGGCTCGCCTCCCGTGATGGCCATGGCCGCCGCAGGCCGGACCAAGCGTATTCGGCTCGGAACAGGCATTTCGCTTATTCCGCTCAATAATCCTGTTCGCTTGGCTGAAGAGTACGCCATGGTGGATGTCCTGTCGGGTGGACGCTTGGAGTACGGCATTGGGCGTGGATTTCTGAAATATTCACATAAAATTTTTGGCGTAGACGAGGCAGAGAATACGGACCGCTATCACGAGGGAACGGACATCATTTGCAAGGCGTGGACAACTGATGGGCCATTCTCTTATCAGGGCAAGTTCTGGGAGCTTGAAGATTACACCTTCTTTCCCAAGCCGATCCAAAAACCACATCCTCCCATTTATGCCTCAGGCGCAATTACACCGGATAGTTATCGCTGGGCGGGTCAGCAGGGCTTTAATCTGGCAACGGCTTTTTTTCTGCCCAATCAGGAACATGTGCAAGAATGTATTAGCCTCTACCGTCAAGCGCTCCAAGACAACGGCCATGATCCAGCCGAGCATGACGTGGCTGGCGTGTTTCAAATGTATTGCGGCGAATCGCCGGAAGAAGCCCGTGAGCATGGCGGCCAGCATGCGCTCACTTATTATGCTTTCTTTGGTGCGTTGGCCCAGCGTGGCCAACTAACCTCTAAGTCATTTGAATATCATAAAGGGACGATTTCCCACTTGTTTGCCGGACTGACCTACGAGGATTTAGATAAACGCAATCTTGTGCTGGTCGGTGATCCTGAGAATCTGATCGAACGCATCCGCTGGGCCAAAGAGTTTTATGGTACGAATTATTTGATTCTCGAAATCGCCCAAGGCGGGATGAAGCACGAACACGTCATACCCTCGCTGGAGCGCTTTGCCAAATATGTCATGCCCGCGTTTCGGGTGGAGGCGTGAGCACTACGTGCCTTGTGTCCAAAGAGAAGAGAAAAGAAACCCGATACGTGAGAGAGGAGATTGTATGGCCGTCGAACATACCGAACACAATAAAGACATTGTTCGCCGGGCGATTACGGCAATGAGTCGGGGGGATATGGACGGCTTCCTGGCGGATGCGGCCGATGATGTCACCTTTACGCCGATCGGCACGGTACCGCGTTTCTCCGGACGTATTCAAGGCAAGGAGGTGCTCCTCAAAGGGCTGAAAAGAGCCTTGAGCGAACGACTGGAAGAAGGCCGGATCGAGATGACCATCGAGAACTTGATTGCTGAAGGGGAATACATTGCCGAGCAGGCGCATGGAAAAGCTCGAACCAAGACCGGCAAAGACTATAACAATACCTATTGCCGGGTCTGGCGTATCGCGGATGGTAAAGTCCAGTCGGTTGTGGAGTATTTGGACACGGAATTATTGCGCAGTGGGCTGGCTGAGGGCTGAAGCACGATCGGCTGCGTAGGCTTGTCTTGGAACAAGCTGTCCTCTTCCTCAGTCTGTCTCTTGCAACATGCCCCTAAAGTATGAAAAAGTCTGTCCTTAGCGGCTTGGGTTAGAACTCGGGCACAAGTCAGTTATTCACCCATTCAAAGAAAAGCAGAAGGAGGGCTGTGTATGCATATTATGTCTTTCTCGGAACGGGAGTACGTCGATGTCTCCGAGGATGCAATCATCGAAAATGGGAGTAGCTACTTCGGCCTCCCGAATACAATGTTCGATCCCAAAAGAGGCGGCCAGCTCTTGAATGAGTATCTGGACGAGCGTGTCTATGCTGAAGAGCTAGGCTTCGATGGCATAATGCTGAACGAGCACCACCAGACGCCGTTTTGCGGTGGCGGGGTCATGGATGTGGAAGCCGCGATTCTCGCCCGCATCACTAAGAAGGTGAAGATCGTGCTGCTCGGCAATCCGCTGCCCGTGGGCGATCCGCTACGGCTGGCTGAAGAGTTGGCCACTATCGATATGATTTCCGGTGGTCGGTTGGTGCCGGGCTGGGTGCGTGGCGCTGGTACGGAACAGCTCGCCAATAATATCAATCCCGCCTATAACCGAGAGCGTTTCAATGAAGCCCATGAATTTATCCAGCAGGCATGGACGAAACCGGGACCGTGGCGTTATGAAGGAAAACACTACCATTACCGGAATGTGAATCCCTGGCAGTTGCCGATCCAGAAGCCGGTGCCCCAACAATGGATTCCCGGGCTGATTAGTCCGGAAACGGTCATCTGGAGTGCCAAACACCGCTTTCCCTATGTTGCTCTGGGTACCAATCTCGAATCAACGGTCGAGATGGTTAACTTGTATGCCGATGCAGCGGAGCAAGAGGGCTATCAGGCCGGGCCAGAGAACTTTGGCTATTTGCAGAACGTGTGTGTGGCCGAAACAGAAGAGAAAGCACGCGAGTTAGCCCGAGGCTTTGTATTCGGTGGTGGTTTTGGTGCTTTTGCCCGAGCTGAGTGGATGTTCCCTCCAGGCTATAACTCCAAGGCGGCGACTAAACGCTTGGCCAAGGCGCTGACTGATCCACGCACGGGGACGGAAATCATCTCCTACTCACAAGGAGACGTGGATGTTGAGGAAGTGAAGCGGAGCATCAATAAGAATTTCCAGGATTCGCTCGATAGTGATTTAATCATGGCTGGAACGCCAGATACTATTATTAAAAAGATTCGAAAAATGTGTGAAACACTGCGGCCTGGCATCATGGGCCTGTGGTACCATCATGGCCCAATGACTTTTGAGCAGCGCAAAAACTGTTTGCGCCTGATAGGCACGGAAGTCCTGCCCGCCATGCGTGAAATGGCCAAAGAGTTTGATCTGCCTGGGCCATTTGAAATGAAGCCAGGCTCTCGGCCGCTGCCGGCATCGGGTAAACGTGACCAGATCGTCCCTGACATTGTAGCTGCCTAACTGATTGTTAGACATCGACATGCAAAAAGGGGTGGTTCCCAAAAGGACCGCCCCTTTCTTTTTTATAATGGAATGTGAAGAACGCGTTGGGAAGCCGTCGGGGAACTTAGTGAAAACCCATAACGTCGCGATAATAATTCCAATAGCCTCGAATAGCGGCCTCAGTTAAAAGATTTTCCTGGTCCGCCCTGTCTGTCCCGCCGAACTCGAGGACTGAACATGCGCTCTGCTCACGCTTGAGAGCTTGCTGAACCAGTTCTGTCGCATAGCCGTCTTCCATAGAGATATAGCCGGCCGGACCAACCAGGTTGGCCTGTTTGATGCGGATGTTGCGTATCTCCTCATCGTCGTCTTCATAGCCAAAGAAGGTGAACAGGAGCTCAAACTTATCCGGCGCCTTGGGCAGAATGTGGCGCGTAGCGAGGGTGTTTTGGATCTGCTGGACGACCAGACAGGGAAAGATGGTCTGGATGTGGTTGGTCAATTCGATATCAAATTCTTTGCGCGAGGTCAGAAGAGAAGGATCGGCCAGAGTGTAGTCTGTCTGAAAGCTACGGATGTTCTTGCCTTTATAGGCAGCCACCTCTTCTGCCTCGGTTTTTTTATAGGCGCGCAGCATGCTGTGTCGGCCGGCCTCATCCATTATAACCCCGCCGCCTTGTGACGAACGATAAATTCCAAAGGTGGTGTGAAAGAGATGCAGCAGGCTGGCGTGATAAGGGTCTTTCACATTCTCTGAGTATAGCTTCCAGTTAGCGTGGATGAATTGGCGCGCATAACCAAGAATCTGAACCGGGCGGTTAAAGACTCGGTCCAGCCAGGGCCGCATAGCCGGACCAATATACTCTTCGAGGGGATCGATATCGGTGGCAAAAGAGGCAAAAATGAGCCCGTTATGGGTCGCGACCTGGAGTTTCTGGAGCGAGTGTTTGGCTGTATCAAAGTCCGCTCCATAGCCGCGCTGCTGGTTAATGCCTTTGCGGAACGGCACGCCGATTAGGTTGCCCTGAAGGTTGTAACTCCACTGGTGGTAAATGCAGGTATGGGTGGTACGGTTGCCGCGAGACTCGCGGCACACCATTGCGCCACGATGGGCGCAGCGGTTCACAAAGACGTGTAGGGCGCTCTCCTTATCGCGTGACACCACGACCGGTGTGTCGCCGACAAAAGTTGCCTTGAAGTCGCCGGGATTGGGGACCTCGGCTTCGAGTCCAACATAGCTCCAGGTTCTGCCCCGAAAAATGCGCTCTTGCTCGCGTGCATACACGACAGGGTCACAAAACACTTGGTACGGAACCGAGGACATGCCCGCCTCCGGCCAAGTGAAATCGACGAAATTATTCTCCATGGGTGCAAGGCTCATGCTGCTGCCTCCCTATGCGACTCTTATTCTACGACAACCGATTTGTCCTCTGCCATGTTCTTTCTCCAGTAGATACCGGTTTGCATTCATTGACAAGCCGTGTTTGAGCCGAGTATACGGGGAACTAAGTACTACGGGAGGAATCATGAGTGCACAAAGCGTCAATATTATGCTGGTCGATCTGTTTCGGTCTGAGCAAGACTTAGCGCAGTATGCTAAAGAGCCGGATACGATCTGTCTAAACTACGATGTAACCGATGAAGAACGGGAACGGCTCAAGGCCCAGGATATGGGCTGGCTCTATACGCATGGCATTCATCCCTACATTCTGGTCCAGTTCGCGCTGGCTGTAGGGCTCGAAATCCCGCAATATATACAACAACTGAAAAAGGCGACCGGGTAAGGGTAAATCCTGCATTTTCATGCCCCGGTGAAAAAGGAGAAACCAATGGCAGAAATCGTTGCGGCTATGTCTTCGGTCCACAGTCCATTAATGATGAGTGCTCCGCAGATGGCGGATGAAGCGACGTGGGGCAGAATTCACAACGGATTCGACACGCTCCGAGACACCTTCACCTCGGCTGGAGCCAATACCATCGTAGTGATCTCAGACGAGCACTTTAATGCGCTCGACCCGCGGCGCTATCCATCGTTCGGCGTGGTGACGGCAGAGACCGGGGTTGGTCCGGTGGAAAACTGGCTGGGCATGCCGTGCGGCAGCATCTCCGTAAATTTTGAGTCGGAGCTGGCGGAGGTCGTTCTTGATGCAGGCGTTCGCCAGGGTTTTGACCTCACCCGGATTGGGGAAGTGGGCCTGGAACACGGCTTTCTAACCTGCCTCAATTTTCTGACTCCGCAATGGGATATGTCCTATCTATGGCTGATCCAGAACTGCGTCCTGCCGCCCCTGCCCAGCCTGAAACGCTGCTATGATTTTGGGCAAATGGTCGGCCAAGCTATTCAGTCCTGGGACAGTTCTCGACGCGTGGCGATTCTGGGCACGGGTGGCTTGTCTCATGCGGTCGGTACGCCGGACATGGGCAAGGTCGATGAACAGTTCGATAAGAGATTTCTCGATCTCCTTTGCAGGCAGGATCCTGCCATGCTCGATATTACGGATGCCGAGATGGAGGCCATCGGCAACGGCACGCATGAGATTCGTAATTGGATTGCCGTGGCCGGGGCCGTCGAAGGCGCAAAAGGTGAAGTGGTCATGTATGAAGAAGCCATGGTCGTGGGCTTCGGCATGATGCAGTTCCAGCTCTAGTAGTTTGTTAATGCAAATCCGATGCGTGTCATTCTGAGGACCGTCGTGATGAAGAATCTCTCCGGTGTGTCCGCCTGAGAGATTCTTCGCTTTCAGCGCAGTAATGACGGCCCATTCCGCAGGTCGGATTAGCGGAGCGTAATCCGAGACCATATGGCTTGTGGGATGGCAGCACCTCCTATGCAGTGTTCACGGAGTGGATCTGAAAATCCAGCTGGAAAGAAGTTTTGCGGTCAGTGCGCGAGCGCACTCTCGCCCCTGTGCCCACAATGTGGATTTGAAAATCCGTCTGGATTTCGATTCTGTGGGCGATGCGCGGCGCCACACACGCCCCAGCCGCTAGCCCCAAATCAGATGCTGAAGCGTGTTTTCAGAAGGCGCTGACTATTGCCTGACAATATGAGTCCAGGTCGTGGGAGCTGCGCGCTGCAACAAGTTTAGCACAGGTGTGGCAACGGCAAGGGAAGGGGGCTGATGCGTATAATCTCCTGAACGGAGTCTACAGCTGGTTGACGGAAGGATTTACGACCGCGGACTTACAAGAGGCATAGGCTGTTCTTCATGAAATCCGCTAAAACGGCCGCCTCAACGCGAAAGGTATGAGAAGCAGCGATTTCCACGATGATTGACTCATGCCGAGATGCTCAAGTACCCGACCTCATAACAAGCGGACGCCGTTCTCATCGGCAACGCAGTGTGGAACTCTGGTTTATCGCGCAGCTGAATCGATTCTATGTTATGGCCGAGCATGGCTGTCGAACTGGCTGGTTGAAACATCTGAAGAACCATCCTGAGGCAGCCGTCGCTCTCGTTGACTATCGGGCTCCAGTCTGGGCATGGATTCTCGATAAAGAACGAGATAGTTGGGAATGGCAGATCGTGGCTCAGCTTTTACGCGAGAAGTATGGTTGGGGTGACGGACTCCCTTTGGCGTTTGAACCCTCAGCAGGTCTCGTTGAGCTGGACTAGCACATGCCGCGCGGAACACTCGCTGTCCTCGGTCTTGGTATCCTCGCCATTTCCACTGCCGCCCCATTGATCAAACTGGTCCCAGATGTGCCCCCGCTCGTTGTCGCCGCGTATCGGCTTGTCCTTGCTGCGCTGATATTCACCCCGCTGAGTCTGATCCGACTCCGAACCGAACGCGTTTCTCTATCGGCTCGTGACCTCTGGATAGTGGCTGGATCCGGGACGTGTCTAGCCCTTCACTTTGCCGCCTGGATTGCTTCGCTGCGTTACACAACCGTGGCTAGTTCTGTGGCCTTGGTGACCATGAACCCTTTACTGCTCGCTATAGCCGGGTACCTGATCTGGAATGAGCGGCTCGTTAGTCGCCAATGGTTTGGTATCGGCTTGGCGTTGATGGGGAGCCTGGGCATAGGCTGGAACGATTTTCAACAGGCAGGCCCAGCTATGGAGTCAGCGATCTATGGCGATATCTTAGCCGTGTGCGGAGCGGTAATGGTTTCTGCCTATCTTCTATGTGGACGATTTGCTCGAGCGCGCCTCAGCCTGAGTGTATATGTTGGCCTCGTCTATGGGTGCGCAGCCTTGGTCTTGATAACGGGATGTTTGCTCTTTCAATTGCCGCTGTTTGGATTTACGACTCAGGACTACATCATATTAGTCTTGTTGGCACTGATCCCTCAGGTTCTGGGACACACCATTCTCAACTGGGCGCTTGCCTATATGTCTCCGACGCTCGTGGCGTTAGCGATTCTTGGTGAACCTATTGGCGCCGCGTTACTGGCCTCGGTATTTCTTAACGAGCCGGTTGTATGGCTCCAAGGGATCGGGGCGGTATGTCTCCTCACAGGGATTGTATTGGGGCAGAAACGATAAGGGCGAGCTCACCTCTGGGTAACCTCGCCCCACACCTCATCGGCTATGGGAGGTGTGTTGTGTCTAAAAGAAAATACCATAATGCCACCGCCACCGCTGCAGTCGGCAGCATAACAATAACAATAAATGGGATGACGGTCAGGCAAAACCTCGTCGCCCTAAATCCGAGTGCGCCGACCTTGTTGCTGAAAAGCAGCCGCTATTTGTATCGAAAAAAAGCTGTCGCCGGTCAATACAGAAGCTGCTCATATCATAGGCGAAAAGCCAGGAGCCCAAGCCGAGCCACAGCGCATGTCCAGTGACGGGAAGAAAGTTGACCGGACAGGAGAGCGTCAGGATCCCGATAATCAAGAGGACATGTCCGGCAGAGCGCAGGACGTTTCGGAGCAATTGCGGAAGACTGAAGGGCTGGTCGCTCGTTCTGTCCTGCCCGATAGGTTGGGTTCGTTCGGACAGCAGGTCAAGGAATGGAGGTGCCAGCACAGTACCAACAAAGACAAAAACCGGGACAAAGACTGCTACTGCCATGAGAAAGGCCAGCACATGATAGGCAGCACCAGGCCCTTCACTAAGCCGGGAAACACGCCAGATTGAGAATCGATCCTTGGGTAATGCCCAGCGCGGCTCTAATCGTCACCGCCCAGCGCGAGCAGGATTTGCAGCAGATACCAAAACATCAGGGCCACGCCGGCAAACAGCGCAAGTGAGGCGGCCACGTGTTGATCGGGTCGGTAGTGGTGAATGATGTTTGAAGTCGTATACAGGATAGACCCCGCAGCAAAGGCGACCATAATCGCTGAGAAGAATAAGCCTAAACTGAATCCAAACAGCATGCTGGCTAAGATTACGCCAAGAGCGACAAACCCGCCGATAGAGAGAACGCCGCGCAGAAATGACAAATCCTTGCGGGTGGTGAAAGCGGTGAATGTTAGTCCGCCAAGCAGGAGTAAGGTCATCAGACCCGCCGTGGGAATGACATCCGGTGAGCTATAATATGTGGCAATATACAGCATGGGCAAAAAGATGACGGCCTCCGCCACAATATAGAGTCCGAGGCCAAGATATTGCATCTGGGGTGAAGTGTCAGACTGCGCCCAGCGGTCGGCCAGCCACGACACGCCCATAAACGCAGCCAAAACAACAAACCAGCCGTAGCCACCAACCATGGTCTGCACGAGGGCTGGGGCGAAAGATGATTGCAAGAGAAGGTTTTCAACCAAAATAAAACCCAAGATCGCCAACGCGAGATGGGTGTAGGTGCGGCGAATAAACTCCGCGCGTGCAGCTTCACTTGCCCGTGCGGCAGGTTGGGAATACGTCATTGTTGTAGCCATGCGTTTGCCTCCGTTGTGTTGAAAAGGACTCTTCTTAAATTAAGCTGGGGCAGGAGGAGAGTCAATGTTGAGTATTTTCTCGAAATGAGAGGGCAACGGCCGGGTGTTCCGAACTGGGGTCAGTGGGGTGACCTTCGATAAGGCGTGGGGTGCAGGAAAGACTGGAACCATCTCAGGGATCGTAGCGACGATCATTAGTTGGGTGCATCTGATCCAGACTAAGCGTACCGCAAACCGGCCGAAAGACCGTGGAGATATTGAGCCGCTAGAGAAGACGAAGCCTTGAAAAAGGGCAGCCACACGAGGCTGCCCCTAGAAACAGTCCATGTCAGATGTCAGCGCTAAGAATCGTTCATATTTGCTGCGCGAAGGCGGCTTTCAACGCCTCAGCAGCTTCGGCCAAGGCTTTCTTTTGGGCGTCAAACTGAAAGATCCCAAAGAAGCCATGAATTGTTCCCGCGTAACGCGAGATTGTAATATCCGCCCCGGCGTCTTGGAGCTTCTTGCCATACGCTTCGCCTTCATCGCGCAACGGATCAAACTCGGCCGTCATTACTAACCCTGGCGGCGGGCTATTGATGTATTTGGCCAGCAACGGCGAGGCATACGGGGCATTCCCAGCCTCGTCATTTTCTAGGTAGTGATCCCAAAACCAGACCATATCGTCTTTCGTCAGTAGATAGCCTTCACCGTTCTGCTTGCACGACTCGGTGTCAAACGCATGGTTGGTGACAGGATAGAGCAGCAGCTGATAGGCCAACGACGGCGCGCCTCGATCTCCGGCCATCAAGGCCACCGCGGCAGCCAGGTTGCCGCCCGCACTGTCACCGCCCACGGCGACCCGTTGCGGATCTCCCCCAAAAGCAGCCGCATTCAGCACGGCCCATTTGGTGGCTTCATAACAATCGTCTGGCGCCGCCGGAAATTTGTGTTCCGGTGCTAGGCGGTAATCGACTGAAATCGTTATACATTGGGCAGCGTTGGTCAGGACGCGGCACATTGCATCATGGCTTTCGATATTGCCGACTACCCAGCCTCCTCCGTGGAAAAACATGAGAATGGGATGTGGCCCGTCACCTGTAGGCGTATAAATGCGGAGTGGCAGATCTCCATTGACAGTCGAAATCTTCTTATCTTCGACACTCGCGACCTGTTCCGGGTTCTCGACTTTGAATAATTGCAGAATGGCTAATCGGGCATCCTCAACCTTCATTTCATTGAAGGCAGGGCCGCCAGCAGCCTCGAGTTGGGCAATAAACCCTTTTTCTTGTTCACCTAGGGGCATAAGTCTCCTCCTTATTGAGTTCGTATCCACATAAGAACTGAAGTAAAGTGTTTATCTGGGGTAGGTAGTACTTTTCAAGAGGGCGGAACAGGAAAGTGACTTGCTGTCTTGTTAAAGTCCGGCTACGAAAGAAGACATGGACGCTCAAGAGCTCGATCCCATTGGGTTAGAAATTTTGTGGAACCGCTTGATTTCCATTGTCAATGAACAAGCCACCGCCCTGCAGAACGCCTCATTCACAACGGTTGTGCGGGAAGCGGGTGATCTTTCCGCAGGGGTATTTGATACCCAAGGCAATATGATCGCCCAAGCCGTCACCGGCACGCCCGGCCATATCAATACCATGGCTTTGGCCGTGCGACATTTTCTGGCCGAATATCCTCTGGCCTCATTAGCCGAGGGGGACAGTCTGATCAGCAATGATCCGTGGCTGACCTCAGGTCATCTCAATGATTTCACCGTTGTCACCCCAATCTTTCGGCACGGCAAGCCGGTTGCGCTTTTTGCGAGCACGTGTCACGCAGTTGACGTTGGCGGACGGATGCTGGGGGCGGATGCACGCCAGGTTTATGAAGAAGGCATTTATGTGCCGATCCTCAAACTCTTTCGCGCCGGACAGCCAAACCAGGACATTTTTCGTTTGATCAAACAAAACGTGCGTACACCCGGTCTTGTTGAAGGCGACTTGATGGCCCAGGTGGGCGGCAACGAAGTGGGTGGGGCCAAGCTGCTGGAGTTTATGAACGAGTATGATTTTGCTTCGCTCAATCCCTTGGCTGAGGCTATTCTCCGCACCTCAGAGACGGCCATGCGCAAGGCCATTACCGAGCTACCGCAAGAAACCTATCAGCACACAATCCAGATAGACGGTTTTGATGAACCCATCACGGTTAAGATTAAGGTAACCGTGGATGGATCTGATTTGAGAATTGATTACGCGGGCACGTCGCCGCAGTGTGAGCGCGGCATTAATGTGCCTTTGGCGTATTGCATTGCGTATACGACCTATCCGCTCAAATGTGCGATTTCGCCCCACGTACCGAATAATGAGGGCAGCTTCCGGCCTATTCACATTACCGCGCCGGAGGGATCGATTTTAAACTGCCAATTCCCGGCCCCTGTAGGTGGACGTCATATTGTTGGCCATTTTCTCTCAACCGCCGTGTTTGGAGCGTTAGCCCATGCTGTGCCGGACCGAGTTTTGGCTGATGGAGCGGCGAATATCTGGATTACCCAGTTCACGGGTAAAGATCGTGCCGAAAATCGATTCACGTATGTGTTTTTCTCTGCGGGTGGTATGGGCGCGCGGCCGGATAAGGACGGTATCTCCGCGACTGCGTTTCCAAGCGGTATTCAAGGCGTGCCTGTAGAGATTATTGAAAACGTCTCCCCCCTTGTCATGCACAAGCGTGCTTTGGTGCCCGACTCTGGCGGTCCGGGAAAATATCGCGGTGGACTTGGTCAAGAGATGGTCTTGTCTGTGCGGTCAAACGAGCCGGTTATCCACTCGGCGATGTATGACCGTATAAAATTTCCGGCCCAAGGTTTTTCCGGGGGAAAGCCGGGCGGGCTGGGAGACTTTGTGCTGTCGGATGGAACCCGGCCGCATCCGAAAGCGCAATACCCGCTGAGCCCGGACGAGCAGGTGACGCTTCGTCTACCTGGAGGTGCGGGATTCTTTTCGCCGTCGGAGCGCGACCCCGAGCGGGTCAGGCAGGATGTGCTGGACGGCTATATTTCACGCCGAGCAGCGGAGGAAGAGTATTATGTTATCTTAACCGAGACGTGTGAAATTAACTGGGCGCGGACCCGTCAGTTGCGGCAATTATAGAGAGAGTCTACAGGCAATAGCCAGCAGGACAACCAGCAAGATGATTAGCCCATGAGGTTTGTCTGTTTCGGCGTCGCTTGACTCTCTCCCCCGGGTGCCTGATCATGACTGGTGAGAACGACGCGTAAGAGAAGGAGGTCTTGGGGTGGCCAGTCTTGTTAGTCAGAGTGTGTGGGGGCGACGGGGTGTGTCGCGGGTTTCTGGCAGGCTCTGGATGGTGCTGCTCTCTGTCTTGCTCGCGGTTATGTGTTTCCCAGGCGGAGTCAATGCGGCGGACCTCGTGCCAGCGGCTGATGTAACCGGTAAAGACTCCGCCCCCTATAGTGCTGCCATTTTGATGGAGCCGGAAACGGGGACCATTTTGTTTGAGAAAGACGCGCATATTCCGTGGCAGCCTGCCTCAATGGTCAAAATGATGACAACCCTGGTTGTCTTAGAGCAGATCCGAGATGGACAGATTGGCATGGAGGAGGAGGTCTCCACTTCTCGCTGGGCGGCCCGCATGGGTGGTTCGCAGGTGTATCTTAAAGAAGGCGAAATCTTCACTGTTAGAGAACTGTTAAGAGCTGTGATGATCCACTCTGCAAATGATGCCGCAGCTGCGTTGGCTGAATATGTGGCAGGCAGTCCCGAGGCTTTCGTCGACCTCATGAACGACAAGGCGGAAGAGCTTGGACTCGCGGAAACGCAATATAATAGTGTGCACGGCCTCCCAGCCGAGCCAGGACAGGAAGAGGATCGTATGAGTGCCTACGATCTTGCGCTGTTGGGCCGTGAACTTCTCCTGTTTCCTAAAGCCGCGGAGTGGGCGGCGACTAGCCAAGCGCCCTTTCGAGACGACACTTTTCTGTTGTTCAATCCCAACCAGTTGCTCCAGCAGTATCGTGGTGCGGATGGTATTAAGACCGGCTATCACAAGCAAGCTGGATATTGTGTTACTGCCAGTGCGCAACGTGGTGATCTGCGGCTGATTGCCGTTGTGCTTGGGACTGAGCAGCGGTCGCAGCGCTTTTTAAGTACGACGCGTCTTCTCAATCGTGGATTTGCCCATTATCGCATGGTCGTAGCCGTCAAACCAGGTGACGCGCTTGCGCATCACGCCTTCGTGCAAGGCGGAGTCCGCGAACGTGTTCCTTTGGTAGCAGTGGGAGAGATCCGAGCGTTAGTCAAGAAAAGCGAAATAAAGAAAATTCAGATCGATATCGATGTGTCAGAGCGCGTGCCAGCACCGATTACGGCTGGACAGGTCGTCGGGTCGGTTGTGGTGACGCTGAATGGAACACGGCTTGGGCAGACGCAGGCTGCATCAGCCCGCGATGTTGCGCAAGCGAGTTTGTGGGAACGCTGGTGGCCGTTCGGACGTGAATATTGAGAGAACGCAATGAGACATGAGTGAAAAGACGGGGCCGTAGTCTGGAGTGCGTATCACTTTGTACTTGCCTGCCCATTTATCCATTGGGCGAATTTGTTTGTCTCGCTCCTTGCGCGCTGCCACAGCAGCCGAACCGCTTTGTCCGGGTCCCACCCGCCAGGACGCTCGATAAAGTCAAACCCGAGTTTATCCGGAGAATCTTTGATGCTGGCGCGCAGGAATGGATATCTATCGACCCAGCCCGTAACCGGCGAATCGTAGAAATACGGCATAGTTTCTGAGGCAAAGCTTGCCGCCCGCTCTTTGCGTAGATCCGACCGTTTACGACTCAGATAGTCCGACTGATACTTACGGATGGCACGTGCCGTTTCGTAATACCCAAAGAGCACTTTAGCGCCCGCCACAACGCGTTTTTCTGCTTCGCCTTGGCTGCTTCGGTCGAGTGATCGGAGTTGGATTCTGGCTTCTCTGACGCCTTTTTCGTAGACCGGGAGTAGACTCCGAAGTGAGGTCATCGTTTCCAACCCCCGTAAGGTGGCCAGCGCCTGATCTCCGACTTTACCTGTCTTTTTTTGGATCTCTTCTGGTAACGGCGCAGACAACATAGATTGCAGACTTGCGACCGTTTGCTGCTCCTCCCTTTTCTCTTCTATGCGTTGCCAGATTTCCGGCTCAAAGAAGATAGGCTGACGCTTTCCTTTGCGCGACACCAAGAAAAGGACCGCCTTTTGTTTTTTATGCGCATCCCGGATTGCCTTCCGGTAGCTCTTACAGTGGCGTATGGGCCAGCTATTGACCTGCTCTAGCACATCGCCCTTGCGCAAGCCGGCCTGTGACCCCGGCGTAAGGGGTATAATCTCAGCAATAGAAAGACCGAGGTCGTCTGCCTGTTTGGTGGGGTGCAGGGCGAGCCCGAGAATATCCTGGCCCTCCTGACAAGGATTTGCAGCTGCAGAAGAAGCGAGGAAGAACAAACTTCCGGCGAGACCCGTAATAATCGAGAGACAATATTTTTTCACAATCTTGTTTTCCTTACCGTTCACCCCAACGCAGTTTGCTGCGCAGGACGTCAAAAAACGTCCGATTGGGGGATTTGATTAAGACAACGCTTATGCCCGAGCGCCTAATCCCGACAGTATCTCCGCTTTTGAGCGGATGGCCCTCTTGGCCGTCGAGGGTGAGAATAACATCTTGGTCAACCGTACGCAGAACAACCCGAATGTCCGCATAATCGGGCAGGATAATGGGGCGGTTGGTCAGTGTGTGCGGACAGATAGGGGTGAGCACCACTACTCCGACGGCCGGATCAATGATGGGACCTCCTGCAGCTAAGGAGTAGGCAGTCGAGCCAGTGGGAGTGGCGACAATTAACCCATCAGCTTTGTAGGTGCACAGGTGTTGGCCGTCGACCCAGGTTTCCAGGTCGATGATACGGGCGAGTGCACTTTTATTAATGACTGCATCATTGAGGACCTGAAAGGTTTGGCTGTGTCCGCCATTCCGGATCAGCGTGGCTTCAAGCAAACACCGTCGTTGAACTTCATACTCACCGCTCAGAACCTGTTCGAGCATACTCAGCAGCTCGGTAGTCCTGGTCTCAGTCAAAAAGCCGAATCCACCTAGATTTACACCAAGAATCGGTACCTCGCGAGAATTCGCGCGGCGGGCAACACTCAGTAGAGTCCCATCACCTCCCAGCACGACCACCAGGTCGGCCTGTTGTAGAATTTCAACTTTCCGCCAGCCGCGATCGAGGCCCAGCTCTTCACAAGTCCTATCCTCAGGCAGTATTATTTTGCCCCGTTTCTGCAGCCAGGCTATCAGCGTTCGGCCCAAAGTAACCGCTTCTGGCGTGTTGACTTTGATCACCAGACCAATCGTATTCATGGTTGTCGCGGGGAAGGATTGGGCCCTCCCTTTTGGCTTTGTCTTGGGTATAATGACGTTCTCATGTCAACACGCCATCCTGACTTATTCGCTCATACTGCCGTAAAGGAGGCAGCCAAGAAAGCCCCTCCAACTCCACCTTCTCCTACAGCCCCACTTGCCGAGCGCATGCGGCCGCAGACGCTTGATGCCTACGTGGGCCAAAGACGTATTCTTGGCCCTGGCCGGCTGTTGCGCCAAATGGTTGAGCAGCAGGCGCTCTCGTCTCTGATCTTATGGGGACCGCCGGGAAGTGGAAAAACCACTTTAGCCCACCTTTTGGCACGGGCTATGGATCTCCCCTTCGCCGCTTTCTCGGCCGTCCTGTCCGGGGTCAAAGATCTGCGCCTGATTCTCGAACAGGCGAAAGCACATCAGCGGCAGACGGGGCTATCAACGGTCTTATTCGTTGACGAGATCCATCGTTTTAATAAGGCCCAGCAGGATGCTTTTCTGCCTCATGTTGAGCAAGGTCTAACTATTCTCATTGGCGCGACAACCGAAAACCCGTCTTTTGAAGTGATTGCCCCGCTTTTATCCCGTGCACGCGTGGTGGTTTTGGGGGCCTTAGAGTCCGAGGATCTGGTGCAGATTCTTCAGGCTGCGCTGCAGGATGAAGAGTGTGGTCTCGGGTCGCAGCATCTGGCGGCCGACGAAGACGTACTTGGCACGATTGCGCACTATGCCCACGGCGATGCGCGCGTGGCGTTGAATACGCTTGAAGTTGTGGCAACGCTGGCTGTGCAAAAGAAGACAACGCGTCTCGAACTGCCTCTTGTCAAAGAAGCGACGCAGCAGAGATCCCTGCGCTACGATAAGGGTGGCGAGGAACACTACAATATTATTTCTGCTTTTATTAAGAGCTTGCGGGGCAGTGATCCTGACGCTGCCGTGTACTGGATGATGCGCATGCTTGAGGCTGGTGAAGACATTCTGTTTATTGCCAGACGGATGGTGATCTTCGCTGCGGAGGATATTGGCAACGCTGACCCGCACGCCCTGTCGCTCGCCATAACAACAAAGGATGCCGTCCATTTTGTTGGTCTGCCTGAGGCGCGCATCCCGCTTGCGCAAGCGGCGACGTATCTTGCCACAGCGCCAAAATCAAACGCGTCATACAAAGCAATGTTGGCGGCTCAGGCAGACGTGAAAGAATATGGCCCGCTGCCCGTGCCGCTGCATCTGCGTAACGCTCCCACTAAATTGATGAAAAACCTCGGCTATGGCAAAGACTACCAGTACGCGCATGACTATGAGGCGGCCGTCATTGACCAGCCGCACTTGCCTGCGAAGTTGTCGAAGCGGCATTATTATCAGCCGAGTGAGCGAGGACAGGAGAAGGTGATAGCAGAGCGGATGCGCACACGACGGAAAAAGCAGTCAAAGCAAAAGTAGTGGCGGTTCACGAATTGTCCGGACAATTCCGGCATTGTCCCTACCCCGGAGGAGGAAAAACCATGAAATACACTGCGCCGGAATCTTTCACGATCAATATCTCAGATACCGTTCTTGATGATCTCAAAAATCGGCTTCATCAGGTCCGTTGGCCTGGAGAGCTGCCTGATTCAGACTGGGATTACGGGGCAAACTTGTCTTATATTCAGCAGCTAGTCGAATACTGGCGCACCCAGTTCGACTGGCGGGCCCAGGAGAGGCAGATTAACCGTTGGCAGCATTTTAAGACCACGGTTGATGGCCAGGGTATTCATTTCATCCATGAACATGGGAAAGGGCCGAACCCGCTCCCACTGATCATTTCGCACGGATGGCCTGGGTCGTTTTATGAATTCATGGATGTGATCGGGCCGCTGACCGACCCGGCGGCCCACGGTGGTGATCCTGCTGATGCGTTTGACGTCGTCGTGCCGTCACTGCCAGGCTACGGCTTTTCTGATCCCCCACACGAGCGCGAAGTCAATATTAGTCGCATCGCGGATTGGTTCGCCGTCTTAATGAAAGATGTACTTGGCTATGAACGCTACGGAGCCCAGGGCGGCGATTGGGGATCGATGATTTCCTCGCGGCTGGGGTATGCCTATCCTCAGCAAGTCGCCGGCGTGCACCTCAACATGATTGGGGTCGCGCCTCATCCAGCGAACCGCCAAAACTTGAGCGCGGATGAGCAAGAGTTCCTTAAAGGGATGGGTGCGTGGCAACGGGAGGAAAGAGGCTACCAAGAGATTCAAGGCACCAAGCCCCAGACCTTAGGTTTCGCGCTCAATGATTCACCAGTCGGCTTATGTGCCTGGATTGTCGAGAAATTTCGGACGTGGAGTGACTGTGATGGCAATCCGGAAAACTCGTATACTAAAGATCAGCTACTCACCAACGTCATGATCTATTGGGTAACGCAGACGTTCCATTCGGCTTCGCGGATTTATTATGAAGAGCGGCACCACCCGTGGCGACTGAGTAAAGATGAAAAGGTCACTGTGCCAACCGGGATTGCGTCCTTTCCCAAAGAAATCGCCCGCGCTCCACGAGAATGGGCTGAACGGGCGTATAATGTCCAGCACTGGACAGACATGCCGGCCGGCGGCCACTTTGCGGCCATGGAGAAACCCCAGCTGGTAGCAGAAGACCTTCGAAAATTTTTCCGGGGCTTGCGCTAGGAAGCATGGCCGGACAAAAGAAAATTATTCTGCACGGCTCGCGCCGCTCCCCTTTTGTAGAAAAGGTCTATCGGGGCCTCATGCTTAAGCGCCTGCCGTTTGAGCTGCATGAGCCGGAAACGTTTCAGGATCTGCGTCGGAACAATCCGACCACAGGCAAGATGCCAGCGCTTGAACTTGATGGACAGCGCCTCTTTGATTCGACCTTTATTCTGCACGCGCTTGACGACTATCGGCCTGACCCGCCTTTGCTTTCTGCCGATTCCCTGATTGCCGCGCAGCAACGTCTGATTGAGGATTGGGCAGACGAATCCTTGTATTGGTATGGCATGGCGTTGCGTTGGACGATTCCAGCCAATGCGAAACGCTCGCGACAACTTTTAGTCTTCGCAGCTCCACCGATTCTGCGACCCATCGTGAGGATTATGGCACCACGTATGATGCTCTCGCAGATTCGGGCGCAAGGAACCGGGCGGTTGCCGGCCGACATACTGGTGCGCGAACTCAAAAGCCACCTGGCGTCCTTAGTCAAAATGCTGGGCCGGGGGCCATTCTTTTTTGGGCTAGATCACCCTAGCATGGCCGACCTTGCCGTTTACGGCCAGCTCCATTTTTTGCACGATAAAATCGTGCCCGAAGGACAGGGGGCCGTTGGACAGTACCCTGAACTCACCGAACTGTGTCTGCGTTTGGATGTGATGACAGATTGAGCGGGCCAGGCTGCCGCTGCGTATTCACTTCGGTCGGCCTGATTGCAAACGCAAAGGCTTCTCTATACCAGCCGATCCAGCGGAAGATTCGGGCGAGAAAATACTTCCGAAAGAACAGCGGGAATATGTCTTCTTGAACGCGTGGCCCCTCTAGCCAGGTGGCGGTCCCTTGCCACCTGGTGGATCCGATTTGACACGTGACCGTTGAGGTGTGCTTCAGGTTTTTAATCCACTGCGTGTCTGATCCTCTGCCGGACGTGACATAGATCTTATCATTGGTCGCAACAAACCAGATTTCGACGCTACGCGGTTGTCCGGTTTTTCTTCCCGCAACGGTGAGCTCAATGAGCGACTCGTTATTTAGCGTGGTGAGGTCGGCCATAATGGGAACGGCTACTTGAGGAGAATGAAATGACCCTCACGACGCTGTAGCCGTCGCGGTTCAATGGTGATGGTTCGCTCTGGCGATTCAACCGCCATCCCTATTTGCCAGGCACGGACGTCCTGCTCGGCCGTGATCCGCATCGCTCGGTCAGCAGCTGTTTCTGCCACAATCACGCAGGGGCCAATGCCTATATTATGGACCAGATACATCTCCGTATCGGTAAGGTGTCCAGCATCTTGTAGCACGGTGAAGATCGGTAGCGGTGGCGGCACGGTATGAATATGATGGCCAATTGCAGCTTCGGTCGGGGTGAGATTAAAGAAACCGTCGCCCTTGGTATGGATGAGCGGTTTCAGATTGATGCCTGCCGCAAACACGGCGATAATTTCGGGCACATAAATATAGGCTGGTTCGAGCAGTTCTTCACCAACCGTGTGCCCGAACTCTTGCAGAAGACTCCTCCCGTGAGCTGAGCGTCCTTGAGTAAGATCTGCCGGGCGAGCGATAAGCCGTTGCTGCGGATGCCACTACTAGCCAGGCCAATGACCGTGTCTCCAGGCTGGATATCCTTCCCAATAATGATGCGGTCAGGAGGAACGGTACCGATGGCAGTTCCGGCAAGGTCCAAGCCACTGCCGTCTCGAATGCCTCGAATCATTTCTTCGAGCTGGGCGATTTCTCCACCTGGAATATTAACCCGTGCAAGCTCAGCGCTACGACAGGGGCCCGGACCCAGCGCGTCGAGCACATCCGGTTGCAACGTTTCAACGGCGAGGTAGTCGACAAACGAGGTCGGGGTTGCGCCAACGCACAACAGGTCGTTGATGTTCATGGCAATATGATCAATGCCAACCGGGTCGTATTTCTCCATGCGATCGGCAACAAGGCGCTTGGTCCCAACTCCATCCGTAGTAATGGTAATGCCGAGGTTAAGACCATCGAGACAACTGAGATTGGAAAAATATCCAAGGGGTAAATACGGCCGAACACTGGGATTGGGGGGGAATGTTTGCTCGACCCAAGCGTGGAGTCGGTCTAAACCTGCTTCAGCTTTGCTGCTAACAACACCGGATGCCACATAATGAGGATCACACGCTTGGTCCATAATGCTGCCCCGTTCTACCGAATCTGAGATGTGAAGGCAATCTGTGTGACCTTTGGCCTTGACTCCCTACGGAGCCCAGCTCAATATGAGCGCGACCACCTGTATGCGACCGCGTTACGCGGCTGCTACCGTTTGTGAGACGCCTATGTATGAAGCGTTTTACGGTTTGGATGATAATCCGTTTCGCCTCACTCCGGATCCACGCTATCTTTTCCTGAGCGCGAATCACCAAGAGGCCCTTGGCCACCTCCTGTTTGGGGTGAGTGAAGGCAATGGCGTGGTGGTGCTGACTGGAGAGATCGGTGCAGGGAAGACAACGCTTCTGCGTACCTTGATCAACGACTTGGATGAGCATACCACCGTCGCGTATATTTTTAATCCTGCTCTTTCATCCGTTGAGCTTTTACAGTCGATTAACGCCGATCTTGGACTTCCCGCCGACTCTAAAAGCAAAAAATGTCTGACTGACGATCTCAATCGTTTTCTTCTTGACCAACAGGCTGCCGGACGGCGAGTGGTCGTGGTCATTGATGAAGCCCAGAACCTTGAGCCGTCCGTTCTTGAGCAGCTTCGGCTCCTGTCCAATCTTGAGACTGAACGAGAGAAACTCCTCCACATCATTCTTGTGGGACAACCGGAACTGCGTGATATGCTTGCCCAGTCTGGGCTTGCCCAACTGGATCAGCGGGTGACGTTACGCTGGCATCTGGGGCCGCTCAGCGCAGAAGAGACCGTTGCGTATGTTCGCCATCGTCTGCGCATTGCCGGAGCGAAACGAGAAACGTTGCTCTTTCCGGTTCAGTCTCTTCGTCGGGTCTATCGATTTTCTCGTGGCGTGCCTCGTCTTATCAATACCTTGTGTCATCGCGCCCTCCTTGTTGGCTATACGCAAGAGGAGACGCGCATTAGTCCTCAGATCGTTCGGCATGCCATACGGGAACTGCGCCAGCACGCACCTGAGGCACCGCAATATCGTTGGTCCCCGATTGCTGTGTTGATTGCGTTGGTGATGGGTGGACTCCTTTTTGTTTGGGCAACTTTTGGTGTGCCAACCGCATGGAAGAGACCGGTTTTTTTGGCATCGCAGACGGACGAAGCTGCGCACGTTGCCTCTGTCCCTGTCCTACCATTGCCAGGAGAGAGGCCGAGTGGCCTTCCTGCGCAAGAGGACGCAGCGGTTTCTCTTTCTGCTCCGGCTCCACAGATGCCTGAAATCCCGGTTCCGGCTTTTTCTGCCGCTGCTTTTTTCCGAGAGCTTCAGCAGGTGGATATGATGGCCAGCGCGGTCCAGGCGACACGGAATCTTCTCACCGCTTGGCATAGTGCGGCTCTACAGAAGGCCGAATGGCAAGGAGGCAATCTCGATCTTGAAGCGATTGGGGCGGCGCGACAGCTCGAACACCTCCTGGTGACTGGAGATGTCAGACTCCTCTCGCGTCTCGACCTACCTGTGATGGTAGGGATGGCCATTCCGCCTTCTGGGAAAACCCGTTTTGTTCTGATCCGTCAGATGGCGCAGACCCATTGTCTTGTCCAGCTCCGGCGGGAGTATACCGTGCCGCTCGAATCCATTACCAGTAACTGGTCGGGAGAAGCTCATCTGTTTTGGAAAGATTTTGAACAGATTGGATCCCTACTCAGTGTTGGGAGTGTAGGGAAGTCGGTCGAGAAGTTGCAGGATTTGTTGGCAAACGTTGGACAACACGCTGATGGAGCGCCTTTACTTGGAGGACTTGGAGGTCGGCATACCCAATTTTTTGGCCAACGCACGCAAGAGGCAGTTGCTCGATTTCAGCAGATGCAGCGTCTCGTATCAGACGGGATTGTTGGCCCGCGAACGCTTATCCTTTTGTACAAAGGCTTGCCTAAGTATACTCCCCCGAGTCTGAGCGGTATCGGGATGGCGGCGAGTCTACACTCGCTTCACAACGGCGTTGTCACCGGGAAAGGTGACGAGCGAGCCGGCGCGGGCCGAGTACCTCGCGTCGGGGGAGAGTTATGAGTACCATCCTTGATGCACTGCGAAAGACTGAAGAGAAGGGACGAGTGGAGAGCCTGGATACGCGTACCCGACTTCTCATGCTCTCCACTCGGCGTTCATTTTCATCCTCTCCTCGTAGATCAATGCTCTGGGTCGTCGGTGCGAGTTTTATTCTCGCAGGCTTTGTGGCTGGAATGTGGATTGCTCGTCAAAGGTCGGTTTCTCGAACAGTCCCTCTCGCCGAGAATCTAGAGGAAAAAATGTCCATTGCGCGATCAATTAAGCCTGCTTCGCTAGGCTCCCAGGCTCAACCTGATGAAGACTCCGACGCGTCTGAAGGGGGGACTTCGCTGGGAACAGGAGGTCTTGAAGAAGGCTCTCCTTTTCGCTCTGCCCGCCCGTCTCCTCAGCTCGCACGAGTTGAGCGTGTCAGCGAACCACAGGTCCCATCTGACCTGTTTGATCGACGTATGTCTGATGATGAGCGAGAGCTAGAGAGGGAAAGTCTCACTGCCGTACCCATGGAGGTGGAGGATGGACAAGTTGTACAGGATGAACGGCATATGCAGGGTGGGCGGGATGGACGAGATTCATTAGACGGACAACATGATCTCAAGGGACGAGCTGAGCAAATTGAACAGGCTGAGCAAATTGAACA
>CAZBUD010000019.1:5125-19722 GCA_964495015.1 uncultured Enterobacteriaceae bacterium | reverse complement strand
GCTGAGCAAATTGAACAGGCTGAGCAAATTGAACAAGCCGAGCAAGCTGGGCAAACTGAAATAGAGGAGCCGCTAGACGGCTCCATTTCCGCGCCGGCTGGGTCCGCCGTTAGCTTCTTACAGTGGTCGCCTGAGACGACAAAACGTAAGGCCTTTGTGAAGGTTGGGGAGGGGCCTCTCACCCTCGTGCATGAGGGCGATTCCGTCGGCGGCTACACGGTCGTTGAGATTCAGCAGGGCAGAGTCGCGCTCCGATCCGTTACGGCCCATTTTTATCTGCGTGTTCGCTGATGCATGGGATCTTTGGGAGAACGTAGCACCAGAGGCTACGAGGCTGCCGCTTTACGTTCCTTTGCCTGCGCCTTGAGTTCTTTGATGCGACGTTTGAGTGCCTTTTCGCGGCGTTTGCGACGCCGGCGGATCTCTTGATCTCTCTCTCGATGCATATAGACTGACCTCCGTAGTAGTGCCAATAATCCTTCAAGCTGTTGTTATACCTATCTGAACACGGCTCGCAACTAGGGCAGGGATAGGGAAAAGTATATACCTGCCCGAGAATCTTACCTACTAGATATTGTAGTCTGACGGTTTTTTTGCTACAGGGTGTTGTGTATTGCCCGAAGTGGGCAAAGTCAGTGTGTGGGTGGAGGTGGTTGTGCCCCAGGACGGCGTGCCGCTATTTTCAATAAAAGGGCTCAAGGGAGGCCCAACATTCCTCTTCGATGATCAAGCGTCGTTCTCCGACGTGATTACGGCCGTTGAAGAGGAACTGACGCGGGCTAACGGCTTCTTCCGTGGCTCTCCTATTGTACTCCATTTTGGGGGGCGGGTGCTGCGTAAAGAAGAATGGTGGCAGCTCAAAGACACGCTACACAGGGAAGGTCTCCTCCTCCGTTATGCCGTGGCGCGTTCGCCCACGAGCCGCGACCTATTGTACAAAGAAGGCTTGCCCGTTAGAGAAAATTTGCTGTCACCCCGTGAGCGTAAGAAAGACCACGAAACCGCTCATCAGGGCGATGGTGCACTCTACCTTCGGCGTGGCATGCGTGGCGGGCAGAAACAAGTCTTTCACGGAGATGTTCTCCTGGTTGGCGATGTGAACCAGGGAGCAGAAATTATCGCTGGAGGCGATGTGGTTGTCGTGGGAACGTTGCGTGGGGTGGTCCACGCCGGCTATCCCGATAACAGGGCAGCCGCGGTTGTTGCGCTCAATCTTATGCCACTCCAGCTCCGGATTGGGCCGCTGATCGCGATACCGGAGGATGGGCAAAACCATAGAGGGACGCTACGCACGGAAGTTGCCCGAATTTTTGATGACGAAATTGTGATTGAACCGTACAACGGAAAACTATAAGGAGGCACAAGCCATGAGCGGACGAGCAATTGTCGTCACCTCGGGCAAGGGTGGCGTCGGGAAAACGACGGCGACGGCGAATATCGGCCTTGGCCTAGCCAGCCATGATCGGAAGGTCGTGATGATTGACGGGGACATCGGGTTACGCAATCTCGATCTCATCCTCGGGGTAGAGAACCGTGTTGTCTATAATATTGTCGATGTTGTGAGTGGCCGCTGTGAGCCCAGGCAGGCCCTCGTCAAGGACAAGCGGGTTTCCAATCTGTTTCTGATCCCGGCCTCACAAGTTGACCAAAAGGACGCCATCAGCGCCGATCAGATGCGGGAGTTGTCCGCTCAGCTCAAAGAAGAATTTGACTTTGTGTTGATTGACTGTCCGGCTGGAATCGAACAAGGCTTTCGAAACGCGGTTGCTGCGGCAGATGAGGCGATTATAGTGACGACGCCCGATGTCTCTCCGGTTCGCGATGCAGATCGGGTCATCGGCTTGCTGCAGTCATCCTTGGGCGATCCACAGCTCATCATTAACCGGATGTCCATAGATATGGTGAGACGGGGTGATATGCTTGACCAACAAGATGTCCTTGACATCTTGGCCGTACGGCTCCTGGGCATCGTTCCCGAAGACCAAGCGGTCCTCATTGCAGGCAATAAGGGCTCCCCAGTAGTCCTCAACGGTGAATCAGCATCCGGCAAAGCGTACGAACGTATCGTCCGCAGGATGCTAGGGGAAGAAATTCCGATCCCCGAGCTGAACGGGCACGGTGGTTTGGTACAGCGGCTCGGTAAGATCTTTTTTGGGAGCTAAGTCATGATGTGGACGGAAACGTGGGCGGAAATCGTTCAACGATTTTTAGGCGGGAGCGGGAGCAAGATAGACGCCAAAAACCGGTTGCTGCTTGTCTTGCAGGATGACCGGCTGGGCCTAACGCCGGAAAAGAAAGAAGCGCTCCGCAAAGATATCCTGGCTGCCATTCGGAAGCATATTGATATTGATCCGGACGGGTTTAACATGGAGTTTATACATCACTCGGTTGAGGAGAATGAAATGCGCGTGTCGGCGCCAGTGCAGGCGGGCGCACGGTCTGGTCCGAGTATCTCAAAGTA
Organism: uncultured Enterobacteriaceae bacterium; assembly: GCA_964495015.1. Classification (GTDB taxonomy): domain Bacteria; phylum Desulfobacterota; class Binatia; order Bin18; family Bin18; genus Bin18. The sequence continues at coordinate 17,261 of CAZBUD010000019.1, read as the reverse complement.
GGGAGTGGCCTGGGTATGTAAAAAGTCTGTTAAGCGGAAAGGGCGCAGAGAAAAGGGGAAAATTTTCTGCCCGGTTCCGCTTGTCCCTTTCCGAGGGGAGAGGAGGCGGCAGACCCTGCAGAAAAATCCCTTTCCGTTACAGGATATACCGCGACAGGTCTTCGTCTTCTACGATGGCGTCCAGCTTATCTCGCACGTATTTCGCATCGATGGGGATCGTGCGGCCGCTTAACTCTGGAGCGTCAAAAGACAGGTCTTCGATGAGCCGTTCGACGACGGTATGCAAACGGCGAGCCCCGATGTTTTCGGTGCGTTCATTCACTACCACGGCAATACGCGCAATTTCTTCGACTGCATCAGACGCAAAACTGAGCACGACATCTTCGGTGTCTAGTAGGGCTACGTACTGGGTCAGAAGCGCGTTTTTTGGCTCGGTCAGAATCCGGACAAAGTCTTCATGCGTGAGAGATTCGAGCTCAACGCGAATCGGAAACCGACCCTGAAATTCCGGGATGAGATCTGAGGGCTTTGCGGTATGGAATGCCCCTGAGGCGACAAACAATATGTGATCCGTGCGGACTATGCCGTACTTGGTGCTGACCGTACACCCTTCGACCAGGGGTAGAAGGTCACGCTGTACCCCCTGGCGGGATACATCCGCGCCATGCCCGTTTTCCCGGCCAGCGATTTTATCGATCTCATCAATGAAAATGATACCGGTCTGTTCGATCCGACGGACCGCTTCGTGGACTACAGCTTCCATGTCGACTAGCTTGTCAGCCTCCTCCAGCGTCAAAACCTCGAGTGCCTCCGCCACCTTTATGCGGCGTTTTTTGGTTTGCTTGGGCATGATGTTGGAGAACATCTCTTTGAGTTGGCCCTCCATTTCTTCCATACCTTGGGGGGCCATAACTTCGACGAACGGGGCGGCGGAACGTGTGACTTCGAGTTCGACCTCGCGCTCATCGAGCTTGCCCTCATGGAGCATCCGGCGCATCTTCTCCCGCGTGCTTTGGCTTGTACTATTCGTTGCGCTCTCGTCAAGACCCACTGACGAGGGCGTCGGGGGCAGGAGGAGGTCGAGCAGACGTTCTTCGGCCTGGGCCTGGGCCTTGATTTGAATCCGTTCTTTCTCTTCCTGTTTCACCATGCCGACACCAAGCTCAGTGAGATCACGAACCATGGATTCTACATCGCGTCCGACATAGCCGACCTCGGTAAACTTCGAAGCCTCAACTTTAATAAAAGGCGCTTGGGCGAGACGGGCGAGGCGGCGGGCGATCTCGGTCTTACCGACGCCGGTTGGGCCTATCATCAAAATATTTTTCGGTGCTATTTCGTCGCGCAGATCTTCCGGGACTTGCTGACGGCGCCAGCGGTTCCGCAGCGCAATGGCGACCGCCCGTTTGGCTTTCGCCTGGCCGATAATATAGCGGTCCAACTCAGATACGATTTCTCGCGGGGTCATGACCTGGGGACCTGTTTCCTGCATACGCGCAGGAGCCCCGTCGAGGACATCCGTCATGCTATAACTCCTCCACTGTAATCTGGTCATTGGTATACACACAAATAGCGCCGGCGATGCGCATGGCTTCTTCGACAATGGTGGCAGCATCAAGGGCGGTATGGCTCACTAACGCGCGTGCGGCGGAAAGCGCATAGTTACCACCAGATCCAATGGCCAAGATGCCGTCATCGGGCTCAAGCACATCCCCGTTCCCGGAGATCAGCAATGACGACTCGTGATCGACTACCGCCATAAGGGCTTCAAGGCGCCTTAAGACCCGGTCGGCACGCCAGTCCCGGGCGAGTTCGACCGCCGCCCGTCGAAGATTGCCGTTATACTCTTCCAGCTTGCCTTCAAACTTTTCGCATAAGGTGATTGCATCGGCAGTGCCACCTGCAAATCCAGCCAGAATACGGTCGTTATGCAGACGGCGCACCTTCCGCGCTGCCTGCTTCACAACGGTGTCCCCCATACTGACTTGCCCATCGCCAGCCATAGCGACCTTACTGTCACGGCGAACCGTAAGAATAGTTGTTCCGTGCATTGTTGTATTCATCGTTGTATTCACTGCGGGTCGGCTCTCAGGCTAGACGTTATTGCGATAATGTTGTGTAGACGGCCTCTGCACGCTTTTTCTCATATCGGGCTCGAACCGGTCCTGCTTGTGAGTCTAGGCGCGGGGATGCGCCTTGTCATACACTTGGGTGAGTCGGTCCAAATTGACATGCGTATATATTTGGGTTGTTGAGAGGCTTGCGTGTCCTAACAGTTCCTGAATGGCGCGGAGATCGGCTCCTGCATCTAGTAGATGCGTGGCGAATGTGTGCCGTAAGGCATGCGGGCTGGTTTTGAGCGCTATGCCGCATTGTTTGGCATACGCTGTCACGATCCGAGCAATGCTCCGGGTTGTCAAGCGCCCGCCGCGTTGATTCAAAAAAACGGCTGTTGACGCGCTGGCCTCCGGAGATCCGGGCTGGTAGTTATTGCCTAGCAAGGCTGGAATCTCGGTGCGGTAGCGTTGCAGTGCTGCGAGGGCGTTGCTGCCAATCGGGACGATGCGCTCTTTCTGCCCCTTTCCCGTCACGCGCAAGACATCGAGGTTTGCATCGATATCGTTCCAGTTAAGACCTACCAGCTCACTGACGCGCAGACCACAGGAATAGAGCGTTTCCAGGATGGCCCGGTCGCGCAGGCCCGGCGGAGTATCGAGTGCGGGAGTGTCTAACAGACGGAACATATCATCGACCGGCAGATAGTTCGGCAGTGGATGGTCTTTCTTAGGCGAACTGACTTGCAGAGTCGGGTCTTGCTCAATAATCGTTTCTCGTACCAGAAAGCGAAAAAAGCTCTTGAGCGCCGACAATTTTCGGCTAATCGAACTTTTTGTATGCCGTCGATACAAGGTGGACAGAAAGGCATGGATTATATGATGGGTGACGTGTGTAACATCAACCGGACGGGATGCTGCCTGGTCATGAGGCTTTTCAACAAAAATGAAAAATTGGAGCAGGTCGCTGAGGTAGTTGCGCAACGTATGGGCGGAGACACTTTTCTCTACCCGCAGATACAGCGTGTAGCGATCAAATAAATCGTGGAGTTCAGATGTCATAGGAATTTCAATCAAGACGCTCCGATGATATCAACAAGTCGGGCTCGAAGAAAGTGAGTGCGTGGGCAGAGCCCGGATCATAGAATAAGCAGCAGAAAAGAGGCGGCCATGCGAGTGTGTCATCAGTGCCAAGCTGAGATTACGTTGGAAGATCCCATTGGGCGGCGTGATACGTGCCCTGGATGCGGGACAGATTTGCGGTGCTGTCGGCACTGTTCCTTTTACAATGTTCGCTCTGCCGATGCGTGCCGGGAACCGAACGCCGAATTGGTTCAAAATAAGGAGGCCGCAAATTTTTGTGACTTTTTTGCTCTGACACGGCCGTCGTTACCCGGGTCACGTCCAACTGAAGGCGATGCCCGGGCGCAATTAGACGCATTGTTTAAAAAGAAAGCCTCAAGGTGAGGGGAGTGGTGTGCAATTGTTCCATCTATTTCATCTTGTCTCGAGCATTTTTTTCCCTGTTCTCCTTTTTGTCAGTGGGTGTCAGCCCGAGCTCAATACCGCCAGGGGGACGGCTGAGCGCTTTCTCGATGCGCATTATGTGCAGATTGATCTCCAGGCCGCCAAAGCCTATTGCACTGGTTTTGCTCGCAGCCGGATCGAGGAAGAAATTCAGCTGACCGCAGGACAAGCAATTGATGCCACAACGCGACAACCGCGGGTGTATTACCAACTCGTTGAAGAAACCCTGCGTGGCGAATCGACCATTTCCTTCCTGTATGAGACCCACTTCGATGTTGATGGTGCGGGACGGTTCACGAAGAATATACTGTTGACGTTACGCAGCCAGACAGACGGTTGGCGGGTGGTGAATTATCGTGAATTCGACCAATGACGGTTCTCTGCAAGGTTCCACGGTTGACAGGTGAGAGGCACGGGGCAGAGAATACGTAGGAGATTGTAGGCAAGTGGCAACATAGACAGAGCATCAACACTGTCCCAACTGGAAAGGAGGGAGGCATATGTCGGACAAAACTTATGTTATCACCGAGATCGAAGCGATATCGGCTGCAGTGAGCAACGCGGTCGAACGATCGAACAAGACGCTCAAGGCGCCCCGCGGAACCGTTGTAGGCGGCACAGTTGGGTAGTATCAAATCACGCTTGATGTGGGCTTTCGCTATTTGAGTGACGAAGAGATGAAGGTCTGGGTAGAGGGCTGAGCCCCAGCGGGGCAAGCTCCTTAGACACTCGGTGTAACGACGGAAGGGAAGAGCTATGCCAGACAGGACGTATAAGTTGATTGAGTTAGTCGGAGTATCGGGGAATTCGATTGAGGAGGCTATTCTGAATGCGATCGCGTGGGCAAACTAGAGGTTGAAGAATTTAGATTGGTTTGAGGTAGTTGAAGCACGGGATGATGATCCGGGACGGCAGGGCGAATGAATTCCAGGTCAAGATCAAAGTCGGCTTTCGGCTGAATATTTAAGCTGACGTCGGGACAAAACGCCTCTTTCACTTCGTTGTGGAAGGCGTTATAAACGAGCCGGTCGAATCGGTGGTCTCATCTCAATGTGAACAATGAACGATATTGTCCTTAAGGAGGTAAACGATGGCCCTACACATCGGTGAGGAAGCTCCCAATTTTACGGTGGAGACGACACAAGGAACTATCAATTTTCATGAATGGGTCGGGGATGGCTGGGCCATTCTTTTCTCGCACCCCAAGGATTTCACTCCGGTTTGTACAACTGAGCTCGGCTATATGGCCGGCCTCAAGCCGGAGTTTGAAAAGCGTAACTGCAAGATTATCGGGCTAAGTGTAGATCCCGTATCCGATCACTCGGAATGGATGAAAGATATTGAAGAGACTCAGGGCAATGCCGTAACCTATCCGCTGATTGGGGACACGGATCTCACCGTTGCCAAGCTGTACGACATGATCCACCAGAACGCGAGTGGGACAGCGAAGGGGCGTACGGCGGTAGATAATGCAACGGTTCGATCGGTCTTTGTTGTCGGGCCGGACAAGAAGATCAAACTCATGATTACCTATCCGATGAGTACGGGGCGGAACTTCGATGAAGTGTTGCGTGTACTGGATTCCTGTCAATTGACGGCGCAACATAAAGTCGCCACACCGGTGAACTGGAAGCAGGGTGATGACGTGATCATCGTGCCTGCCGTTTCCGACGACGAGGCGAAGGAAAAATACCCAGGTGGATGGAAAGCGCCGAAACCATATCTGCGAATCGTTCCCCAGCCGAAATAAGGCTTATTTTTCCTGGATTTGATGTGTAGGGGCGGTTGATGAACCGCCCCTAGTCTTTTTGCTCAATAAACCCACTGGCCAACGATCTTTTGGCAGTGCTTGTTCTCCGGCCAGAAACCGCCGTGCCTGTCTCAATTGCTCCTCGACCTCTGTGCGACCTTTGGCTGTGTCTGTCAGCGCTATCATCAACGCCAGGGCATTATTGAGCGCCCAGTCTTCATCGTTATCGAGCGCTTTAGGGTTGGCGAAGGTTGGATGGGCGAGTGCCCGTTCGTGGAGGTCCGTCGCTGTGAGAGCGTCAGCGAAGTAGCGATCAATATATTCTATTACGTACCGCTTAATCGCAGCAAACGAGGTCACGTATGCCTCCTCTGTAGAGGCGACTGGCCCGCCGCCCGTCCCATTCTTGCAGAGATTAATACGTCTTCAAAATCTGGCCGTGCGGCAGATGGGCATTGTAGAAGCCGTAACGACACTGGATGATTTCTTCGAGTGCCAGCTGATGCCGGGCTCTAGTCTCCTCTTGAGTATGTTGTTGTGATTATGTCATTCCCGTCCCTAGTCCATGCCGTAGCATGTGAGCACGTTCTTGCCCAAGATGCCTTCGCGTACCGACTCGGACATCAGATTTGTTAACTCAATCAAATTGGGAATGTATTCTGGTGGATGGTCGGCATGCGGGAAATCGCTCGCCCAGAAAAACCGATCCTCGCCCACGAAGGGAATTACACCGGCCAGCGAGCGTTCATCCGGATCGCCCGAGATCCAACACTGTCGGCGGAAGTACTCACTTGGTTTGTTTTTCAGGGGGACACTCTTACCGAGTGGCGATTCATACACCGCATCCATACGCTCCAACCAATAACCGATCCAGCCCGCGCCAATTTCTAGTATAATTACCTTGAGATCCGGGAATTTGTCGAACACGCCATATTGAAACAGTGAGGTGAAGCCACCTCGGATGGCATCTCCTCCAGTGATGTTTTGATAGAATGCACTGGAAAAGCTTGTCATGCGGCCAAAGCGGGTTGGGACAGCCCAGTGTGGTTCAAACGACGGGTGAATTCCAAACGGCATAGCCAGCTCTTGGGCTGCGGCAAATATCCGATCATGGTCCGGATGGCCATGTGCTTTACGGCTCCAGATATAAGGTGCGACAAAGAAGCCTTGCATACCGTCCTTGGCCGCTCGGCATAGTTCTTTTTCTGCCAGCCCAGGAATGCCGATAGGGATATGGGCGATGGGAATGAGCCGACCGTCCGAGTCTGAACAAAAGTCGACCAACCAACGGTTATAGGCCCGGGCATAGGCCATGGACAATTCAAGATCTTCACACTCAGGTTCCCACAGCAAGCCAATGGTCGGGTAGAGAAACACCTTCTCGATGTTCTCGATATCCAAGCGTTTCAAACGCTCTTTGGAATCCATAGAACCAAACGACGCGTTATCTACATAGCCTGAACCGGTGGGTTCGCGTTTGTATTCAATGCCACCGAGCCGATCCATCACACCGAGTCCAGATGGGGCACCCTTACGCGTCATTTTGGACGGCTTGCCATTCACCTCAAGATATTCCAGACTGTCGGCGTCTTTACGGATACGCACTGCACGGTCGCGATACTGAGGTTCTAAGTATTGCTCCCATAAATCTGGGGCCTCAAGAATGTGGCCGTCGGCGTCAACCACGCCCGACATAGGGAGACTGGGTAAATTTTCAGGACCGAGCATACGACTTCCTCCGTCTTCAAAATTCAGCCGGATCATACCACTGCTCCTGAGCAGTGCAAGCGAAGATTTGCTGGAGTGAGCCACCCTTGAAGTCCAGGGAGGGGTTTTGTAAGAGGCGGAGAGGTGTAGTGCTGAAAGGCGAATATTAGGACAGAGGCACTCTTTTCTATGGTTCTGCTCTGATGACCGACGTGATACGGCTGTGGAGAGAGAGAAGCCTGGATATAGCTCGGACGAGGCGCACTTTGAGGGGTGGCGTACACAAAAAATTTATACCCCTATCGGACTGCGTATTTATATGATTTGTAAGAGCCGTACCCAGACGAACTCTCGATAGGTGGCCGGGACTATTTTCTTGCCAGAGGAGGCAACTGTTGTGATGAAGTTATTTGTCGGAAATCTCTCGTGGGACGCGACCCCGGCTGATCTTGAAGCGCTGTTCGGTGAAGTCGGAGCGGTCACGTCGGCCAATATTATTACGGATCGGGAGAGCGGGCGATCTCGCGGATTCGGCTTTATTGAAATGGAAAACGACGATGAGGCAAGGGCTGCGGTTGAACGTTTCCACGAACATGAGTTTATGGGGCGTCCCTTAACGGTGAACGAAGCCCGGCCCCGAGAGCGCCGCGAGCGACGGTGGTAGGATGCCAGGGAGAGCGAAACCAACAAGTTTTCTCAAGCGCCAGCGGGAGCGAGATCGCCAACAGAAGCAGAAGGAGAAAGCTGAGCGGCGGCGCGAGGCAAAGGCGCGTAAAGTAGAGACTCCGCGCATTGAGGGCGAGGAGGACCCGGATATTGCGGGTATTCGCCCCGGTCCGCAGCCACTCCCAGACCAGTGGGCTGGACTCGACGAGGAAGAGGAATAACCTCTCCGTGTTTTAGGAAGTCGCAAGAACAGGCCCGACGTTATTCGTGGGTGTAATTTCGACGGGACTGGGCCTATTTGACCTCCGCGGTCTGCTCGCTCTTATCACCCGCCCTCTTGCTATTCGAGTATGACAATCACTCGTCCATAACCCTTCGCCTGCCAGGAAAATATCAAAGTGGCTTGTCTCGGGCTGAACGTTCTGGCGACTCTGCTTGCAGGGCCGTACGTAGCGTGGAATGACTCCGTTGTTGTTCAGCGGAGACGAGTGCAGGGAGTGTTGGTCTCTAGGTAGGCGGGTGGAAAGCTCATTCTGGGCGCCATGCGGTTGTGTCTCTACTGCTATGATCTGCAGCCTTCTGGTCCGCAGGGTCAAGAAACCGGTCAGGGTGATACAGGTGCCCGGATCTGCATTTGCGATCCTGGAGAGGAGCCGGCTGGGGCCGACCACGTCGAAGTTGTTTTCGTACCTCCGAATCGTCCGGAGGATTTTACGTGGAGATATCCGAGGTTGGTCGACCGCTTCCAAGGCGGCGAGTGCGAACAGATATGATTTGTTGAGTGAAGAAATATCGAATGTGACAAGCCCGAGTATTGCCCGCTGCTTGGTTAGTGCGTGCAGGAAGCCGGTCAGTCTGACCTTGAACGGTGTCCGTGAGGTCGCACGGCCATTACTGCCACCTCCACCCATGCTACTGAGCTCCAGTCTCGGTATAGGCTCGGTTCGAGCAAAGAGGCGTTGGTCTGTATTTGCATAGACATGGGCTGAAGAGACCCATAACAATGTTGTAGTGGAAGCGACCACCAAAAAGAGCAGAGAGAAGTGGCGCCTCCCCAAGAGTCGACACAGATGCTCTCTCCGCGTTTGTGGTTGCTGTCGTCTCTGACGTAAATAATTCCGCCGGTCGGAAGTCATCACAAGTGCCTCTGAGCAATAAAATGCTGGAAAGAGCGCCAGCGTTCCATTGCTTAGAGCGACGGTTCGAACTCTTCCGCCCGAGCGGAGATAGCATCCCGTGCTTGGTCCAGGCGTTGCTGCCGCTCGGCCAGGCGTACCAGATCGCTGTCGTGGGCCGTGAGTGCATGCTGTTCAAGTAGGGATCGGGCCTGTTTGCGCTGTCCGAGCCACGTCTGGCTGACATACCAGATTTCCTGTTCGCCCACTGCAATCCGTGTCTCATGGCCTTCCCAAATCAGCCAGGACAAGGCGTAAAACCAATCGACCACGTGCGTTTTTTTCCACAAAGAGTCCTGTAACGCGTTCACGTCGAGTGCCTCCCACAGGCCGGACATACCGTGCGGCTTGCCATATTTATTGACTATGGCCATCCGCATGGGAGCACGGTATTCAAGATCGCGTAACCTCGAATCATCGGCGGCTAGCGAGTGCTGGATTGTTTCAGGGACTAACTCGATACCAATTGCATAGAGGCCGAAAGCACGGTCAATCTGCAGTGTGACGGTCCGTTCCCGCCACGTGGCAAACAGAATGGTTTCTTCACCGGTACGGATGATAGACGCCGTCTTGAGGCTGCCGTTTGCGTCCCGCTCCAGAGTCGATAATTTTTCCGTCTGAGCCAAGGTCAAATTCCACACAGCGCCGAACGGAATGTATGGTTCTGGTTGGGCACGGGCAAGAGGGGTGACACCAAAGAGCGTCAGACATATCACAGCGGAAGAAAGTATAGACATGACAAAAGTCTCTCACATTTTCTTACCTTATTCCAATGCACCCTTCCTTTCACTCCTACACCTATTTTAGTGCGGCGGTTGCATGCAAGCGGATACGTCTCCTTTGAGATTGCTGATCGAGAGCGAAGAGCGGTTGGAGAGGCACGATAGCAGCCATGCCGTGTGTCAGGTTAAAACCCGTCGAACTTGGCGATGCGTTCCCTGTGATAGGTCGCGTCGCCAAAGGCAAACTCGTTCCACTTGGCCCGCTTGAACCAGAAGTGCATGTCGTGTTCCCAGGTGAAACCCATCCCTCCGTGCATCTGGACTGCCCGGTTGGTCGTGCGCGAATACACATCAGACAGCCGTGCCTTGGCGACAGATGCTGCGCGGGATGTCTCGCGGGAGCGAGTCGCAAAGGCATGGGCCGCATACCACACCAACGACCGGGCAGGTTCAATTTCGCTAACCATTTCTGCGGCCATATGTTTGAGGGCCTGAAAGGAGGCGATGGGGCTATTAAACTGCTCGCGGACTTTAGTGTACTCGACTGCCATGTGCAGTGCCTGCTGCGCTCCGCCTAGACTGTCCGCAGCGAGCGCGATACACGCCATGTCCTGAAGCCGAGCGAGCAATTTCCAGCCCTTCCCTTCTTTACTCAGAAAACCGCTGATCGGTACATTGTTGAAGTGCACTTCGGACACCCGTCGGGTGCGATCAAAAATGTCTAACGGCTTGATGGTCAAGCCTGGTGCATCACGTTCCACCAATACAAGACTCACTCCTTTTTCACCTTCATTACTGGTCCGCACCGCAACAACCAACACATCCGCGATCAAGGCAAACGGCACGAACATCTTGGTGCCGCTCAGTGTATAGTCGCCGTATTTTTTCTTTGCTTTGAGCGTGATCCCAGCCGCGTCAAGACGATCACTGGCTTCAAGAAATGCCAAGGTGCCGATTGCGTCGCCCTCAGCCAGTCGAGGTAACCACGCTTTTTTCTGCCCCGCACTACCGCCTTGCATAATGGCGAATGTGGCGAGCACAGAGGAAAAGAGAAACGGGCCGGGCACAACCGCTCTTCCCATTTCTTCCAATAAGAGGGCCGCATCAAGCATGCTGAGCCCCAGGCCGCTGTACTTCTCTGGAACGAGTACGCCGGTCCAGCCCAGCTCCGCCATCTTACGATGCAGCTCAGGTGAGAAGCCGTCTTGATCGTCCAGCAGAGCGCGCACAAACGGTGGCGGACATTCTTGCATGAGAAACTCTTTGGCTGAACTTTGCAGCAAATCTTGCTCTTCCGATAAACCGAAATCCATACTCTCTTCCTACTCCTGTTTTCCCTCAGCCCCTAATCCCCAGCTCCTTGTCTCGTTAGCGTGACTTCGGCATGCCGAGCCCGCGCTCGCTGATGATATTCTTCTGAATCTGGGAAGTCCCGCCACCAATAATAAGCCCAAGCGTAAACATAAACTCGTATGGCCAAATGCCATTGTCGATGACATGGGTAGCACCGCGGTTGAGCGGAGCGTAGGAATTCATAAGCTCTAAGGCCAGGGCACAGATATCGTGGTTGAGCTCGGTTCCCACCAGTTTGTTGACCATAGCACCAATCCCCGGTGCACGGCCCTTCGTAGCGTCAGTCAGCTGCCGGTAGGAATGGTACTGCATGGCCTCTACCCGTATGGTCAGGTCAGCCAGTTTCTGCCGGATGATGGGATCTTGTGCGGCGGGTTTACCATAGCGCTGATGGGAGCGTGCCAGGCGGACGAGATTCTGCATCATGAGCTGGGTGCGCGTAGTTGAGCCTAGCATATTGCGTTCGTGGAAAAGTGTCGCGTTGGCAACCAGCCAGCCTTGGTTAAGCTCGCCTACGAGATTTTCGCGTGGTACGCGAACGTCTTCAAAAAAGACTTCGTTAAAGCCCGCATCTCCAGTCATTTGGACAAGCGGTCGGACGGTGATGCCCGGCGTTTTCATATCAATCAGGATGTACGAAATGCCTCGGTGCTTGGGCGCATCCGGATCGGTGCGAACCAAACAGAACATCCAGTCTGAAAACTGTGCGCCCGAGGTCCAGACCTTTTGGCCGTTGACAATGAATGTGTCGCCGACGAGTTCGGCTGTAGTACGCAGCGAGGCTAGATCAGAACCCGAGCCCGGCTCAGAGTAGCCCTGGCACCATATTTCTTCAGCTGTCAAGACTTCGGGTAAATAACGGCGCTTTTGCTCTTCTGAACCGACCTGTAAGAGGGTTGGACCGAGCATAGTCAGGCCTGATGCGCCGATTAGTCCAGGTGCCCGTGCCAAGACCAGTTCTTCATTCACTATGGTCTGGCGCATGACATCAGGGTTGCCTTGGCCGCCGTACTCTTTAGGCCAGGCCAGGGCAACATAGCCCGCCTCGTGCAGCTTGCGCTGCCAGTCCTTGGCGCGCTGAACGCGTTTGGGATCGTTCGGTGGCAGGTCACTCGTAGTTTTGTCTTTCTTGGGAAGATTTACCTTCAGCCAGGTTCGAACCGTTTTGCGAAAGGCCTCATC
>CAZBUD010000019.1:0-5115 GCA_964495015.1 uncultured Enterobacteriaceae bacterium | reverse complement strand
CTCATCTTCTTTGGAATAGGCTAAGTCCACTCTTTGCTCTCCTTGTTTGTATTCCTACAGCGCAGCCATCGGAACTGGGCTAGAGATTGTACAATCGGTTGGCGTTCTCACCGATAATTTTTTGCTGCACGAGTGTAGGAAGCTTGGCGCAGGCTTCTTTGACCTGATCCACCACAGCGGGGAATATACAGTCAAAGTGCGGGTAGCCTGAACCCCAAAAAACGCACTCTTCTAGCCCCATATCAGCAATACGGCTCGGGGTGGTCTCGTCAGGATCCATGGAGATGAAGCAGAGTTCACAAAAGTGTTCGCCGGGCCGCTTTTTGATCCGCGGCACGTAGTGGCCCATAGTGTCAAAGTGACCGTCGATACGGTCGAGCCGATCGCCCAGCCAGCCGCAACCGGATTCTAGAAACGCAACTTTAAGTGCATGGAACAGGGACAATACTCCACCGCAGATAATATCCATGCACGCAGCCTGTTGCTCCCTGGGATGACACACCATGCGAAAAAAGAAGGGATCTTTATGGCGCTCCTCGCCCAAGGTCGGCATTTCTGTGCCAAAGCTGCCGTGAAGGGCAATGGGCACCTGCAACTCCTGCGCTTCACACCACGGAGGGGCATAGGCCGGAACGTTGAGGCGCTGGCCGTTGAACGGGTCGGGTCGAATAAACACCGCCGGCATGCCGAGGTCGGTGACGACGCGGCGCATCTCTGCGACCGCCTCGTCCACGTCTTGGAGTGGAAGGGGGACGACGCTATAAAAACGGTTCAGGTAGGGTTTGCAGATATCTGCCAGCCAGTCGTTATAGACCGGCCATGCCGCTTCCCCGACCTGGGGGTCGGTCAGGTCGTCATAAATCAACCACAGCGTAGGATAGAAAAAGGCAACCGAAATGCCTTCAGGGTCCATGTCTTGTAAGCGGACGTAAGGGTCGTAGCCGCCAGGCACCATGTCATGCCAGGACATCGTGCGCGCCTTCTGCGGGTCAGACAAGCCGCCGGGCGTACACGCCGCGGCAATCGCCATATTGCGGTCGCTTCGCAGATCGCCATTGATTTTTAAACAGTCGATGCCTTCTCGGTCTTTGGCAATTTGAATCACCTGCTCCCGGTAAGCGGGCTCAGTATATTCTTCCAAAATGCTATGCGGCTCAAGTAAATGCATGTCTGCATCGATGATAGTTGCCATAGTGTCTCCATGGGTACGTTCCCCCCGTTGTGATTACTGGGAAAGCTGCGGGGGCACAACGCGCAGTTCATTACTGATCCGCTCATAACGTGATTTGCTACCCTCTTCCACAAGTCCTTTTAATGACACGATACAGCACTGCTCTTCGTCGCTGACATCTTCCCAATTAAGACCGGCTTCCGGAGGAATACCCATTTTGACGATGACCGTATCAACCGAGAGGATGAACTCTTCAAGAGCGACGAGGATTTTGGCTTGCGGCTCCAGTGGAGAGACAACGATTTCTTTATAAGGCAGCGGGATCCTGAACTCAGGTGCTAACTCGTAGTCGAGCGTGATGCGCAGGACGTTTTTCTCTGGACGCGTCAATTCGACATTCGAGATCTCGACCATGGGGTTATAGACTTCTGGCTCGGAGCAGGAAGTCACACTGAACAACAAGAGGACAAGATAGGATGGAAAGCGCCGAAAAGTTTTGGAAAAGAATCTTGTGCGAGATAGATGCATAGTGCGTTTCTTTATCCGGAGACTTTGTATTCCTGTGCCTTATCATGATGATGCACAGAAGCAACCGAGTTTTCTCATGTGAGGTCGTCCTATCGACGAGCTCTGGTTCCGACGGCTACAACGCAGTCGCCGCCGCCTGGATTCTGCCACGCATGCCGCGTATCGTTCTGCACGTAGCAGTCGCCGGCTTTGAGCCGCTTCACGACCCCATCGTCTAGTTCGAGATCGACCTCACCGGAGAGCGCGACGCGGTAGTCGACCGTATGGGATGCGTGCATACCCGAGTTATCGGGCGCCATCAGTTCCTGCAGTCCCGGGAAGTGGGCGAAGAACTCCTGGCTTGCGGCCTCCGCGTCGACTCCCCTTGCGCCGCTTGCTCTGCTGCGGCCGCCGGCGGAAATCGCGCGATCAGGAACCGCGTGCCCCCATGGCCCGGAAAAAATTTGTGTCGCTCCAATGCTGGATCTCCTCCGGGCGCAGGCAATACCGGCACCCATTCCGTGGCCCAGACCTGGGTGATGCCGAACCCGCCAGCCGCATGTGCGAGCTGACGTGGCAACTCACCTTCGTTCACAAAGACGGATTTCCCGGACTGATCGTGCCCCGTTATTAAACGCTTCATAGCCTATTTTCCTTATCTCGCTCGCATCTCACCGCACGCACTGGGCAGCGGGGTGGCTAGTGTATCCACTCCTGCACCCGAAAGTCATCCGACACACCAAGGCGTCGTGTCTCTAGAGGCTTGCGAGCATTATACTAACTTCACATCCCGAGCAAATTTCTCCACCATTCGCATCATATCCTCATACGTCCGTGCGAAATTGAAAAAGGCTAAATACAGATACGTGGCACCCAGTTCTTGATAGCGCGGAATATCGTCAAGGATCTCATCCGGCTTTTTGCCGCGTGGCGAGACGCACAGAGTAATCGTCGATACGTCGCGGCCGACCTTGGCCGCTTTTTCTTTGAGTGTGTCGACCCGCTCAGCAAACTCTTGGGGACTGAAAACAACCGCTGGCCAGCCGTCACCGTATTGGACCACACGTCGCAAAGCCGGTCCGGTATGACCGCCGACCCAAATGGGCGGATGCGGTTTTTGGACAGGACGTGGCTCACAACCTACGTCGGCGAACTGGTGAAACCGGCCTGAAAAGGATGGATTTTCGTTTGTCCAGAGCTCTTTCAAAACAGCAATGCTTTCTTCACTCAACGGGCCACGTTCAGAAAACGGTGTATTCAGTATTTCAAATTCTTCTTCCATCCACCCCACGCCAACACCGCAGATCAGCCGGCCAGCAGACAGGACGTCGAGCGTGGCAAGCGTCTTGGCGGTCACAATGGCATTCCGGTACGGGAGCACGAGAACGGCTGTTCCCAGCCGAATTGTCTGCGTACAGGCAGCGACAAAGCTCAGAACACTGAGCGGTTCAAGCAGCGGGGCGCGCGGGTCAAGTGGAAAAGAGCCATTGTGACTGTAGGGATAACGAGAGGCGATCTGCTTTGGGGTAATGATGTGATCGGCAACCCAAACAGAATCGAAGCCTAGGGCCTCAGCCGTCTGAGCCGTTGTCTTGATACGGGCGAGGGCATCTCGCTGAGCGAGCGCCCCGAGATGAGGCAAAAACGTGCCGTACTTCATTCTCGTCCTCCGCGCACCTACGCTGGCTTCGTGCTACCATATCCGACCCGAAACGCCAACGGATCATGGTAATCTCCACGCGGACGTGCTATGGAGCTGTACCGAGGCTGGCTAGACCCGACTGCTAGCCCGGAAAAACTTCCTCCATAATATGAGAGAGATCGGGATGGATACGGGCGTTCGATTGCTCTTGGTCCGACACGGGGAGACCCTCTGGAACCAGGAGAACCGTTGGCAGGGGCACGCCGATACGCCTCTGAGCGAAACGGGCCATGCCCAAGCACGTCAGCTAGCGTGGCAACTCCGTGCTGAAGGTCGCCGCGTCCAGGCTCTCTATACTAGTGATTTGAGTCGTGCCCGCCAGACCGCAGAGATTCTTGGGGCAGTGCTCGGAGTGACTCCCCGTCATACGAAGGCGTGGCGCGAAATGGACATAGGAACATGGAGTGGGCTCACCTCGGCTGAGATTATTGCCCAGCATGCCGAGGAGTGGGAGCGGTGGCGAGCGGGCGAGGATGTGCCGCGCGGGGGGGGAGAGACTTTTGCGCATTTCCAAGGGCGTCTGTTACAGTCTGTGGAAGAACTCGCACGCAAACATAGTCGAGAACACATCGTGATTATTACCCATGGCGGGGCCGTCCGGGCTTTCTTGCTTCACTGCCGCGGTTTGGATGCGAGCCAGTTTCGTCAGATCGAGAAAATCGGCAACACGGGAGTAAGTGAAGTCTCCGTCTTGCCGAATGGGAAGACGACCATCCATGCGGTAAACACGATGACGCATCTCGATGGGGGCGTGCTGTGTGGCGAGACGGTAGATGCTTAGGCTACGAGGCTGACATGGCGCACGTACGGCCTTTTTGTCTGTAAGGTTGTAGCCTGTTGCGGTTCGCCTCATCGCGTTGGCTCAAGATTGGCATTAGTCTTGGGCTGCTTTCCATCCTTGTGTACTCAGTCGATGTTGTGCGCTTTGCCCAACATCTGCGCGGGGCCCGTCTGGATTATATTGCCTTTGCGTTCATCGGCTATGTGCTTGGGCAGATCGTCAGCGCGTATAAATGGCGGCTGTTGGCCCGCCCGCTTGGTCTCGCACAGCCTCTCAGGACATTCGTAGTCTATTACTTTGCTGGCATGTACCTCAATCTTTTTGCTCCTAGTATTGTGGCGGGCGATGTCGGGCGAGGATTTTTACTCGCACGAGGAAACGCAGGCCTTGGTACTGCACTACAATCGGTGCTTGCCGACCGCGTGAGCGGACTGGTTATGCTGGTGTGGGTGAGTGCGCTCGGCTTTCTCGTATTTGGTCCAACCGTGCTCCCGGTTGAGCTGTACTACGGCACGATTACCGCGGCGGGCGGGACGCTGCTCTCCTGGTGGGGGCTCCCGCGGCTGTTCTCATGGATGAGTTCGCCACAGAATGTTGTCTGGCGGTCTGTGGAGCGGCTTATCGTGCCGTATCAAACGCACCCAAAGCTCGTCGCCTGGGCCTGTGGGGTCGCTTTTCTTTTCCATCTGTTTCAGCTCGGTTTGCAAGGATTGGTTGCGCACTCGATCGGGCTGGCTGTCCCGTTTTGGTATTTGATGCTTTTTATCCCGTTAGTCCAGATCATGAGTGCCCTACCAATCAGCTTCGGCGGTCTTGGGCTACGCGAAGGCGGCTATGTCGCCTTTCTCGCACTGTGGGGAACGAGACAGGATGAGGCCTTTGCCTTTGGGTTACTGTGGAGTGTGCTGGTTCTAGCTGCAAACCTGATAGGAGGAATTGTGCTCCTGGCTTCTT
>CAZBUD010000018.1:0-62272 GCA_964495015.1 uncultured Enterobacteriaceae bacterium | reverse complement strand
CTTGAGGGAGGCATCAATGTTTTCGTGCAAACCGCGGTCGAGCAGAATCAATGCTGCCACCCCAAGGAAGATCAGCATCCCAGTCAGTAACGCCGTATACCACAGCGTGAGTCGTGCGCGCAGACTGTGGGGCAGCATAGGCTAGACCTCAGCCTCCTTCAGCACATAGCCGACCCCGCGCACGGTATGAATCAGCTTTGGGCTAAAGTCAGCATCAATCTTCTTGCGCACATAATTCACATACACATCGATGACGTTCGTAAACGTATCAAAGTCCACGCCCCATACATGTTGGGCTATCACGACGCGGCTGAGCACTCGGCCTGGCTGGTGTAAAAAGAATTCAAGCAGCGCAAACTCTTTTGCTGTTAACTCAATCCGCTTGCCTGCGCGTGTAATTTCACGTGAGACGGGATCGAGCCGAAGATCCGCTAAGGTCAATACTGCAGCCTGAGTCTGACTCCCACGGCGGAGCAAGGCCCGAATGCGCGCCAGTAGCTCTTCGAACGCAAACGGTTTGGTCAAGTAATCATCCGCCCCGCGATCCAGGGCCTCGACTTTATCGACCACAGTATCTCGAGCGGTGAGCATCAAGACCGGCACCCGCAGGTTATGTCTACGCATCTCTTGTAGGACGCTCAGGCCGTCGCGCTTCGGCAGCATGACATCTAGTATGATCAGATCATAATCCTGGTCAAAGACCTGAGTCAGTCCAGCCTCGCCATCCGAGGTAATATCAACGCTATAATGCTCGGCCTCCAGGCCACGTCGAATAAAACTAGCGACTTTTGCCTCATCTTCAACCACGAGGATGTGCATGATTGTCTCTCAGCCTTTTGCTTTAGAGGGTATCCAAAAAGTCCATTCTGGGCATCACCCGGCTTTCGCTCGGGCTTTGGCCACCGCGACACTTATTAGATACCCTCTTAGGTTCACGAACCGTCCGAATGCGCGTATTGTAGCAGACACGCTGAGTATCGGAGACATATTTTTCACTGATCTTGCCTAAGGTAAAGTCTATAATAATGAGACGCTCCGCAAGTCTTTCGCCTTTTCAGCTCCTTAAGCTGGTGCGTAACCTGCCCCAGTTCGCAAAAGTGTTCTGGCGCTTGTTTCGAGACCGGCGGGTGCCTATGCGTGCTAAGGCGCTTGTGGTCGGCGCGGTGTGTTATCTGCTTTTGCCGATCGATCTTATCCCCGATATTCTCCCGTTTTTTGGTATTGCCGATGACATTGCGCTTCTCTTACTTGGCGGGCGCTGGTTTCTTTCCTTGTGTCCGCCAGACGCGGTACAGGAGCAAGTGCTGGCGGTGAGTGAGGAAGCGCACAGATAACCGTTCTGTCTCTATTCTCAAAGGAGTGACATATGACGTATCGTCCGACCCTGATGGGCACCAAAGGTATGATTGCTACTGAACACTATCTATCCGCTGAAGCTGGGATGCGGATTCTTCGCGCTGGGGGCAACGCATTTGATGCCGCTGTCGCGGCCGCGCTTGCCGAGGGGGTGCTGAATCCCCATATGCATACCTTCGGTGGCGAGCTCTCCGCCCTTGCCTACAGCGCCGTGGAGAAGAAAGTTTTTTCCATCAACGGCAATACGGTCGCTCCAAAAGCTGCAACGATTGAGTGGTGTCAGCAGCACGATATTACGCTTTTGCCGTTCAATGGAGTGATATCCGCCGGGCCGTGCGCTGCGCCAGATGCCTATCTGTCTGTCCTCCAGCGGTTGGGGACATGCAGTTTCACCCAGGTGGTTGAACCGGCTCTGGAGCTGGCGCAAGACGGATTCCCTATGCATGCGGCGCTGCGTGGACCGGCACCGGAATATCTGAATATGGATTTTTCCATTGCCGGCAATGCGGAACGCTTTCAGAAGCACTGGCCCTCTTCGGCAAAAGTATACCTGCCCGGTGGACGGCTGCCCGATGTCGGGCAGTTGTTGACCAATCCGGACTTAGCTCGCACGTTTCGCCATCTTATGACAGCAGAGGAACAATGTACTGGCGACCGGGTCGGCAGCCTCAAAGCCGCGCGGGCTGCATTCTACGAAGGCGAAATTGCTCAGATTATTGCTGCACACAGCAAGGAATACGCGGGACTCGTGACGGCAGAGGACTTGGCTGCCTTTCAGTGTCAAATCGAAGAGCCGGTTACGCTGAACTACCATGGTTACGATGTATACAAATGCGGGCCTTGGAGCCAGGGGCCGGTGTTCCTCCAGCAGCTTGCTCTTCTCGAAGGTTTTGATCTCGACAACATGGGCCACAATAGCGCGGATTATATTCATACCGTGACAGAAGCGGCCAAGCTCGCTTTTGCTGATCGTGAGCAGTATTACGGCGATCCTGATTTTGTGGATGTTCCGCTGGCTGGCTTACTGTCCAA
Source organism: uncultured Enterobacteriaceae bacterium (assembly GCA_964495015.1). GTDB lineage: Bacteria > Desulfobacterota > Binatia > Bin18 > Bin18 > Bin18. The sequence goes on along the minus strand of CAZBUD010000018.1, from coordinate 59,884 downwards.
AGACTATGCGGCAAGTCGGCGTGAATTGATCGATAACGGACGAGCATCTCTAGAGCAGAGGCCCGGCAATCCACGAACTGGAGCCGCTCTGCTTGAAGGTGAAGAGGTCTTTGCCGCACGCAGCTGGGGCCCGGGAACGGTGTATGTGACCGTGATCGATAAAGAGCGCAATATGGCCTCCTTCACTCCAAGCGGGGCCTGGATTCCGTCCTCACCGGTGATAGAGGGTCTCGGCTTTCCACTTGGTACCCGGGTGCAGATGTTTTTCCTGGATGCGCGTCATCCGAACGCATTGGTGCCGGGCAAGCGGCCACGCACCACACTTACTCCGACACTGGTCATGCGGGATGGCAAGCCGTGCATGGTGTTTGGTACGCCGGGCGGAGATCAACAAGATCAGTGGACGCTCCAGTTCTTCTTGAATGTCGCTAATTTTGGGATGGAGGTACAGGACGCCATTGAAACGCCGCGCTTCTCCACCGCGCATTTTCCGTCGAGCTTCTCTCCGCATGCGTCTGTTCCCGGCTTGCTCCGTGTTGAAAAGCGGGTTCCCGAGGACGTATGCCGCGCACTTAAAGCACGTGGGCACCAGATCGAAGTCAAACCTGCTTGGAGCGAAGGCGACGTACTCGGTATTCGCATTGATAAAAAGCATGGAACCCTGCACGGCGGCGCAGATCTGCGAGGAGAATATAGTAAGCGTATGCCCTCACATATCATTGCCTGGTAGTCTTTTCTGTAGGCATTACCGCGTGGAATTTCCTTGAAATCCCATAGAAATATGTATTAGAAGAACTAAAATTAAAATTTCGCTCTTGATTCCGACAGGAAGAGTGATAGGTGGAAGTCAGTAGCGTTTGCAGAAAGCTTGTGACAAGGGCAAAACCGTCCACGACACTCAGCAACGGAGGCCACCTGCCACACATGCGCGCTCAGGAGCAATACGGCTGCTCCGCTCCCCCAACTCGGAAGCTTCGACTGCCCACACCCGCCCAACCAGACTGTCCAAGTCCGGCTTCATTGCCATCCTAAACCTCTAAAAAGTATACGATATTCGGGTTGTACGGCCTCTTCCCCGCCGCGTGCCCCTCCACTGTGTATGACAATACTGGTCAAAGCTTTTTCTGTGTTTAGTGAACACAAACCGCTAAAGGAGTAGGACTATACAACTTCCAGTGCAAATCGTTTCTCGCGATCTTCATCTTTCTAAAAGCCTGGCAACAACCATTCGTGGGAAGGCAGAAAAGCTCGACACCTTTTATAGCCGTATTACGCGCTGCCGAGTGGTTGTTGAATCACTGACACGTCATCACTGGAGGAGTGAATCCTATAAGGTCCGGATTGATCTGACTGTGCCCGGTTCGGAACTCGTCGTGAATCATCACGAAAACCAGGATCTCAAAATTGCTAACCGTGACACCTTTGATGCCGTCACGCGCCAGTTGCAAGACTATGCGCACCAACAGCGCGATGCTGTGAAAATCCATTCCGTGATGACAGAATCAGGCATTGATGGGCTTGGAACCACCACCTCTAGCGGTCACGTAACCGGTGCACTGGTCTACGGGAGGGAAGTATTTCGTCGTGCAGTAGAGGAATAACCCCAGACATAATTTGAGCGAAAGCGAGGAGGCTGGCGGCGAGGTGGAGACGGCCCTCTCTAAGTGGATAAGGAAGGCCAAAGCCATGGCCGAGACATTTCGTAATATTTTGTGTCCCATATATCTCGATGATACTTCACCACAGGTGTTGTCTCATGCGCGACACTTTGGCCAGTTGGGAGGCGGCGCAATTTATCTTTTGTACGTCGTCCCGACTGATGAGCTTGATCTATTGAGAAAGGTGTATCGACCAGATGAAAGGGGTGGGGCGGCTGTCGGAGCTACCGAATGGATTCCACGTGAACAATTAGAGGCCATTGCCCAGGAATATCTCGACGGGTCACGCTACGCGATCATTACGCAATTCAATAGCAATCCGGCGGCCGGAATTCTTCAGGCACGGAAGGAACTCGGTGCCGATCTGGTGGTCATGACGACCCACGCCAGGACTGGATTCGCGCATCTCATTTTGGGCAGTGTTGCGGAAAAGGTTGTGCGTGAGTCTACCTGTCCGGTGCTGACCATACGCGAAGAAGACGAGGTGCCGGAAACTGCCTCGTTCCGCAATATCCTTGTTCCCGGTGATATTGCAGAAAGATCAGCCGCGGCCCTCATCTGTGCGCGGCAGATTGCGGAACAGCATGACAGTGTTGTGTGTCCCCTGCATGTGGTTCCGACCGAAGATAACTATCTCCAACGGGATGTGTATCATCCCGGTGAAAGTGTGGGGTCGAGTCTTGTTTGGGCAGAGGAGGTTGTCGAAGAGCGGCTAGCCGCAGTTTCGCAAACGTATCTGAACGGTGTGCAGTAGGAGCCCCATGTGCATGTAAGCAACGATGCGGCCGGGACTTTTCTTGAAATGGAGAAGGACGTCGGGGCTGATCTGCTGATCACGGCGACGCAAGGCTTCACTGGAATGTTTCATCTGCTGTTAGGCAGTCTGACTGAGAAGATGGTGCGCGAGGCTGGCTGTCCCGTACTTGCCCTTCATCAGTAACAGAGGAAGGGCAGCGGACCGCACGCGCATCCAAAAAGGAAAGGGGCATCAGATGGAAGACCTTGCCTACAAGATTATTGGCGAGTCACTGAAGGACGAACTCCGAGCCATCGATTTCTACCTGCTTGCGGCTGATGTTGCTCCTACCCCAGCAGCCCGATTTGCCGCTCGGGAGTTTGCCAGAGAAGAAGAACAGCACTTCGGCGACCTTGTCGAAGGGATTGAGTGGGAAGACGATCCGGAATTACAGGCTGCGCTGCAAAAAATTCGTCTCCTACAGTACGACCAATCGCCCCAAATAGACACGGTGAGACAGTGGCGTGAGACCTGCCGGCATGATGACGCAGCCGACCCGGTGCAGACGCTCTTTGAGCTGGCGCTCGCCAAAGAACAGAAGTCCCTCAGGTATTATTACGCTCTAGAACGACAGATCGAAGAGCCGCTGGCCCGGCGCGTCCTGCATGCGATTTGTCAGGCCGAAGCGCAGCATAAGCGTTTCCTGGAAGAGCAGTATCACGGATTGTTGACGGAAAAAGGGAACCCGTTACCGCGCTGGCACTGAAGGGCAGGGGAGTCGCTCCGGCTTCGTTCCCCTTGTCTGCAGACATTTCGCGTTTGCGCTTCGGCTAACTCCCGATCGTCCGAGGCAATTCCCCCGCCGCTTTTTTTGGTGAGCCCGCCGAAAAATGTCCCTAAGCGGAAGCACGTTGACAAGATTGTTCTTGAGATACGGTCATGTCTAGAACTCCATCTCTTTCAGATCTTCCGCGACGTGCAGTGGTGCGGCGGTGGCTTGCTGTACCTCATCGAGAGTGACACCTGGGGCGAGTTCTTTCAAGGCAAAGCCCAGGGATGTAACTTGAATCAGCGCCAAATTCGTGACTACCCAGGAGACGCATGCACGTGCGGTGAGCGGGTAGGTACAGGTTGGGAGGAGTTTTGACTCGCCATTCTTAGTGGTGTGACTCATGACGACAATAAGCATCCGTGTTCCTGCTGCGAGGTCCATGGCTCCGCCTACTGACCCCGCAGACATATGCGGAGCTTTCCAGTTGGCGAGATCACCATTTGATGCGACCTGAAATCCACCCAAGATGACACTGTCCACATACCCTCCTCGGACCATAGCAAAGGCATCTGCACTATGAAAAAAACTTGCCCCAGGCTGTAAGGTCACAAGCTGAGAACTGGCGTTGTAGAGATCCAAATCTCCTTGATCTTCTCCACACAGAAGCTGCCAATGGACCGTACCCCAGAAGACCGTTCTCTGCGTGCAGCGTCACATCGGCAGGAATGAAGTCCGACACCAAAGTTGGCATACCAATGCCAAGGTTCACGTATTGTCCGGACTCTAAAAGGCGCGCAGCCCGTAGGGCCATGAGTTCGGGGGTTACGCCATTTGCCGTCCCTGCTGCATTTTCTGCCACTTTTACGCTTCTGCCTTGTGCGCATGAGCTCAAAAACGGTCTCGCGTTCGAGGAGCTCTTCCCGCTGCACAAGACGTTGAACAAAGATGCCTGGGGTGGCAATTGCTTCTGGATCGAGCTGGTCAGACCCGACAATCTCATCGACCTCAGCAAGGGTAACGTCAGCAGCTGTGGCAAATGGCGGGTTGAAATTCCGGGCTGTCCGACGATAGACTAGGTTGCCTGCGATATCGGCTTTATAGGCCCGAATCAGTGCAAAGTTGGCACGTAGAGCTGTTTCCAGTAGGTACTCGCGGCCATTGAAGACGCGCTTTTCTTTCCCCTCCGCGACCACCGTTCCAACGCCCGTGGGTGTGAAAAAAGCGGGAATTCCCGCTCCGCCAGCCCGTATCCGTTCGACCAATGTCCCTTGTGGTACCATTTCGAACTCAACTTCACCCCGTCCAATTTGCTCAGACAACGTGGTCGTGCGGTAGGAGTAGCCGCCAAATGAAGCGATTAACTTCTTGATCTGGCCATTTTCTGACAAAATTTGAGGAGAAAGCGGCCCGAACCCAGGGGAATTGCAGATCAGCGTAAGGTCCTTAACTCCTTGATCTCTCAGGGCAAATAGTAATTCATGGGGCCATCCCTGGAGGACGCCGAATGCTCCAACCAAGATAGTCGCTCCCTCTGGTACGTTGGCAATGGCTTCCGCTGCGGAATAGCGAGATTTTTGTACACTCATAGATTTCTCCCACCCACCACAAAAAAGTCAGTGCTGACCGACCGGTCAGGTTGATATTCGTTTGCCTGCCGCGTAATATAGCCCATCGGATTGGTGAGCGCTCGATGAGACAGAGCGCTGAAGAGCGCTATTGGGGTGATTGAAAATCGTACAGGAAGGACGAACGGTGGCTGACCACACGGTGGTTGACCACCCAGCGTGGCTCTCACAGGGTGCCCCTCAGGGGGAAAGCAATCGGTTCGTCACATTCCATTATCCACTTGCGTTTACCATTCTTGGCCAAAAAGCCGATGCAACACCGGGTGTCGTGGTGAAAACGAAAGTCAGCAATATCAGCCCGGAAGATCGGGTCTATATGAAAAAGATCCTGGGGTTTGTGACGGAACGGATAAACAGCGGGAAAGCTCAGCCCCAGCCTCTTGACCATCAACCACCTTCAACCGGAAAGATGGCGACTGGTCGGATCTGTGATCTTTGTGAGATGGCCCATTATACACAATGGTATGCCGAGTTTCATGCCCCTTTCCGGTTCACCATTCTCGACTGTGATTCGTGTGAAGTGCCGATTGCCGTCCTTGGCGAGCACCGGATCGATGTCAACCCGGAAGAGGTTACGTTTATGGAAGACGCTCTGAATATGGTCGCCGAACAAAAGTATACCGGGAAATTCCCCAAATGGATGTTCGACCATAATATGCGGCAGATTCCGAATCACTATCATTTTCATGTCCGCCCGTTGTTATGGTAGGACGAGTGGTGAGGAGAGAGAAGTTGTGACTATGCAGGCAGTGATGTTGCTCGGCCCGAAACAGATGATCTGTGAAGAATTACCGGTGCCTGAACCGGGCCCGGAAGATGTTGTGGTCAGGGTTGGTTCGGCCCTGACGTGTGGCACCGATCTCAAGGCTTTTTTGCGTGGCCATCCCAAGATGCCGCCGCCAACCCGCTTTGGTCATGAATACTCAGGCACGATTGCCGCACGCGGAGCCGACGTGAAAAACTTTCGCGAGGGTGACGAGGTCATGCTTGCCCCAACCGGTCCGTGTGGGACCTGCTTTCACTGTCAACATGACCAGGAAAACCTGTGTACCTCACTCATGTCGACCATGGCGTTTGGTGGTTATGCCGAATACGTTAGTCTGCCTGGCCGCATTGTACGCACGAATATGTTTGAGAAGCCCAAGAAGCTACCCTTTGTTGAAGCGGCCCTGCTTGAACCCGTGTCGTGCGTAGTATTTGGACTGCGACAGGTAAAATTTACTCCGGATGATACGGCGGTGATTATTGGTGCAGGCGGGTTTGCACTGTTGCATCTGATGCTCCTGAAGATGCTGGGTATGGAGCGGGTACACGTGGTGGCCAAAAACCCTGACCGGGCTAAAGTCGCCCGAAAGCTTGGGGCATATAGTGTGATCGCTTGCCCGGCTGGAGCGGCGCGCGAACAGGTCCTAGCGGTCACCGGTGGTCGAGGCGCTGATCTTGTGATCGAGTGCACTGCCCAGCCCCACGTGTGGGAAGAGTCGCTGTTCTTTGCCCGTCCTGGTGGGCAGGTCATCCTCTTTGGCGGTTGTCCTCAAGGCACCAAAGTCTCGCTGGATGCGACTCGGCTACACTACGATCAAATTCGCTTGTCGAGTCCATTCCACTTTAACCCGTCCGCCGTGCGTCAAGCCTGCGAGATGCTGATTTCTGGTAAGCTTCCGACCCAACATCTCATCAGTGGCCGATATCCACTCACCGATCTGCGTCAAGCCTTTGATCGGATGCAGCGTGGAGAGGGAATCAAATACGAAGTGGTGCCTGCTATATAAGCCGTCTCAACGAGTCCGGCTCTGAACCGCCGAACCCGAGAACCGTATGAAAATCGTCTCGCCCCAACAAGCCGTTGGCGCTATTCCCGACGGCAGCATCGTGATTTTCCCCCATGGGTGTATCGAGCCGACGACGTTTTACACGGCATTTCAGCAAGAGGTCGAGCGATTTCAAAATCTCAGTGTGTACTCCGGACTGGCGTTCGGAAAGTATCCGTTTCTTGATAAGGGGCTGGGCACGAACTTTCGTTATGTTACTTGGCAAGCGGCCCCGCAGATTCGCCGTCTGTTTAAAGAAAACGATCCGAGCAAGGTCGGCTTCGCCCCTATGCGGTTTAGCGAGATCACCCGCATTGTCAATAAAGACGGGATTATCAAGCCGGATGTGGTTCTGGCTCAAGTCTCTCCACCGGCTCAGGATGGAACGGTCAGCTTAGGTATTTCTGTCAGCATCTACCAGGACTTTATCAACAGCGCCAAAATGGTGATTGCCGAGATCAATACCAATATGCCGGTGACGCATGGCAACAGCCGGGTGCCGGTTGACAAGATTGATCTGGCACTTGAGTCTGCTGAACCTTTGGGCACGTATAGGACTCCGCACTCAAGTGAACGGGACACCAAGATCGTTGACTATGTGCTCGACCTTGTGCCTGATTCTTCTTGGGTGCAGCTCGGTATTGGTTCTGTGCCCGACGCGGTCCTTGGTCGATTGGCTGACAAACGAGGTGTAAATCTCTACTCGGGCATGCTCTCGCAGGGACTCGTCCAGTTTATCGAGAATGTGAAGCATACTCCCAAGATCGTGACTGGTGAGTTGGCTGGTGACCAGGAGTTTTTTGACTTCTGTGCAGACAATGCGCTGGTTGAAATGGCGACCGTTGATGTGACGCATAATATTCTGGAGCTGGCAAAACTCCCCCGCTTTGTGTCCATTAATTCCGCAGTAGAGATCGACCTCCACGGCCAGAGCAATGGCGAGACCATTGGGCCGGTACAAATCAGCGGGGTAGGCGGTAGCCTCGATTACGTTGAAGCAGCGGCCCTGGCTGAGGGCGGAGTTTCCGTCATTGCCCTGCCGTCAACAACCGCAGACGGTAAGCGCTCAAAAATCGTTGCAAGCCTAGCATCCGGAGCGGTCGTGACGACGCCCCGTTTCTGTACGGATTATATTGTGACTGAATATGGTGCTGCCCGGATGAAGGGTAAAGACCTTCGAGGCCGCGCCGAAGCATTGATCGAAATCGCCCACCCGGATTTCCGGCCTGAGCTGGAAAAGAGCCTTGGATAGTCCAAAGAGGGTGTCCAAAAAATGCATTCTGGGCGTCGGCCCGGCTGCAAGCAGGCTTTGACCACACCGACACGTATTAAACCCCCTCCAAGAACTCTCGGACAAAACTTGTCCGCTGTTATCCTGAGATGAGCCAGGCTCTCTCGTTCCTTTACCTCGTCTTTTCTCTCTTGTGCCTGTTTGATACTCTCGGGCTCTTGCTGGCGCTGCTCTTGTACGCTCTCCTGTGCTGCCGGCTGGGAACCAATGGGATTGTGAGGGGACTATTATGATTGAACGGGCTGCCATTCTGAGTACGGGCGACGAAATCACTACCGGCAAAGTTGTTGATACCAACTCTAATTATATTGCTGACAAACTCATTGAAGCCGGGCTGGACGTGACTTCAATTGTCACGGTCGGCGATGTTCCGGAGCGTATTATCTGGGCCTGGGAACAGGCGATGGTGCATGCGGATGTGATTATCTCCACCGGAGGTATTGGCCCTACGGCTGACGACCTGACCACTGAGCTGGTGGCAAAAGTTGCCGGGCTGGGGCTGACGTTCTCGGAAGAAGTCGCAGAGAATATTCGTAGAATCTTTGCTTCGCTCAACCGTACGATGCCGGAGAACAACCTCAAGCAGGCCCGGTTCCCGGAGGGCGCGACGATTATCCCGAATCATCTTGGTACCGCGCCAGGCTATCGGCTCGATCTTGATACGCCGCATGGTCGCCGACACCTCGTTATCCTGCCTGGTGTGCCGCGCGAAATGAAACCTATGATGCAAGAAACCGTCATGGCGTGGATAGGCGAGACGCGTGGCGGCGGCGAAGTCTTTCTGACCCAGACGTTTCAGACCTTTGGCATTAGTGAGTCAGGGCTGGATGAGATGGTCTCCGGTGTCATTGCCGAAGACGAAGGGAAACTCGCCTTTCGGGCCAATTTCCCGCAGATCTCCATGCGCGTGACTGTGCGCGGCAAAGAGGGCGAGATCGAAGATCGGGTAGAGATGTTAGCTCAGCGGCTACGTGAGAAAATCGGTGCGTACGTTTACGGGGAAGGTGATGTCACTATGGAAGCGGTGGTGGGACGGCTCCTCAAAGAACAGGGCAAAACCGTCGGTTTTGCCGAGGCGTGTTCTGGCGGCTTAGTCAGCCATCGACTGACTAACGTTCCAGGCAGTTCGACCTACTTTCTCGGTACGATCATTGCGTATTCAGACAGCGCAAAATGCCAGATCCTTGATGTTAGTGAAGAAACCCTACGTCAGCATGGTGCAGTCAGTGAAGAGACGGTCAAAGAGATGGCTGACGGGGTCCGTAAGTGCCTGGGCACAGATATCGGTGTGGCTGTGACAGGGATCGCCGGGCCGGATGGGGGAACACCAGACAAGCCGGTTGGGACTGCCTGCCTTGCCCTTTCCATGGATGGAACGCTCGTTTCTCGACAGTACAAGCTATGGGGCAACCGTGAGTGGATTAAAACCTTACTTTCACAACTTTCTCTTGATTGGGTGCGTCGTGCGCTATTAGAGATTCCTATTGTAGAATCAGGGTTTATACGTCGCTAAAAAAGAAGAGCGCCCCCTGTTGATTCGGGCCTTTATCGCAGCTAATCTACCCGTGTCGGTAGTCGAAGAAATGGCGAAAGTCCAATCTTTTTTGCGAGAGGCGCAAGGCGATATTCGTTGGGTCCGACCCGAGGGCTTTCACATGACATTGAAGTTTCTCGGCAATATGCATGAGGCCAAAATCGGGCCGATTCTGCACGTCTTGCAGGAAACGCTGAAGACTCAACCTACACTGCGAATTTGGGCACGCGGGCTGGGCGCGTTTCCCACCCTCAAACGGCCACGAGTTCTGTTGACTCGTCTGAGCGGAGACGGACTGAGCGAACTTGGTGAACGCATTGAGTCGGCGCTTATGCCACTCGGCTTCCCTGCGGGCGGCCGAGCATTCCGACCTCATATCACCCTTGGGCGGCTGCGGTCTCAGCGCGGCTGGGATCGAGTGCTAGCAGAGATCAAAGAACACCTGCAGGAAGACTTTGGCGAGAGCATCATTGACACTCTGACCCTGTATGAGAGCGACCTCCGGCCCAGCGGAGCGGTCTACACGCCATTAGGCTCGGTTGCCTTGAGTGTCGCGTAAGTTTCCCATCCACACAAGTAAGGAGCAAGCGTATGGCAGAAGACAAAGATCGTGAACGAGCGCTGGGTTTAGCTGTCAGTCAGATCGAAAAGCAGTTTGGGAAGGGCGCGATAATGATGCTGGACGAGAACGCCATCGAACGTGACATGCCTTCGATTTCTACTGGCTCGCTCGGTTTGGACCTCGCGCTCGGCATCGGCGGCCTGCCGCGTGGACGGGTGGTTGAAATCTATGGACCCGAGTCGTCTGGAAAAACAACACTAGCTTTGCACGTTGTCGCAGAGGCGCAAAAAAGTGGTGGCTCGTGCGCCTATATTGATGCTGAGCATGCTATGGACATAGGCTACGCGAGCCAGCTTGGAGTAAAAGCTGATCAGCTGCTGGTCTCTCAGCCGGACCACGGTGAGCAAGCCTTGGAAATCACGGATACTTTAGTCCGGAGCGGTGCGCTGGAGGTGATCGTGATTGATTCTGTTGCCGCTCTCGTCCCGCGGTCTGAACTCGAAGGCGATATGGGCGATCCCCAGATGGGAATGCAAGCCAGGCTCATGTCCCAAGCGTTGCGCAAACTGGTGAGTACCATCGCGCGTTCAGGAACTTTGGTCGTCTTTATCAACCAGATTAGGATGAAAATCGGAGTCATGTTCGGCAACCCGGAGACCACAACCGGAGGCAATGCGCTCAAATTTTACTCTTCGGTGCGGCTGGACATTCGGCGTACCGGCGCGGTCAAACAAGGCGATCAAGTCATTGGGAATCACACCCGGGTCAAAGTGGTCAAAAACAAAGTTGCTCCTCCGTTTAAAGAGGCCGAGTTCGACATTATGTATGGAGCCGGTGTGTCCAAAGAAGGCGAGCTGATTGATATCGGTGTGGATCAAAATATTGTTGAGAAAGCCGGCGCCTGGTACTCATTTTCCGGTGATCGGATCGGCCAAGGACGAGAGAACGCCAAGGAATATTTACGAGAGCATCCCGAGATCGCGAATGATATCGAACGCCAAGTTCGGGAGAAGTTCGGCCTAGGCACGCCAGAGACAGAACCTAAGACCGAGAAAGCGGCTGAGAAAGTGGCCAAGGAAGCGTAGCGACGTATTCTTCGTGTATGCGTACTGTTCGTTCTTCTCGTACCTCTGCGCAAACGCCGCTCAACTACGCGTATCGACTGCTCGCACGGCGCGATTATAGTGAGGCTCGTTTAGTCGAGAAATTACATTCCAAGGGGTTCTCGTCACATGCTACGACCGCTACAGTTGAAACGCTCAGGGAGCGTGGCCATGTGAACGACACGCGGCTGGCCGTCAGGCTTGCGGAGTGGTTCCAAAACCAAGGCTTCGGACCACGCGCTATTTGGGTTAAGCTTGAACAAAAAGGGCTGACCGAAGGCGCGATTGAAGAGGCGCTCAGCGGGCACGTCGAGCAGACGGATGTCGGCGTTGCGCAGCGGGTTGTGCAGCGGCGCTTTTCTTCTTCAGCACTCCGGGACCCCAAGATGCGCGCCCGTGCGTTTCGGCTATTACTGCGACGGGGATACTCTCCCAGTGTCGTAGCAAGCGTGCTAGGAAAGGACAGGCAGGACGACTACGAACAGAAAGAGTAGCACCCATGACTGGGAACGAGACACGCAACAGCTTCCTTCAATTCTTTGCTGATCGCGGCCACCAGGTTGTACCGAGTGCGCCTTTGATCCCGGCTAATGACCCGACCCTCATGTTTACCAATGCGGGTATGGTGCCGTTCAAGAATATTTTTCTTGGTATGGATAGACCGACCCATACTCGTGTCGTTGACTCACAAAAATGTTTGCGTGTGTCCGGCAAGCATAATGATCTCGAAGAAGTCGGTCGCGATACCTATCATCATACGTTCTTTGAGATGCTGGGGAATTGGTCATTTGGTGATTATTACAAAAAGGAAGCGATTACCTGGGCCTGGGAGCTACTGACCGACGTCTGGAAACTGCCCAAGGATAAACTGTGGGCAACGGTGTACACGACCGACGATGAAGCCGACGAATGCTGGCGCAAACAGACGGACATTGACCCGCAACAGATCCTGCGATTTGCCGACAAAGATAATTTCTGGGAAATGGGTGAGTACGGTCCATGCGGACCCTGCTCGGAAATTCACATCGACCGCGGTTCACAGGCGTGTGAGTTGGCCAATACGTCCGGCCACACCTGTGCGGTGAACGGTGGCTGCCCTCGTTATATCGAGCTGTGGAATCTCGTTTTTATTCAGTATAATCGCAACGCTGACCAATCGCTCAGCGATTTGCCTGAAACTCACGTCGATACCGGAATGGGGTTAGAGCGTATTGTGTCTGTGCTCCAAGACGTGCCCGGCAATTATGACTCCGATCTGCTGCGAGATGTCATTACTTTTACCGAAGGCGTAGGTGACAAGCGCTATGGTGACGAGAGCGAGCAGGATGTCTCCTTCCGCGTGATTGCCGACCATGCGCGCACGGCGGCGTTTGCTATTACGGATGGGGTAGTGCCGACGAACGAGGGCCGTGGTTATGTGCTGCGGCGGATTGTGCGGCGTGCGTTGCGCCATGGGCGGAGACTCGGCTTTGAGAGTCCGTTCTTTTCACAAGTAGCGGACAGCGTAGTGCGTTTGATGGGATCAGCCTATCCTGAATTGGTTGAGCGGCGTGACTATCTGACGGAAGTCATCCGCAATGAGGAAACACGTTTCTCGGAAACATTGGAAAAAGGCCTCGCGCTACTCGAACAAGAAATCCATGATCTGCGCCAGCGCCAGGCAACGACGCTGCCGGGAGAAACCGCCTTTCGTTTATATGACACGTATGGCTTTCCGCTCGATCTCACTGAAGACCTCCTGTCGTCCGAAGGTTTGAGCGTTGACCAAGCCGAAGTCAAGCGCGCCATGGAAGATCAGCGCACGCGTGCCCGCGAAGGACAAAAGGGAACCGTCTATATCAGCGCCGGACTTACAGACTCGGATCTGCATTCTCGTTTTGTCGGCGATCGTCAGGGAAAGTACGAGTCTGAAGTGCTTGCGACTTTGGTTGATGGACAGACGCGCACTGATGCGGTGGGTGAAGGGCAAGAGGTTGAAATCATCACCGCAGAGACGCCTTTTTACGGTGAGTCGGGTGGACAGGTCGGCGACATCGGCAAGATCGAAACCAGCCGGGGAGATCTGATACAGATTTTTGATACCAAAAGGCCCCACCCATCACTCATTGTGCATACCGGCCGTGTCGTCCAAGGGGCTGTACAGAAAGGTGATACGGTTCAGCTCAGTATTGATGCCGAACGACGTGAGGCGATCCGCTTAAATCACTCTGCCACCCATATTCTTCACGCGGCGCTGCGTGAGATATTGGGCTCGCACGTCCGTCAGGCAGGCTCACTAGTGACGCCGGACCGACTGCGTTTCGACTTCACGCATACCAGCCCGGTCAAAGACGACGTACTCGAAGACATTGAAGACCTGATTAATGCCCATATTCGTGACAATGTGGAGGTCACTAGCGAAGAAATGGTCTTTGCCGATGCGATCAAAAAAGGTGCTCTGGCTTTCTTTGGTGAAAAATACGGTGAGCGTGTCCGGGTGTTGCGGATGGGTAATTTTTCGACCGAGTTGTGCGGCGGAACGCATGTCAGCCGAACTGGGGATGTGGGACTACTGAAATTCAAAGCCGAAGCAGGTGTGGCATCCGGCGTGCGGCGCATCGAGGGCGTGACTGGGGCAGGCGCCCTCGACTGGGTCCGACACCGTGAGCACGTACTTAAAGAGATGGGGAGTATCCTGAAAGGCTCTGAGGACGATGCGTTTGAGCGTTTGCAGAAATTGCTGAGTCAGCAGCGTGAACTGGAAAGGCAGTTGAGTCAGCTCCAGGGCAAAGTCGCCGGCTCGCAGAGCGATGATATTGCGTCCCGCGTGCGTCAAACAAATGGCGTGAATGTCGTTGCCAGCCGGGTCGAAGGGGTGAATGATAAAGGCGTCCGGGATATGGCGGACCAGCTGCGTGACAAGCTGAAGCCTGCCGTCATTGTGCTCGGTGCGACGCGTGGCGAGAAAGTTTCCTTGTTAGCTGCTGTCAGTAAAGATCTGACCAAGCAGTATCATGCCGGGAATATTATCAAACAGATTGCCCCTATCGTTGGCGGGGGCGGGGGCGGTCGACCTGACTTTGCACAAGCCGGCGGAAAAGATCCCGCGCGACTGGATGAAGCCTTGCAAAAGGTGTATGAGCTGATTGAAAAGGGCGCATAACGGAGGACGCTTGGATCAGGCAACATCGGCAACCTCTCAACTCGAGTTCGGCGACCAACGTTTCTTGCGCGATCTCCTCGGGCAGCAAGACGCACACCTGCGTGGCATTGAGAACGCGCTTGGGGTCAAAATATCCGCCTCGGGGAATTCGCTCATCATCGCTGGAGATGAAAACCAGCGTGATATTGCGAGTCGTGTCACAACACAATTATACGACCTCATTCAGCGCGGTTATCCCGTGTATCCGAGTGATGTGGATTATGCGATTCGTATCCTCAGCCAGGATCATTCCGCGAATCTGAAGGACATCTTTCTCGATACCGTTTACGTGTCGTCGAATCGTCGTACAATTACACCCAAGAGTCTTGCACAAAAAGCCTATATCGATGCCCTTCGTCGGCATGACATCGTGTTTGGCATAGGTCCAGCTGGAACCGGAAAAACGTATTTGGCTATGGCCGTTGCGGTTGCCGAGCTCATGAAACGCAAAGTGAGTCGTGTTGTTCTGACCCGTCCTGCGGTTGAGGCCGGGGAGAAACTCGGTTTTCTGCCCGGCGATCTGGCCGAGAAGATCAATCCGTATCTGCGGCCCCTGTACGATGCGCTCCACGACATGGTTGATTTTGACCGCGCCCAAAAAATGATCGAGCGTGGAGTGATTGAAGTCGCCCCTCTAGCGTTTATGCGTGGGCGGACGCTGAATGACTCTTTTGTGATCTTAGATGAAGCGCAGAATACCACCCGCGAGCAAATGAAAATGTTTCTTACGCGATTGGGCTATGGGTCCAAAGCGGTGATCACCGGTGATGTCACACAAGTTGATCTGCCCACCGGGACGCGTTCAGGCTTGAAAGAAGCTCAGCGCATCTTACGCAATATCAACGGGATCAATTTTACTCTCTTTACGGAAAAAGACGTGGTCCGCCATCGTCTCGTCCAAGATGTTATCACTGCATATGAACGCGACCAAGAAGAACAACAGCGCCACGACGAAGAACGCCGGACGCGCCGTCGCAGTCATCTCCAGGCCCGGCCTGACCATCGACATCTCCGGCACGGTTCCGGGAGTAAGCCGGATCGAGATCCGGCGCTGGAGCCGAACGATCCTGCGTCACCTGGAACAGAAAGCGGCTGAGCTGAGCCTGGCTTTCGTGACGGATCAGACGATCCACGAGCTGAATAGTCAATATCGGAACAAAGACAAGCCGACTGATGTATTGTCTTTTCCTCTCGCCGACGACTTATACCCCTGGCTCTTGGGCGATCTGGTCATATCGATTGATACCGCGCAACGTCAAGCACGGCGAAGACGGCACTCCTTGCGAGAGGAGGTCCTCACGCTGCTCATCCACGGCATTTTACATTTGCTTGGCTACGATCATGAAATCTCGCGGAGCGAGGCTATTCGGATGCACAAAAAGGAGAGAGCAGTCCAAGCCTTCCTGGAGAACCAGCGTCCATAACCTACAGCGCATCTCTCATTCTGAAGGGCACGGCTCTTGCGCTCGCTTCTTTGCGCTTGTTCGAATGAGGAGTGAAAAGGCCACGCTTTAAAGCCTCGTCTGTGTAACGGCCTTCCCAGCCTACGACCGTCAGGCTAGTCTGCTGCGTATATGAGTCGCCTGCAGCAAACCGGGCTGGCCGCCCTGAGCGGTATCCTGCTTGCCCTCGCTTTCCCAAAAGTGGACTGGAATATCCTGGCGTGGGTCGCCTTCGTGCCGCTCCTATGGATTATTCAGGGGCAAACGCTGCGGCGTGCCTTTATGTTAGGCTGGATTGCCGGCATGGGGTTTTATCTAGGCACGCTGTATTGGATCGTGCATACAATTGGCCTATACAGCAATATCCCCTACTTCATTGCCGTCGGCCCGCTGCTGCTCATGTGCGCTATTTTGGCGGCTTACACGGGTGCCTTTGCCGCTGGGTTACGTATCTATGCGCAACATGGTTTGCCCATTGTGCTACTTGGGCCTCTCTTGTGGGTAGCCTTGGAATGGGTGCGTTCCTTCTTTTTTATCGGCTTCCCGTGGGTCAGCCTGGGCTATTCGCAGTATAACTTCTTGAACCTGATCCAGTTTGTCGAATTTACCGGGCTGTATGGCCTTTCGGCGCTTGTGGTGTTCGGCAATATTGTTCTCTTTGCCGTATTGTCTCGTCAGGGCCCTGGGCGTGGCCGGTTGCTCCTGGTCTTGCTGCTCTTCGTTACAGGACTTTCGGCCTGGGGCGGCTGGCGCCGAGAGCAGCTTGCCGCTCTGCCGAAAACCCACACGTTGCGGGTTGGAGTCGCGCAGGGCAATATTGCCCAAGACAAAAAATGGGACCCAGACTACCAAGAGACTACACTGGCCCGGTATGAGCAGTTGACGCGCCGGGTTGCTGAGCAAACGGTAGATTTGATTGTCTGGCCAGAAGCCTCAATACCCTTCTTTTTTCAATCTGACGTGACCTACCGCGGCCGGCTCCTGGATCTCGCGCAAGAGACGAAAACGCCCCTCCTGTTTGGCAGTCCCGCCTTTCTCAGGAATGGAGCAGACATCAGACTGTTTAATCGGGCCTATCTCATGTCTCCCGAGGCAACTATTCTGGGACAGTATGACAAGATAATTCTGACACCCTTTGGAGAATATATTCCCTTTCAGAGCAGTATTCTCTTTTTCCTGGATAAATGGGTCGAAGGGATTGGAGACTTTGCGCCAGGGACGACGCGTACTGTTTTCTCTCTTCCCTTTGGAGAATTTGGTGTCCTGATTTGCTACGAAGGAGTCTTTCCGGATTCGGCTCGTCGTTTTGTCCATAACGGGGCAACTCTGCTCATCAACATGACGAATGATGCCTGGTTTGGGGAGACCTCGGCGCCGTACCAACATCTCGCTATGGAGGCCATGCGGGCGGTTGAGAATCGAGTTCCCTTAGTGCGTGCGGCAAACACCGGCATTTCGGCCATTGTGGGTATTGACGGGCAGGTGCAGGCTCAAACCGCTCTTTCCGAAACAGCTTTTTTAGCTGAAGAGATTGCGTGGCCGCGGGTCACGTCTGTCTACACGCGGTACGGCGATTGGTTCGCCAAGTTGTGCGCCGTGAGTGTACTCGTTATGTTAGGATTCTCATGCGTCAAAGCGTCTTTTCGAAGAAACGGAGGAAACGGGTATGCTCGTAGAAATGAAAGAGAAGTTGCATAAGCTGAGCGTGCGCATTGAGTGTCTTGGGAGGCATCTTTGACGTTCCAGGAAAAGAAGCCCGCGCCGCCGAACTCGATGAGCAGACCCTCTCCAACGAATTCTGGCAAGATCAAGAAAAGGCCCAAGCCGTCTTAAAAGAACGCGCTACCTTGCTTGATTCAATACAGGAATGGAAAAAGCACGATCGGGCTGCCGCTGACGCTCTTGTCTTCTTGGAACTCGCTGAAGACGGAGACGCCGAAGCCATTGAAGAGGTTGAGCGGGCGGTCCCTGAGCTTGAGGCTGGAGTCAACCAGGCCGAGTTCCAACGTATGTTGGGTGGAGAACACGACGCTCAAGGTGCGATCGTCAGTCTCCATCCAGGGGCTGGTGGCCTCGAAGCCCAAGACTGGGCCGATATGCTACTGCGGCTCTATCTCCGCTGGGCGGAAAAGCGAGGCTATAAAGTGGAGATGGCTGAGCATCTCCCGGGTGAAGGCGGCGGGGTCAAAAGCGCCACTTTCACCGTTGACGGGGAATATGCTTACGGCTATTTGCGGGCAGAGGCAGGAATCCACCGTCTTGTCCGCATCTCACCCTTTGACGCCAACGCCCGTCGACATACTTCATTTGCCTCCCTTTTTGTCTATCCTGACATTGATGAAACGGTTGAGGTGGACATTCGCCCGGAGGATTTGCGGGTCGATACCTACCGGGCGAGCGGTGCAGGCGGCCAGCATGTGAACAAAACCGACTCAGCGGTTCGCCTGACACACCTACCTTCTGGGATCGTCGTGGCGTGTCAAAATGAACGCTCCCAGCACCGTAATCGTACCCTGGCGATGAAGATTCTCCGCGCCCGGCTGTATGAACTGGAGGTGGAGAAACAAAAGGAAAAGATGGAAGATTTGCATAAAAGTAAAAAGGACATTGCCTGGGGGAGTCAGATTCGCTCATATGTCTTACATCCCTACCGGATGGTGAAAGACCATCGTACTGGAGTCGAGGTAGGCAATACCGATGCGGTTTTGGACGGGGAGATCGATCAATTTATTGAGGCCTACTTGCTACAGCAGGCGACTACGGACTGATTCGGTAGAGGGCGGTACGTGGAATGATACGGTGCGGAGAGACGCTGCTTATGGGCCGTTTCTCCCACCCTACTTGCCGTTAGACTTGGCATCGTTCGTTTCTGGTGTCTTGCGGCTGCCTAGGCTAAATCTCTTGGCAATCAGTGCGGAAGCAGGTACACTCCTGCGACGCTTGCCCCTGTACAACACGAGGGAGAAAGCACCTCTAGGGAGGGGAAACCATGAGCGCGTTGACTGTCGAAAAAATACCGGAACTGACGGATCCTGTTCTGATCGTGGCATTTGCTGGCTGGAACGACGCTGGGGGAGCAGCGACCCATGCTACGCAATTTCTGATCAAACGACTCCAAGCCGACCGCTTTGCAAGCATAGACCCTGAAGAATTTTATAATTTTAGTGAACAGCGACCACACGTCCGCCTGAAGGATGGGGTGTACCGAGAGATTATATGGCCGGCGAACGAATTTTTTGCGAGTCGTACGGAAACACTTAAGCGGAGCATTGTCCTAGGGCTGGGAATCGAGCCGCAGCTGCGCTGGAAAACGTATTGTGCCGCCTTGCTCGATATCGTGAAACAGTGCGGGGTGAAATTAGTTGTTACGCTTGGAGCCCTCCTGGCTGATGTCGCCTATAGTCGACCCGTCCGGGTGATAGGATTTAGCAGCGACCCCGAACTGTCTGCCCAACTCCGTTTCTCGCAGTCCCGCTATGAGGGGCCAACGGGCGTCGTTGGCGTTTTCAACGATGCCTGTCGCCAAGCCGGGGTGACCTCGGTCAGTTTTTGGGCCAACGTGCCGCATTATATTTCTGCCTCCCCAAATCCAAAGGCGGCCTTAGCTTTAGTGACCCGGCTAGAGTCTTTTCTCAAGGTAGCTCTGGATACGACTGAGCTTGTCTCAGGAGCGGCAGAATTCGATACGCAGGTGGCCAAAGCAGTTGCGGAAAATCCGAACATGGCTGCCTACGTGAAGCAACTGGAAGAGCAGGAGCAGGAAGAAGGGCTACTCATGGACACTGTCCCTCCGGAAAATGGGGGCAATGGTCACGGCAACGGTAATGGTCATGCCAATGGCAAAGACATGGCTG
This sequence comes from uncultured Enterobacteriaceae bacterium, assembly GCA_964495015.1. Lineage (GTDB taxonomy): Bacteria > Desulfobacterota > Binatia > Bin18 > Bin18 > Bin18. Next base: position 40,315 of record CAZBUD010000018.1, on the reverse strand, counting down.
AGGAACTCCAACGTTTTTTGCAGCAGCGCAAGGATCGCAAAGATGAAGACTAAGCCTGATCCGTCCTCAGACAAGACCGTCTACTTGGTCAATTTGGGGTGTCCCAAAAACCAGGTTGACGGGGAAGTGATGCTGGGGCTACTGGCGCAGCAAGGGTATACAGTCAGCCTCGACCCGGAACAAGCGGCAGTCCTGATGGTCAACTCGTGTAGTTTTATTAATGAGGCTAAGGAAGAGTCTATTGATACGATTCTGGATCTTGCTCGCTATAAGACTGCGGACACACACAAACAGCTGATTGTTACTGGTTGTTTAGCCCAACGCTATGGGCAAGAGTTGCGGGAAATGCTGCCGGAAGTAGATGTCTTTGTGGGAACGGGCGAATTCGTTCGCATCACCGAAATTGTCGAGCAGAAGCGCCACCTGCTCGACGGTCCGCTCACTTATATCGGTGCGTCTCACGTGCTGCCGGATCATACGGTTCCGCGTATCCCGACGACGCACTTTTACTCGGCGTATCTCAAGGTCGCCGAGGGATGCAACCACAAATGCGCCTTTTGTATTATTCCTAAAATTCGCGGACGGCAGGAAAGTCGGCCCATCGCTTCCCTTGTTGCCGAGGCGGAGATCCTTGTGGCGCAAGGGGTGAAAGAGATTAATCTCATTGCCCAAGATTTGACCGCGTATGGTCGAGAACGCCGGGATGGGACGACCTTGCTCGCCTTGCTCAAGGCTCTGAGTACGATTGCTGGATTGGCCTGGATTCGGTTGCTGTATTGTTATCCGAATTATCTTGATGAACCGTTGCTGCGGTTCATAGCCGAAGAGGAAAAAGTGTGTCCCTATATCGATATGCCGCTCCAGCATATCAGTGACCGCATGCTGCGGCGTATGCGACGTGAGAAAAGTGGAGAGGGGATTCGGCGACTACTCGATCGTATTCGGATCGCTCTTCCTGGAGTGGTGTTACGCTCATCCTTCATCGTAGGCTTCCCCGGTGAGCAGGAGGACGATTTCCAACAGCTGTGTGATTTTGTGACAGAGGCTGGAATTGATAACGTTGGGGTATTCCGTTACTCCCAAGAAGAGGGGACGACAGCCGGAACCATGTCCGACCAAGTGTGTGAGGAGGTCAAAGAAGACCGCTGGCACAGGCTCATGGAACGGCAGGCTCATGTTGCCCGTAAAAAGAATCTCGCTCGTGTGGGGAGAGAACAGGCGGTTTTAGTTGGTGGCCAAGACGATCAAGGCCGGTGCTGGGGACGAACCCAGGGACAAGCGCCTGACATTGATGGAGTTGTGTTGCTGGAAAACTGTCAGGCCGAAATCGGCGAGATTGTTCAAGCCCGCATGACGGGTGTGGACGTTTACGACGTGCGGGCAACCTGCTTGTTCGAAACGCATACCTAAAATCCAGTGGCACCAGTGGCGATTGACTTTATTGATACTTCCCTTTAGACTATGCCTCCTTTTTCGTCGAGATTGTGGTGAGAGGGAAGGTAATATGAGAAAAGCGTTCCTCACAAAGATGCGTACTGCGCTGACTAGACAGAAGCAACAAATCTTGCAGCAGCTAGATGAGGAAATTCGGGAAGGCAAAGAGAACGAACTCGACGAAGGGATGGACACCTACGATCTTGCGAGCGAGGAGCGGGATCGGGAAATTAATCTCATTCTGGGTGATCGCGACCGGGATAAACTCCAGGCCATAGAAGACGCCTTAGACCGGATCGAGGAAGGCGAATACGGGCTGTGTGAGCAATGCGAAGAAGAGATCGCCCAAGCGCGGATCCAAGCATTACCGTTCACCCGGCTGTGCGTAGCGTGCCAAGAGGAGCTTGAAAAAGAAGCCCGCTTCCAGCGCCGCGTCGATGATGGTCGTGTTCCCCGCCGGTCAAACGCGGTCGATCTCGACGACGACGGGTAGTGCCGGATCCCTATTTTTCCATGTATTTTTGCTGGTTTCACATCACGCCACTTATTCTTCGCCCGTGTTGGGTCATCAATGGCTTAAGGGAGAATTGGTCCGAGAGACTAACTCTCTCAAAACTCTCTGTGGCCATGTAGTGAGATGGTAACAGGAGAGGCCCGGTCGCTCCTCACGACGCTGTTTCAAGCTTCCATTCAGGCGGCACATCCGCGCCGTCTGGTCCAAGACATTGTCTCGATTGACAGCGAAACGTTAGTCGTCCAACTTGAGGGAAGGCATGCTCAGCGGTCCGCCTTTTCTCTGAACGGACGTGTTTTTCTGATTGGCGCGGGAAAGGGAGCAGGACCTATGGCAGAAGCCTTGATGTCCTTGCTCGGCGATCGAATTGCTGGCGGGAATATTATTATCCCCAGCGAGCAGGTGCTTAGGCTGCCAGGGGTTACGGTCATGCAGGGCGAACATCCATTACCTGGGCAGGACAGTCTGGCCGGGACACAAGCGCTCATCAACAGCCTTGCGCAAGTGCAGCGTCAAGACCTGGTGCTCTTTTGTCTGACTGGTGGTGCGTCGAGCCTGTTGGTGAGTCCAGCCCCAGGGATGACGCTCGCAGACAAGAAACACGTCAATCAGGCCTTGCTCGCTTGTGGGGCTGACATTCGCGCCATCAATACGGTGCGCAAACACCTGTCTCAGGTTAAAGGCGGCTGGCTCGCGCGGTACGCACAGCCTGCTACGGTGGTGAGCTTGATTCTCTCCGACGTCATTGGTGATGATCTGAGCGTGATTGGCTCTGGTCCGACCGTGCCCGACCCCACCACGTTTGCAGATGTTGGGCAAGAGATCGAACACTATCGAATTGAGACGCAACTGCCTGTCTCAGTTCGTTCATATTTGCGGCAGGGACTCCTGGGAGCAGTGCCAGACACACCAAAACCCGGCAATCCTCTGTTTGCTCGGGTGCACAATATTTTAATCGGGTCGAACCGTGTTGCGCTGCGAACTGCCGAAAACACGGCAAAACAAAGTGGCATGCGATCCCATCTTCTTTCGCCTGCACTTGCCGGCGATACAACCCAAGTGGCTCGCGAATTTGCTGCGATGCTACGCGCAGCGCTGCATAGCTGCTCCGTTCCAACCTGCATCCTTGCCGGTGGAGAAACTACGGTCCAGGTTCGTGGCAACGGAAAAGGCGGACGCAATCAAGAATTTGCGCTCGTTGTTGCGCAAGAACTCCAAGGAGAAAAGGGCTGGACCCTTCTCAGTGCAGGAACAGACGGGATCGACGGTCCAACCGACGCGGCAGGCGCGTTTGCTGACGGACAAACAATAGCGCGAGCGCGGCTGAAACATCTCAACCCGTCTCGCTTTTTGCGCAATAACGACACCCATTCATTCTTTTCCGCTCTCGGCGACCTGTTTCGTCCGGGATCGACCGGGACAAATGTCATGGACATTAAAATAGTGCTCGTGTCTCCTCCTTGTACTTGAAAACCCCTCTTGTCTAAGCCTCTCAAACACACCAGAACGCGCGAAAGAGGGCGTCGATGAAGTGAGCACCCCGGACAACGGTCCAAACAATGATCCCGGCAGCCGAGTTCCACATGGCCGGTTTCTGGTTGAAGAATATCCTGGCTTAAGCTACGGGTCAGCTCCTCGATTTTATCCTGCAACATGGGAGTTTCGCTTGTTCGGGCTGGTGGAAAAACCGGCTCGGCTCAATTATCAACAGTTTTGTGTACTGCCCAAAACTTAGCTGACGGCTGACTTTTACTGTGTTACTACCTGGTCACGGTTGGATAACGTGTGGGAGGGCATTTCTGCTCAGCATGTTGTGAATCTTGTCCGTCCCAATCCTGCAGTTTGCTATGTGCTGATTCATCGTGATGGTGGCTATACGACGATCCTGTCGCTGGCGGATCTCTTAGACGACGATGTGATTTTTGCCCGGCGTCATGATGGACAGTATATCGACCCCGATCATGGCTGGCCGCAGCGTTCGGTTGTGCCTAAACTCTACGCCTGGAAGAGCGCCAAGTGGGTGTGTGGGGTGGAGTTTTTAGCTGAAGACCGACGCGGATTTTGGGAAGTGCGCGGCTATCATAAGCGGGGCAATCCATGGGCAGAGGAGCGCTATAGTGACCAAGAGGAATGAGGAATGAGCAGACAAACACGGCGAGCGAAGAGAGAAACGCTTTGTGCAGGGCCTGTTTCAACTTGCTGTTGGGCATCGCAAACTTTCCATCACCCAATATCGCGCCGCGCAGAAATTGCTTGAGCGTTGCTGTCAGACATTGAACGCCTTTTCCTTCGACCTATGCCGGACTCCAGGTCAAGGTGCTGTGCGCCGTGAGTACCACGCTTATCCGCAAACTGGAAAAAGGTGGAGTGCCTTTACATTTTCGGACCCCGCATATCCGACACACCGAATCTGCGTCATAAACCTGGTAATGTGCGTCCATTTTCTGCTCTTTTTGACTGTATTCTGAATGGACGCTCAGTCAATTTTTGTTGACAAGCCCCTATCTCAATAGTATGACGATACACTCAGACAGTAGGAGTGTGGCGGCAGAGGTCGAGACAGCAAACTGGGGAAGAAGGCATGGCGGTCTACACAGCCCTCGACCGAAAAACTGTCCAAGGTCTGGTCAAAGACTATGGGTTTGGACGACTCTCAACCGCTAAGGGTGTTCCCGCCGGATCGGTGAACACACACTACTATCTTGAGTTCTCTAAGGGGAAGTTTTTACTAAAAATAGATGAAGTGAAGAGTGAAGAAGAAGTACAGCTCGAACTCGACTTGTTGCTCTTCTTGCGTAAGCACGGGATACCGTGCCCTCGGCCAGTGACCGACAAACATGGGCGTTACCTGCGCAGCTACCAGGAGAAAGCGGTTTCAATCTATCGTAATATCGCCGGTAAAGCTTTCTCTGAGCAGACCCTCACCAGTAGGCATTTAGAGAAAATTGGCCAGGCCGTCGCTCAGCTACATCTGGTTGGCCGGGAGTATGACAAGTCCATTCCGAACCGATTTAGTTTTGAGCGTTTGCAGGCCCTCTACCATGACTTGCGTCGGAGTCTCGGGGGCTATTTGAAGCATATTCCTCACGTTCTGGATGACGAAATCGCTTATCAAGAAGAATACAGAGAGGAAAAGTTACCCAAAGGCATCATTCATGGTGCCCTGTTTCCAGATAATGTACTGTTTCGTGGCGGAAAAGTGACCGGCGTGCTTGACTTTGAAGCCGCTTCCTCCGGCAAATTCATTTATGATCTGGCAACAGTGGTGAATGCCATGTGTTATCACGAGGGTCATTATCATATTGACCGATTTGACGCGTTACTCCATGGCTACCAGTCTGAACGTACCCTCACACTTGCTGAGTGGGACGCGTTTCCCAATGAACTGCGATTTTCAGCCTTCCGCTTCACGCTCACCCGGCTGCGCGATTTCTTCTTTCGGCATATGGACGCGAAAGTGCGAGTCAATAAAGATTTTCGTGACTTTTTCGAGCGTCTGAAGATTCTCCGTCGAGAACGAGCCGGTGGAATGGACCAGATGCTGCTCACCATGGCAACTGGCTATGATTATCGGAAATACCAAAAGATCCATGCCGGGGGGAAATGAAGAGCTTTCTACCTGGGCGGAACACTAGTAAGTACGAGGTCTCACTCTGCTTCAAGTAGACAACAAGTGGGAGTGATTCGTCTGTGTTCAAAAAAATTCTTATCGCAAACAGAGGAGAAATTGCGACTCGCATTGCGCGAACCTGCCGCGAGATGGATATTGCTATAGTCGCTGTGTACTCGGAGGCGGATCGTTCTTCGCCTCATCTGTGCGCAGCAGATGAGGTCGTATGTGTTGGACCGGCCTCCGCAAGTGAGAGTTATCTCAATATCGAAGCGATGCTTGCTGCGGCTCAGCAGACTGGCGCCGACGCAATCCATCCCGGTTATGGCTTTCTCTCCGAAAATGCGACGTTCGCGCGTGCGGCGCACGCTGCCGGCCTGACCTTTATTGGCCCGTCGGCTGAGGCTCTGTCTTTGGTTGGCAATAAAATTTTTGCGCGGCAGGCGGTGACCAAGCTCGGCATCCCGGTCATTCCGGCGCTTGAGAATCCAGCATCCGACCCGACTGTTTTGTGCGAACAAGTCAAATCCCTGGGTTATCCTGTGCTCATCAAAGCTGCGGCGGGTGGCGGCGGAAAAGGCATGCGTATCGTGCGTGAGGAAGCCGAACTTGTGGAGGCGGTGTCTACAGCGCAACGCGAAGCCCAGGCGGCCTTTGCCGAAGGCACGGTCTATGTGGAACGGTTTATCGAACGGCCGCATCATGTCGAAGTCCAGATTCTGGGGGACACTACTGGTAGTCTGGTCCATCTTGGCGAGCGCGAATGTTCGATTCAGCGCCGCTATCAGAAAATTGTAGAAGAGACACCGTCTCCAGCCGTGTCTCAGTCTCTCCGCAAAGAGCTGACGGCGGCAGCGGTCACCATTGGTCGGGCTGCTGGCTACTATAATGCCGGAACTGTGGAATTCATTCTCGATAGTGAAGGCAACTTTTACTTCCTTGAGGTGAACGCTCGACTCCAGGTTGAGCACCCGATTACCGAATGGATTACCGGTCTGGATCTGGTGCGCGAACAAATTCGAATTGCCGCAAGCGAATCGCTTGGCTTCAGTCAAGACGACGTCCAACTCACAGGGCACGCCATCGAGTGTCGCTTATATGCAGAAGATGCTGCGCACGGTTTTTTACCGTCGCCTGGAAAGGTCCTCGTGTGGCATGCACCGCACGGGCCTGGTATTCGGGTAGACGCCGGCGTGGAGTCGCAGACCGATGTGCCTGTATACTATGATCCCATGATGGCCAAGATTTCGACGTGGGGTATGGATCGTGAGCAGGCCCGTAGACGCATGGCTAGGGCCTTACGCCAAACTACCATCCTCGGACCAACCACTAATTTGCCATTCCTGATCGAACTCATAGACCATCCCGTCTTTATCGCAGGCGAGACGCATACCGCGTTTCTTCCTGATTACCTTCCAGATTGGCAGCCTGGTGAAAAGCCGTACACGCTTGCTGCTGCGTTAGCCGCTGCCTTGAATTGTAGTCCAATCGGTGGTGGCAGCGGTGGAGAGACTTTCCTACCGGCTCAGGAGACGGAGACGCCATGGCAGCAGCTTGGCGGATGGCGTATTAGCTCCTAGCTGACCGTTCCGTCCTGCTGAATACATCCATGAAAACAAAATTGTACGCTGACGGCGAAGAGCTGACGCTGGAATATAATAAAGACGGTGACGCGTATGAGGTCGCTCTCAACGGAAAATCCCAACGCACGCAAGTTATCGTTACCTGTGATGGAGCGGTGACGCTCATAGTCGACGGGAAACCGCTGCGGGCCCATGTTGTTCGTGATGGAGCCCGCAGTTTGGTCTCGATTGCAGGCCTACCTTACGAGTTCAATCATGAGCCGCCCAAGCTATCGCGCACCCGACAACGCGGCGCCGGCGGTGGTTTTGAGCCGGAGATTCTCTCCCCCATGCCCGGCAAAATTCTCGAAATCAAAGTCGCCGAAGGTGAGACTGCCGAAGCCGGACAAACACTTATCCTGCTCGAAGCCATGAAGATGGAAAATGCGTTGACTGCCGAGGGCAGTGCGCGGATCACAAAAATCCATGTGTCTGACGGAGACCTCGTTGAACTGGGCCAGGTTTTGATTTCGCTGGAACCAATTAAGATGGAGTAAAAGGCTCCCCCGGGCGTATCGACCAATGTCATTCTGAGCGTAGCGAAGAATCTAACGCCTCGGAGAGATCCTTCGCCTCCGGCTCAGGATGACACTAGCCGAGGGTCTGGGGAAGGCAAGTGAAACGCTTATATAAAAGCGAGTCTGATATCAGCCGAGCTGAGACCCCACCTGGATCCCGACTTGGCCTGCGAGTTCATCTGCAGCTACCTTTCTGCTCTCACCACGTATTTTTTTTGCAACAACAGTCCCGCTATTGACGGCAATACTTAGACTGCCACCGCCAATGGCAACTACCTGTCCAGGGGTGGCTGAGCCCCCGGACTTTTGTAGGCTGCAGTTATATAATCGAATCTTTTTCCCCCGCCATATTGTTGATGCGCCAGGCTGCGGATCGCAGCCGCGAATGTGATCGTAGATCTCTCGGGCAGGCCTGGACCAATCAATCCCCGAGTGTTCATCGCGACACAGCGGGTCGTAGTTTGCCAGGGACTCGTCTTGCACAATGCGTGGTGGATTGCCAGCTTTGATCAGGGCTATCGCCTCGTCTATCGCCTCGATACCAAGCGGGAACAGTTTATTGAAATAGAGGGTCCCAGTTGTTTCTTCCGGGCCGATTTGGACCTCTTTCTGTATCAGGAGCGGGCCGGTATCAATACCGTCGTCCACCCAGAACCAGGAGACCCCGGTCTTGGTCTCACCGTTGATCAGCGTCCAGTTAATTGCACTCCCACCGCGATATTTTGGTAGCAGGGATGGGTGAAAACAAATGCTGCCATGTTTGGGCGCATTAAATACTGGTAGTGGTACGATCTGGGTCACAAATGCGAGGACGGCGAGGTCAGCGTCGAGTTCTTTGAATTTCTCCAAAACCTCTGGACCCTTCATCGATTTCTGCTGATAGACCGGAATGGTGAGTTCTATAGCACGCTGCTTGACCGGATCAAACTTGCCTTCGCTCTTATCCGGTGGACAAAACACGGCCAGGACCTCGTCTCCCTTATCCGACAGTCTATCGAGCGTTTTTTCCGCAAACGCGGCTTGACCGATGAGAATAATGCGCATGGCTCTTCCTCTTTTATGCTGTATGTTCTTTCTGTGAAGTAAACAAGTCTTTGAGCACTTGGCTCAGCTTCTGCCCCATTTCTGCAATGTCTGCCGGATTCAACAGTAAACCGTTATTCATTTCAATTTCGAGATACACGAGATGGTTGTGCTCGCCATGTCTGCAGGCGCTAAAAATAAGGCCATCATAGCCGGAATAAGGTTCATTGTAGCGCACGCGATAGCCCGTCTGGCTCAGCAACTGGCCAAATTTCTGAGCGAGGTCCGCATAGCGGTCGAACAGTATACCTAAATCAAACGATCTTTTCTTCTTACCAAGGATCGGGGTGAAGCTATGCACACTGAGCAGTATAGTCAGTTGAGATTCTTTTTGAGCCAGAACGTGATCAATTGCTGCATGATAGGGGTTGTAGAAGTCAGCGATACGACGCTGTCGCTCAGAGTCTGTGACATGCCTATTGGCGGGCACGGGTATACCATCGCTTTTAGGAATAATAAGATCATGGTCGGACAGATCTCTGTTGCAATCAATCAGAAGCCGTGAGTAGCCTGAAAGAACTGCTGGAGAATCAATATGTTGTATGATTTCTTGAACAACTGCCCGAGCACCGATATCCCAGCCGATGTGCCGTTTGAGATAGTCAGGGTTGAGCCCTAGGTTTTGGTATTCGGTCGGCACTGCGCACGAGGCATGTTCGCACGTGAGTACGACTGGAAAGCGGCCGTCTGGGTTGAGAACCGTAACCGGAGCATATGCATGCACAGGAATTTTCCTGCGGCCCAATTTTATAACTCTGTTGACAAATGAATACGAATTAAATTAAAAAAGGCATTCTATCAAGGGGATCTCGTTGTGCGACGAGAAAAAAGCAACTATATCATTCAAGCAGTCGCCCATGCCCTGGATGTTCTTGAGCAATTCCACGCAGATGCGGAACTCGGGGTAACCGAACTGAGCAAACGGCTGACGCTACACAAAAACAATATCTTCCGAATCCTAGCAACATTGGAATCACGCGGCTATATCGAACAAAATCGATCGACCGAGAACTATCGTTTGGGTACACAATGCTTACAGCTCGGGCAGACCTATATCCAACACATGGGACTCTTGCAACAAGCAAAGCCCGTTATGCTCGATGTGGTCCAGGCGTGTCGTGAGACCGCCTATGTCACCGTCATGCGGCAGGGCAAAGTTGTCCCCATCGACATGGTTGAGCCTGATCAGGCTGTGCGGATCGCGTCGCATATTGGCGAAAGTCTCCCTCTGCATTGTACGGCTGTGGGTAAGGTGCATCTGGCCTTTGAGACCGGAGAAGAGGCCCAGCGTTCCCTGCCCGACTCACTCGATGTTCATACTGAGCAGACGATTACAGATCATGGGACGCTCAAATCACAGCTCGGTGAAGTCTTCCAGAATGGCTATGCCATAGAGAACGGCGAGCACCTAGCCGACGTCCAGACGGTAGCCGTACCGATTCGGGACTACACCCGCACGGTGGTTGGCAGTCTGGCGGTCAGCGGTCCTGCATACCGGATTGGGACGGAACGACTCCAGCAAGAGCTTGTTCCGTTAGTCATTCAAGCCGGTAAAGACCTCTCTAGTCGTCTTGGCCATCCTGAGTCTTAAATCGCTAGGTACTGTGCCCACTGGTCCGACGTACACAAGCCGGGCACGCTTGACAGTCGTAGGCTGAAGCGCTGAATTAAAGCAATACTTTTCCACGCCATGGCGTGCCCAGCGGCATACACGCGGAAAGCGTGTGTCTATTTTACGACGGGAGGAAAACACTTGTGAAAGTACTTGTGGCAGTCAAAAGAGTGCCCGACCCAGAGACAACGATCCGTGTCAAATCTGACGGATCCGGCATTGAGACGGATAACATCAAGTATGTCATTAATCCCTTTGATGAGATCGCTCTTGAAGAAGCCCTGTGTATCAAAGAAAAGCTTGGCTCCGGTGAGGTCATCCTCGTCAGTATCGGCGTCAAAGCTGTGAGTGAACAACTCAGGACCGGTCTGGCCATGGGCGCGGACCGTGCCATTTCGGTTGGCTACGATCAAGAGCTCGATTCTCTAGGTGTGGCTCGTATCTTGGCCAAGATCGTTGAGCAAGAAAGTCCTGAGATCGTGCTCATGGGCAAACAGGCGATTGACGATGATGCCAATCAAGCCGGACAAATGTTGGCCGCACTTCTTGGCTGGCCGCAAGCAACCTTTGCGTCTGAGGTGGAACTGTCCGACGATCAGCAATCGGTCAAGGTGACGCGAGAAGTGGATGGCGGGCTGGAAACGCTTGGTTTTGCCTTGCCCGGCATTATTACCACTGACTTGCGGCTCAACGAACCACGCTATGCTTCACTGCCCGGCATCATGAAGGCACGCAAGAAAGAGATTAAAGAAGTTGCCGCGGCCGACCTTGGGGCCGACATCACGCCGCGCCTCACGGTGCAGACTCTGGAGCCGCCGACCAGAAAGGAAGGTGGCAAGAAGGTTGAGACGGTGGAAGAGCTGATTACGCTGCTCCACGACGAAGCCAAAGTCATCTGATTTCACCTGCGTCATCTGGAGACTATCAGAATGGGAAATATACTTGTTTTTGCGGAAATTCAGAAAGGCAGCCTGCCGAAAAGCTCGCTGATTACGATCCAGGCTGGTAAAGAAGCGGCGAGCAAGCTGGGCGGCGATGTACTGGTTGCCGTGCTGGGCTCAGACATTGATGCTGCCACTCAAGAAGCGGCCGGATACGGGGCGGCAAAAGTCTTAGCTGTGAGTGAGGTCGCCCTGGAGCATTATCTTGCCGATGCGTATGCCGCAGTGCTTGAACAGTTGGTGCAAGCCAACCAGGTGACGATGCTGGTGGCCACGTCTACTGCGATTGGAAAAGACCTTTTGCCACGCGTGGCTGCGCGGCTTGGCGTAGGGATGGCCAGCGATGTAGTGGAATTTAATGATGATGGAACACTACAGCGGCCCATGTATGCCGGCAATACGGTGGCGACGGTCGCTCTTGCCGACGACATCAAAGTCGTGTCTGTACGCAGCACGGCCTTTGACGCCGCGCAGCCGAGCGATCGGTCTCCCGTCGAACAAGCCAGTTTCAGCTTGGATGCAGACGCAACCAAGATGCAGTTTGTGTCCTTTAATGAGACGCAATCTGATCGACCCAACTTGACCGAAGCCAGTATCGTGGTGTCTGGCGGGCGTGGGCTCAAGTCAGGCGAGAACTTCACGACCTATATAGAGCCTTTGGCTGATGAGCTCAGCGCAGCCATGGGCGCCAGTCGCGCAGCGGTTGATGCGGGATTTGTGCCGAACGATCTGCAAGTTGGGCAGACGGGCAAAGTTGTGGCGCCTGATCTGTATATTGCGGTTGGAATTTCCGGTGCCATTCAGCACTTGGCCGGCATGAAGGACTCTAAAGTCATTGTGGCAGTCAATAAAGATCCGGACGCACCGATTTTCAATGTGGCTGACTATGGCCTGGTAGCTGATCTCTTTAAGGCCGTGCCCGAGTTGACTGAGGCAGTCAAAAAGGCAAAGGCGTAGGTAACCAGGCAAACAACGTGGACGGCGCAGGACTCTCTTCCGCGCCGTCCCTTTTGATATTTCATGCGCTCTAGTAAACAGCGAGTCTCCCTCCAACGGCTGGCAACGGCTGAGATATGAGGCAGCGAAGCACTCAGCCTCCTCTTCGCCACAATCAGCGAAATTAGAAAGTAGGTTGCATGAGTCTGAAGAGTCTTTTGATCGCCAATCGAGGCGAAATCGCTATTCGCATTGTGCGTGCGGCTGCCGAGATCGGCATACGCACGGTCACCATTTTCTCTGAAGACGATACGCAGTCACTTCATACCCGTAAGGCGGATGAGGCGCGTCCACTGCCAGGTCGTGGTGCCACCGCCTACCTCGATATAGAGCAAATTGTTGCCGTCGCCAAGCAAGCCGGCTGTGACGCGATTCATCCGGGCTATGGGTTCTTAAGCGAGAACGCGGAGTTTGCCAGCCAGTGCGCCGAGGCCGGCATCACTTTTGTCGGACCACAAGTCGAGACGCTTGCCTTGTTTGGTGACAAAGGACAAGCGCGCATACTGGCCAAAAAATGCGGAATCCCGGTGTTACCTGGGACGTCGGGTTCGACGAGTCTGGAAGAGGCGAAAGATTTTCTGGTGTCATTAGGAAACGACGCGGCAGTGATGATCAAGGCCATAGCCGGTGGCGGCGGCCGTGGTATGCGCGTCGCTCATTCGGTCGATGAAATTGACGCGGCTTACACCCGATGTCAGTCGGAAGCAAAAGCTGCGTTCGGGAGTGGTGACGTGTATGTTGAGCAACTCGTCCTACGTGCTCGGCACATTGAGGTACAGATCCTCGGCGACGGATCCGGCGCGGTTAGTCATCTGGGCGAGCGTGAGTGTAGTATTCAACGTCGCAACCAGAAGTTGGTGGAAATCGCTCCATCTCCCGGGCTTTCGTCTCATCTCAGAGGGCGTTTGAGTACGGCTGCCGTCCGATTCGCACAGGAGGTGCAGTACGCCAGTCTTGGCACGTTTGAATTTCTCGTTGATGCGGCACACAACGGCGACGATGCGACATTTACATTTATTGAAGCCAACGCCCGCCTCCAAGTTGAGCATACCGTGACAGAAGAGGTGACGGGCGTAGACCTCGTCAAGGCACAATTACGAATAGCCGGAGGGAGCTCACTCGCTGACCTTGGACTCACGCAGGCTGGCATTCCCGAGCCGCGCGGGTTTGCGATGCAGGTGCGTATCAATATGGAGACGATGGCGTCTGATGGCACGATCCGACCAGCGGGTGGGACATTGTCCGCGTTTGAGGTGCCGTCGGGTCCTGGTTTGCGTACAGATTCATTCGGCTACGTTGGCTATACTACCAGTCCGAGTTTCGACTCACTCCTGGCCAAATTGATTGGGCATTCATCATCGCCAGATTTCTCTGACGTTGTAACTAGAATGTACCGTGCGCTGTGTGAGTTTAAGATCGAAGGCGTCGCGACCAATATCCCATTCTTACAGAGCCTCTTGCAGCATAGTGACGTTACGAAAAACAAGGTCTACACCCGTTTTGTTGAGGAACATATAGCCGAGCTGGTTGATTCAGGTGACCACCAACGCTTCTTTTTTCATAAAGAAGCCGTTCAGGCGGGGACACCAGCGCTTGCTGGCGTTAAAACAGACACAGTTGATCCTTTAGCTGTGCTTGATCATGGCAAGTCAGCTAGTCCAGCTGCCGCTACCGCTCCTGCCGTTCAGATTCAGGCCGTCGAGGTAATCCGTCATGACGGCACAATTGCTATAGCTGCTCCTTTACAGGGGACTATTGTCAGTCTTGAGGTGAATGAGGGCGCCCTTGTCCACATAGGTCAGCAGCTCCTGATCATGGAATCCATGAAAATGGAACATGTGATTTTAGCCGAAACGAGCGGCCTTATCCGCCAACTCACTGTCATCCCAGGAGACGCGGTTTTTGAGGGCCACCCGCTTGCCTTTATCGAAGAGACTGAGGTTGAGGTTGGAGCGGTAAAAAAAGCAGCAGAAGTTGATCTCGACTATATCCGTCCGGACCTCGCCGAGATCATCGAACGGCATGAACTTGGACTGGATGCCGCCCGGCCAGAGGCTGTCGCCCGACGGCGTAAGACTGCCCAACGCACGGCCCGGGAGAACGTGTACGATATCTGCGATACTGATACCTTCGTCGAGTATGGGCCCATGATTATTGCTGCCCAACGGCAGCGGCGCTCGCTCGATGATTTGATTAAACGCACCCCGGCGGACGGAATGATCGCTGGGGTCGGCCGCGTAAACGGTGATCTGTTTAAGGACAAAGCGGCCCAGTGCATCGTTATCTCGTACGATTATACCGTGCTGGCTGGCACCCAGGGTTTTAAGAACCACTACAAAAAAGACCGCATGTTCGAGTTGGCCGAACGCTGGAAACTACCCGTCGTCTTTTTTGCTGAAGGCGGCGGTGGTCGTCCTGGCGACACGGATTGGTCGAGTCCGTCCGGCCTCGACGTGCCCGCTTTTTACTTGTGGGGTAAGCTCAGCGCTATGGTGCCACTTGTCGGTATTACCTCGGGGCGTTGCTTTGCTGGCAACGCGGTGATCCTGGGCTGTTGTGATGTGATCATTGCCACTGAAGGTTCCAATATTGGCATGGGCGGTCCGGCCATGATCGAGGGGGGCGGACTGGGAGTCTTCCGGCCAGAAGAAGTTGGGCCTATGGCAGAACAGGTGCCGAATGGGGTGGTGGATATTCCAGTCAAGGACGAAGCTGAAGCGGTCCAGGTCGCTAAGAAATATCTGTCCTACTTCCAAGGGCCGATCGAAGAATGGGAATGCGCTGATCAGCGCCTACTGCGCTATATCGTGCCAGAGAACAGGTTGCGCGTATATGAAGTCCGCGATGTCATAGAAACGCTAGCCGACACAGATTCTGTTCTGGAAATCCGCAAACACTTTGGCATCGGTATGGTTACTTCCTTTATCCGGATCGAGGGGCGCCCGGTCGGTCTGATTGCCAATAATCCCAAGCATCTGGGCGGGGCTATCGATTCCGATGCTGCTGACAAGGCGACGCGGTTTATGCAGTTGTGTGACGCGTTTGATATCCCACTGCTCATGCTGTGCGATACACCAGGGAATATGGTTGGTCCCGAGGAAGAAAAGACTGCCCTGGTGCGTCACTGCTGTCGCATGTTTGTGACCGGCTCAAGCCTGACCATACCGTTCTTCACTATCGTCTTGCGCAAGTCGTATGGGCTTGGAGCGCAAGGCATGGCTGGGGGAAGTATGAAAGCACCAGCTTTTGCAATTTCCTGGCCTACGGGTGAGTTTGGTGGCATGGGGTTAGAGGGAGCGGTGAAGCTGGGTTTCCGGAAAGAGTTAGAAGCGGAGACAGACCCATACAAGCGCAAAGAACTCTACGAGCGGCTCGTCGCCAAGATGTATGAAAGCGGTAAAGCGCTCAGCACTGCAACGTATTTTGAGATTGACGATGTGATTGATCCAGCCGAGTCCCGACGTTGGATTATGGCTGCACTGCGTTCCTCACCCCCGCCTGAACCGCGCACGGGTAAAAAGCGCGCGTGTGTCGATACGTGGTGATGAGGGAAAGCGACTTTGTGGAAGTTTATAAGAGCGCAGTAAGCTGCGCCCTTTTTCTTCATCTGTCTAACGTCCCACAAAATTCCCCGGACGACGCTCAGCCACAGCTTTGAGGCCTTCTTTATGATCTTCGGTCTGCTGCAGCCGGTGCTGTTCTTTGAACTCGTGGTCGGTGGTGGCTTTGACGGAAGCCGCAATGCCGTCGCGCATGGTCGCCCGTACGGACTGTACGGCGAGGGGCGCGTTCTCGGCAATTTCTTTGGCCAGCCCTAAGGCGGCCGCCCGTACGTTTTGCTTTTCAGTCAGGACCTCACCCAAACCCCAGGCATAGGCTTCCTCACCCCCAATACGTCGGCCTGTTTGGAAAATGAGATTGGCGCGTGGCTCGCCGATCAGACGGGGTAGCGTGGTTGTTAGACCAAAGCCAGGATGAAAGCCGAGTTTGACGAAATTCGCGGCAAATCGGGTCTCTAGGCACAACACGCGGAAGTCTGGCACTAATGCGAGGCCAAAGCCGCCACCAATGGCAGCGCCCTGAATAGCGCCAACAATCGGCTTCTTGCAGGCAAACAGTCGTACAGCCTGGGCGTAGAGTGGGTTGCCGGTCCCCACATCGCGCAAATCCCGCTCTGCCTGACCCGTATGGAAATTGGCGCCTGCACAGAAATGCTTGCCATCTGCCGCCAGCACGATAGCCCGACACTCCATTTCTTCATCCAGTTCCTCAAACGCATCGGCAAGCGATGTAATGAGTTCAGTATCAAAGAAATTATTCGGCGGTCGTTGAATCTCCGCGGTTGCAACGTGATCGGCCAGCGTTACTTCAACATCTCCGTAGCGTGTTTCCATCAGTTCTCTCCTTTTGCTTTTCAATCCTTACAGCAGGGCTCTCTTTGCCAACCGGATATAGCACTATCCTGTCGCTCCCGGTAGCATTCCCGAACCTAGTCTCATTTTCTTCTCTCCTCTATACTCTCCTTGAACAGGTTGCGCTTATGGAACTTGACGACGTCTTGGAACAGGTCTTAACGCCGCTAGAGCGCGACAAACGACGCTCCTACCGGGAAATCAAGCGGCGTTTCGGCCTGGATGACGAATACCTGGAAGACCTCAAAGAAGAGCTCCTCTTCTCGCATCAAGAGATTTCCGAACCGGATGGGCGGGGACTCATCTGGAATGGAGAAGGGGGGGAGACAGCAGAACCCTACGAAGCCCTCATCTCAGTCCCTACCCTCGCCTTCCCAACCTCCATCCGTCTACGTGGCCGTAAGCCGTTTCAAGTTTTTCCTTAAGATCAGGACATCCATGTCAGGACAACAGATTATTGGCCCCACGTCGCACTATTTTTACTCGCAGCGTCTCAAGCTGCAGTACGTTGACTGGGGGAATCCTGACAAGCCGTTGCTGGTCCTGATTCACGGTGGACGGGATCATTGTCGGAATTGGGACTGGGTGGCCCTGAAGCTGCGCGACGACTACCACGTCGTTGCTCCGGATTTGCGCGGGCATGGAGACTCAGAGTGGGCGCGCGGCAGCGAATATTCGATGATTGAGCACGTGGTCGATATTGCCCAGCTCTTGGCTCAGCTCGATTCGTTTCCCGTCACCTTGATTGGTCACTCACTCGGTGGCGGCATTGTCCTCCAGTACACGGGCGTATACCCCGAAAAAGTCACGAAAGCCGTGTCTATTGAAGGCTGGGGGCCTCCCCCGCAGATGTTGCAAGAGCAGCCGAAGCATGCCTATGAACGCATGCAACACTGGGTGGCGGAAATGCGTGGATTCGCTGGTCGACTGCCACGCCACTATAAGACACTTGAGGTAGCAGTGGAGCGCATGCGCGACACTAATCCGCATCTTAGCCCGGAGCAGGCCCGCCACCTCACTTTGTATGGAACCAATCGCAATGAGGACGGCACGTATACCTGGAAATTTGATAACTACGCGCGCGCGCGGTCGCCCTATCGGTTCAACATGGATGACGCTCAAGAAATTTGGGGGCGGATCACTTGCCCGCTTTTGTTGATCCGGGGGAGTGAGTCATGGGCGGCTGATCTTGAGAAAGACAACCGTGCGAAAGCGTTCCAAAATCCGGAAATTGTGACAATCCAAAAAGCTGGACATTGGGTCCATCACGACCAGCTCGCTGATTTCCTCAAAATCACAAAAGAATTTCTCACGTAGGGGCGAGGTTACCTCGCCCAGGCGCAGGGCTGTGCCCCTACGCCTTCACGATGCGAGCATGATCGGGGACAGGACTTTTTCTTGGAGCCAGTTCGATAGGCCGGTCAAGCTCTGGGTGTTGATCTCGTGGCCCATATCATATTCCCGGTAAGTGACCGGCGCTTTTACATCGCGCAGGGTTTCAACCGATTGGCGCGCGCGCCCCACATCAACCAGTTCGTCTCGACTGCCATGCTGGACCAGGACTGGAAGCTGCTCGGTCGCCGGCACGTCCGGCAATACGGTCAGTATATCTTTGGGTAACCACGAGCTGAGGCAGGCCAGACCGGCAAAGCGTTCCGGCTCGCCCAGGGCCAAGCCGTAGCCGATAACGCCGCCTTGGCTGAAGCCGAGCACGCTGAGTTTCTTGTTATCAATCGGATAGCGCTTGAGCGCGTCGTCTAGAAAGGTGCGGAGCGATTCCCGAGCGGTAAGCACGGCCTGCAGGTCAATCGGTCCTCCAGCCGTAATCGGAAACCAGCCATGGCCGACCATATTCGGGCCGAGCGGAACCTGCAGAGGGCCTTGTGGACACACAACCAGAAATTGCCCCCGACACAAATGCGGGGCGAGACCAAGCAAGTCGAGGGCGTTCGCCCCCCAACCGTGCAACGCGAGTATCGTCGGGTGCGGACCTTCTCCCGCTGGCTCAAAGACGGTGTGGATAAGATCCATAGCTTTGTCGTCTCCCTTGCTCCGTGGAGTAGAACTACTGCTATCGGAAAAGCAGAAGAGGGGCAAGGAAAGCAAGTAGACAAAGAAAAGGGCTTGGAAAACAAGGAGAATGAGGCTCTGAATTATTTTTTTGCAACCTTTTTCAATAGTAAGTCAATGATCTGGTCGGGGGCAATGCTTTCCGCCTCCGCTTGAAAATTCAGCAGACAGCGATGTCGCAAAGCCGTCAAGGCGACATCCGTGACGTCCTCAAAACTCACATGCACCCGTCCATCAAGCAGCGCGTTGACTTTCGCGCCTAATGCAAGGGCCTGCGCACCACGTGGACTGGGTCCATAGCGGAGATACTGTGCAACCTCAGTTATAGGTAAATTGGTATTGCCTGGAGTTGCGGCTTCAATAAGCCTGGCAATATAGCGGCCGAGCGGCGGAGCGAGTAGGACTTCGCGGACGAGGTTCTGCATCTCTGCCACCACAGATTGTGCAGAGTCTGCAGAAAGAACTGGAGTGATTGTATACTGGGCCTGGGTTGTTGTCCGGGCAAGAATCTCTGTTAGTTCGTCTGCAGTTGGAGAGTGGATGATGAGTTTCAACAGAAAGCGGTCGAGTTGCGCTTCGGGTAGGGGGTAGGTGCCTTCGATCTCAACCGGATTCTGGGTTGCTAGGACAAGAAAGGGTGGGGTGAGAATATGTGTCTCGCCAAAAACTGAGACCTGCTGTTCCTCCATGGCTTCGAGCAGGGCGGACTGTGTTTTGGGCGTTGCCCGGTTAATTTCGTCTGCCAAAAGGATATTGGCAAAGACTGGTCCGGGTTTGAATTCGAAATAGCGCCGACCGTCCTCGCCTTCGGACAGCACTTGGGTGCCAACAATATCGGATGGCATGAGGTCTGGCGTGAACTGAATCCGCTTCGAGCTGAGCCCAAGCGCTTGGCTTAGCGACTTGGCCATCAAGGTCTTGCCCAAGCCGGGCACGCTTTCAATCAAGACATGCCCACCGGCAAAAAAGGCGGTCAAGATCTTACGCACGACACCATGTTGACCAACGATAACATGGCCGATTTCTTCTTCGATCGTCGTAAAAAGCTGCCGGAAATTTTCAACGCGTCTTTCTGGTGAGGGCAACGGTGATAATGATGGCATGGTTCTCCTACTGTAGAATGGCTCGATATTCGAGTGGAATGGGTTGCTGCGGTGCGTTTCTCTCTTCTGGGCGGTCAACCAGTGGTGCATTGCTGTACGGGATACTGGGAACAGCCCCGCTGGCATTCTCCGTTCTCTGTCCACTGCCTGCATCCGTTTCAAGGACAGTTGGAATGCGGACTTTGACAAACCGGGCATCTTTGGTTAGGAATCCACCCGGTTGCTCGCCTTTTTTGTAAAAACGCTCGCCCGTCCCCTGCCCGCTTGCCTTTCCAATCTGGTTTTTTGGTTGCTGTCGTGATGGATTTGGCCGTTGTGGTTGTTGGCCAGCGCTGGCGTTTTGAGTGGCCTGGCGCTGTGACTCTTGGCCGGCTTTGCGAGGATCAACCCCTGACGGGCTGTGTGGCTTGTTGAGCTGCTGAGCCGATTGCTGCTGTTGATCCGAAGAGTTCTGCTCAGACTGTTTTTGCCCAGTTTTTTGCTGGGGCTGGTCGAATTTAATACCGCCGCCTGATTCTTTTGGCTGAGGTTTTCTGTTTTGCTGCTCTTTGCTGTCCGATTGTTCATCTGATTGGTCCTGGTTTTTGGAACCCTGTTGTGGCTCGTTTCCGTGAGCAGCAGACAGCGCCTTCTTGAGCTGCTCCAGGTTTTCATTCGTTTTGGCAAGCGGCTGATTCTCCGATTGGGGTGGGTCGCGCTGATTGCCCGGATCGTCTTCTTGCTGGCTGTCGCTCCCAAAGAGTTTGATGTCGATGGGGAGAATCTGGGGTATCGATGCGGGCAGGTTCATCCGTTTCTGGGCCTCGTCAATAAGCCGTATTTGTTGTTGTGGGGTGAGGGTCGGATCTTTCAGTTCTTGAGTTAAAATGAGCAGCTGTGCTCCGGTTTTATGAGACTCAGGCGTAGACTGTGGACGTAAAAGATTGCGAGCGATATCCTCGATATTCTGTATGAACGCCTCTGGAGCAGGGGCTGAATGCGGGACTGCCGCCGCGTCTCCCGAGGCTGCGTCTCCCATTGGTAAAAAGAGAAGGAGAATGCCACTGAGAACAGCACCCAAAAAGGCTACGGGAACGCGTCTATCAAGCTGAAAGGGCAGATCGCGCTTGGGCACGAAAAAAGCGGCTTTACGGGCCGCCTCGTTCCGGAGTTGAGTCAAAAAAGACGCAGCGGCAGCGGGGTGTTCTGAGGGATGTGAGGGTGGCAAGGTCACCAGCGTGAGAAAACGTTCCTTGCCATCCGTTTTCTCATCCAGAAGGGTGGCAATTGTTTCTTGACGAATGGTCTTTTTATCGTGCCCGAGGGAGTTCAGCATGAAGCCCAAGACAATCAGCGGCAGAATCAAAGCAAACACGCTGGGCAGGCAAAAGCTGTACAGAAGAACGTCGGCGAGAAAAAAGAGCATGACCCCCAAGGGCAGGAAAAACCCCAGTGTATTCATGCGTTGCTGTCGAAGCGCACGGTAGTGTGTGCTTACGATGAGTTGCGACAGCTTGTCCAGGTTATCCATATTTAAGAGCGCCGTTTTTTAAATCGACGCACTGCACGATTGTGGTCGGCGAGACGCGATGAAAAGACGTGGGTGCCGTCCCCTTTGGCCACAAAATACAGATAGTCCTTTTTAGCTGGGGCGAGCACGGCCTGAATGGATGCCAGCCCGGGATTGGCAATCGGGCCGGGTGGCAGGCCGGTGAAGAGATAGGTGTTATACGGGGTTGGGGTGCGTAAATGGCGACGGGTGATTTTGCCGTCAAAATCGGCAATGCCGTAGATCACAGTCGGATCGCACTGAAGCGGAATCCCTCTTTGCAACCGATTGTGAAAGACTGCGGCAACGAGGGGTCGTTCAGAAGCCGCTCCCGTCTCTTTTTCAACCAGAGAGGCCAGGGTAAGGGTTTGATGTGGAGACAGCCCGTACTCTTTCGCCTTGTGGCGCAGCGTTGGGCTGAAGACTTCGTGCAAGCGGGTAAGCATGCGTCCCAGTATGTCTGCTGGCGGAGTGTGTCTCGAAAAAAAATAGGTATCAGGGTAGAGATAGCCTTCCAGACCGTATGATTGCAGGCTCCACTGAGACAGAAATTGCAGGTCGGTGTTCAGGGCAAGAAAGCTTTCCTGCGGACCGAATCCTCGTGCCTCCAATTTGCTCGCAATCTGTTTGAGCGTCATTCCTTCTGTAATGGTGACAACCTGATGCGTAACCTGTCCGCGGATCAGTGTATCGAGCAATATACGCGGCGTCAGCGGCGTCGAGAGAACATATTCCCCGCTTTTTATTTGCCGGTCCTGACCAGTGAACTGTGCCCAGAGGCAGAATGGTTGAACACGTGCCAGAATACCTTCAGAAACCAGGAGGTTCGCCGTTTTTTGAAGACTACTGCCTGGGGAAATAACAATGCGGGTCGGCTCGGGCGAAGAAGGGCCTGGGGTGACGAGAAACTGGTAGACGTAATAGGCAGCCAGTCCGCTGACGCTGGTAATAAGACAGGCAACGAGAAGCAGGGCCTTTTTCACTACAGCTCAACCTACCATCGGTCTAGGGTCGAGACAATGTCGTGTTCGTAAAGTGAAAACAGACTCTTGGTTGCTTGACTTTTATGTATTCTACTGGCATTTTCTGGTACCATTGTCCAGCTGAGTGAGTAGTATGGGGAATTTCCGAGGAATGCGGCGGGCGCTTCTAGCGCACCAGAATGGCCAGGTTCAGGTCCTGATTATTGCTCCTGTTCTTGTTCTGTGTTTTCTCGGCTTTGTTGTTCGGGCGGCAAGTTCTAGCGTTGACTCTACGCTTGCAACAAATGCAATCACTGCTCAGCTCGAGCGACGCTTGAGTGAGATCCAGAAGAAAATCGATCTCGTCGAGGAGCCGGTCTGGAATTCTGAAGTCGACGTTGTCGTACAGGCAGAAGGTGAGGAGGAGCAGTCTGTCGGTGTCGTTATCCTCTCGTCCACCGAACCTGCATCTCCAGCATCCGAACTGCGTCAAACGGTACATTTGATCAAACGGAATGAAACGCTTGCAACAATCCTGAAAAAAGCGAGACTCCCGCATAGACAGACGGCTGTATGGATCGATGCAGCACGGAAAATGAGTGAGCTCCGGCGTTTGCAACTCGGGCATGCCATGACGCTAGCGTACGATCACGACCAACACGGGAGCCGAACCCTTCGGACCGTTTCGTACGATATCAATAAACGCTCACAGCTCGTTCTTGAGAGGGGCGAGAACGGACACATTGAGTCGCGGGTCGAGACGGTACCGACGACACTTGTCTGGCGAGCGGTTGCCGGACGTATCCGAGGCAGTCTATACCAGGCGGCAATGAGAATGGGCGTACCGGCTCGCATTGTTGACGATTTGGCAGATATGGATTGGGATCTCAATCTTTCTTCCGAGCTTCAGCCTGGAGCGATGTTTAAGGTCATTTTCGAGGAGCTCCAGGGGGATGGAAAAACTCTTGGGTATGGCCAAGTCCTGGCTGCTGAAATTGTGAATAATGGCAAGACGTATGCGATGTTTTGTGTTGGAGCCAAAGAAGAGGCCGACTCTAAGTGGACAGGAAGAGGGGCACAGTTCCTGCGCTACCCCGTCCGCTACACCCGGATTTCATCCGTCTTCACTGACGCCCGGGTTCACCCAATTTATAAACGAAAGCGCCCGCATCGTGGCGTAGACTTTGCCGCGCCAACGGGAACACCCGTACGTGCGGTGGCCGCCGGGACTATTACAAAAGCGGGCAGGCAAGGAGCCTACGGCCGATTTATTCAGATTGCCCATGCGGGACCGTATAGTTCAGCCTACGCGCATTTGCGACGTATTCGGAAGGGTGTGAAAGTCGGGACTGTTGTGAAAAGAGGCCAGATCATCGGCCAGGTCGGATCGTCTGGGGCAGCGACTGGCCCGCATCTACATTTTGAGCTGCATAAGAATGGGAAGTATATCAACCCGTTAAAAGCGAAGCTACCTACGAAAAAGGTCGTACCACGACGAAAGGTGCGCGAGCCGCTTGACTCACAGATCGCCGCGATCACAAAGAAGCTGGAAGAATATCTGGCCGCGCTCAGTGTACACACCGAACCGGCTAGCCGAACGTATTCGGCCATCCCCGTTCTTCGGACTACTGCGCGTACAGCGGTGGGCCCGCATGCGTAACGCTTAATCCTGCTCTCCCTGTTTTGTCCCATTTCGTCTCATGTCATGCTATGATGTCCTTCACAATGCAGCCTGTCCGAGGTGATGCACCAGGCCGGTACGATTATCACTTTTGGTTGATTATGCGCTCCCATACTGAGAAACTTCGTGTTCGCTGGGTCGATACCGATGCCTCTGGCCGCATTCATTACACGGCTGCGTTTCGCTATTTCGAGACGGCCGAATGGGAACTCATGAGACAGGCCGGTTTCCCGTTGTCTGATCACCGAAGAATTTCCGGCCTGCCTCGGGTGAATGTTTCGGCAACTTTCCACGCCCCGCTGTATGTTGACGAGCCGATTGCTGTGAAGGTGTGGGTTGAACGGATAGGCACTACGTCGATCACGTTTGCTGGTGAAATTCATCGGGAGGAAGAGCGCTGTGTCAGCGGGGCGATTACTGCCGTTTTTGTTGATCACAGCGAGCGCCCACAGCCCATCCCAGACGCGATCAGACAGGCTCTCGCCGGTGATGAAGGCAGGCTCGGGAGTTGACACGCAAAACGTGCTCGCGTAGGTAACGAAAGATGTCATACGCAGTTATTCGTACTGGTGGAAAACAATACCGGGTCACGCAAGGGGAGCTCCTACGCGTAGAGTCGCTCCCGGGTGAAGTTGGGGGTGATATTACTTTCTCAGATGTCCTCCTGACATCTGCTGATGGAAACATTGAGGTCGGCACGCCGCTCGTTCCTGGCGCTTCTGTGACTGCGCGTCTCATCGAACATGGGAAAGAGAAAAAAATCCTTGTGTATAAAAAGAAACGCCGTAAAGGGTATCGTCGTAAACGCGGACACAGACAGCATTTTACTGCGGTACAGGTCAAGTCGATCAACCTCGCGGGATTGTGAGGATAATCCATGGCGCATAAAAAAGGACAAGGATCCAGCCGGAATGGCCGTGATAGCCCGGGTCAACGCCGAGGTGTAAAGCTTTTTGGTGGACAGACGGCCAAAGCGGGCAATATTATCGTTCGCCAGCTTGGCACGCGTATTTTTCCGGGTACGAATGTCGGCATGGGGCGAGATTATACGCTGTTTGCAAAAGCAGACGGTGTCATTTGTTTTGAGCGCATGGGCAAGGTTCGTAAACGGGTGAGTGTCTATCCTCAGTAGCCTCAGTAGGATGCTGAGTGCATAGTTGAGAACGCGTGTTCATCTGGAAAGCCCCGTCCGGGGCTTTTTTTATTTTGGGATACTGCATGTCTCAGTCCAATCAACTGAACAATTTAACAGGCTACCTCAAATATGCACTTCGTCGATGAAGTCACAATGACGGTCAAAGCGGGTGATGGCGGACGGGGCTGTGTCAGCTTTCTGCGTGAGAAGTTTCGTCCCTGGGGGGGGCCGAATGGTGGCAATGGGGGAAACGGCGGAAATGTGATCCTGCGTGTTGACCCTCAGCGCAATACTCTGCTTGATCTGGCGCACCGCCACCACGCTCGGTCGGCACGCGGGGAACATGGACGTGGGAAGGACCAACATGGGAAAAACGCGAAGGAGGCGGTTTTTTTGGTGCCTCCGGGAACGATTGCCCGTGATGCTGAGAGCGGAGAAATACTCGCTGACCTGCGAACCGTCGGAGAAGAAGTTGTCGTAGCGTACGGTGGAAAAGGAGGAAAAGGAAACGCCTTTTTCACCTCCTCGACAAACCGTGCCCCGCGATTTGCCCAGCCGGGCCTGATTGGAGAGACGCGGCTACTCCAACTTGAACTACGGTTACTTGCCGATGTTGGTTTGGTCGGGTTTCCCAATGCAGGGAAATCTACACTGATCTCTGTTGTTTCTGCAGCACGTCCGCGTGTGGCAGATTTTCCCTTTACGACCCTCACTCCGAATCTAGGTGTTGTTCGCTATGCGGATGACGGGTCTTTTGTCATGGCCGACGTGCCCGGGCTCATTGAAGGTGCACATACCGGACACGGGCTTGGCGTGCGCTTCCTGCGTCATCTTTCACGGACTTCTATCCTGGTCCATCTTATTGATATCTCTGACCCAGAACGTAACCCGTATGAAGACTATAGGGTCATCAATCGTGAACTAGATGCTTTTGATAGCGCTCTTGTAATGCGGCCACAGCTTGTTGTGGTGACTAAGGCCGATTTGACGATCACGCGAGAACGTTTTCCTGAGGCTGAGAATGCTTTTACGCAGCATGAGAAAAAATTACATCTCATTTCTGCTGCGACTGGGGAGGGAAAGCA
This sequence comes from uncultured Enterobacteriaceae bacterium, assembly GCA_964495015.1. Taxonomy (GTDB): domain Bacteria; phylum Desulfobacterota; class Binatia; order Bin18; family Bin18; genus Bin18. The sequence goes on along the minus strand of CAZBUD010000018.1, from coordinate 14,009 downwards.
GGAACTGGTTAAGGAAATTGTCCGTCTGCTGGAACAGTGTCGACGCGAGGCTGAGGCGGTACAAGAATTAAAGGCGCCAGGGCCATGAGTCGAGAACATGCCCAACTCAGGGATAAGTCCCGTATCCTCGACAGCATTCGTCGTATTGTGGTGAAGATCGGGAGCAGTGTGCTATCCGACGTCGGCGGTGTGCACAAGGCACGCATTGCCCAGCTTGTCACAGACCTATCGGTCCTGCATGCCTCTGGTACTGAGATTGTCCTTGTGACATCGGGGGCCGTTGCGGCTGGGGTGGGCGAGCTCAACATGAAAGAGCGTCCGCGGACCATTCCTGTCAAGCAAGCGGCCGCTGCGGTTGGACAAATCATCTTGATGGCACTGTATGAAGAGTGCTTTTCCGCGCGAGATATCCGTGTTGGCCAGATCCTCTTAACCCATGATGACTTGGCCAATCGCGGGCGCTATTTGAACGCAAAGCGCACTATACTGACATTAATGGATGCCGGGGTGCTGCCTATCGTGAACGAGAACGACACGGTTGCGGTCGAAGAAATTCAGTTTGGTGACAATGACAATTTATCTGCCCAAGTTGCGGTTCTGATCGAGGCCGATCTGCTGATTATGTTAAGCGATGTCGCCGGTCTGTACGAAACAGATCCGCGTGTGGATGAGGAGGCGAGGCCCATTTCGTGTGTAGAAAAAATCGATGAACGGTTGATGGCCCAATGCGGCGAAGCCGGCCCGCTTGGCCGCGGCGGCATGGCCTCAAAACTTGAAGCAGCTCAAAAAGCGGGTCTGTACGGAATTCCATCTATTCTCGCCGACGGTCGCCAGGAAGAGGCGCTGTCTTGGATCTTTGATCCAAAGAAAGAAGTCGGCACCCTGTTTCTGCCGGTCTCGGACCGGGTTGCAAGTCGTAAACACTGGATTGCCTATACGCTGAAGCCGACTGGTTCACTCTGTCTTGACCCAGGTGCTGCTGCCGCAATCCGACGGGACGGCCGTAGCCTGTTGCCGGCAGGCGTGTGTGAAGTGCGGGGAATATTTGAGGAAGGCGACTGCGTCACGTGTCTCGACGAACACGGCAATGAGTTTGCGCGTGGATTAGTAAACTATAGCGCACAGGCGCTCATTCGGATTAAGGGTATCCATACCAGCCAAATTGAGACTACCCTTGGTTATAAGGTGAGCGATGAGGTCATTCATCGTGACGACCTGGCATTGTTATGAAGCAGCTTTCAGCGCTCAGCTAGAAAGACTGCAAAAAGGCTGAATCCTGAGGGTGCTCTGAGTAAGGAGAGACTTCATGGACCTTGAAAACATGGTGGTTGAATTAGCCCAGACAGCGAAAAAAGCTGCACGGAGGCTGGCAACAACATCAACCAAAACGAAAAACGACGCACTCCTCGAGGCAGCCGAACTGCTACGGAAACAGACTGGAGCCTTGCTGGGCGCCAATACAAAAGACGTTGTACGAGGCCAAGAGAATGGCCTTTCGTCGGCCATGCTGGATCGCCTCAGCCTAAATGAAGCGCGCATTGATGCCATGGCTAAGGGTATTGAAATTATGGTCGAACTGCCTGATCCGGTGGACGAGACGCTCTCTACCTGGCGGCGTCCCAACGGGTTGGAGATCAGCCAAATCCGCGTCCCCCTCGGGGTGGTCGGCATTATTTACGAGTCACGTCCGAATGTGACGGCCGATGCGGCCGGTCTGTGTCTCAAAGCGGGCAATGCAGTTGTTTTAAAAGGGGGGTCTGAGGCATTTGAGACGAATGGCGCCATTGTTGACATTCTCTCTCGAGCATTTAGTGCAGCTGGACTGCCTGAGGGCGCAGTACAACTGGTTCGGTCGACTGACCGACTGTCCGTTACTTTCCTGCTTCAGCAAGACCGTTACATTGACGTGATTATTCCGCGTGGTGGTGAGGAATTGATCCGCACGGTGACCAGGCAATCGTCTATTCCTGTCATTCAACATTTCTCTGGTTTGTGTCACACGTATGTGGACGCCACGGCTGATCTCGAAAAAGCACATCAGATCTGCCGGAATGCCAAGGTCCAACGACCCTGGGTGTGTAATGCCATGGAAAACCTGCTTGTGCATGAGCAGATCGCTTCGCAGTTTCTCCCAGCTTTCATTGCCAAACTTGAACAGGAGGGAGTCGAAGTCCGAGGGTGTGCGCGTACCTGTCAGATAGCGCCTCAGGTGAAAGCGGCAACCGAGACTGACTGGCAGACTGAATACCTGGATAAGATTCTCGCGATCAAAATCGTCCTGTCGCTCGACGAGGCGGTGGACTTCATCAATACCAATGGTTCAGGTCTGGCCGATGCCATTGTGAGTGAAGACTATTCACACGTACGGCGATTTCTGCGCGAGGTAGACTCCGCCACCGTCTATGCGAATGCCTCGACACGCTTTACCGACGGCTTCGAGTTCGGCTTTGGGGCCGAGGTGGGGATTTCGACCAACCGGCTTCACGCTCGAGGTCCTATGGGCCTGCGCGAGCTTACGACGTACAAATATGTCGTATACGGAGACGGCCAGATTCGAGAATAATACGGGAGCCGGGGCTGACGTATGAACGTGGGGCTGTTCGGCGGAACATTCAACCCTATTCATTGTGGGCATCTACGGAGCGCAGAAGAGATCTGCTCAGCGTTTGCCCTCGACCGGATCTATTTTATTCCCTCAGCGTCCCCGCCACATAAACAACACGATGATATTGCTCCGTTTCCACATCGTTACAAAATGGTGGAGCTAGCCATTGCGGATAATCCGGCCTTTGTGGCATCACGGATCGAAATCGAGCGTTCCGGACCATCCTATTCGGTCGATACGATTCGTACTTTTGGGGCAGGGCTGAAGTCTACTTCGATTGCCTTCATTGTCGGTATGGACGCCTTTTGTGAGATTTATACTTGGAGTAAGTATCGAGAGATTCCCCGCTTATGTGACCTCATTGTGACGTCCCGTCCCGGCTTTCCGACACCTGCAATTGAAGACCTTCTTCCCGTTGCCCTCCGGTCTGCCTTTTGGTACGATTCGTCCAAACACCGGTATCAGCACGATTCAGGGCATACTTTGACGCTGTATACACTCAACGGCCTTCACATTTCGGCATCTGCCGTACGTGAAAATATTCAGCTCGGCCAGTCCCTGCACCGTCAGGTTCCACATGCTGTGTCCGCCTATATTGCCGAATACGGTCTGTACACAAAACGAGAGGATATCTGTTGAAAGCTGATGACAGTTGGCAAAAAGCTCTGCGCTGCGCCCAGGCGGCTCTGGACAAGAAGGCCTATGATCTCGTTGTGCTTGAGGTGGAAGCGCTGACTTCCGTGGCGTCCTATTTTGTCATTTGCACCGGACGCTCAGACATCCAAGTGCAGACGCTCAGCCGTGCGATTGAGGACGCCTTGCGGCAGGAGGGCATCCGGCCCCTCGCCCTTGAGGGCGTATCGCACGGTCAGTGGATACTCCTGGATTATGGGGATGTTGTGGTCCATATTTTCTACGAAACAGTACGAGAGTTTTACAATTTAGAAGGGCTCTGGGTCAAAGCCCCGCGTCGCGGCCTGCCGGAACCCTATTCAACCCAGGCCATGGATCTCCGGCTCGAAACGGCCTAACTGTCTCTTCCGCTCTTTTTTCAGGAAAATCGGTCTTCCCTTTCCTTTGACGTGTCTTTCCCTTTATACTAAGGGGAGGAGCCAGCAAAGTGTTTGCTGGACCACTTTATGGGGTATCGGGCTTCTTCTACTCAAGAAACGCTGTTTTACGGGAGTACTCGTCAGCAGCAATACTGGGAAAATGAAAAACAGACGTTACGTCTCGTGCGTGACCGATCTACGTCCATCTGGCGCGCCTATCGAAAGCATAGTGGTGTGTATAGACCTTTGCTTGCAAAATATCGTGCTCAGGACGGAGCGCGAAAAGGGAAACAGCCGTCCCCTCCATTAACTGGCCGGAGCGCCGAGGAGATGGTTACCCGTATCAAACGTGACCACCAGCTGCGTTTGGTTCTCGAGCAACGGCTCCGTCGTTGGATGGATAAGGCATCCGGAGATCGAGTCCTAGCTTTCCTTGACCCAAATCAAGGTGGGGCACCAGCAATGACTCAACCGGGCACCCATCATTCTCAATCTTCTCAAAAGATTCAGGAGGCTAGCTAGTACCTCTGTTCATAAGAGAAAGTTCTGCGAGAAAGGCTTGTTGAGGAACAGACTTATGCCATACACTAAGTGCCCGACATGCCGACGTTGTAATCAGGGCGTCCTTGTTCCTCTGTCTGATTATGGTCCACAGGGAAACGATATCCCATTCAAGCTTTGGGTCTGCCATAACCCTGCGTGTGGATTTTGTTTGCGTATTGACAAAGGGCAAATTAGTCTTGGTCTGTCGCATCCTACAAAAAGAGAGACAGACAAAACGCACAAGTGGTAATATCAGTTCTCCATACTGACGCGTATTTTTAAATCCCCTCTCGAGTAAATACTGGTGGAGTCGCCAGCCAACGGCGCCCTTTCCAATAAAGAACTGCGAATGCTTCTGGACAAGGGAGTGCAAGTTGTTCAGGTGGGACGGGTTTTCTGTTTTTGAGAGAATCTAGTCGGCATGGTGTTACCACCGTACGACTGATGCCCCCCAGGTCAGACCCCCTCCACAGCCATTGAGGACAACAATGGCGTTATCGTGCACTTTGCCTGCCCGAACTGCTTCATCGAGAGCAATGGGAATGGAGGCGGCCGAGGTGTTCCCAAACCGTTGGACATTGCAGTAGACTTTATCCATGCCGGAACCCAGTCGGTCTGCCACGGCTTGTATAATGCGTAGGTTCGCCTGATGCGGGACCATGAGCTGGATATCATCCGGTGCGAGGCCACATTTTTCCAAGGCTTTTTTGGTGACGTCGGACAGCGCCCGCACCGCAACTTTGAACAGCTCCGGTCCTTTCATTTGAATGCCCCAGTCCGAATCCTGTTCCCCTTTTTGGTCAAATGTTTGCCGATGCCCAGTCCGAACGTGGAGCAGTTTCCACAACGAGCCACTGGACTCTACAATAGTGCTCAACAGGCCGCGATCTCCCGATTGGTTTTCTAAAACAATCGCACCGGCCCCATCCCCGAACAGAACACAGGTCGTACGATCTCGCCAGTTGACCATAGTGCTGAGCGCATCAGCCCCAACCAAAAGGATACGGTTGTAATCGCCGCTTTTGAGATAGCTATGGACGACTGACAACCCATAGACAAATCCGGCACATGCGGCCGCAACATCAAAGGCCGCGATATCATCTACCCCAAGGCGCGCTTGCAGCAAACAAGCAGTTGAGGGGAAGGCGTACTCCCCGGAGACTGTTGCCACCACAATGGCATCCAGGTCTTGTGCCGATAGTCCCGCGGCCTTAAGCGCGGTTTCACTCGCGGAATGAATAAGGTCAAGTAATTCCTCATCCTGCTTCATGACGCGCCGTTCCTCTATCCCGGTGCGTGTGACGATCCATTTATCATTTGTGTCAACCCGTTCGGCGAGATCGGTGTTGGTCAGACAGGTTGATGGAACGGCGGAACCCGTGCCGATAATACGTGCGCCCATGTACTACCTCTTGTTGTTCTTCTCGCCTGGCGAGATCGAGTCAAAGGAGAGACATGATTGTGTGGCTAATTACATGTTCTCGTTTTTCTCGCTTCAATGTTTCGCTTTAGTCTTCTTCCCATTTTCGCAAGACCAGGCAGGCATTGGTTCCACCAAAGCCAAACGAATTAGATAAAACAGCGCGTATGGGTGCAGCGCGGGCCGTGTTCGGGACATAGTCCAGATCACAATCCGGGTCCGGTTCTTCATAGTTAATAGTTGGCGGCATGGTCTGATGGTGCAGGGCCAACGCGGAGTACACGGCTTCGACCCCACCTGCAGCGCCCAGCAAGTGGCCGGTCATAGATTTCGTCGAACTTACCGCTAGCTTTGTGGCATGTTCGCCAAAGACACGTTTAATCGCCAGCGTTTCCGTTGCATCGTTATACGGCGTCGAAGTGCCGTGCGCGTTTATGTAATCGATCTCAGTCGGATCGATCCCAGCGCTACGCAGCGCCAATTTCATGCACCGTACCGCACCTTCTCCTTCAGGTGAAGGCGCGGTGATGTGATGCGCGTCTGCGTTGGCCCCGTAGCCTATCACCTCGCAGTAGATTTTCGCACTGTGACTCTTGGCGAATTCCAGCTCTTCCAATACGACAATGCCAGCGCCTTCAGCCATGACGAAACCGTCACGATTTTTGTCAAAGGGTCGGCTGGCTTTCTCGGGCTCGTCGTTCCGGGTCGAGACCGCCCGCATGGCAATAAAGCCGCCCAACCCTAAAGAGGTTAAGGCTGCTTCTGCTCCACCAGCGATGACAGCATCTTGATCGCCCAGCCTGATGGCCCGAAAACCTTCACCAATAGCGTGTGCACCTGAAGAGCAGGCGCTCGTGGGCGTATAATTAATGCCCTTGGCTCCGTAACGGATAGAGATTTGCCCTGGAGCCAAGTTGCTCAACAGCTTGGGGATAAAGAACGGAGAAACTTTCTTGAGGCGCGTATCCAGAAAATGCAAGTGATACTCCTCAATACTCGTCAACCCACCGATCCCGACCCCGACAATGCAGCCGACCAAATCTTCGTTTTCTGGCGTGATAGGAGTCTGGGCTGTGTCCATAGCCATCTGGGCGGCAGCGACACTATACTGGATGAAGGGGTCCATTTTTTTGACTTCTTTCTTCGCGATAAAATCGGTTGGACAGAAGTCGTTGACCTCACCAGCGATCCGAGATGGAAAGTCTGATACATCAAACCGGGTCAAGGGACCCACTCCAGAGCGTCCCTTAAGCAGCGCTTGCCAGTTTTCCTCCACCCCAGTTCCAAGCGGAGTCACAGCTCCCAGTCCAGTAATCACGACACGGCGTTGCCCGTTTTGCATAATTTCCTGCCTTAAAAATTATTTATGACCATATATCGAAGTCAAAAAGGTCATCATAAATAGTTCTCTACCAGCGCCCCTGTCTAGTGCAAACAACCTAGTGCGAACACCACTATACCAAGGCCACGCATCTTAATGACTCCGTGGGGCCTCTGCAACCAGCCTGTTCCGTCTAAAACGGGACAGACCTGTTTTGCCCAAACAGTACAGACGACGAGGTGGGGGCGCGAAGGAGGATAAAGGACGATTGATGAAGGAACAGAGATATGCGCAAAATGAGAAGTAAAGAAGAGGACGCTTGAAGCAGGAGCTTACGTATGCCGCATAAAAGAAGCAGCCGAGCCCAACCTATTTACCTCAACCAGCGTACCTACGACCTCCCGCAGCGCCCACTTGTGGCCATCTGCATTGACGGCTGTGATCCGGCTTATATCCGGCAGGGACTTGTAGACGGCATCCTACCGCACATCCAGCGTTTTTTGTACAATGGCTTTGGAGCCTGGGCAGAGGCGGCAGTGCCAACGTTCACTAATCCTAATAATCTATCGATTGTCACCGGCAGTCCGCCTGCCGTGCACGGTATTGCCGGCAACTATTTCCTGGATCCAAAAAACGGACAAGCGGTGATGATGACCGATCCGGCCCAGCTCCGGTCGGATACGCTCCTGGCGCGTTTCTCACAGGCTGGAGCGAAGGTTGTTGTCATAACGGCCAAAGATAAACTCTGCCGTCTGCTCGGCCATGGACTCCGCCAAGGCATTTGCTTCTCCGCAGAGAAGGCTGCGGGCTGTACGTATGAACAACATGGTATTGAGAATATATGCGATCATATTGGTCTGCCGCAACCACCTGTTTATTCAGCCGATCTATCGCTCTTTGTATTGGAAGTGGGCCTGGCCTTGCTCGAACAACACCGGCCAGATCTCATGTATCTGTCTCTGAGCGACTATGTCCAGCATAAACATGCACCGGGCAGTGCCGAAGCAAATACGTTTTTTCAAGCGCTCGACCAGCTGTGTGGACGATTTGCCGATGCTGGAGCTGTGGTCGCACTCACGGCGGATCACGGTATGAACGCAAAACCGCAGATTGTTTTTTTGCAAGACATTCTGGATGGCCATTTCAGTATGGGCAAAACCCGGGTGATCTGCCCTATCACCGATCCATACGTCGTTCACCACGGCGCTTTGGGTTCCTTCGTCCGCGTATATTGTCCTGATATGGACCAGGCCGCAGTCCGTGTGGTGATCCAGTCCATTCCTGGAATTGAAGCGGTGTACGACAAGCAGACGGCTTGTGAGAAATTCCTCCTCCCGCTTGATCGCGAGGCAGATCTGGTTGTCCTCGGAGACCAACAGGCGGCCATTGGTGCGGCTGAACGAGACCACGATTTGTCTGGATTAGGGGATGCTCCTCTACGTTCCCACGGAGGTCGTGCCGAGCAGTCCGTACCGTTTATTCTGTCAGAACCTGTTTCAGACTATTACCGAAAACGGGCGGAAACAACACGGCTCAGAAACTTCGACCTTTTCGAGTACGCCTTGAATGGTGTGTCGTACCTATAGGGCCTTTTCAACGCCTCACGCCTTGTGTCTAAGAAATCGAGTCTATAGACTGACGGCAATGGATTTCTGGAACATGCTGCAGCAGCTCTCCATTTGGGCGCTGCCGGTCCTTGCGGCCGTTGTCCTGCACGAATTGGCGCATGGCTATAGCGCTTATCTTCTAGGCGATTCAACTGCCGCTCGAATGGGCCGACTGACTCTGAATCCTATTGCCCATGTCGATCTGTTTGGCACGATCTTATTGCCGGTAATGCTCATCATATCGGGTTCCCCGTTTCTTTTTGGCTACGCCAAGCCCGTTCCCGTGAACTTTGCGGATCTGCGTAATCCTCGTCGCGATATGGTCTACGTTGCGGCAGCCGGTCCGATCATGAACTTGCTCCTCGCCGGCCTGTCTGCCTTCGTGCTAAAATTCTTGTTCGCATTGCAACTCATAGACAATGGGCTCGTCGCGAAAAGTTTATTGGCAAGTGTTATGATCAACGTCGTGCTTGCCGTTTTTAATCTTTTTCCAGTGCCGCCTCTCGACGGAGGTCGGGTGGCGACGGGCCTGCTCCCGCGTCAGTCGGCCCTTGCGCTGGCGCGGCTTGAGCCCTACGGCATGCTGATTGTCATGCTGCTCTTGATGAGCGGAATTATGGGCGACATTTTACGTCCGATGACTTCCCTCTTACTCAACGCTTTATTGTGAGATCCTTGATTTATGGCTGAAAATACGACTGTAACAGACACGTCTATACTACCCGTAGGGCAAACGGTTGTGAGCGGATTCCGCCCAACCGGGAAACTCCACTTGGGGCATCTACACGGCACACTCACCAACTGGGCCCGGCTGCAAAGTGAGTACCGCTGTTTCTTTTTTGTGGCTGACTGGCATGCCCTCACCACAGGGAATACTAATGCCGAAGGTATTCGCGATAATACCGAGGAGATGGTGATTGACTGGCTGAGTGTCGGACTTGATCCGAAACAGTCGGTGATCTTCCGCCAATCTGATGTGAAAGAACATGCGGAACTACATCTGCTGTTCTCGATGATTACTCCAACGCCGTGGTTGATTCGGAATCCCACCGTGAAAGAACAAGCGCGCGAACTGGGGTTTATTGATTCTGATGAGGACGCGGTCGTCACGACGATTCCTTATGGTCTGCTTGGCTATCCCGTTCTGCAGGCTGCGGACATCTTGATGTATAAAGCCCAGCACGTTCCCGTCGGCATCGATCAGGTGCCACATATTGAGCTTACCCGCGAAATCGCCCGCCGTTTTAATATGGTCTATAAGAGGAGCGTGTTCCCTGAACCGCAGGCGCTATTAACCGAGATTCCTAAGATTCCTGGAGTAGACGGACGGAAGATGAGCAAGAGCTACGGCAATGCCGTCGTCCTGTCCGATCCGCCCGAGGAGATCGATGCCAAGCTGTCACGGATGATAACCGACCCGCGCCGAGCCAGGCGGCGCGATCCGGGTGATCCGGTGGACTGCCCGACTTTTAATCTGCACCGGCTGTATTGCACCCAGGAAGAGATTGAATTTGTGACCAATGGGTGCAAGACGGCAGACATCGGCTGCCTCGAGTGCAAGAAGATTATGATCAAGCATGTCCTTGACGATTTAACCGAATTCAGCGAAAAACGGACGTACTGGAAAAATCATCGCGATGACGTGCGCGACGTGCTTCGGGAAGGGGAACGTCAGGCTCATGAAATCGCCCGTCAGACCATGGCGGAGGTGCGGGAAGTTGTTGGTGTGTAGGGCGGCAAAAGTAAAAGTCTGCTTTCTGCAGGTCTTCGGCCAGGTTGACTGCATAGTGTAGACGCGCTGTCTTTGGCCGCATGGGTAATGGCGAACGGCGAAGAGCTTAAAGTCCACAAAGCCCTTTCCATGTTCTATCGCGTAAAACTCGGCGTTTTTGAAGGTCCGCTCGACCTGCTGCTCCACCTTGTCAAGAAGAACGAGGTTGAGCTGCCGGATATCCCCATCGCCGTTATCACTGACCAATACTTGGCGTATCTCGATCTGCTCAAACAGCTTGATCTTGATATCGCGGGTGAATATCTCATTATGGCAGCAACCCTGCTGCACCTCAAATCGCGTCTGCTGTTGCCAGTCGAGGCAACACCCGAAGAAGAGGATAGCGAAGACCCGCGGGCCGAACTCGCCAGACAACTCTTAGAATACCAGCGCTTTAAAGAGGCCGCTCAGGTGCTCATCAGTCGAGATATGCTCGACCGTGACGTTTTCACCCGTCCGCCCTTGTGCGGCGAGCAGACGGGTGCAGAGGATGTCGCCTATGATCTGTCGCTTGGTGATCTACTCGACGCCCTCCAAGATGTGATCAAGCGCACGGATTCTGAAGAGGCACAACAAATCATTCTCGAACATATCTCCCTGCGTGACCAGCTGTGTGCCGTACTCGATATACTCCGAGAAAAAAGAGAAGTCTTTTTCCACGACCTCTTTCCTCCAGGCACCACTCGTCTCCAAGTTTTTGTCATCTTTTTGGCCGTCTTAGAGCTTGTCCGAAACCGTATTATTCGTGTCGGGCAAGAAGAGATGTTTGGTCCCATTGTCACCTCTCTGGCCGTCAGCCCAGAGGAACCCTTACCTGAGGCGCTGGAACATCTATGAGTATAGATACAATCAAGGCTATTGCTGAGAGTTTGTTATTTGCATCCGGAGTGCCACTGCCGCTCCGCCGCCTGGTCGAAGTGATCGGTGTGACCAAGGGCGAGGTCAGGGCGGCCCTAGCGACACTCCGTGCTGAGTATGCCGCAGCATACCGGGGCATTCGGCTGATGGAGGTGGCGGGAGGTTATCAGTTCCGCACGGTTTCCGATCATGCGGACTATGTGAAAGCACTTGGGCGCGATAACCCGGTGAAGCTCAGTCGTGCCGCGCTCGAAACCTTGGCCATTATTGCTTATAATCAGCCCTTGACGAAGATGGAGATTGAGGCCATCCGTGGAGTGGATGTGGACGGCGTGCTCAACTCGCTACTGACCAGAAAGCTCATTAGTGTCTTGGGACGAAAGGATGTTCCCGGCCGGCCGTGGATATATGGCACGAGTCCGCACTTTCTCGAAATTTTCAGTCTCGATAATATTAAAAGCCTACCCCCTCTGCCGGAGATTCATGAACCGACAATCAACCCATATGCAGAAGGCATCTCAGACCCCACGACTGCAAAAGATCTTGAGTCAAGCCGGGATCAGCTCGCGGCGGGCAGCGGAGAAGCTGATCCAGGCGGGTCGGGTGCGCGTGAATGGACAAACGGTCACGCAGCTGGGGACAACGGCGGACCCGCGACAGGACAAAATTGAAGTTGACGGCCAACTGGTTGAGTTACCTACCGGCTGGCAGTATTTTCTCCTCCACAAACCGCCCAGCGTTGTGAGTACGCTGAAAGATCCGGAAGGCCGACCGACAGTCCGTGACTTTCTGACTGATGTCCGAGAACGTGTGTTTCCAGTTGGGCGGCTGGACTACGATTCATCTGGACTCCTCTTACTCACTAATGATGGTGCGCTGACTGAACGCCTACTCCATCCACGCTTTCATGTGCCTCGGACATATCAAGCCAAGCTCGGCGGGATCGTCGCTAAAAAGGCCCTGAGCATCTTGCGACATGGGGTGCGCATGGATGACGGAACGATGTCCGCACCTGCTGAAGTACGCATTCTACGCACCTCGGTAAAAAAAACTTGGCTGGAAATGGTCTTACGTGAAGGACGCAACCGCGAGGTACGGCGGATGTGTGAAGCCTTAGGCTATCGTGTGGAGAAACTGGTGCGGGTCCAATACGGTCCGCTCAGTTTAGACATACGGGTTGGCGCCTACCGGTCTCTTTCGCCGCACGAGGTCCAACTGCTCAAGCGTATGGTTGAAAATCCTGTCAAATCCAGGTCTTAATGCCCCTAACTGCCCGTCTGGCCTTGACTTCATCGCCCGCTGACGGTACACCTAGCGGACACAGCGCAAGCTGTGTTTTTCGTCCTGCGCGGGGTGGAGCAGTCCGGTAGCTCGCGAGGCTCATAACCTCGAGGCCCTAGGTTCAAATCCTAGCCCCGCAACCTGTGAAAGCCCCGCAAGTTCAAGAACTTCGGGGCTTTCTCTGTTATGAGTCACGCCAACTTCCGCGCCATTTGCTAACGGTTTGCTAACGGAATTTCCAAAGAGCGTCACATCCAGACGTTTTGCGGCGCCTTTATGCGTTGCCGGTAGGAGGTGTCCGTAGCGGTCTAATGTGGTCTGGACTGACGCATGCCCGAGCTGACTCTGGATGTATTTGATGCTTTCCCCCTGTGCTATCAACAGCGCAGTGAAGCTGTGGCGCAATGAGTGAAAGGTGATCCGTCGCAACCCTGCACGCCTGAGGGCCGGGAGGAATTCGCGTTTTACAAGATTGCCTGGTTCTAGCGGTCGACCATCCACGTGGAAAAAAACGAGTTCAAATGAACCGGGTGTGTGCGCCAGCCTGCACTTCTTCAGTGCCAGGGCGAGGGGCGGACTCATATTGATTGCCCGGACTGAATTCTTCGACTTAGGTGTGATGAAACGCCATCTCTGCTCTTTTCCCTTGCGGTACGCTTCAAAGTACAAAGAGCGGCGAATATGAATCTGATCTCCGTTCCAGTCGATATCGCCCCATTGCAGTCCCAGCAGCTCTCCGCGACGCATGCCGGTCAACACCGCACTCAGGAAGAGCGCGTGGAACTGGGGGCGGACCTGCTCTAGTAGGCTTAGGATTTCCTCTGGTACGAGAAAATCCATCTCCTTGCGTTCGACTCGAGGCTTTTCCACATAGAGAGCAGGACTCTCACCCAAATAGCCCCAGCGCACCGCATGTTTGAACATTGTTTTGAGTGGGACAAGAGTGTTGTTGATGGTCTTTGGTGTGAGTTTCCCCTCAGCTAACTTCTTGGAAATGAAGCCCTGCACTTGGTCTGGTGTGATGTCCTGGAGTGGCGCGTCGCCAAAGTACGGGATGAGGTGAATGCGAATGATCCGCTGATAGTGATCGAGCGTACCAGGCCTCGCTTTGACAGCCGCGTATGTGGTGAGCCACTTCTGCGCGAAGGCTGAAAACGTGGTCTTCTTGATGTCTCCGTACGGACCGTGGTTGAGCTCCGCCAGCCTGGCCGCAAGGGCTTTCTCTGCTGCACGCTTGCTGGTGCCGACGACTTCCCACTTTCGCCTCGTACCAACTGGGTAGACGATCGAATACGTCCGGCCCCCGTTATGGCATGACATCAAAGGGTGCGGAGGACGAGAACGGTTCTGGGGCATCGAGGAACAGCGCCAGTTCCTTGGCGCACAATCGATCGGCGTCCAACAGTTGGATTTCGACCTGCGGCAGGGCGGCGGGGGCAGAGGCGGTCGATGCGGTCACGGCCAGGATCTCAAAGGCCACAATCCCGAGCGTCGCGCCCTGGAGGTTGCCCGTTAAGGGCGCGTAGGTCACCTGGACATCCCGGTCATAGA
>CAZBUD010000017.1:46333-62366 GCA_964495015.1 uncultured Enterobacteriaceae bacterium | reverse complement strand
CTTGAAAGCGTGATTTCATAACGCCTATTAGGCGGTGTTGAGACATCAGTGTCAAGGTTGATGTCTAGGAGGGATGCTGACTCTCGAATATCGTCCGGTCGTGTCTCAGCGGGCAGCGGAGTCGTTCCGTGTGGTGGTTCAACGAGGTTGTTCAACGGGAAAGAGGGGCACCTACTTGCTTCTTCCCGGCCCGATATAGTATCGGTTCTCTTCTATTATGACAGTCACAGCAGCTCTGATTTCGACCTCACTTTCTGAAGCATCTTCTCCACTCACACAATTTGGTGGCTTATCCCTCCTCAAACGCGCGCTCCTCACTGCGCAGCGCTGTGGGGCAAAAACTTGTTATGTGTTGACAGACAAAAACGCTCAAGAAGAGCTGCAACGTGCACTCCTCAATGACAAGCGGCTGACTGCACGGGTTGTCTGGGTTCCGGACACGACCCCGCTTGCGGAAGCGTTCGCAAGACGCCTGCCTTCCGGTGAAGGACACTGTTTGGTGTTTTCATGTGACACCCTCTTTCGACCGGCTTTGGTTCAGATGCTCGCGCAGAATGCGGGCCAACAAGAGAAGGAAGAAAGCTGGCAGGTGCACGGTGGCACGAACAACGCCGCCCTCTCCCTCGTGCCGCTTGCACAGCTCCAAGAAGAGAAAGAAGAAGTTGACGGACTGAAAACCCTCTCACCTGGTGAACATTTTCTCTATCGTTTGACCGCACAAAGCTCTTTGGCCAAGGCTGAGAAAAATTTTCTCTTCGCCCTTGAAAATCCGCATGACGGCCTGGTTGACACCTATCTCAATCGAAAGTTTTCGCGCCTTCTCACACGTTTCTTCCTGCGTACTCCGCTCACCCCCAATCAGATCACGGTGCTCTCATTTTTGACCGGCCTCATTGGGGCAAGCTGCTTTCTGTTGGGGAGTTATGCTTGGGCCGTGACGGGTGCGCTCCTGCTCCAGTTTTCAACCGTTATGGACTGTGTGGACGGTGAGGTCGCACGGGTCAAAATGCTTGAATCGCCGTTTGGCGAGTGGCTGGACATTAGCCTAGACACGGTTGTCCATATTGCAATCTTTCTGGGTGTCGGTGTGGCCGTCTGGAAACAAGATGCGATTGCAGCAGCTCCGCTTCTAGGTGGGATGCTGGCCGCTGCGGCCTTTGTCTCGTTTCCGCTTATTACCATCGCCGAGAAGACCGAAGAAGAGGGACGGCAACATGCTGGCTGGGCAGATGTATGCCTTGACAATATGGTCGCTGGACTGACCAGTCGTGATTACTCCTTGCTCGTACTGCTCTGTGCTATCGCGGGCAAGCTGGCATGGTTCCTGTGGGCTGCGGCCATTGGCGCCCAAGTGTTCTGGCTGACTCTAGTCCTGCTGCTGTATAAGGCGGGCCGCTTGCGCAAGTCTGTCCTGTTTACCTCTTCTCCCGATTGATCTTTGTCCATTGTCCTCGTACTTCGACTTCGCCGTTCGCGGCTACGCTCAGCACGAACGGACCTAAGTCCGCTCACCCTGAGCGCAGTGAAACGAAGCCCAAGGGGCGCTTATGGATACTGCGCACTAGGAAACTGTATTATGCAATCGTTCCAGCTGCGTGCAGTTCAGCCAACCTTTGTGAAGAAACGCCAAGCTCTGTAAGAATCGTATCCGTCTGCTCGCCAAGGAGGGGAGCCGGTTGACGGAGAAGTTCGGACGGTGTTCCTTCAAATCGAGCTGCTGGACGCGCTTGGCGCATCTTGCCCGCGTGCGGGTGCTCGGATTCAACAATCAGATTGTTTGCCAGGACTTGGGGGTCGGTTAACACGTCTTCTTTGCGATTGACTGGAGCACATGGAACCTGGTCAGCGTCCAGTCGTTCTAACCATTCAGCCGAGCTTCTTTCTTTCAAGACCTCGGCGGTCATTTCCAACCGAACGTCTGCATATTTAACTCGGCCTGCCGGGGTGCTGAAGCGCTTATCTTCTAGCCATTCTGGTCGGTCAAGGGCGCGAACCAAACCTTGCCATTCTTTGTCAGAGACCGCGGCTGCAGTGATATAGCCATCCGTGGTTTCGAAAATAAGGTCACGGGTATTGGGCGGTCGAGCAACCCCAATATCCGGACCCATAAACGTGTATTGGGCCATGCCCTCATGCCACAGAAAAGAGACGACGGCGTCCAGCATGGCTAGCCGGACATGTTGTCCCTTCCCCGTCCGTTCCCGTGTGAGAAGCGCCGCAGTCATGGCTTGGGCGGCCGTGATCGCGGTTACCTTGTCCGGAATGATGAGGCGCATCATGCGTGGCCGACGTGTTTCCGGATCGGCCTGAATATCTGTCAAGCCGGACAGCGCCTGAATGACAGGATCGTACACTCGCTTCCCGATATATGGCCCTTTTTCGCCAAAGCCGCTAATCGACACATAGATGAGATCTGGTTTCAGCTCTCGTAAGACCTGCTCGCCAATGCCCATACGCTCAGCCGCGCCAGGTCGGAAATTCTGTACAAATACATCTGCACCGGTGACGAGCTCTTTGAGCAACTCGACCCCTTTTTCATCTTTCAGATTCAATACAACCGAGCGCTTATTGCGATTCAAAGTGGAAAAGAACGGTGACAGGCCCCGTGACTTTCCACCTAGTGCACGGGTGAGATCACCCATGCCCGGAGGCTCTATCTTGATGACGTCGGCACCCTGGTCTCCCAGCATCATGGTGGCCATGGGCCCTGATAACATTTGCGTTACATCAATGATTCGATAACCAGCCAACGGTCCGGACATGGGCGTTCTCCTGTGCACTGTTTGTTCGCAAGGTTAGTCTTGGTTTTGCCCCAATCCGTCTAGACCTGTCAAGCGATAGGGAAGAGCAAGGACGAGAAAGGTACGGCTAGGCCGCCGCCCATACAGGGTGTTCGTCTGGAAAAACTCTTTTGAGCTGGTCGGCAAGAATGTCTGCTGTAAACGGTTTGAGTAAATAACCGCTTACGCCGGCCTGGGCGGCCCAAGGACTTCATCTCGGGTGGCTGTTCCAGTCACCATGAAAAAAGGGATAGCCTTGAGTTTCTCATCCGTACGAACCTACGTAGGAGCTCAATGCCCGTCATGCCTGCTAGATTCCAATCCGCGATAATAAGATCTGCTTGAGCATCCCTCAGTGCTTCAAGAGCGTCAGGTCCGTCCTCGGCCTGTCGGATGTTTGTGATCCCCTGCCGCCGTAAGAGCCCGCACAAGGTCTCGCGCGTCGAGCGCAGTTTGTCCACCACAACGACGTCAGGGCAAAAGGTGGAAGCGCGGGGCACTGAAGGTTTTGTTGACTGCCGGGCGGGCGATTTTCCCTTTCGCGACAGGAAGCCGAAGAGGATTTTTTCGAGACGTTTGAGTTCAAGCTTTAAGTCTGTAAGCGGGTCTGGGGCGCGTCCCCATCCATGTGAGACTGGGCCTGCCCGACATCGAAAAACTGAACAACTTCTTCAGCTCGGTCGGACTCGGAGTCCCAGTGCCACTAGACGTATTCTGTAGATGGAGGTTTCTCCTGGTCTGGGCCGAGATCGTCGCCGATATCAGCGTCAATATATATTTTACACCCTCCTCAATCTTTTAGGGCTTGGACTTCATCCTCGTTCTTGATGAGATGTTTATTACGGAAAAAGGATGTTTGAGCCACGAAACATTCTTGATTTCCGCGACATACATACCCGGTTTGAGTTGGTCGATAGAGATCCATCTTTTCTTCTTATCGCTAAAGAAATAGCCTAAAATAGACTATATGCCGTATGAATTGGCTATCGGCTAGCCGTCGAAAAGGTTAAGGGTAGCCCGTCAGTGAGCGTCAGCAGCTTGAAGAGCGGGGAGAGAAATAACAGAAGGGGAGAACGACAGGGGACGTGATACTTCTTTATTCTGGAACTTCAGGCGAATAAGAAAAATCGTCTGAAGTAAAAGCCCGGAACGCGAAGATCCATAGCGAGGCAAGACCCCAGATCAGGCCGACAACCACTCCAGCGTCAATAATCCCGCGCCAAGGCTGGGCTAGGTATGGCAAGAGAATGACTAACAGGACAATCATAGCTGAGAGGGCGAAAATGAACACCTGGCGGCGTCTCTGAATATGAAAATAGCCCATGCAAAAGAGGGGGGCCAAAAGAGTGTGCAACAGATTTGGGTGCTCGAACAGATATTTCGCGCGCGCTACTACCCGAGGCGAAAAGCCGCGTTGAAAGCCGGAGTAGCCTTCGGAGTACGCCATATAGATGACATTCAATACCAAAGCCAGCCAATGGTACCAGCTGAACTCGTAAGACAATGCGTCAAGGGCAATAGAAGACAGCCGCACAGTCGAATAGATTAGGAGGAGGGTGACACCCCCAATACCCCATACTGTCCCGAGTCGTCCTAACATGAATCTGTGCGTGCCTTAAGAAACTAGGTCGGAGCATAATGTCTTGCCGTTTGGGGCAGGTCAAGAGGTAGCCCACTCTCTCTTGCTTAGCCTGTAGCCGGCTTCTGTGCGCGGATGAAGGCGCTTCCGAACTTACTGTCTATCTTGGCTGCTATGGCTTCTAGATCAATACCTTTGTCGGACAAATACTCACGCGTATCTTCCACACGGTAGATGCGCGTGGATTCAATATCGATGGAAGTAAAGCCTGCCCGCGCCAGCTTTGTGCGATACACCTGGTCTGCCAAGACTACGGCGATACAGCTGACCCATAGCTCGATGTTGCGGAGAATTTGCTCTGGGACCTCGCCGCGCACGACAATGTCAGAAACCGCAAAGCGGCCGCCTGGCCGAAGCGCGCGAAAGGCTTCAGCTAGGACGCGATCATTATCTGAAGACAGGTAGATGACACAGTTTGAGATAATGACATCGACCGAGTTGTCAGGAAGTGGAATCTGCTCAATCTCGTCCTTGAGAAACTCGACATTCTCGGTTCCAGCCTTGCGCTGGTTTGCGCGTGCGAGGTCCAGCATCTCGTCCGTCGCATCCAGGCCATACGCTTTTCCTGTGGGACCGACTCGTCTGGCAGACAGCAGCGCGTCTATGCCGCCGCCCGAGCCGAGGTCAAGTCCGATTGCACCTGGATGTAGCCGAGCGAGTGCTGTTGGGTTGCCACACCCGAGCGAGGCCGCAATAACCTCCATAGGAAGTCCGGTAACCTGCTCAACTGAGTAGAGGTTTGATGTAATAGGATCATCGTTGGCAGCGGTGGCTTCACCACAGCTGGCCCGGTTGGCCTGAGCCGCTTGCACAGCTCCTTGGCCTACACTTCCTGAACTTGCTGTTTAATATCCTGACTTTGCATGCTGACCTCCTGCGTACAGGAAGGTGGGTTTATCTATTGAGGGAAGCCGGATACGGCGGTCGTAGCGCAGCCGTGCCGATTCGAGGATGCGCATATCGATGTAGGTCTTATCAATAGCCTCGTATTTAAAAAAGGAGTTTGTTTTCAAGCAACTTTCGTTTCATGCCCGTGCATCTATGCAAGTATTGGTTCAAAAAAATTACTCCGTTTCGGGCGGGCAACACAGTGGGACGATATTCCGAAACTGTTCGAGGATCTTCTCCATACGGTTCACCATAGCCGGGCCATCGATCTCGAAGAAAACATGCCGCCCCTCCTTCGCCCGGCGAACAACCTCCGCGTCATACAGGACTGCTAAATGACGCGAGATGACCGAGCTATCCTGCGGAAGCTGTTTGGCACGCTTTGGACGTCTGTACGTCCTTCTATGGTAAGAATGCCTACGATCTTTTATCGAACGGGATCGCATAACGCTTTAAAGAGCGTGGCGTCTAAAATATTTGCCAGCTCACGGGCTGCTCTCTCGCTGGTCTTGCGTGTTGGTTTGGGCATCAGCCTAGTTGGCCCTCTCCCTGTAGTAGAGCGTATATGCGCATATATGCATACATTAGGTCTGGTTCTCTTCAGTCTTGTTTTTCTGTCATTGGACAGAAATCTATGAGGTCGGGCTGGTCGGTGCTTCGAGCGGAGCGTTCCGCTGCCGCTCGTCTCGCAGCCATGACCGCAAGGCTTGAAAACCCCGTTTGGCAAGGCGAAATAATTTGGGGATCAACCAGGTCGCAAATAGGAGGAAGAGGATAAGAAAAGTTAACATGACCCACGGGTATCGGAAGCTTACCCAGAGGCCGCCAATAACTGCCAGATCCTCCCCAACACTTGCAATCCAATTACTGAACGGTTCGGGGCTGGTATTCACAGCAAGACGGGCCGTTGCTTTTGTCCCGTGTGAAGCGAGGGCGACGGTGCCGCCGCCAAGCAGAGCCGCTAGCTCCAATGCCGGAGTCGTATCTCCAGCCGCGCCCGCAGCCAATAACGCACCTGCAGGTACGCGGATGAAGGTATGGATGCCGTCCCATGCGTTATCGACATACGGAATTTTGTCAGCAAAGAATTCCACCAGATACATGACGCTCGCAATACCAATAACGAACGGGTTGGCGACTGTCCCCTGGAGTTCTGACGGAAGATCGATCATCCCGGTGTGATGTGCCAGCCCAAGGGCGGCAATGGTCGCGTACAGGTTAATACCGGAAGTCCAGGCTGTTCCCATGGCGAGGGCCAAAGTCTCGACAGCACCCATGCTTGACTCGTCCTTTCTCGCAAATCAATGTGTGCGGTCTGTCCAGTCTGTCAGACCTAATGGAGTCCCTCTGCCTTTGTATGTGGTTGTGCACCGGGTAACGTATACTCCCCTCACGATAAAAAAAACTCCGAACGAGAAAAGTCCCCTGTCTGCCAGGCCAGGTAAGACTCAGATGACAGAAGCTGGCTAGGTTTGGTCTACTGCCGAAGAGGTTGCTGATGCTGCCGCGGCAAATTGCTGCAGATGGCATTCGGAGGGATATGTTGCGTGATCGGGAAAGACCGCAAGCTCCTCCGCAGAAAGAGGATAGTGGAGAACCGGACTGGGGCGAAAAGTGGCGGAGCGGATCTGTTCCTGTCTCATCAGAATTTGGCTGACGTAAAGCTGGGTAACTTTATAGGGGCGATACTCACGCTGTTTCAGGCGAAACGGACCCATATTATAGGCTGCTAATGCGGTTGGCAGATCAGAAAAGCGGGTCATCATAGTCTTCAGATAGAGGATGCCGCCATACACGAGAAAAGGAAGCTGCTGCGCATCCCGCGACAACCCCACTTCTTCCAGTGCAATCGGCTTAATCTGAAAAGGGCCACGACTATCCCCTTTGCCAGTCCGAAAAGGATCTGTGGGATGGCTCTCCTGGACCAGGACAGCGAGTGCTAAAGCCTCATCGACCTCAAGCTGTTTTGCGAGACATCGCGTATACCCTTCCAAAGTCATAGGGGGCTGAGTCGAGGCAGGGAGCTTCGATGTGGGCATTTCCCCTATTTTTTTTGGTTCCCCTTGGAGCATTTCTAGACTGATGGGAACGTCTACGGGCAGGATCTCCGCAGGGCGCAACGGAATCGTATCCTGCAGCAGTGCAAGAGAAAAGAGTCCCTGTAATGCCAGTCCTAGAACAAGACAGCGAGAGAGAAGTAAACGGGTGGAAGAGCTGGAAGCAGCCATAGTAATATGCCCCTTTAGAATAAATATAACCTTTTTCAGGGGAAAAATGAAAGCTTACTGAAAGCGAAGTACCCCGCGTTTTGCTCCCGCCCTCAGCAAGCTTGATCTATTATGGAGTATCAAGACCAACGGGGAGAACCGTCGTTAGTAAGCCGATCGGTTGTACGTTATTCTGCAGGCAGAGCATCTATCCTCCTAATGCTTCCTAATCCCGAGTTGTCGATCATGTAGACGGGCAAGAAACACTTGAGAGCTCAGGGCTCCAAGCAAAGCCAAAAACATATCCCACTGCGTATCCCACACATCGCCCTGCGGACCGAGAAATGCCTCCGCGCTTTCCTCGCCAATGAGAGCGGCCCACCATTCAATGAGTTCATAGACAGTGCTAAACGCAAGGCACGCAGAGGTGGTGATAAAGAGCAACCATTTTCCGCGGGAAAGCGGCGTAAGAGATTCTCTCGTGTCAGAATGGCCGGGATGAATCCCTGCGCACGATATCCGAAGCGATCATAGTGATTTCGGCTGAAATCAAAGATCTCTTGAACCCAAAATCCAATCGGCACTCGGGCATAGCTGTAGTGTCCGCCGAGCATGAGGATGAGGGCGTGAAGAAAGAGTCCGCGGTATAATAACGAGGCGAGCGGAAAACGTGAGTAGGACATGATCAATAGGGGCAGACCAATAAGGATGGGAAAAACCTCTAAGACCCAGGTCGTTCCGTCAAAAGGGCCTAGCCCGGAAATGACAAGCGTACCGATGGTCAGCACCAGAAGGATAAGCGGTTCTCTACTCTGGCCTGAAGGCGTATTTGAAAAACTTATGTGTGGCCGGGCTGGGGCAAAGAAGCAGAATACTGTCGGCTCAGAGGGAGCCGGGCAAACACGTCTGTAAGAAACTCCGCATACACGGCTGCTTCAGGATAGCCTGGCGCACGCTCGAGGCTATCCTCTTGCTTGGATATCTCAAAATTAAAGACGCGCAGCAGCCAGAGGGCCTCATACAAGGCAAAGATCTCTGACTGGACGATCTCAGTCCCACTCGGGCCGTAGCCGTCAACAAAGGCGCGAAATAAAGCGGGCTCGTGGCTGAGCTGTCCGCGGCCATCCTTGGCCGTCCAATACTTCATTTTCACAAAATCGAGTGGTATTGTATCCACAACTGCATTATCCCAATCAATGACGGCAGTGAGATGACCGTCCTTCACTAAAATATTGCCTGGAGAAAAATCGTTGTGGATAAGACAAGGTGAGTAGGGAGTACTAGACGGAATCGAGATCGTTTCAAGAGCAGCAGTCAGAGAACGGCTCAGTCGCCCTTGAACATCCGCAACTTCCTTGTTCAGCGCGGCTCGAAAGCGATCAGGCCAGGGTGCGGGTATTTTTCCGAGAGCTAAAAAATCAGCATAGCATGCCTCAAACTGCACGGCATGGATGCTGGTGAGTGCTTGCCCGGCCAAAAAATAGAGCTGCGGCGTTGGCTGGTTCCAGAGCGGATCGCCGTCGATCCACTCGTACACAAAATAGGGATGCGGGAGACACTGCCGGGTCCAGTCAAAAGCTAATCCATTAGGCTCGATGCCACGCCCGTTTCGGCTAACACCCTGTTTCTCAGTAAGGATGCGAGCCAGCGCGGTTGCTTTTTCGGCATCATTTTTTTCCGAATTGTCTGGATCAAGCAGCCAGCTTATGAACACTTCTTTGATAAGGTCAGGCTCATAGCGATAGACGTGTTCCTGGGTGCGCACGCGTAGACCGTATAAATGATCTCCCACTTCGATTTTAAAGATGGTATTGATATTGCCTGACAACGTTTCACATACGCGCAGTGGCTGATCTCCGCTGATCGGGGCAAATACCTGTCTCAGCTGCTGCTCTGTCATTATGAGTCTCTGCACGTGTCTCCGAAGACCTACTTAATCGGGCTTGGTTAATCAACAACGGCGGTCAGGACGAGATCCGACAAACGTTGGAAACGATCCATGCTGTATGATTCTTCTAAGGCCCCGGAGGTCAGACAGACAAAAGTCACATCACGCTCTGGATCGATCCAGAACAAGGTAGAACCCGCTCCAACCCCGCCAAAAGTTCCAGGCGACGCCATGCTACCAAGATACGTGGGACAAATGCCTGTTCCTCGCATAAAGAAGCCGAGTCCGAGAAAAGCGGGAAACTCGTCCCAGCCGCGCATCTCTCTGGCATAGTTCCACAGATCATTGGACTGCAAGCCGGTCTGGTTTGTTGTGGCCAAACGAACAATGGCAGGTGATAAAATCCGTGCGCCATCCAGCTCTCCACCACGGCGGAGCATTTCCGCAAAGCGGAAGAGATCGCTCGCTGTTGCTACCCCACCCCCGCCGGGAATCTCGGCATCTGCCTGGAGCAGGGTATTAAAGCCCTCGATTGCTTCGGGCGGGAAAAGTCCTTCGCGGCGGTCGCGGACAACAATGGGGACTTTTCGCGCTGCAAGATCGGGCCGTACGCCGAGGGCGGTGTCTTTCATGTCCAAGGGGGTAAAAATATCATCGGCGAGTATTTGCCGCAGTGAACGCTCTCCTCCGTCAAGACGTCGCACCACTTCACCCAACACGGAGTACGCCGTGATCGGGCTATAACTCACGGTCTCGCCCGGTCTGGCATCGAGCCCTTGGTCGCAGATAGCAGCAACGACTGCTTCAAGGTTGCCTAGCAGCCCATGCGGGACGGGGGGAAAACCGGCCGACATGCCGGCCGTATGAGTGAGGAGCTGAGCAATGGTGACACGATGTTTTCCCTTGCTGGCAAACTTGGGAATGATTTCGGCAACCCGTGTAGTAAGCGCCAATTCGCCCCGATCAACGCACGAAAAGATCGCTGTTGCTGTAATCGGCTTGGTGACCGAGAACAGACAAAATACATCGTCCGTTCGCGTAGTTCGCCCACTGGTCCGTTCGGCAAAACCAATGGCCTCATGCAGCGCGACCTTACCGCCCCGGGCGACGATAACGACCGCCCCGTCATATTGCTCCCGTTCAATATCGCTCTTGATGCTGGTAACGAGGTGATCGATCCGCCTTGCGTCGAAGCCACATTCCGAAGGGTGAACTGTCTCCATACGCCTACCTCCTATTGGGGACTGGTCAGGAGCATAGCGCTATGTACGGTGAGGAGTAAAGAGAAAGATGCAAGGGAGAAGCTGGAAAAGAGCTTGCTTAGGATGATAGAGGCAGGCTAGTACGATATGAGTCGCCTCTGCACCAAGGATGGAGGCTCTTATTAAGGAGAGCTGTCACTTCTCTATACAGAAATGAAGACAGGGAGAGACAATGGCTGATAAGAAAATTGCCGCCTATGGCTCATGGAGATCGCCCATTACCTCAGACCTCATTGTTGCTGGGACGGTGGGGTTGGGACAGGTCCGGCTGCATGGGGAGGATGTGTATTGGATTGAACAGCGTCCGACAGAAGGCGGACGGAATGTGGTGGTTCGGCGGACGCCGGATGGCAAGATAACCGATAGAACTCCGTCGCCGTTCAATGCTCGGACACGAGTCCATGAGTACGGCGGTGGGGCGTATGTGGTACACGACGGGGCGATCTATTTCTCCAATTTTGCGGACCAACGCCTGTACTGCCAGGTTGGGAGTGCAGAACCACAAGCACTGACGTCTGGGGAAGCGTTGCGCTATGCGGACGCTCTTGTAGATTCAAGTCGCAATCGTTTGATCTGCGTGCGCGAAGATCACCGCGCTGAGGGGCAAGAAGCGCTGAACACGCTGGTAAGTATTGATCTGACGAATGGGGAAGAGACCGTCTTGGTTTCTGGGAATGATTTCTACTCAAACCCACGCCTGAGCCCTGATGGCTCAAAGCTCGCCTGGCTGACCTGGAAACATCCGAATATGCCGTGGGATGGAACAGAACTGTGGGTTGGTAAAATTCAGGCCGATGGTTCATTAGCCGAGAATGCCCATATTGCTGGTGGGAGCACAGAATCTGTTTTTCAGCCGGAATGGTCTCCTTTTGGTATTCTGTATTTTATCTTTGACCGCTCCGGATGGTGGAATCTGAACCGGGCGCGTAAAGGTAATATTGAGGTCTTGTGTGAAAAAGACGCCGACTTCGGACGCGCCCAGTGGGTGTTTGGCGTGGGGACATATGCCTTTGTCTCTGCCAGCCAGATCATCTGCACCTACACTGAAAACGGCACCTGGTATATGGCTAGCCTCGACCCTGGGACCTTGCAATTCGACCCTATCACACTGCCGTATACAGAATTGGGCGATGTCCAGGTCAAATCGGGAAACGCTTTTTTCATGGCTGGATCGCCGACCGAACCGATTTCTATCGTCCGGCTGGATCTGAAAAAACAGCGCACGACTGTCCTCCGGCGCTCCAGTGAGCTCACTCTTGCGTCAGGTTATCTCTCCGCACCCCAAGCGGTGGAGTTCCCGAGTGAGCAGGGCCGGACTGCCTACGGGCTTTTTTACCCGCCCAAGAATACTGACTTTTCGGCACCCGAAAATGAACGTCCACCGCTGTTAGTGAAAAGTCACGGCGGGCCTACGTCGGCTGCTCAGACTGCCTGTGATCTGCGTATTCAATACTGGACGAGTCGTGGCTTTGCCGTACTCGATGTGAACTATGGCGGCAGTAGTGGCTATGGCAGAGAATACCGCCAACGTCTGAACGGACAGTGGGGTATTGTTGATGTTGATGACTGTGTAAACGGCGCACGCTTCCTTGTTGAGCATGGCGATGTGGATGGCACGCGTCTTGCCATTACTGGAGGTAGTGCCGGGGGGTATACGACTTTATGTGCGCTGACTTTCCGCGACACTTTTCAGGCTGGGGCGAGCCATTATGGTATTAGCGATCTCGAAGCGCTGGCCCACGACACGCACAAGTTTGAGTCCCGCTATGAAGAAAGCCTTGTCGGCCCATACCCGGAACGACAAGACCTATACCGGGAGCGTTCACCCATTCACTTTACGGATCAGCTCTCGTGCCCGTTGATTATCTTTCAGGGCTTGGAAGACAAAGTCGTACCACCCAACCAGGCTGAGCTCATGGTCTCCGCGCTGCGTGCAAAAGGGCTCCCGGTCGCCTATGTGCCGTTTGAGGGGGAACAGCATGGTTTTCGCAAAGCGGAAAATATCAAACGTACGCTAGATGTAGAGATGTCTTTTTACTCCCGAATTTTTAATTTTACGCTTGCTGATGCTGTTGAACCGGTCGTGATTGAAAATTTGCCAGATTGAAAATCAGCAGACTCTTCCAAATCGGCACGAGTTGGTCTATTGGCAGAGAAAGGCTTTTGAAAAGAAGGAGGGAGTGCGATGCTACGTGTCAGCAAGGTGCCGTTTGAAAAGGTGGATCCTGAGCTGCAAAAAGTCATGCAGCAGAGTGACGAAGCCCTTGGCGGATCAGAGTGGATTCAGGTCTTTGCCCATACTCCAGACCTCTACAAGCCGTTTGTCCAGTTTTACTACTCACACATTATGACCGACACGGATGGGATCAGTGTGAAGCTGACTGAGCTCGTCCGGCATAAAGTCGCGCAGATTAATGAATGCCGGCTTTGAATGACCGCAGTGTATGCCTCGGCGAGGCAACAAGGTCTGACCGACGACATGATCCAGGCTCTTCCTCATTTTCAAGACAGCGATTTGTTTACTGCGAGTGAAAAAGCAGCATTGCGATTTGCTGATGTTTTGGCCCGTGATCATAAGCAAGCGTCCCAAGCATTATTTGATGAACTCCGCAAGTATTTCAGCGAGCCGGAAATCATGGCTCTTGGTTGGCGCGCGGCCATCTTCATTGGCTATGGGCGTCTGGTGTACGCGGTCGGGCTGGACGGTGTAGGAAAAGTATGTCCCTTGTCCTTTGCGCATAAAGAAATGGAAGAAATGCGAGCGGACGCGGAACAGCCTGGCTGCTGATTCTCTACCTTCTCAACGGGGTTTCCAACGGCATAATCCACTCCGCGTGTCCCCACCAAGGATACGCAACCTGGATGAGATCAATTGCCGGGTCAATAAGATACTGCGCTTCGCGTCCGTTCAGCGCGGCGGTGATCCGCGCATGAATCTCGACATCACCGCAACCGTCTGCCTGTAGTCGTTGCCCCAGATAGTGGGCAAACTGGACAATCATATGCGGGCGGGACAGCATCTGGGTCAGTTGCACGCGGGTAAGATACTGGCGAGGATTCAGGTCCCACTCCTTGCCAGTTGCGGGATCAGTCACCACGAAAAAGCCCTCGGCTTCCTTTTGCCGTAACATCATATGCCAGGCAAAATTATGTCCTTCCTCAGTCCAATGGACATTGCCCGGAATCACAAAATGGCGAAAGGGTAAGAGGAGTTGAATAACAACCCAGATTCCTAAAAAGGCGAGCAGCCCTCGCTGAAGACCCGTTAAGTGCAGCGAGAGCGACGGCTGCGCGTGTGGCCTTGATGCTTGCCGAAATGGCTCATCCAGATGATATGCCAGCACGCCTACCCCCAGCGCGCCAAGGCACGCACGCACCCAGGAGAACTGCCAGGTAATCGCTCCACTCAGGAGACCAAGAAGCCCGCCGGAAGTCAGGCGCTGAACCCGGCGAGAGGAGCCCCTTTGGACATCCTGTAGAACCCGGCGTGGCCAGTCTGGTTCAAAGAAGATGAGTGTGGCAGCAATCATCATCCAGGCAAAAATCCCGATCCCAAACAGGCGTGCGTTCATAAAGTGAAAAAACAGTGCAACGATATACCCAAATACCCTCGTGCGACGGTTGAGCAGAAAAGGGACTACAGTTACATCAAAGATCAGTGATCCGTACGTCATGCCCCAGACGACACTCTCGTGGTTGAACAGTGGACCGATGACGGGGATCGTCACCCGTTCGGCTAGCCAAGTGCGGAGCGGCTCGCCTTGCAGCCAGTCGGCATTAATCTTCGCTAAGCCACCAAAGAAATACGAGACGCCAATTTGAAAACGCAGTAGCCACAGTGTCCAGGCTGGCACAGTGTCGCTACGCTTTTCCGATTGGCGCAACACATCCAGTGAAAAAATGTGGTTGGCCGGGATAAAGATCATCAGAAAAGATAGCAGGCACACCAGGTAGAGGTGATTGATATACAGCGCCTTCTCTAACAGAAACAGATACGTCCACAGGAAAAAAAAGAGCGTCGCGCTCAGCCGGTAGAATAATCCACACAACGCGCAAGCTGCGACCAATCCCATGGCATAGATGTGGATGGTCATCCACTCAGCGGGCCAGGGATGAATAAAATCAAACGGCCAGTAGGTAAAGTAGAACTCTTTGTCAGAATAGTAGAGGCCGACCCAATTCAGCTTGGTCAGCGAGCAGGACTCCCAGACCATGATGGCGTAGAAAACGATTCGAAAGTAAGCGAGGCTAGCAGCATCTATGAGAGTGAAGAGTGCCGTTACAATCCGTTGGTGGAGTGACTGTTGGTTGGAGCGTGAGTTGCTTTCCATATGCGTGCATCGTCCTTCGACCGGACTAAGGACGAGCAAGAGCAGAGACGCGCAGGGATCTAGGTGCGGAACGCCGTTTCCTATTTCCAGATGAATTCAACCACTGCCCCACCGCTGCCGTACAAGGGTCCGTAAGCGTGGACGTGTGCGCCCTTGAATCTGCCACCCAGCGCGCCTAACACCCAGGCGGCATGCTTAAAGCCCATGTCTGCTTTGCCTTGGGTGGCAAAACCTGGAAGTGCCGCATACAGCCCTTTGACATCTCCGCTCGTCATGAGATTGAGAATTTTCCTATTCCAGCGGTCATACTTGGGCGCAGCGATTTTATCTTTCGCAATATCAAGGCCGCGGCGAAAGAATGCGCCCGAAAAATTCCCTACCCCAACCACGGCTACACGTTTCCTCTGTTTACTTGCCTGGGCTGCAGCCACACGGCCGAGTTTCCGGGTCAGAGCGAAGTCGTGATACAGATTGTTTGAAGCCAGTACCATCGGGATCTTGCCGCCTGGATTGAGAAAATTGGCCGCCACAATAGTCCCTGTATCAATGGGAAAACTGTCATAATTGACGGCTTTCGACTTGACCCCGATTTTGCTCGTTGCCGTCACACACGCTTTTGCTAACTTTGCGTCAATCTTGAGGTCATACGGCAGCTCGCCGTATTCGTGCCAGTTTTCGTCAACGTGCAGCCCAGCCACGCGCGGACGCGTTTGCCACAGTTGGTCTAGGACCGCGATCCACTGGGTAGAATACAGCAAGATCACATGTGGTTTCGATGCCACAAGCGCCTCGCCTGCGGTCTGCATTCCTGTGGCGATCTTACCCCAGGGTTTGTTGTCACGTCTGACATACGGGAGCGGCGAGCCCGGTACCAAAAAGGCGGAAACTACAGCCATCGTATTGACCTTCAATTATGCGGCTAGGCGGCTAGACTCGGGGTCTTTGGTGGCGCTGGAGTGGCGGGTGCGTTTGGGCTTTTTGAGAATCCACTCCATAACGGCAGTGGCGGGTCCAGTGACAGGCCCATAAGCGCTTCGC
>CAZBUD010000017.1:0-46301 GCA_964495015.1 uncultured Enterobacteriaceae bacterium | reverse complement strand
TGGGGTAGGAGGCGGAAGACTTCTTTGGTTTTGCCTTGGCGCAAGAGCTCGATGATGCGCATATCCCACTGATAGCCGGGCAGACTCTCGGGATGCTCCTGGGACATATCTTCCGGAATGGCCGGCTCTTCATGGAAATGCCAGTGACACAACGTGTTTGACGCCAGGAGGACGGCTCGCCGTCCGGTCTTTTCGATGGCTTTGCGTGTGGCTTTGCCGAGCGTGTCCATTTCTTCAAGGCCTTCTTGTGTTGATAAATAATAGGGCGAATTATTTGCTGACAGACCGACAACGGGGATATCCCACTGCGGCCGAATCATATGCAGAGTCGTAATAGTGCCGTAATCTACCCGAAAGTTCGGGTTACGCATCATCTTGGTGTACAGCCCTCGTTTGGCTCCTTCTGCGTAGCAGGCTTCGGCTAGTTCAACATCCACGTCCAGCTCAAAGGTATAGCGAAAGATGTTGGGGAAAATCGGGTCCACGGACTTTCCGCACAGATGCGGTACGCCAAGAAAGTGATGACCCTGCTGCGTAATCCAATGCGGAGAGTGGACAAGCAGGACATCCGGTTTCAGGTCCTCAATACTCTTGCGCGCACGCTCGTACGCCCAGCGCAGTTGTTCCCAACCACATTGCGAGTGAGGTTCGTTCTGGGGTGGGTTTTCGCCATACACCAGGTGGGGTGGATGCGGAGCGAGAAAACCGGCAACAATTTCGCCTTTTTTGTGTGTCTTCGACATGATGTCCTCCGTACAAGCTGCTCTCCTAAAAGGTTCTTACAGTTTGAGACATACGTTGCGCAACTCAGTATAAAATTCAAGTGAATGCACTCCGCCTTCCCGTCCAATGCCCGATTGCTTAGCCCCACCAAAAGGGGTGCGGAGGTCGCGCAAGAACCAACAGTTGATCCAGGTGATACCGACGTGGACTTGCTTGGCTACACGATTGGCCCGTGCCGCATTTTGGGTCCAGATCGAAGTGGCGAGGCCGTAGGGTGTGTCGTTGGCCAGACGAATAGCTTCTGCCTCTGAGTCAAACGGCCGGACGTGGCAACACGGGCCAAAAATTTCTTCTCGAACAACTGGCGAGTCTTCCGATAAACCTGTCCAGATCGTAGGTTCAATCCATGCCCCATCAACGTAAGGAGACGCCATCTTGGGGATCCCACCACCTGTGATGAGTGTGGCACTGTCCGCTTGGGCCTTTTCATAATAGGAGAGGACCTTATTCCTGTGCTCCAAGCTAATGAGCGGTCCCAGAGCCGTCGATTCGTCGTGCGGATCGCCCAGGGTGAGGGCTTCTGCTTTGGCTTTAAGCGCAGTCAGGAACTCGTCAAAAATCGGCCGTTCGACATACACCCGCTCGGTTCCCAGGCAAACCTGGCCGGTATTCGCAAAGCAGGCTCGACCTATCCCTTCGATCGTTGCCTCAAGGTCGCAATCGGCAAAAATAACAGCTGGATTTTTCCCACCTAATTCAAACGAGACATCGCGTACGCCTACGGCAGCGTTCTTCATGATAGCCTCGCCGGTGACGGTCTCGCCGGTAAAGGTAATTGCGTCAACGCCGGGATGACTAACCAGGAATTCGCCCGCCGAGTCCGGACCAAACCCATGCACCACGTTGTAAACACCTTTGGGCACGCCGGCTTCGTTCATTACTTCCCCAAGTAATGTGGCGGTACTTGGAGTTTCTTCTGAGGGTTTAACGACAACGCTATTGCCGCAGGCTAACGCCGGCCCGACCTTCCAGGTCATCAGCAATAAGGGCAGGTTCCATGGACAGACCACGGCCACGACACCTTTAGGGACACGCAGGCTGTAGTTAATCGCTCCTGTGCCATCAGGGGTTGGTGTGTCGAAGTATTCACCAGATACATTTTTGACCACATCGGCAAAGATACGAAAGTTGGCTGCGCCGCGCGGAATATCAATATGAGATGCCAAACTCACCGGCTTGCCGGTGTCTGCGACCTCGGCTTCCAGGAAGTGATCAAAACGCTGCTCAATACCAGCGGCAACGGCGTATAATACCTCCGTTCTCTCTGCCAGTGTCATCGTGCTCCACGGCCCGGTAAGTGCCGCGTTGGCCGCTTGCACGGCTGCATTCACGTCAGCTTGATTAGCCTCACTCACTCGGCTGATCAACGAATTATCTATGGGTCGGCGGTTCTCGAAAGTTTTGCCACTCGTCCCCTCAGTGTAATTACCATCGATGAAATGTCTAGTCGTGTGCTCGCTCATGTGTGGAAGCCCCTGTTCGACTCCTGAGTGACCTTGACCTAGTGCAGCCAGTCAGGCTCGGATGTATACCACACAATAGGCGCTATTAGTCATCCGCAGAAATAATTTTTTTGCGGATTGCATATTTGGCTAGGCCCGGCAGCGTATAGATCTCAAGCTTTTTGATCAGATTGTGCCGATGCGTCTCTACCGTACGAGGCCTGGAGGTCAGCGGTTGGACAATTTCTTTACTGCTGAGGCCGTCGGTTAAAAGTTGTAAGACCTCGGCTTGCCGAAGTTTCGCACCGATGTTCCGCAGGGTCGATTCTAAAAACCGGATGTGAGCGCGGAGATCCTCTTCCGTCTCTCTCGTCATGTGATTGCTCCAGTTATACCTGACAGGGCGTCATGTCAGCGTGCTGTCTCGCTCGGACGAATCACGCTGGCGAGGAGAGCTGGCACGCTCTAATATGTTGTCGGCCGTACTGTTTCGTGCGGCTTCCACTATTCCGTCTATTTCATCGACACCATCTTGCCTGGGGGAAGCCGGCGCTCTCCTGCGCCCGCATGAGTCGAGACGCGCGCCTGCTCTTGGGGCCGACTATCCGGAGCGGTACGGATACATGCGAGCAAGGCATCAAGGGGAGACGGTTTGATCAAGGCAGAGGCGATATGAGGTCCAACATCAGGGGGAAGCGTCAGAATGGTCGGGGCACCTGTGACGAGAATAATTGGTAATTGGGGCTAACTCTGGATAACGTCAGTAATGAATTCGAACTGGCGATTTCCTGGCATGTTGACGTCGCTAATGTGCAGGAGCGCCGTCGTAGAGAGACGAAACATCTCGTCGTCATCAACAAGGAGGAGCCGATCATGTTTATGCATGGCTTTTCCTTCAATCACACCGCCTGATTCTGCTGTTATGAGCAAAGGAGAAGCTTGCGTGAGATTACGGATATCTGCCAAAAATGATACGCATAGAGAGATTTTTATCTTTAGTTTAGGAAATTAGAAAAAGCAGCCCGCAAGACTACGGCCGAATAGTATATGTGCGCGGGCCGGAGTGTTGTGTGAGTTGATGCTGAATCCATCCTATCCAATCACACAGCACTGGACGCGTCTGCCTCGGGTCAATGAGATCGTGGACGGCAAATCCTTCTGCACGCGTATAGGGGGAACGCTTGCCGGCAAGCTGCTCTTCGATCTCGCGCCGATAGGCTTCTGGATCTGGGGCAGCGGAGATCTCGCGCCGATAGGCGACGGCGACGCCGCCCTCAATCGGCAGTGCCCCACTCTCTGCTGACGGCCAAGCAAAGACCATCCCGACAGGACCAAAATGGGCGGCTCCAGCAACGCCATACACCTTTCTGACGATCACTGAGACCCACGGGACGGTGGACTGCATAATCGCAAAAAGGGTAGCTGTCCCGTACCGGATTGTTGCCGTCTGTTCGGCTTCTGGTCCAATCATAAATCCGGGTTCGTCAACGAGGCTCACAATCGGCAAGTGAAAGGTGTCACACAGGTCAACGTGGCGCTTCACTTTTTGTGCGCCATGGGCGGTCATGGCTCCCGCATACCACTGAGGATCGTTGGCCAGGATGCCGACAGACTGGCCGTTCAGCCGAGCGAGTCCGGTAATTTGGGACGGCCCATAGAGTGGGGCAATCTCAAAAAACGATCCTTGGTCGACAATACACTCAATGAGGCGGCGCATAGAGTAGGCACGCCGCCGGTTGCGCGGGATAATCTTTAGTAACTCTTCCTCTTGCCGCTTCGGATCGTCTTGGCATGTGTGTACGGGGGCCGCCTCCCACACATTGGTTGGTAGATAGCTTAAGAACTGCTGAATCTGAGCAAACACGCTTGACTCATCGTCCGCGATATTGTCCACCACTCCGCTACGGAGATGAATATGCGGACCACCCAGCTCTTCCTTTGTAATAGACTGCCCGAAGGCGCGCTCCACCAGCGCAGGACCTCCTATCATGACCTGAGACGAGCTTTTCGTCATAACCGAGAAGTGAGAGGCAACCAAACGTGCGGCTGGGAGACCGGCTACAGCCCCCACGGCAGCAGAGACAACAGGCACCATAGACATCGCCTGCATAATCGACAGAAAGCGTGGCGGTGCGTTGACGGATTCGGTACTTCCTGCGGTTTCACCTTTATTGTTTCCCCGCGGGACACTGCCTCCTCCACCCTCGAGAAAACGGATCAGTGGAAAACGATAGCGACACGCCAACTCTTCTGCCCACACACTTTTGCGAAAACCAGCTGGAGAGGGCGACCCGCCCTTTAGGGTAAAATCTTCTCCACCAACAACGCAGGGTCGTTCACTAATTTTGGCAAAACCAACAACGTAATTGGCTGGCGTAAACGAGCCCAGTTCTCCTTGCTCGTCAGTTTCGGAGTACCCGGCAATGGAACCCTGTTCACGAAAGGAGTCAGGGTCAACCAACTGGTCGACGCGTTCGCGGATGGTGAGTCGTCCTCTATCGTGGTGCTTGGCGATAGCATCCGGACCGCCAAGTTCACGTGCCAATTGTTTACGCTGTGTGATGCCTGCGACTTCCTTTTCCCAGCTCATAGGATGTGTTCTTTCATATTTCCCTCGAACAGAAGTCCTCCCCAGATACTGATCTACTGCATGGGCGAAAACGATGCAGGCAGAACAATTTTGCTTTCCTGACTGATGAGAAACTCCCTGATGGTAGGCGGCCAATCGGACAGTTGAGCGGCTTCTTCTCGGATGCGCCCGCGCTCTTCTAAACTGGTGTAAGGCCATATATGGACAAACTTGTTGAGCTCGCCCAGGTCGCTATACCAGCAGGCGGCAAGCGGGGAGAGTTGGGTGCGCTGGGGAATGGATTTTGCCCATTGTTCTAGGACGGTCGGCAGGCTGCCTGGCCGAAACATATAGGTGCGAATCTCGTAGATCGGACCAAGCTGGCGCTTGCCCAGCGGCTCCATACAGGCTGCAGGCAGGAAGATTTCGGATTCCATACGCTTGATGAATTTGCCAATTGGCGGCGGCCATTTCCCACTTTGCACTGCTTGGCTGCGCGCGTCAGTCCGGTGCTGTAAGCTTTCATACGGCCAGACGTGGATGATCTGGTTGAGCGGGCCAATCTCGGTATGCCAGAAGGCTCCTAGCGAAGAGACCGGCTCGCGATTGGGGAGTGCCTCGGCAAAGCGCTGTTCACATTCGGCCAAGGTGCCTGGTTTCAATCGGTAGGTACGTACTTCATAAATCATACTACCTTTCCTTTCTCGGTTCCGGTCCTTCGGCCGCCACGATATGCAGGAGCCCGACAAAAACGCCCAGGGCTAAGCAAACCGCCAGCATCCACTCGGCACGCTGTACGCCAAATGGGACCAGCACAAGGGACACGAGCATGCCCGAGAGGGCGCCGAGGATGCTGCCCCAAATGCCTTTGTCCATATAATGAACTCCGTTTGACTTGTGTATGATTCATGGTCGCAGTGATGAGGCAAGCGCACATTCGCCAAGAGCCTGCCGTAGAGCAGCACGATCAAAGCCTTTGCCGATAAAGACCACATGCTCGGGCGGTTCGGGCAATAAATCCAACCATTCCATGTCGAACTCTCCCGCCACATACTGGAACATCCACTGCTCGTCAGAGTCCGTAAGCCGCACAAACCCCTTTGCTCGCCACACCGTGTCCGGCAAAGACCGCATCATCTGTTCGAATCTTTCTCGCACGAGTCGAGCCTCGCATAAATACGTCAAGGTGTGAAAATGGTCGTGGACCGGAGTCTGCCGCTGGGAGGCGCTCGCCTGCGAGGTGCTGGGCTGTGAGATTTCGCCTGCCCGGTCAAGGAGACGAGCGTAGTCGGTCTCAGCACGTTCAGTCCGAATAATTTCCGTGCGCGGATTGAGTTGACGAATTCGCTCCTCTAATCGGGCTAGGGTCTGCTCGTCGGCTAAGTCACGCTTATTGAGTAAAACCACGTCTGCCAGCATGGTCTGTTGCCGAATACCGGAGTGGACTTCTTCGGCCAACCGGTTGAAGTTGACCGGATCAAGGACGGCAATCAGGGAGGCGAGCCGGACGAGAGGTAAAACCTCTTCTTTGGTGGCCTGATCGATAAGTTCGACCGGATCGGCCAATCCGGTTGCTTCAATGAAGATCACATCCGGCTTCAACGCTGCCACGTCCTGGAGCGCAAGTCCCAGCGTTCCTCCAATGGTGCAGCAAATACAGCCGTTAGTCATCTCTCGAATGGAGTAGCCTTGACCACGCAGCAGCTCACCATCGATGCTGACCTCACCGTATTCGTTCATCATCACCGCGGGCTTGAGCTCTTGGACAAGACAATAATCGAGCAGGCGTCGCAGGAGCGTCGTCTTGCCGCTGCCAAGGAAGCCGGAAATCAAGTGCACGGGAATACGCTCTGCATCGGAGAAGACCAGGCGTTCTTTCGGCTCATCCATACCGTCAACAGTATTCCAGGATTCACTGTAAGGGGGAAGGGCAAGGGAGGTAGGGGAGAATTACCTCCCTTGCCAGGTCCAGACTCAGAAAGGAGGGGAACCTGTCTGGACCAAACTACGACATGGTCCGCGACGGACCGCACGCCAGTCCATGCAGCATAAACGCAGTCATTTCGTCGGCCATCTCCTCGGCTGATGGCGTCTCTCGCTCAACCCACCACGACACGAGTTGAGCAAACATGCCGACTAGGGCATTGGCCGCAATATCCGGATTCACCGGGCGGTACACCTTTTGGGTCATACCCTCG
Source organism: uncultured Enterobacteriaceae bacterium (assembly GCA_964495015.1). Taxonomy (GTDB): domain Bacteria; phylum Desulfobacterota; class Binatia; order Bin18; family Bin18; genus Bin18. Next base: position 39,309 of record CAZBUD010000017.1, on the reverse strand, counting down.
CGTACTCGCTCAGCAACATCGTCGGTGAACATCGTGTAAAACTGACGCAACATCTCGTGGAATGCATTGCCATGGCCAAAGACGATCTTAAACAATTCTCTGTGGTCTTGAGCAAACGCAAAAAGACACCGGTTTGTAGTCCGCACCTTATCGATCACGTCATAGTCTTGTTCCCAGGCTTGGTCGATAACAGTCTTGACGGTTCGTGCCGTTTGCTCAACCAATTCTAGGAATACGGCATCTTTGGTTGCGAAGTGGACATAGAACGTACCCACGCCAACGTCAGCTGCGGTGGCAATATCGACAATTTTCATGTCGTGGTAGCCCTTTGCCGCGAGCACTTTTTGCGCGGCCACAAGGATATCCCGCTTCGTCCGCTCTCGGCGACGCTGATAGCGGCCGATGTTCGTGACTGCGCTCATAAGGCAAATCCGGTAGTGGTGAACTACAACTCAATATTGAATTGAAGTTCATCTTAGGATGCTTTGTGCACGATGTCAACGGAGGACGCGGAGCGTGAGGCAGAGGAGAGAAACGGCGACCAAACCTACCGAAGCGACCGGTGGAAACAGTGCTAACCGAGGTGCCTACAGGGGTGCATTTTCTCTCATGTCATGCGCCGACTGCGTCGACGACTGGGAGCGTGTCTAACAAGCCCATTCTGGGCGTCGCCCGGATGCAACCCGCGTGTCCCGCGTTGCCCCCTGCATCGCCAGGGCAAGCTGCTGCCACAATAGATCCGTGTAAAGCGGGCGGGACAACGATCGCAATCCCGTCGACGTTCTGATCTGCAATGAGCTGATCGTATGTTGCGTGATAGTGACAGCCATACGTTGCGGCAAGTTGTTCACCTGCTGATCTAATCGTGCGGCACACGGAAACAAGCTCAGCCTGCGGAATATCTTCCACAATATGCTGGGCGTAACGAACACCATGTTTGCCTGCTCCGATCAGACCTATGCCTACCGGTTTGGGAGAATGCGGTTGCATATATCCACGATATCGTTTTCTCGGTGAAGGACTCAATCCTTTACTGAGATCAAGAGAGCGTGGTAGTTTGTCTCTTCATGCTGACGTATCGCAATCCAATACCGACGGTAGACATTGTCATCGAATTGGAATTGCAACCGGCTGAGAGCGTCGGAATTGTATTGATTCGCCGCAAAAATCCGCCTCTGGGTTGGGCCTTGCCAGGAGGATTTATTGACTATGGAGAGTCGGCTGAACAGGCGGCGGTACGGGAGGCCGCAGAAGAAACGTCACTCAAGGTACAGCTTGTCGAACAGTTCCATGTCTATTCCGACCCGCAACGGGACCCACGTCAGCATACCCTCACAACGGTGTTTATTGCTCGGGCAAGCGGAACGCCACGGGGAGTGGATGATGCGGTAGAAGCGTGCGTCTTCGAAGAGAGCACTTTACCGTCTGTGTTGGCGTTTGATCATGAACAGATCGTGCGCGATTATTTCATGTATAGGCGGATGGGCAGACGACCAGAGCCCATCGTAGGGGCGAGGTAACCTCGCCCAGGCAATTCATGAATTGCTGTATTTGCGGCGATGCGTACGTTCTTATGAGCCGCTTAGGCGCTGTAACGCAGTCTCTATCTGAACGAGACCTTTTTCGAGGTTTTCCATAGACGTGGCATAGGAAATCCGGACATGCTCAGCCGAGCCGAAACCCTCGCCAGCGACCAGGGCGACCTTGGCTTCTTCCAATAGGTACAGAGAGAAATCCATGGCCGAAGCAATCGTCCTGTCCTGCCACTCTGTCCCAAAACAACCAGAGACGCGTGGAAAAACATAGAATGCGCCTTCCGGCAGTGTACACGAAATGCCAGGTATCGCGCGCAACCGGTCGACAACGTAATTGCGCCGTTTGGCAAACTCTTTTGCCATGATCCCCACCGGCTCTTGAGTGCCGGTGAGCGCTTCAATCGCAGCTGCCTGAGCCACAGAGTTTGGATTTGACGTGCTCTGACTCTGGATCGTTTCCATGGCCTTAATGACTTCTTGTGGACCCGCTGCATAACCCAAGCGCCAGCCGGTCATAGCGTAGGTTTTTGACACCGAATTGGCGACGAGCAGGCGGTTGCGAAGATTGGGCTTGAGTGACAGCAGGTGGGCGCAGCGTGGTGCATCATACAAAAATTTCTCGTATACATCGTCGGAGATAGTAAAAAGGGTGCTGTGCTCAATAACCTCAGCGATTTGTTTCAACTCGTCTTCGGTGTACGCCGCGCCTGTCGGGTTTGAGGGACTGTTGAGGAGCAGGACCTTACTTTGCGGGCCAATCGCCTCTTCCAGCTGGGATGCCGTCATCTTAAACCCGGTCTCTTCGGTGGTGGGAACCGATTTTGGCGTCGCACCAGCCAAGATCACGATGTCGGAATAGCTGACCCAGTAAGGAGCTGGAATGAGGACTTCATCACCCGGACCAACAAGGGCATGAAGGGCGTTGAAAAGAATATGCTTGCCCCCGCAGCCCGTGGTGACTTCTGGCAATGTATAGCTGAGATCGTTCTCCCGCTGGAGCTTCGCGATGACGGCTTCCTTGACCTCAGCTGTCCCTCCGACAGGGGTGTATTTAGTCTTGCCCTGTTTGATGGCGGTGATTGCCGCGTCTTTAATATGATCTGGGGTATCGAAATCTGGCTCGCCTGCCCCAAAGTCAATGACGGTGATCCCTTCGCGACGCAAGGCCGCAACCTTGACCGTAACCATGAGTGTTGGCGACGGTTTGACTAGCTCTAAACGTTTTGCAAGACGCATACTGTGCCTCAACGCCCCTTCGCTTGAAAGGTGGCGGAATGGGATGTCTCGGCGTCCATTCCCAGCGAGCGGACGAACGCTGACTGTTAATCTGATGTATTCGCGAACTTCTCTCGGAGTCGTTTTTCGACGTGTGGTGGGACTAGGCCTGTCACAGAACCGCCCAGACTGGAAATTTCCTTGACTAAGCGAGCGGCAGTGTAAAAGTGGGCCGCTCCAGTCGTCAGAAAAATCGTATCAATATTTGGCTTCATATGACGATTCATGAGAGCCATTTGAAACTCGTACTCGAAGTCTGAAGCGGCACGCAAACCACGAATAATAATGTTCGCCTGCATCCTCTCAACGTAGTCAACGAGGAGTCCATGGAAGCTATCGTACACTACGCGGCTCCCCTCGTCCTGGAGTTCCTCACGGAACATGTCGAGGCGTTCCTGCGGCGCAAAGAGGTAGTTGTCTTTCTGCGGGTTATACACGACAGCAACGATCACTTCGTCAGTGAGCTGAAGGCTACGACGAATGATATCAACATGCCCGCACGTTGGCGGGTCAAAAGATCCAGGATAAATAGCGCGGCGGTTCACTCGGCTTCCTCACCCTTGTGCTGGTAAAATGACACCCCGGTTGTGCCGTAACGGCGGCTGTCCGTCAACACCAACGGGGCGTAGGACTCGGCTCCGGCTTCATGCCGGGCGTGCTCCACGACGATCCAGGCTCCTACTCGTAGAATTGCGCTGCGAGCTAAACGCCGCAATGTTTTATCGACCCAGCCTTCTTCGTATGGAGGATCAAGAAAAACGCCACCAAACCGGAGCCCTTGGTCTTCGAGGATTCCGATCCCTTTGAGCGCATACGCACGCAGAATCCGACCCCGGTGGAGGAGCCTCGTCGTCTTCAGGTTGGCCCGAATAATTTTTTGCGCGCCTGGACTGGCATCAACAAAAACGGTAGAGCGAACGCCCCGGCTTAAGGCTTCTATGCCTAGCGCACCTGTGCCGGCGAAGAGATCGAGTACGTCGATATCGGTGAGGGAAAAGCGACTAGTAAGGATGTTGAACACAGACTCTCTGACTCGGTCAGTGGTGGGCCGGACCTTATGGCCTTTTGGAACCGTGAGCGACAGCCCACCCACCGAGCCAGAGATGACACGCATTTAGACGCTAAGAATATGAACGGCCAGGGCTGCAGCTTCGCCGCGGACCATGCCACCACCGTTTTCGGTAATGCCGACCTTGGCTCCTTCAACCTGGCGCTTGCCGGCTTCGCCGCGCAGTTGCCAGAAGATCTCGGCAATTTGCGCTGTGCCCGTGGCGCCAACCGGATGGCCCTTGGCCAGCAGGCCACCGCTCGGGTTCACCGGTGTCTTACCGCCCAAGGCGGTAAACCCCTCGTCAATCAAACGGCCACCTTCACCCTGTTGGCATAAACCCAGTTCTTCATAGATGATGAGCTCGGCCGGCGCTGAGGCATCATGTACCTCAGCTACGTTAAGATCTTCCGGGCCAATGCCCGCGACTTCGTAGGCTTTCTTAGCCATACGCTCGGTAACTCCAGGATCGCCGGGTTGACGGTCCTGGCCGGAGCCCAGGACGGAAGCTTTCACATACACGGGTTTGGTGGTGAACTCTTTGGCCTTGTCTGCGCTGGTCAGCACCACGGCCGCAGCACCATCGCCAATCGGTGAGCACATCATCCGTGTCAGCGGATCGGCGATCATGGGTGACGCCAGGATGTCTTCTACGCTGCGTGGAGTCTGAAACTGCGCGTGCGGATTCAAGCTGCCATTGGTATGATTCTTGGCCGCGACCCCCGCATAGTGCTCTTTGGTCGTACCGTATTTGCGCATATGACTACGCGCGAATTCAGCATAAAAGTCCATGAACATGCTACGTGACTTCCCCGCTCCCACGCCTTTGCCGTTATCTTTTGTGGTCTGTTTCATATCGGCCAGCGTTTGCTGCATCAGTTCGACATCGATCGCACTGCCAATGGCGGCGAAAGATTTTTTCTTGTCCTCGTGATAGAGCTTCTCCATGCCCAGAGCAAGCACGACGTCGTACATACCCGAAGCAATATACAACCAGGCCAGATGAAATGCGGTTGCCGCACTGGCGCAGGCGTTCTCGGTGTTAATCACAGGAATGCCGCCAATGCCCATTTCGCGCAGGACGACTTGACCTCGAATGCATTCCTGTCCTGTAATCAGCCCGGCCATGGCGTTCCCGACGGCGACGGCTTCAAGCGCGTTTGCCTCAACTCCGGCGGATTTGAGGGCCGCCTCGATCGCCTCGCGGGACAGCTCCTTCATTCCTTTATCCAGATGTTTCGCAAAACGGGTCATGCCCGCACCAACAATGGTAACTTCTCTCATGTGGCTCCTCCCTTTTTTAGGGTGTGTTTGCGGGGTGTGTTTGACTGTCTCCCGACTATAACCCCGTTCCCTCTTGTTCCGCAAGGAGAATTTCTTCAGGATGGCTACAGGATGGCCGTAGGATAATCACCGTGAATTATGTCCTTGTCCCTATAAAAGCCCTGGCTCACGGAAAGAGCCGCTTGTCTGCGTTGCTGTCGGATACACAGCGCCACACCCTCTCCCAGGCCATGCTGCGTGATGTGCTGACCAATCTACGTCACGCGGCCAGTGTTGATCGCTTTGGGGTAGTGACCTCAGATCCGAGTCTGCTCGAAATCGCCCAGAGCTTGGGCGCGGAGGCGATTGATGAAGGCTATCCGCGCGGCTTGAACGGTGCTGTAGCCATTGGTACCGAATTTTGTCTACAACAGGGGGCCACAGCGCTGCTCGTCCTTTTATCTGACCTCCCGCTTGTGACCTCTGAGGATATTGACTTACTGTTCTGCGAGACAACCGACGACCCCCAAGTCCTTCTTGTGACGTGTAAGGAGGGGGGAGGGACGAACGCACTCCTGCGCGTCCCGCCACTGGTCATGCCAACCTGCTTTGGTGGTCCAAGCCTCAAGGCCCACAAAATTTGTGCCCAGAAAGATGGTCTGGCCTGTCGCTTGATCGAAGCTCCCCGCATTGCGTTTGACATCGATTCCGTCGAAGATCTGAAGCTGTTTGCCTCTGAACCAACTGCTACGCATACCTATCAGACATTGTATGAGCTCGGCGTAGTGGCTGCCTTTGGTCTGGAAGCCTAGTATTTCAGACCAAAGAATGCAGACGAAAGAAGGGCATATTGATTGGGCCGGTCCTGTCCATCCGGCTCTCCTATACTTTTCCCTGTGAGTCTCATACGTTAGCCCTAGCGTATGGGCAAGCCACAGCTCATTGTTATCACCGGACCAACTGCTACAGGAAAAAGTGTACTCGCGCTCGAGTTGGCTACACATTACGACGCCGAGATTGTGAGCGCTGATTCGCGCCAAGTGTATCGTTACTTGGACATCGGAACGGCGAAACCAACGGCTAATGAACAGGCGCAGGTTCCTCATCATATAATTGACGTTGTCAACCCCGATGGGCAGTTCGATACTGCCCGTTTTCGGACGCTGGCGCATGAGGCCATTCATGACATTATTCAACGCGGCAAACGCGTACTCGTAGTCGGAGGGACAGGTTTATACATCCGTACTCTGACACGGGGGCTATTTTCTGGACCGCAGGCGGATCCAACGTTGCGCAGGCGTCTTGAGACACAGGAGAAGGAGCAGGGACGTGGATTCCTGCATGCATGGCTCCATAAGATTGATCCTGACGCGGCGCAGCGCTTGCACCCGAATGATACAATACGGCTGATCCGCGCTCTGGAGGTGTGGCTGTTGAGTGGCAAGCCCATTAGCGTTTGGCAGCGGGAGCACGGCTTTCAGGAATGCCCGTTTTCTACCCTGATCCTTGCGTTAGCAGTGGAGCGGGAGACGTTAGCCCAACGGATTGAACAGCGCTGCCAGGCTATGGTCCGCGCCGGTCTTGTTGACGAGGTGCGTCGGGTCTGGGATATGGGGTATGACGTAAATCTTTCTGTGTTACAAACAATTGGCTATGCGCAGGTCGGGCACGTGCTCAACGGACACTATACTCTTGCCGAGGCAGTCGCCCAGATGGCTAAAGAAACCCGGCGACTCGCAAAGCGGCAGTTGACGTGGTTTCGCACAGAGCCTGGGATACGGTGGTTTTTGCCCGGCCAGGCCCGGGAGATAGATATAGCGGTCAAAGAATTTTTGAGAGTTTTATGATGAAATGACAACGAACGGAAAACGCAATAAGTAAAATGTAAAAAGAGGTGGGAATTTAAAATTTATATGTACGCAGCACGTTTGACGCTTTGATTTAAGGATTGGCCGTGCAGACAATCTATCTCGATTTTGAAAAAACATTGGAGGAGCTGGACAAGCAGGCTGACCAACTCTTGCAGATACAAACCCGATCTGCAAAGCAGCAGGCCGAGCTCGCCGAGCTGGGGGAACAGCTTCGTCAACACGAGGCTGAACTGTCTGGCTCGCTTTCGTCATGGCAACGACTGCAGCTCGCACGACATACCGACCGGCCGTTTACGCTTGATTATATGGAAGCCTTATGCTCGGAGTTTGTTGAGCTGCATGGCGACCGCGTTTTTTCCGATGACCCAGCTATTGTCGGAGGGCTGGCTCGCTTTCAGGGGATCCCGGTTGTGGTGGTCGGCCATCAGCGCGGAAAAACCGTTGCTGAAAAACGTCGCCGGAATTTCGGTATGCCTCGCCCTGAGGGGTATCGTAAGGCACTGCGTCTCTTCCATTTAGCCGAACGCTTTCAGCGACCAGTCCTCACCTTTGTTGATACGCAAGGCGCCCATCCGGGAGTTGAGGCTGAGGAGCGCGGCCAGGCGGAAGCCATTGCCAAAAATATCCAGGAGATGGCTGGCCTCGAGACCCCAATTATTGTCACTGTTATTGGAGAGGGCGGCAGTGGTGGTGCGCTGGCCTTAGGCGTGGGGGACCGTGTGTTGATGCAAGAAAATGCGTGTTATTCCGTCATCACTCCAGAGGGCTGCGCGGCCATTCTGTACGGAGAACGCACGCCCGAAAACTCAGCCTGGGCCGCCGAAGCGCTCAAAGTCACTGCCCCGAACGTGCTCTCTTTAGGTGTGATCGATGAGATCATTGCAGAGCCGCTCGGAGGAGCGCACCGGCATGCCCAAGCAGCCATGACCGCCGTCGGGACGGCAATCGCACAGCATCTCGAGTCTGTGAGCGGATTGTCGGTTGAAGAGCTGACGGAGCAGCGCTACGCCAAGTTTCGGCGGATGGGAGAAGTGGGCATTATCGAAGGTGGGGAAGAGTCTAACTACGAAGCCCGGAGCGTCGATGGAACCAGGAGTGTCAACGGGGCCAACTAATACGGACTAGCCTTGGCGTAGACTGGCTGGGTGAATCATAGTAAGAAACGCCGTGTGGCGCCAAAACGTCCTTCCCCTTCACTGGATACGCTCAGAGACAAAATTGATCGTCTCGATGCGCAAGTCCTGACCTTGTTAAACCGCCGCGCACGGCTCGCCCAGCAGATCGGAAATCAGAAAGGCGAGAAACAGCGCGCCGCGTATGTGCCCAGTCGGGAACGGGCCATTTTCGCACGCTTGGCCGAGCTCAACACGGGCCCGCTCCCGGATGAATCTGTCCAAGCCGTGTATCGGGAGATTATCTCGGCTTCGCGCGCCCTCGAACAATCGTTTCGTATCGCCTACCTTGGCCCGGAAGCGAGCTATGCGCATATGGCGGCCTGCGAGCAGTTTGGGTCCAAAGCCGAGTTCGTGCCTGTGGCGACCATTCCCCATATTTTTGCTGAAGTCAAAAGCGGCCAGGTCACATACGGCGTAGTCCCGGTCGAGAACTCCGGTCAAGGCTCGGTCGCAATCACGCTAGATCTGTTCATTGAATCCAATCTGCATATTATTGCGGAGCGGTCGCTGGAGATTCGCCACTGTCTGCTGAGCCGAGCAAAAAAACGTGAGCGCATTGGACGCGTACTGGCGCATCCGCAGGCGTTAGCCCAGTGTCAGGACTGGCTGGCAACACATTTACCGGGCGTTCCGACAGAAGCGGCGTCGAGTAATTCACGTGCAGCTGAGCTGGTCCGGAGCGATACGCATGCTGCGGCGATTGCCGGCCGATTGGCTGCGGAGCGCTATAGGCTCAATGTGTTAGATTCGGATATTCAAGATCAAGCCGCAAACTACACTCGGTTCGCTGTCCTCAGCCGTTGTCCACAGCGGGGCGAGCCGACGGGGGACAATAAGACCTCTCTTGTACTCTCCGTCCGGGACGAGGCCGGGGTACTCTATCAGGTGCTCAAACCGTTTGCCGATCACAGTATTAATCTGTTACGGATTGAGTCACGACCGCTCAAGGGGAGGCCCTGGGAATATGTCTTTTTTATCGATATTGAGGGTCATGCGAGCGAGGCACCTATTGCAGACGCACTGCGTGAGATCAAGCCGCGCTGTGTCTCTGTGAAGGTGCTTGGCTCGTATGCCTCTTTCGTGGCTGCTTCGCAAAAACGGTGACATGGTATGGATATCCGAAAATACGTGCCAGACTGGGTCCTGAGTCTGACGCCGTATCAACCTGGGAAACCGATTGAAGAGGTAGAGCGGGAGTACGGGATAAGCAATTCAGTCAAGATCGCTTCGAACGAGAACCCGCTTGGCCCGTCGCCCAAAGCGATTGCGGCGATTACCGCAGCGCTGCCTCAATTAAACCTCTACCCTGACGGTGATGCCTTCTATCTGAAGAAGCGGATGGCCGACAAATTCGGTTTGGACCGTTCGTGGCTTATTATTGGCAACGGTTCGAACGAGTTGATTGAGATGATCGTGCGAACTTTTCTGCGTGTCGGCGAATCCATAGTTGCGGCAGAGCACGCGTTTGCCATTTACCACTTGTGCGTGCACGCAGCAGGTGGGCACACCATTGGCGTCCCTCACAAAGGGTTTTCCTTTGATCTGGATGCCATGGCAGATGCGATTAGGTCCGATACGCGGATAATTTTTCTTGACAACCCGAATAATCCAACTGGGACGATCTATACCCGAGCGGACTGGGAGGCCTTTCTTGAGAAAGTTCCACGCGACGTCGTGATTGTGGTGGATGAAGCCTATTTTGAGTTTGTTGAGGATGCAGACTATCCGAATTCGCTCGACTATCATTCTGCTGAACGGTTGCTGATTACGTTGCGAACCTTTTCAAAGATCTGCGGCCTAGCCGGGGTTCGTGTTGGCTATGGCATTTCCTCACCCGAAGTGATAGACGCGCTCAATCGCATTCGCCAGCCCTTTAATGTGAATGCCTTAGCCCAAGTAGGGGCACTGGCGGCACTTGATGATGCCGATCATATTCGTCGGACACAGGAGAATAATCGGCAAGGGCTGGTCTATCTGCGCCGTGAGCTTGATCGTCTTGGCCTGGGGTATGTGCCGAGCTGGGGCAATTTTCTGCTGGTCAAAGTGGGCGCCGGGGTCTCCCAGCAACTCTTACCTCAGGGCGTTATCATTCGGCCCATGGAGGGCTATGGCTATCCGGGTTATGCCCGCGTCAGTGTCGGCTTGCCTGAGGAAAACGAGCGCTTTATCACCGTCATGGAGAAGCTTCAGCAGTAGGCGCGACGTACGCGTTGTCCTCATACGATACGGCTATGGGATTCTTATTTAAGCGTCTTCTCATTGTGGGCGTTGGCCTGATTGGCGGCTCGCTGGGACTTGCGGCCAAAGCGCGCGGGCTGGTTGAGCAGGTCGTTGGTTTTGGTCGCACTGAGGCGAATCTCAAGATCGCCCTCGAACGTGGCAGCATTGACGCCTATACCTTTGATCCGGCTGAGGCGGCCCAGGGGACGGATGTGATGCTTCTAGCGGTCCCGGTTGAGGCGACCGGGCCGGTGATGCAACAGTTTTTGCCATATCTGCCTTCAGGTTGTATTGTCACGGACGCCGGGAGTGTCAAAGCACCGATTATAGAAATCCTGGAGGCCCTCTTACCCCCGTCTCTGCCGTATGTTGCAGCACATCCTATTGCGGGAACCGAGAACGCTGGGGCAGCCGCTGCTTTTGAGACCCTCTTTGACGGTAGCGTGTGTGTCTTGACTCCCACTAACGAGACTGACCGCACTGCGGTTGCCCGGGTGCGGGCTCTATGGGAAGGCGTTGGCATGCGGGTCGAAGAGATGGACGCCGAAGTCCATGACCGGGTGTTAGCACAGATCAGCCACCTTCCGCACCTGATCGCCTTCAGCGTCATGAATGGACTCCTCCAATCTTCGATTGAAAAGGTTGATCCTTTGGCGTATGCGGGAAGCGCTTTTGCCGATCTCACCCGTGTGGCCGCAAGTCCGATCGAAATGTGGCGTGATATTTGCCTGGCAAACCGGGAGGCGTTGTTAGCTGCTATTACGAGTTTTGAGGCTGCTTTAGCCCGAATAAAGGCTGCGGTGGCGGAGGGAGATGGTGCCAGGCTGTCCGCTGACATTGAGCGGGCACGCCAAGAACGTCAACGGCTGACCCGCTTGCGAGAGGGGAAATGAGCGCGGCCGTCACAATTCCTCCGGCCCAGCATGGCGTACAGAGTGAGATCCGCATGCCTGGCGATAAATCGATCAGTCACCGCGCCATCATGTTTGCCGCACTGGCTGAGGGAGAAAGCTGTATCCAAAACTGTTCGCTCGGCCAGGACAATCTGAGTACCATCGAAGCGTTTCAGTCCTTGGGGGTCAATATTGTACGGCGGGACACGACGATGGTGGTCAACGGTCGTCGTTGGGAGGGATTACAGGTGCCCACTAAGGCTATCCAGTGCGGCAATTCCGGAACCACCATGCGCCTCCTCTGCGGGATACTAGCCGGCTGTCCTTTTACCTCTCGCCTGGACGGGGACGCATCGCTCCGCCGGCGGCCAATGGGGCGCGTGACTGATCCATTGCGGCTGATGGGCGCCTCAATTGAGAGCGAAGGGGAAGAGCACTGCGCACCGCTGCGTATTACTGGGCAGAGCGGGGCACTAAAGGCCATCTCGTATCAGAGTCCGGTTGCGAGTGCGCAAGTGAAATCGGCGATTCTTTTGGCCGGCCTGCGAGCCGACGGGCAAACAACGGTCATCGAGCCCGAACGTTCTCGTGACCATACGGAGCGACTCCTGCCTGCCTTTGGCGGGCGGCTTCAAGTGCAGGAGCGGACGGTGTCCATAGAAGGCGGAACGCTTCTGCACGCCCAGGACGTTCGCGTACCGGGTGATTTCTCATCCGCCGCGTTTTTTGTGGGCGCTGCGCTGCTTCTCCCAAACTCTGAGTTATGCGTGCGCGATGTCGGGCTGAATCCCACGCGGACAGGAGCATTGGAAATATTTCGGGCTATGGGTGGTTGGATTGAGACCCATAACGAGCGAGACGTGTGTGGTGAGCCCGTTGGTGACATTGTGATTCGTACCAGCGCTCTCCACGGGGCGGAAATTGACGCTGCGCTTGTTGTCCGAGCCATTGATGAATTCCCGATCATCGCAATTGCGATGGCTTTTGCCCAAGGGACCTCAGCCATTCGTGGTGCCCAAGAGCTACGAGTCAAAGAAAGTGATCGGCTGCACGTTTTGGCAACCGCGCTTGGGGCGCTTGGTGTTGAGGTTGAAGAGCTGCCGGACGGGCTGGTGATTCAAGGAAGAGAGCGCGTCCGAGGGGGAACGGTGCAAAGCCACCGAGATCACCGCATCGCTATGGCTTTGACCGTTGCTGGGCTTGCCTCAGCTGAGGGCGTCGTTATCCAAGAGCCGGAGTGTGTTGATATTTCTTTTCCTAGCTTTTACCACATGATCCAGGATTTAACGGGTGTGAGTCTGGGAGAGTTATGAAAAAGGGCTTCATTATTGCTATTGACGGTCCAGCTGGAGCAGGCAAAAGTACGGTGAGCCGTCTCCTGGCTGAGCGCTTGGGCTATCGCTACATTGATACCGGTGCGTTGTACCGTGCCGTGGGGCTGTTTGCTTGGGAACACGAGCTTGACCCGGATAATGGCGAGCAGCTTGCCACACTGTGTGACACACTGGATCTTCGTTTTGTATCTGAGTCGCAGGGCATGCGGTTATTCGCCGGCGAGCGTGATATTACGCTTGCTATTCGCCGCCCGGATATGAGTCAAATGGCTTCCAAAGTGTCGGCCCAGCCACGTGTTCGTCAGGCGCTGCTCGGCCTCCAACGTCGGCTTGGGGAGACAGGCGAAGCCGTGCTTGAGGGCCGAGATATTGGTACGGTCGTCTTTCCTGACGCAGACATAAAAATATATTTGGAGGCTACACCCGAAGAGCGCGGACGGCGCAGGTATGCTGAGCTGCAGCAGCAGGAAGAGACCAATGTTTCTCTTGCAGCGACGATACAAGAGATGGCGGAACGCGATCAACGTGATAGTGAACGCGCCCACGCTCCACTCCGGCCGGCTGACGGTGCCGTCCGCATGGATACGACCACATTGACGCTGCCTGATGTAGTTGACAGGATGGTCGAATTAGTAAATGCCCATGCAAGTATTGAAGGTAGAAAGGAAAAGCCTGCTGTGTAGCTCTTGCAACCTGATCGAGAGGAGAGTATGGAAAGGCAAGATGAGGGAGCTTCGTAGGGAGTAGACCATAACATGGAACAAAACAAAGCCGAAGTAATAACACCAGCGGACAGTGAGGCCAGCTCAGAGGAGCAAGTTCAGCCTAGTAGCACTGACAGCGAAATGCAGTCTTCAGGCGAGAGCCATCCTGCAGCTGAAACTCAGCCGAGTAGTCCAGTCGGAGAAGACTTCGGCCAGATGTTTGAAGAGAGTATGCGCTCAGTTCAGCCCGGAGGCATCGTCCGTGGGCGTGTGGTTAGCATTGGATCTGAATTTGTCACGATCGATATTGGATATAAATCTGAAGGGCACATCCCTCTTGCGGAATTTCGCCAGCGTGACGGACAGTTACTGGTCAACGAAGGGGACGACACTGAGGTCTATTTTGACTCGGCCGACTCTGACCAAGAGGGCGAGGATATCGTTTTATCGCGAGCAAAAGCCGAACAATTCCGTGTGTGGCGGGATATTGAAGATGCCTTCAACAATCAAACTCCTGTCTCAGGCTCCATTGTTGGAAAAGTAAAGGGCGGACTCCGGGTTGATATTGGGGTGTCGGCGTTCTTGCCGGGCTCGCATGTTGACATTCGCCCGGTTCGGGATCTTGACCGATTTCTGGGGCAAACCGGGAAGTTTGTGGTACTGAAGTTCAACCGCGCGCGCTCGAATGTTGTGGTGTCGCGACGCACAGTTTTAGAACAAGAACGGACCACGTTGCGTGACGAAACCCTGAAAGTCCTGGAGGAGGGGGTCATCCTCGAAGGTATAGTGAAAAATATTACCGATTATGGAGCCTTTGTTGATCTGGGGGGAATAGACGGCCTCTTGCATATTACTGATATGTCGTGGGGCCGGATCGGCCATCCCTCCGAGATGATCGAGGCAGGTGAGACGATCAAAGTCGCTGTCCTGAAGTTCGATGCGGAACGGGAACGTGTTTCGCTTGGCTTAAAACAGCTCGTGCCTGATCCGTGGAGTTCTGTCACTGAACGCTATCTGCCCGGCAGCCGAGTGACAGGCAAAGTTATGAGTCTTGCCGATTACGGTGCCTTCGTTGAGCTGGAACAGGGCGTGGAGGGGCTGTTGCATGTGTCGGAGATGTCGTGGACCAAGCGGATTTCGCATCCCTCTAAAATGCTGTCTGTTGAGGATGAGGCTGAAGTCGTCATCCTTGACCTTGATCTGGCCAACCGACGGATTTCTCTGGGCCTCAAGCAAGTCTCGCCGAATCCATGGGAGGCCGTGCGGGCCACGCATCCGGTTGGCAGTCACATTCACGGCAAGGTGAAAAGTATTACTGATTTCGGGGTTTTTGTTGAGGTCGAAGACGGGATAGACGGCCTTGCCCACATCTCTGATTTGCACTGGACCAAGAAAATCAAGCACCCTTCGGAACTGTTTAAGAAGGGCGATGAGGTTGAGGCGGTGGTCCTCGGCATTGATATAGACAACGAGCGTATCTCGCTCGGGGTCAAACAATCGAAGACTGATCCGTGGGTCACAATCCAACAGGAACATCCCGTTGGCAGCCGGGTCCAGGGAAAAGTGACCAGTGTGACCGACTTCGGTGTCTTTGTAGAGCTTCCGGAAGGGATTGAGGGGCTTGTGCACATCTCTCAGCTTTCGACTGAGCGCGTAGAAAAGCCCTCAGCCCTTTTTGAAGTTGGTGCTGAGGTCGAGGCGGAAGTGATACATATCGACCCCCGCGAACACAAAATGGGTCTGAGTGTAAAGGCCTTGCGGCGGAGCGAGGAGCGGGCGGATATGGAGGCCTACCTGCAGCGTGAGCGGGACGATTCCCGTTTCTCCTTTGAAGACATTCTGGGAGACGAGCTGCGCCTTGATCGCGACGAAGGAGAGGGTGATCAACAGAAATCATAAGCGAAGTCTTATCCTGAGGGGGAGGATGGAAGCGTGACAAAGAGGGATTTGATTGAGGTGGTCGCCCAACACTATCCGCGTTTTGCGCGGCGGGAGGCCGAGGTTAGGGTGAACGCGGTCTTCGACAGCATGACTGAGGGGCTGGCCAAATCCGAGCGAATTGAAATCCGCGGGTTCGGCAGCTTTATCGTGAAACACCGTCCTGCACGTGAAGGGCGAAACCCACGTACGGGAGAAGTCGTTGCAGTTGCGGCGAAAAGGGTTCCTCTTTTCAAGGTGGGAAAAGAGCTACGCCTGCGTGTCGATGGTCAGTCCACTGAAGCAGCCGAACTGGAGATCGAGCAAGAGGCTGGTTCGGGAGGGTCCGGCGGATTAAATTGAGGCGCGTGTGGCGGCTAAGCAGGCCTTCGAAAAAGAAGAATGGTGTGTCCTGTGGGAGCGCATGCATCGGATTTGCGGGACAACGCGAGGTTGTCCCCCTCCCGTTTGAATACGGCTCGTGCCCCCTCCTATGCGAAGCGAACCCTGGGCATATGCTGTGGGCTTGCTCAGGGTTTGTGGAATATTTCTTTCCGTTTGAATGCAGTCCTTCCCACGGTATCGGAACGCGCTGTGGCGGTGTGTACCGGCCAACCCTATGTTGAACGGGTGAATCGACAATACAATGTATCGGCCGTGCCGATTACCGGAGTGAGGCGGCAGCGTGTCTCGTCAGAAACGCGTAGATGCCGGACACTCTGGTCCGTTAGTGGAATACTTTGAATAAAGGTAGGCGATACCGTGCAACAGATGATCCCCACTGAGACCCTCCGCCATGAAGCGCAGACTGTTGGAGACCTGAAGAAAACGAACTACCAGGTCCTTCCGATCCGCGAAGAAATGCGGGCAAATTTGATACGCACGTTCTCTTCTGGGGAACGGCTCTTACCTGGCATTATCGGATTCGACAACACAGTTATTCCAGAGATAGAAAATGCTGTTCTGGCCGGGCATCATATTGTCTTTCTTGGTGAGCGCGGCCAGGCTAAATCGCGTATTATTCGTGGTCTGACGGCATTGTTAGATGACTATGTACCAACGATCCGGGACGCCGAGATTCCAGAGAACCCGCTGGCTCCCATTTCCCCTCAGGCCTGCCGATTGGCCCGGGAACGCGGTGATGCGTTGGAAATCCGCTGGCTCTCACGCGATGAACGCTATGCAGAGAAATTGGCGACCCCGGATGTCTCGATTGCAGACCTCATTGGCGAGGTTGACCCGATCAAGGTAGCCGAAGGACGATATCTGGCGAACGAAGAGACCATACACTATGGCCTGATCCCCCGTACGAATCGGGGAATCTTTGCCGTTAATGAATTGCCTGACTTGACGGAGAAGGTGCAAGTTGGGCTCTTCAATCTGATGGAAGAAAAAGATTTCCAGGTCAAAGGATTTAAAGTCCGCCTGCCCCTCGATGTGATCATTATAGCCAGCGCAAATCCCGAAGATTATACCAGTCGCGGGCGTATTATTACCCCGCTCAAGGATCGCTTCGACGTCCAGATTCGCACCCACTATCCACGCTTTATTGAAGAGGAGATCTCGATTATGGAGCAAGAGGCCGCGCAGTTTTCTCATGATGGCCTCATATTCCACATGCCCCCGTTTATAAAGGAAATCTGCGCACAGCTGACCATGGAAGCCCGTAACTCGAGTGAAATTAACCAGGCATCCGGCGTGAGCGTAAGGATGACAATTAATAATTTTGAGAGCGTCATTAGCAATGCGGAGAAGCGGGCCATCCGCCTCGGCGAGCGCAAGGTGGTCCCGCGCATTAGTGACCTCCACGCCCTGTATCCTTCAACGGCGGGCAAAATAGAGTTGGAATATATGGGCGAAGAGCAGAAGGCTGAGGACCTCATTGAGCGTCTGGTGAACGGTGCCGTTCAAAAGGTCTTTGATAAATATTTGAAGGTAGAAAATTTACAGCCTATCATTGAGCATTTCGCGAATGGTGGTGGGGTCGAGGTGTCTGATATGATGCCGTCGCAGGAGTATCTTGAAGGAATGCAACATATTGAGGGGCTGCGGGAAAGCCTGACGACGTTAGGCGTTGACGATCACCCTAGTTTTCTCTCCTCGGCAACTGAATTTATTCTTGAGGGACTCCACCTGCATCAAAAGCTGAACAAAGAGCGGGCGGGCGGCGGGCAAACCTACCGCGCGTAGCTCACTCTTGTTGACCCCTATGGTCACAATTCGTTATACGGAATGGGACGGCAGCCAGCGCGTCCGGCTGTCTGCCGACCATATTTTCGAAAAACTGGCCAAACACCTCTCATCGACCGATGATATGCAGCAGGCCCTTGAGCAGCTCATGCGGCAGGGCCTGGGGGGTGAAGACAACAAGCTCAAGGGTCTCGACGACCTCGTCCAAGACCTGCGCGAAGAGATGCGCAAGCGCTATCGTGAGGCAAATATGCGCTCCTCGCTTGACGAGGTGCAGGAGCGCCTTGAGGCCATTCTCAAACAAGAGCAAGACACGCTTGCACAGCAGCGGGCGGAGCGGCCCGAACTCGAAGAAAAAGAAGATTTTCTCCAGCAGTTGCCTCGGCGTCTGAGCGATAAAATGGAGAAGCTGTCGACCTACCCCTTCGAAGATGAGGCAGCCCAGGCGGCATTTTATGAGCTGATGCAGGAGTTTGACAACATCCGGGCGCTTGAGAATTTTCAGAGGCGGTTCAACGATCTTTTTAACGGCCCACGTCCTCTGAATTATCAGGAGGCCCTGGAGCTGATGGAGGAGATGCAGCAACTCCAAGAGATGGAACAAAACCTCCTGTCCGGGCACTCGGATAAGATAGAACCCGCCCAGCTCCAGGAGTTGATGGGTCAGGCTGCAAATCAGGATTTCCAGAATCTTCAACAGATGCAATCCCTCTTGGAAGAAGCCGGGTTTCTCATCCCGAGAGAAGGGCGCATGCAGTTGTCGCCCAAGGGTATACGTCGTATTGGCCAGCTTGCATTGCAGGATATTTATACGAACCTGCTCCGTGACCGGACGGGATCGCATGCCGCAGACCATCGGGGTGTTGCAGAGATTAAAATCGACGAAACGCGACCCTATCAATATGGCGACCCGATGCATCTTGATCTGGTCGGGACTCTGAAGAAGTCTGTGCTGCGTGGCCCTGGGGTACCGCTGTCAGTACAGCCGGACGACTTCACGATATTTGATACGGACCACGCAACGACAACGTCTACCGTTCTCCTGCTAGATATGAGTTGGTCGATGAGCTGGGAGGGCCGATTCGCTGCAGCAAAGAAAGTCGCGCTGGCGCTTGAGAGCTTAATTCGGACGCGCTATCCACGCGACTATTTCACCATCGTAGGCTTTTACACGCGTGCAGTGGAACTCAAGATCAAAGACTTGCCTGAGGCGAGTTGGAATATGGGTGATCCGTTCACGAATCTGCAGGACGGCCTCCGACTGGCCGGGGAACTCCTCCATCGCCATCCCAGCAACAACCAACAGCTTATTGTAGTCACCGACGGGCAGCCGACCGCGTATTTTTCACGTGGACGACTCTACTGTGAGTGGCCCCTCTCTTTTGGTGGGATCAGCATGCGTGCTGCGCGGGAAACGCTGCGAGAAGTTGAAAAAGCGACCAAGCGCGGGGTGACTATCAACACCTTTATGTTGGACGATAGTCCCAGTCTGCGGTCATTCGTGGACAAGATGACCAAGCTGAATCGTGGCCGCGCCTTTTACACGCGCCCGGATAATCTTGGAGAATATTTGCTCGTCGACTACGTTGCCAAGCAAAAAAAGAAGCTCTAAAAAGCTGTTGTTAAACCGGGGGCGCCTTATCCCGCTCATCCTGCACAACCTCCGCTAAAGCTTGCTGTTCCTCCTTTTGGATGTCCGCAAAAACAGTGGCTTCTATCGCTCGATAGCGCTGCAGCACCGCCGTCACTTTTTCCTGGCCCTCTTTCGCTCCTAGCTCGGTGAGCTTTTCGGTAATCCAGGCTAGCTGGGCTTCTTCGTCTGCTCGCATTTCGTTCAGAATCGCGAGTGTCTCTGGAGCTACATCCGACCGGGCGGAATGCTCTTCATAGCGGTTGCGAGCTCGTTCCTCGACCACACATTTGAGTGCTAATAGCTCGAGGAGATTCGTAGGGAGGCCAGCTTTACGCCGCAGTTGACGATGATATCCATGGTCTATCCGGATCGGTTGGCCTCCGAGCGCACAAATACGCTCGGTCCAGAGCCAGGCATGATTGGTCGCATCGGCCAAATGACGTGCCAACTTTTCCTGAATGTTCTCGTTTTTCGCCTTATTTATTAGGCGGAAAACCAAGTCCGCGCTGCGCAGTTCCGCATCGCGATAGTAATTGAATAGCAAGATCGTATAGGCTTTTTTTTCCATGCCTTTTCCTTCTGGGTGGCTCCGCATTAGCTATCAGTGCGGTGACGTTCAGACAAGGGCAAGGAGAAAAACCAGGGAGAGTCCGTGACTAGCGCAAGCAGTCAGTGTCGGAGATGGTCCAGACACGCGGGCAGATCTGTCAAACTCACAATTTCAAAGTCAGGCTTTGGAAAATTGTCCGAGGCGTCTTGTACACGATCTTGTACGTGGTCTTGCGCATGATCTTGTGTTTGGTCTTGCCTGCGTTGGCCCTTACGATTGAGCCATATAGTATGGATTCCACTTTTTTGGGCACCCGCAACGTCGTGCCAAAGGGAATCTCCGATGTGTACGGCCTCTTCCGGGCGACAAACGGCCGCCTGGAGTGCAGCGGTAAAAATTAAGGCGGAGGGCTTGCCCTGAGAGAACTCACCGCCCACAAAAATGTGTTGGAAAAATGAGCCGATACCTGCTGCCTGGACTTTTGCTCGTTGCATACTTGGCGCACCGTTAGTGAGCAGGCTGAGGTGAAAGGTCTGTCCTAATTCAGCCAGGAGCGGCAGGACGTCAGTATACGGTTTGCAGTTTTGTAAACGCAGCAGCCAGTAGGTGTCGGCAGCTGCGTGCTCTACTGCCGTGTCGTGATAGCCAAAGTGCTCCAGCGTGTGTTCCCAGAGAGCGGTCAGCATAGCCTCAGGTGAGGCGAGGGGGCGTAAGTAACGATCATAATCACTCCATGCCCGATCAGAGATCTTGCGGTAGGTTGATTCAAGCGCAGTTGCATCGATCTCGGGCCAACGGTCACAGACAACCGCACTGGCATGGTTAAGGGCCTGATCGATCGTTGCTCCATCGTCAGACAGTGTTCCGTCAAAGTCAAAAAAGACTGCTTTTAGCATGGAGGCGGGACGTACTCTTACACCTCGACCAGAGCACTTTGCTGCTCCTCTGCGGATTCGTACTGATCATGCTCTTCCTGCGTTCGACGTGCAACCGCGTTTCCTCGTGGGCGGTGCATATGGCGGTTGCGCCAATGGCCACTCGAGATCGGCTCTTGTAAGCGGGTGTAGTATGTCGCGAGGTTCTCCTTTGAGTCTGCTCTCCTAAACATCACCTTGCCAACCCAAAGTTGCCAGCGTGGGCATCCCATTCCGTACGGGTTGAGAGAGTTCTTGGCGAGCTTGTGCCGTCATTGCTGCGGTTCGGGCGGCAATCTGACGGTCCGCACTGGATGGATCGGCAGGACCGAGTGCAGCTCGTTGAATGCTCAATGCTTTTTGTACGGTCGCTTGGAGATTGCTCGGTGTGGGACTGCGGTCGATCGGTACTCCGCCGGCCACGGCATACTGCCCTCCGTCAGGTCCGCGTTGATAGGAAAAACTTGGCCTCCGCGTGCATATTAGCCGGCAGCGGCGAGGTGGGCTTGTTCGTGAGCCCGTACTGTTCTATCACGCTGCTTGAGCTCTTCGACCTGCTGTTGTTTTTGTGCCGTCAACTGATCGCCACCGTCTTGACCATTGTCCTGTTCTGATGGAGTCACGTCGGCTGCAGGCTCAGTAGAAGAAGACTCGTACTGAGAGGAATTCTCTCTAGTTTGCCCAATTCGCTCAATTTGATCAGTTTGATTCTGTCCAGTGGGGAGGCGTGCAAGTCTCTGGGCCGCCCGCAAGTGCCTGTGCATCAGGGCTCAGGGTGACGCGAGTGGAGCTCTTAACTTCTTGTGTTCCCGGCAAATCTGACCTTGAAGCGGAAAACTACTTAGACTGCTGGTGACAAAATGGGCAGTTGCCGAGAACGTGTGTACGGTCATATCCAATAGGGCTATTCTGAGCAGAGGAGCTACGCCCGTCATACCGGGATGGCCCGCTAGCAGGAGAGAAATGTTACTGCGCTCGACATGTTATAAGAAAAATCGGCAAAGGGAGCTTGGGCTGTAGATGAAAATAACTGCTTTTCCTCCCTTGACAGAAGGCCGAATGCCGGGAGAATAGGCCAACTCATTTGTAGGAGGCGACTATGGATTTTGGTTTACAGGATCGCGTCGCGATTATTACCGGAGCGAGTTATGGCATTGGCCGAGCAATTGCGGAGAGTCTCAGCCAAGAAGGAGCAAAGGTTGCTATCTGTGCCCGCAACCAGGAACAGCTGGATCAGGCGGCACGGGCGCTCGGATCGGATGTACTGGCAGTGCAGGCGGATATGATGCAACTGGCGGACATCGAGAACCTCTTTGCCCAAACCGTCGAGAGGTATGGGCGGCTCGATATCCTAGTGAATAACGCTGGCGGGACGCATCTTAGCCAGTTGCTCGACCTACCGGATGAGGCGTGGCAAGAGAATATTGATGTGAACCTGTTTAGCGTACTTCGCTGCTCGCGGCTGGCTCTGCCGCATATGCGGCAACAGAAATGGGGTCGGATCATCAATCTTTCTTCGATCTTTGGTAAGCAGCCGGGCGGTGGTATGATTGATTATAATGCGACCAAGGCCGCGGTGATTAGTCTTACCAAAACACTGGCCGATGAGTTGGCTAAGGACAACGTTCTGGTCAATGCGGTATGCCCCGGTCCGGTTCGGACTGCGTTGTGGGAAAACGCGGCAAAGATGATTAATCCCAAAGACCCTGATGGGATGATAGAAGGATTTGCTAAGGCCAATATCCCGTTAGGTCGTTTTGGTCGCCCTGAAGAAATCGCCAGCCTGGTGACGTTCCTGGCCTCAGAGCAGGCGAGTTTTATCACCGGATCCGCCTACGACATCGACGGCGGAATGGTAAAATACATGGTCTAGGGAGGAAGAGATTTTGCAGAACGTTACGCCTCGGCGTAATGATATTCGAAACGTCGCTATCATTGCGCATGTTGATCACGGTAAAACAACGTTAATTGATGGGCTTCTCACACAAAGCGGGACTTTTCAAGAACACGAAAAGATTGTCGATCGAGTCATGGACTCGTTCGCTCTCGAGCGGGAACGAGGCATCACGATTTTGGCCAAGAACGCTTCGATCTCATACGGTGGGGTGAAGATTAATTTTGTGGATACCCCAGGCCATGCCGACTTTGGCGGAGAAGTGGAACGCTCCTTAGCCATGGTCGATGGGGTGATGCTGTTGGTCGACTCCTCAGAAGGCCCACTGCCGCAAACGCGCTTCGTGCTCAAAAAGGCGCTCGAAGCAGGGCTGCCGCCGATCGTGTGTATTAATAAAATCGACCGGCAGGACGCCCGTATCAGCGAAGTTCTTAATGAGATTTACGATCTGTTTATTGATCTCGACGCATCAGCCGAGCAGCTTGAGTTTCCTGTGGTGTATACCAATGCACGTGGCGGTATTGCTAAACGCAGCCCAGATGAAGAGTCTGCGGATCTGCGTCCGCTATTTGACCTCATCATCTCTGCCCTCCCTGGTCCGCGCTATGCTGTGGATGGTCCAGTCCAATTCCACGTCAACAATCTCGACTACAACAACTATGTTGGGCGTATCGCTATCGGCCGGATTATCCAGGGCGAACTCCAGACGGCGGAATCGTATACACTGTGCCGCGGCGATGGCTCTCAGCTGCCGTGTAAGATCGCGCAGTTGTACAGCTGGCAAGGGCTCAAACGACACGAGATCGACGCCGCCCAGGCCGGAGATATTGTCGCTGTGGCTGGTATTGAAGAAATTCAAATTGGGGAGACTATCGCGGATAATGAGAACCCGGCTCCCTTGCCCATGATTCAGATCGATGAACCGACCATTGCCATGTTCTTTGGTGTCAACACCTCTCCATGGGCCGGACGAGAGGGGCGATATGTGACGTCGCGGAGAATCCGGGAGCGACTCTTAGCCGAAGTGAATAAGAATGTGAGCTTGCGCGTAGAAGAGACGGATTCACCGGATACCTTTCGCGTCATGGGTCGGGGTGAGCTCCAGCTCTCCATTGTGATTGAGACCATGCGACGGGAAGGGTATGAGCTGCAGGTTGCCAAGCCTACAGTCATTGCCAAAGAAACGGACGGTCAAATGCAGGAGCCGATGGAACTGCTGTTGATCGATGCCCAAGAAGACTACATTGGAGTCGTGTCTCAGCTCCTAGCCAAGCGCCGTGGCGTGATGACAAGAATGGACCCGCCGGAGTCGGGCCGAGTGCAACTGGAATTTTCTGTCCCGTCGCGCGGGCTGATCGGCTTTCGGTCGCACTTTCTGACTGAGACGCGCGGTACGGGAATTATGAATGCTCTATTCAACGGTTACGCCCCGTGGCAAGGCGCAATCCCGAGTCGGATCAACGGGGCATTGGTGGCGGACCGTGAAGGTCCGGCAACGCCGTACTCGCTTTTTCATTTGCAGGAGCGCGGGGTATTTTTCATTCCAGCTGGAACGCGTGTCTACGAAGGCATGGTCATAGGAGAGAACTCCCGTGACAAGGATTTGGATGTGAATGTGTGCCGGGAGAAGAAATTGACCAACGTCCGAGCTTCTGGTCGGGATGAGGCCGTCCGTCTGACCCCATACACGGAAATGGATTTGGAAGATGGCCTTGAATGGATTGCAGATGACGAGTTGGTCGAAGTCACCCCTGTTTCGATTCGCCTCCGAAAGAAGATTTTGGCGCAGAATCTGCGGCCAAAGCATCGGCAGGATGGGCCGATCTCCGTAGCTGGAGGGTAGCCGCTTATTTTGCACTGATTGGACTGATTCCACTGGCAGGGAGAATGATATGGCCCTTCCCGATGATCTGACGGCACTTCTTTCTCCTGATCGGGTATCGACCCAGCAGGCCGCCCGTGAGCTTGCCGCACACGATGAATCTGCCTGTCCGCCTTCTTTGCCGGATATTGTGACTTGGCCTCTGACGACAGTGGAGGTCAGGCGGGTCGTTCGCTACGCCTATGAAAAGAATATCGCGCTCACCGCACGTGGGGCGGGGTCCAGTTTAGAAGGCAATCCTATTCCCGTTCGAGGCGGGATCGTGCTGGATCTGTCTCGTATGGATCGGATCTTGAGCGTGCATGTCGAGGATCTCCAGGTCACCGTCCAGCCGGGCAGTGTGTATAATGACCTGAATGAACACTTGAAATCTCATGGCCTGTTTTTCCCGCCGTCTCCCGGTGGTAGTTCCGACGTTGCCACGATTGGTGGCATGGTGGCGAATAATGCAAGTGGTATTTATTCGGTCAAATACGGCGGGACGCGCGATCATGTCAAAGCCGCTACGGTCGTGACCGGAACAGGCCAAGTTCTCCAGCTCGGCACGCGCAGTCGAAAAACGTCCTCCGGGTATCATCTGCTAGGGCTGGTAGTCGGGTCCGAAGGCACCCTGGCTATCGCGACCGAACTCACCCTGTCCCTGGTCGGCCTCCCGCACGGACGCAGACAAGGCGCCTTCACATTTCCATCCGAAAAGGATGCCGTAACGGCTATCGCGACCATGATGCGCTATGGCGTAGACCTTGCCGCCGTGGAGTTTCTCGATCGGCGCTCTATAGCAGCCCTCAATCGTTTTCAAAACTTTGGTTTAGAAGAGCAACCGTCTTTATTTATTGAGGTGCATGGCGCTGAGAGGTCTGTGCATGAGGTTTTTCAGATCGCCCAGAGGCTATGTAAAGAAAATCAAGGAACGCTGATTCTCCTTCCTGATAAGCGCAATCCCTGGGACATTCGCCACTTCACAACTCGTGCAATTCAGGCGCTTAATCCGCATGCCAAAACAATTCGGACCGACATGGGCTTTCCCATCTCCCGCCTACCCGACGTAATCCAGGAAAGTTATGCCATTGCGCAACGACACGGCGTTGTCCTACACACCTTTGGACATGCGGGTCTCGGAATTCTGCATGCATTGTTGCGCGAAGACCCTGCTGAAACACAACGCTGGAAAACTGCTAATCAAGCCAAAGATGAGATAGTTGCCTTTGTCCTTTCCATTGGCGGCACTGCCTCCGGCGAGCATGGCGTTGGTCTGGGTAGTCGGAAATACGTCGAACAAGAACATGGTCCTGCGCTGGAATTGATGAAGGGTGTGAAACAGCTCTTTGACCCCCGGGGTATTTTGAATCCGGGCAAGATCTGGATGAGCGAATGAAGCGTCAAATGGTTGCTTTTCACCTTGATCCGCAAAACAACTGGGTAGCAGATCTAGATTGCGGCCATGGGCAGCAGGCGCAACATAATCCGCCGTTTGAAAATCGCCCATGGACGACTAATGAAGAGGGCTGGAAATCGAAACTTGGAGTAACGCTCAATTGTGTGTGCTGCGAAGACCTCGAACTGCCGCACGACTTCAATGCCCATAAACAAATGGCGGTCTTCGATGCGAACTCAGTGCCCACGGGGCTAACTTCATCCCATTCAACAAAAACGGGGGTATGGGCCAAGATTCAGGGTCTGGAGGGCCGACTCAGCTATGAAGTCGCGGAACTTATAAGCAAAGAGTTTGTTTTGGATCCCGCTTTCATTTGTATTGTTACGCCCGAGATTCTTCGTCACGTTCGGCCGCGCGGGCCTGTTCGTTTTTACGTTGAATTTTACCACAACGGGTAGACGCACTGTCTGCCCGCTGGACAGTCTCTTTTTTTCTTCTCCTGAACCGACAACACTGACGCGACCTTTGCCATCTATAGGTATTGCCGCGTTTCTGTCGTAGTTAATGCAATTTATTGAAAATGTTTGTTGGACTACCGCTTATGGCTGTGCCATGGCGGCGAACCTGGCCTACGAAAAAAAGTCGGCGATTGGGCAACAAATTGAAGGGAAGTGGGAGCGGAAACAGAAAGTGGGGTGGTTTATCGATGATAAGGCAAAAGGAACGCGAGCATTTGCCATGACCACCGATAAGATCATCTTGATTGCCTTTCGTGGCACTGAGGCTGTCAAAGATTTTATTACCGATGCGAATGTCGACTTGATTGCCGGACCATTAGGAGGCGAGGTGCACGAGGACTTCTCGGAAGCACTGACTCCGGTCTGGGGGAAAATCCCTGTGGTTTACCGGCCATAGTTTGGGAGCAGGCTTAGCCACGCTCGCGGCGGCGCGGTTGCTTGATCAGGGTGATCCCGTAGACGGACCGCATACCTTTGGCCAACCACGGACGGGAGATAAACGCTTTGCTCGTAATTTCAATCATGGGTTCAAGCCCGAAGCCTTCCGGTTTGCCAATAACAATGACGTTGTGACACGAGTGCCCCCGTGTGCGAATATCCCTAAAAAGACAACACGCCAGATGGCCCCAGGTGAAGAGGAACTGGCCACTCAGTCACGGACGGGGCATTGTCCGGTTCATCATCAAGGATTGGACTCTTTGTAGCTTGACTAGAAGAAATCTTTTATGGACGGAACTCCTGTACGGGAGAGACCCCCTATGTCCGCTTATGGCGATCCATACGACATAAACCAATGCCCGGGCAAATCTCTCGCGGCTCTGCGACGAGGTAACAAAGGATCAAGAAGTTGTCGTTATCAGTCGGCGGGGGGTCGAAGATGTTGCGCTCATTCCTGCGGAGGAACTCGCGAGTCTCGCTGAGACGGCCCATCTTCTTTGATTTGCAAAGAATGCTGAGCGTTTACTCAGCGCGCCGGACCGGGCGAGAGCTCGCACTAAGCGGCCCCAAGGGAGAGACGAAAACCTCGCAAATACCTGGCCTCTGATGATCTCGCCGTCTGACTCAAGAACATCGCCTCGTTTACATAGTAAGCGCGGATCGGATCGATTTTCTTCAGGTCCGGTATCCCTACTAAAGCTCTCCCACTGAATACAGCTAGGCTCCTTCCTGGACTTCGACCTTAAGGCGACGGCCTAGGGCTTGAAGGCCTGCCTCCACCTGTCCGATATGGGAACGATGGTCAAGGTCGAGTAATCGCCGAACTGCCCCTTCACTGATGCCGAGTCGCCTACCCAGTTCAACATTGCTCACCTCAGCCTGACGCAGGCTTGCGTAGAGCACGAGCTTTGCGGAAACTAGGGTCGGTAAAGCAATAATCATCTGCCCTCGTTTTGCCTTTGGCGGCTTAGGAATTGCCCTTCGCGCATGAATATATCCGCCCAGCGCTGCGACCAAAGAATCGACGGCTTCTTCCAACGCCTCCTCCCGTGTTTCTCCAGCAGTTCCAGCTTCCGGGACATCGGGAAAGGTCACGAGATAAAATCCAGCTGAGTCGATTTTGACGGTGGCAGGATAACTGAAGGTACTCATTTATGACTCCTCAATATCGTCTTTTTTTAAACCGAGGTTGGCAAGCATTTGCGGGCGCAGGCCGGGACTAATCTCTTTCTTCCCATCTTTCACGGTTGTGAAACGACCGTCGTAGTAAAGTCAGCCGTGACACCCTTTTCCTGGCCGCGTCTCAAGATTGACTTGCTTACCGTGTATTCGAGCAACTCTGCGAATTCGGCGAATAAACTCCGCTCCAGTCACTATTGAAGGCTCGCACATAAGTGTACGATACTCAAGGTTGGGAATACCAGATACGCTAAGCTCATGACGGTCTACAGAAAACAAGGGCCAGACGGACCTAATCCAGGAGAAAGGCGCCCTGTATATTTTACCCTTTCCTTTTCCCAATCCGTTGAGTGCGCTATAAGGGGAGGCGTTTGTTGGCCACAGGAGGGGAAGTATGAGCATTAAAGGAAAAGCCGCCATCTCGGGGTTTGCCGAAATGGCCCCACAAAAAGGAGCGGGTGATATTACTCCGCTGGGGATTATTGCCAATATGGCCCGTGAGGCGATTGCTGATGCCAGGTTGGAAAAGAATGATGTCGACGGACTATTGACCGGCTGGGCGCTGAGTGACTATAGCGTGCTGTTTCCCTCAGTTGTTGCCGACTATCTACAAATCCAACCCAAGTATTTTAACCAGGTCGAACTCGGTGGAGCGTCTGCTGCGGGTATGGTCTGGCGTGCCGCTGCAGCTATTGAAGCCGGCATGTGTAATACGGTGCTGTGTGTGCTCGGTGACCGGAGAGCGCAGACGCGTCAAATGCCGCCCTTCCCAAGTATTGAAGCCGAATTCGACGCGCCCTACGGCTTGATTGCCGCCAATCCTGGTTATGCACTCATTGCTCAACGCCATAAGCATGAGTTTGGGACTACTGCCGAACAAATGGCCAAGGTTGCGGTAGATCAGCGCAAGAGTGCGTGCAAAAACCCAAGCGCGCTGTTTGGGAGTAAGGAGATCGAAATTGAGGATGTACTCAACTCGCGCATGATTGTTGATCCTTTGCATCTGCTCGAAATTGTCAGCCCGTGTACGGGTGGAGGCGCATTTATTGTCACCAGTACAGAACGGGCAAAAGACAGTCCCAACAAGCCGGTAGTATTGCTCGGCGCAGGCGAGGCTGGTGGGCACTCTAGCATTACGCATGCCCGTAGCCTAACAACGTCCTTAGTCAAACCTGCCGCAGAAGCGGCCTTTCAAATGTCTGGAACCACGCCACAGGACATGGATTTTGTTCAACCTTATGACTGTTACACCATCACCGTCATTGTCTCACTAGAGGACGCAGGTTTCTGCGAAAAAGGCGAAGGTGGTCGCTTTGTTGAAGAACATGATTTGTCATACGCGGGAGACTTTCCCTGCAATACCCACGGTGGACAATTATCTTTTGGGCAACCCGGTCTCGCCGGTGGCATGAGTCACGTCATTGAAGGGGTCCGGCAGCTAATGGGACGCGGGGGAGAACGACAGCTCAAGGATGCCTCCATCGGCTACGTGAACGGCAACGGCGGTATCATGGCTGAGCAGTGCAGTCTGGTCTTGGGTGTCTAGGGCGCGCGAGGAAAACGATGAGTGCCTATACAAAACCACTACCCCAACCAAACGAGGTCTCCCAGCCCTTTTGGGACGCTGCCAAGCGACATGAACTACAAATCCAACGCTGCAATGCGTGTGGGACGCATATCTTTTATCCGCGCGAAGCATGTGCCGAGTGTCTGTCGCCCGATCTCATATGGATTCCAGTGTCTGGAAAAGGTACGCTCTATTCTTATACTATCGCCCAGGCACCGACGCATCCGGCGTTTGCTGAAGACGTTCCCTATGTGATTGCCATTGTCGAGCTTGAAGAAGGCCCGCGTATCACAACGAATCTCGTAGGCTGCCAGCCTGATCAGGTGACTATCGGCATGCCCGTTGTCGCTTCCTTTGAGGAAGTCACACCAGAAATGACCTTGGTCAAGTTTCGACCTGGTCAGTGAAGCGGGTACTGTGTCGGTGATCAGGACAGACTCTGCAGGTGAAGAATCTCTTCGTTTATGCTACTGAGAGATTCTTCGTCGCATGGCTCTTCAGAATGACACGCCTTGAAGCCGCATTGACTGACGACGTCTTTCCCGCGTTATAATTCTTTGAGCACGTCTTTCTCTATCCAGCCCCGCCGACCATCACAGCGGGCCACTTGCCACCAGTCTTCTCGAATGTCGAGGATTTGTACTAACGTTCCCTGCATGACAGAGAAGTGGACCGTGCCATTATCAGCCGGCTCGAAACGAACTGGAGAGTCTTCTTTTGCAAGGACGACCGCTTTTCTTTGCCAATCATCTGTTCGCAGTTGCTGTATCAGCGAAGTCGTCATGACAAAAAGCAATGCGGCTAATCCCCAGCCTGCATATAAGAGCGACTGAGGGCGCAGTGGCCATAGATAGTACACGGCTAAAATCACAAAGAGCAGAGTATGAGTGATGCTCGTGAACCAGACAAAGCTGTCTGTTGCCAGGGTATGGGCAAGGGGGAAGACTAAGCGCCTCCAGAGTGGGAGCTGGCACCCCTCCGCACCGGTGAGTGAGCGTGCGAATTGTAAATTCGCTGCTAAGTCTGGATCATTGGGGAGGAAACGTCGCGCCCGTTCATAGTTCAAAATAGCTTTGCCGGCGTGCCCGTCCCTGAAATAGGCGTTGCCAAGATTGAAATACACATGACCGCTCGCGAAGCCGGAGTGAAGGACTGTCTCGTAAGCCTCAGCAGCCGCAGCGTACTGACCTTGGGTGTAGAGTGTGTTGGCTTGGAAAAAGATTGTCTGGGGCGTTGTTTGAGTATCAGCGGCCAGAGAAATTGAGGCGGCCCAAAAAATAAATATGAAGCTAAGAAGAAGCGGTCTCATGGTCCCTGGGTGTTAAGCGGTAAGCGTTTGGAACTGGCGATGATCATGTTCAAGCTGGTCAATGATGTCGCGGATGAGGGAGAGGATCTCATCGCTGCTGTTACCCACTGTTCCCTGAGCAAAACGAACGTGTTCACAAGTTTCCCAGACTGTCTCGATCTGCTGAATACATGTCTGAGATACACCACGACTGCGTAGCGTATTTGACTCTATCCCACCGAGTGGTAGGTCTAGCTTGGCAGATAAATAGCCTTGCAGCATTTGGACCATCGTAGTGTAGAAGGTTTGCTCATCCCCTTGCATCAGGAGTCGCTCGGCGTCAACCAAACCTTCGCGAGCCTGTTTCCCTGCTTCGGTAAAGCGCGCATAGCGAAGATCGCCACTCAGCCGCAGCCGCCGCTGGTCATACCACCATGCAGAGATAAAGAGCAGCACCGGGAAGGGATGCCACAGAAGAAAACCAACGCTGCCATACCATGGCCTGGCTTGAGGAACGAGTGGGCCAGGATCATCTTTAATATACACAATGTCTCGACCCAGATCCTCTTCTTCTCTCTGGCTCTGGATGTGAAGTGCATCGGTATTCCCGGTGATGACCGTTTTTTGGGTCGTAGTCTCTGCTGGGCGTACAACTAACGCAATCGGTTGGCTTTCGACAGTTCGATAGCGCCGCGCCTGTGGGTCAAAATAGCTAAATTGAACCGACGGGATGGACCGGAGATTCGTATCCTGGGGAATGAGCACTTGTTCAAAATATTTTGTTGTGCCATTCGTTTTTCCGCCAAGCGGTTCATAGGTTCGAAATCCAGTTGTATCCACAAACGTTGGTGAGGCAGTATCAACGAGATTGCCGTTTCCACTGATACGCATGCGCATGGTAATCGGATCGCCCGCATTGAGTTCGGTTGGTGTAGCAGTCACATTGAGTGTGAACGTTCCGACTGCGCCAGAGAAATTGACCGGCCTGCCATCTTCCGGGAGTGGCAGGACGGTGAGGGTGAGGGGATCGGAATGCAGGTCGAGCCGCTGTCGTCCGGAAGAAAAGGTAGAGAAAAAATCGTTTTGGAAAAAGCGATCAAAGAAAGGGTCACTCGACGGTGAGCCGCCCTGACGTCGGGTAAGGACGTTGAGCTGGAGGGTAGCCGGACCAAGGGCTCGGCTGCCAGTACGTAGCGGGATGACCTCTGTCTGAAAATGCAGGACGGTGAACGTCTTTCCATTAATTATCTCTTGATTTTGAGTTGGCTTTGCAAAGGCCTCAGCGGAAAATCCATCCTTTAGGAATGTTGGATACTGGACGTCTGATACACGCTTCGCACCCACGTAGAGTTTTACGTCGACTGGGATGCGCTCATGCAGATAGATTTCGTGTTGGGGCACTGTAAGGCCCAGGTAAAGAGCTTGATCCCGATCTCTAGCCTGTTGTGGTAGTTTTGTTCTGCCTGGAGCGGGCCGTTGGGCAGGTACGGATGGCTTCTGCGCTGCTACAATTGTCACCTTGAGAGAAGCGGTCTGGTATTGCTTGCCTTGATATTCAACCGCAAATGGTCCGAGCGTAAACTGACCCGGCTTCAGCGCTACGAGGGAGTAACGATGCTGAACAAACGAGTTGACCTGACCATTGGTAATCGAGATCTGAGTTGAAGGGCCAAGATAACTGATATCAAATCCCTCAACACTAATCGTTGGGGCGGACGCATTCCGCGCGCCCGTCATGTCAATTGATAGGATGAGTGACCTGCCGACCGTGGCATGCTGAGGACGAACGGTTGCCTGCACCCTGATATCCGTAGCATCCGCCTGCTGAAGGAAGAGCATTCCCTGACTGCTCAAGAAAAAGAGGAAGCCCCCAATGACTAACGCTATCCTTTGCATTACCAATCTCGTACGGCTTCAGTGACGGTCCCACGTTGGGCCTGCTGCGCAAACTCTTCTGGGCTGAGTTCCTCATTTCGCGCAGTATTGATAACAGATCGAGCCTCGTCTGATGACATGTCGCTCTGCTGGTCTTTTCGTGTTTGAGGTGTCTGTCCCGCCTGCTCTGACTGGTCTGGTTGCGAGGATTCGGATGATTCCTCTTCTTGTCCCCTTGGCTGCTGTTCATCCTGTTGCTGCGTACTCTCGTCTTGTCCGCCGTCCTGCTCTTGCTGTTTCCGTTGTTGGCCTTGTGATTGTTGGTCCTGTTGATTCGGTTGTTGGTTGGGCTTCTGTTGGTGCTGGTTCTGAAGTCTCTCCTGAAGCTCTTCGAGCCTTTTTGTCACAAATTCATAGTTGAATTTGCTATCCTGATCTGTCGGGTCTGCACCTAAGGCCCGCCGGTAAGAAGCGAGTGCGTTTGTATACGCCGTGAGCGCGGCTTGTGGATTCTGTTCCTCTGAATGCGCTCCCAGCTTATACTGTGCATTCCCGGCATTATAGGCGGTTTTCGCCGCCCGTTTGAGATCGGCAGCCTGCGGCTGTACGCGTGAGAAGGAGGCAATCGCTTGTGTATATTTGCCAGCTTTATAGTTGGCGGTTCCCATGTTGAAGTTCAGAACTGGCGAGTCGGGATGGTCGACTAAACCCTGGCCATAGGCTTCGATGGCGTCTGCAAATTCCCCTGCATGAAACGCACGATTGCCCGCAACAACTTGGTCTCGCGGAATATCAGTCCAGGCAAGACAGCCTAGGGCACTGGCAATGAGAAGAAACTGTTGACCCGACTTGATTCCTCTCACTTGGATTTCCTCCAATTCAATAATTGGCTCCAGTTCGCGCCGGAATCAACACGACGATGGTCTCGGATAAACGGTTCAAGCACCAGCAAAATGAAGCCGAATACGAGTGGTAATTGGAACCGGTCTTTATAGCGGCGCCCAAGCGTGGACGTCAGCTCTCGCTTCTCAAGCTGCCCGATATAGCGTGTATAGACTTCATCCAGACCCAAACTCGGGCTGGAGTCGTAGACATAGGCTCCACCCGTGGCAATTGCGATATCCTGCAACGTCTCAGTATCGAGACGTGACTTCACGACCTGACCCTGCCGGTCTTTGAGAAAAGCTCGTCTGCCATCAACGGTGAGGGGAATGAGTTCTCCTTCAGGCGTGCCAATACCGATAGTATAGACTTTAATGCCCTTCTCAGAGGCTAATTGGCTGGCTGCCTGGACCTGTCCGTCATGATCTTCACCGTCCGTGATAATAATCAACGCCTGGTGTTTGCTAGGATGATTTTCGAACGCAGCCAGACTCGTCCCGATCGCCTCTTCCAGGGCGGTTCCTCCCTTGGGAATAATGCCGACCGAGGTTGCCCGCAGACTTTCTAAAAACGCTCCATAATCAAGCGTGAGCGGACATTGTATAAAGGCGGAGCCGGCAAATGCGACCAATCCTATCCGATCGCCCTGAAGTTGCGGCACGAGTTCTTGCAGTGCCAGTTTGGCTCGGTCTAAACGGCTCGGTTTGACATCTGTAGCCAGCATGCTGCGGGATGTATCCAGGGCTATGACGATATCAACGCCTTCACGTCGTACCTCCTCCCACTGGAATCCCCAGCGCGGTCCAGCCATAGCAATGATGAGGAAAGCGAGAGCAGCCGTCAGGAGCCCGGCTCTCCAGTGTTGACGACGGTGATCGACAGCCGGGGTGAGGACCGGCAAGAGGTGGGATTCAGCAAACTGCTCTAGGGCGCGTCGTCGTAGACGTAGCGCCCACACGAGGAGTGCCATAACGACGGGCACAGTGAACAAAAACCACAAAAACTGGGGCGTTCGCCAAACCATTAGGGTAACTTGCGCAGCACAGTATGATTCAGACTCGTTTCAAAACCGACGAGGACAAGTGCGAACAGGACACACCAGGGATAGAGTTCGTAATAGTCGAGATATTGAGGCGCGCTGAAAGTCGTTCGTTCCAGCTCATCAATGGTGTCGTAAATGGATTCTAGGCTGGCCGTATCGGTTGCTCGAAAATAACGCCCTTGGGTTGTCTCCGCGATTTTTGTGAGGGCCTCTTCGTCGATATCGACCTGTATCGGACGGTACACGGTATTGCCGAAAACATCGCGAGTAGGATAGGGGGCTAGGCCGTGTGTGCCTGCGCCGATAGTATACACCTTGATGCCAAGGGCGGCAGCGGCATCTGCTGCTGTCCGCGGGGAGATTTTCCCCGCATTGTTCTGTCCGTCAGTCAACAGAATAACAATCCTACTTTCCGCGTCCGAATGCTCCAAGCGACCGGCCGCTGTCGCAAGAGCTGATCCGATGGCAGTGCCGTCTTCAATCATGCCGATCTCAGCCCGAGCCAGATTTTGTAATAGCCAGCCATGATCCAGGGTCAGCGGACACTGGGTATATGGACGGGCGCTGAAGAGCACCAGGCCGATCCGGTCTCCGCCCCTTGTAGCTACAAAATCGGTCACGACTGATTTTACGACCTCGAGACGATTGGCTCGACCCTCTTCCAGACTGAAATCTTCGGACAGCATGCTACTCGAAACATCGACTGCCAAAATAATATCGATGCCCTCGCCATAATACTGGCTTTCTGCTTTTCCTAATTGCGGCCGGGCAAGAGCAAGAATCAGTAGGAATACAGCAGCCCCGCGCAGAATGGGCAAGATCCAGCGCCAATGTCGCCTGCCCGTATGCGTAAGCGAGCGCAACAATCCTAGACTGGAATAGCGGACGGCGGCTTCTTTTCCACCCCTGCGCTGAAGCCAAAACAGGAGCGGCAGCAGGAAGAGCAGGAAGAGTAGCCACGGATCATGCAGCTGCATCGTGTGCCTCCGTGGCAAGGGAGTCTGCGTCTGAAGGAGAGCCTGCAAGAGCGTCCCACACTACGCCTGATTCGGATGGTCGCGTTTCATCAATAAACCGTTTGGCAGTCGTATACGCGGCGTCACTATCGGCAAGACTGGGTAAATGGCGTGCAAACTTCACCAGATCTGCTCGAGACAAGAATTTGCCCAACAGGCGCTGTTGGGCAGAAGTCAGACGGGTATCGCGCGTGACTTCCGATAAGAATTCTTCTGTGGTCATTTCTGGTGCGCGCAGTTGCAGACCGTCTTCTAAATACATGCGGACAATGCCGGACAGCGCAACATAATAGGCCTCAAACTGGCCGGTCTGAGGCAAGTGCTGAGCGTGCAGACGTGTCAGTGCTTCGAGCGCAATCGCGTGAGCCGGACGCAGCGGCGTGTCAGCAGCCCGACGAAAGCGGTTCAGAAGATAGAACAATGCGGTCCCAAGCAGCATGAGGGCGATGAGAATTACTCCGCCAAGGATATACGGACGCCAGTCAAACGGAACCACTTCCGGAGGCTTAATGTCACGGATGTCAGTGATTTTGCCTTCCTGTGTGAGCAGGCTGGCCACATGGATGCGGATCGTACCACCCTGTGCCGTGTGCTCCGCTCCGTCTGCAGTTGTATATGGCACGCCCAGGGCAGGAATAATGTGGTAGCCGGTAATGAATATGGTGAGCGTATACCACCGGGCTGTGATCGCGCGATACTCTGTCGTCCGATCTCGCCGGCTTGGCAGCTCACCAAAGTCGATAATATCAAAATCCCCGAGGCGGTCGCTGAACACCGGGACCTGCACGTCGACGTTGGTCTCGGCTGTCACTGTGACGGTATATCGAATCGGGTCGCCAATCGTGATCGCATCGTGATCAACGCTGGTCTGCACAACGACCGCGACCGGACTCTCCGGCTCATCAGTCGTGCTCTGCCCTATCTGGGCGAGAGTTAGTGGGGGCAGAACAAAGAGAGCCCATACTATGAGCACCCAAATCCTTAAGCCGCTTGTCCCACTCACTGCCGTGTTCTCACTCTGTTCGGGGTCCATGCTCTTGTTCACTGCCGGTGCTCGCGCTTGCGAAAGAAACGCAACAAGGCTTCCACATATGGTTGGTCGGTGCGCACGACAATCGCATCAACATTAGCTCGATGCAACATCCGTTCGCGTTCGCGTCGGGCTGTCTGCGCACGCTGCGCGAATTCGTGTCGTACCTGTCGGTCTCCTGTGTCGATCAGTACGCGTTCGGCAGTTTCCGCATCCTGCAACGCAATGAGCCCGACGTTGGGCAAGGTCAGCTCTCGTGGGTCGTCTAAAACAATGGCAATCACATCATGCCGTCGGCTGGCGATTTTAAGCGCCAAGGCAGCGCTGGGGTCAAACAGGTCTGAGATGAGGAAGACCACGGCCCGGCGTTTACTGACGTGGTTCAGATGCTCGAGCGCGGCCGCAATATGTGTACCGCGCTGCTGGCTCTGGAATGAGAGTACCTCGCGGATTACGCGCAGAACATGCCGGGTGCCCTTCTTTGGCGGCAGCGCGAGTTCGACCTCGTCGCTGAACATGACCAGGCCGACCTTGTCGTTATTGGCAATCGCGGAAAAGGCGAATACGGCTGCCATCTCCGCCGCCATGGTGCTCTTCAACTGCGAGACCGTACCAAACTGGGTGGAGGCACTGGCATCGACCAGCAACATGACAGTCAGTTCGCGCTCTTCAATAAAGCGTTTGACATGCGGAACGCCGGTCCGGGCAGTAACATTCCAGTCGATGGTGCGCACATCGTCTCCAGGAAAATATTGACGTACCTCGGCAAACTCCATGCCCTGGCCTCTGAACGCACTCTGGTATTGACCGGCGAAAAGGTCGCTTACCAGATGGCTGGTCCGAATATGAATATTGCGGACGGTTTTGAGCTGTTCTGAGGTCAGCATGGCCGAATGACGAGGTTGCTAAGGCACGGGCACGCCATCTAGGATCTGTTGCAATATAGCGTCTGGGGTCATCTCTTCCGCCTCGGCTTCGTAGGTAATGATCACCCGATGGCGCAAAATATCCGGACCGATCGATTTCACATCCTGTGGCGTGACATAGCCGCGCCCGTTCAGTAAGGCGTGGGCTTTAGCGGCCAAGGTCAAGGATAACGTGGCCCGGGGCGAGGCACCATATTGTATAAAACGCTGAACGTCGATGTCGTAGGCTGAGGGATCACGCGTGGCAAATACCAAGTCAATGATATAGTCCTTGATCTTATCATCCAGGTAAATCTGGTCAGTCAGGCTGCGTAAGCGGAGAACGTCATCAATGCATAGAATTGCCTTGGCGCCAACGGGTAAGCTGGTCGACGCCATACGATCCAAAATCTGCCGTTCTTCTTCCTTTGAGGGATAGGTGATGCGCAGTTTCAGCATAAAGCGGTCAACCTGGGCTTCCGGCAACGGATAGGTACCTTCTTGCTCAATTGGATTCTGCGTTGCCAGGACTAGGAAGGGGTCTGGCAGCGGATGGGTTTCCTCCCCTATTGTCACCTGACGTTCCTGCATGGCTTCGAGCAGCGCACTTTGGACTTTGGCTGGCGCACGGTTGATTTCATCAGCCAGAACAATATTGGCAAAGACCGGCCCCTTCTTGGTGGTGAATGTTCCCTCCCGAGGATTGTAGATGAGGGTGCCGATCAGATCTGCCGGCAAGAGATCCGGCGTAAATTGAAGACGCTGAAAACCTGCGTTGATACTCTGGGCGAGCGTTTTGACCGAGAGCGTTTTGGCCAAGCCGGGCACCCCTTCGAGCAGCACATGGCCATTGGCCAGCAAGCCAATAATCAGTCGGTCGACCAAATAACGTTGGCCGATGATGACCTGACCAATTTCTTCTCGTAGTCGAGCCAGCAGGGCCGCTTCATCTTTGACTCGTTCATTAATAGCCGAAACATTTCCATCCATAGGTGTGTATGCTCTCCCTGACAGGACTGGTACGCGCTACGGTTGCAAGTCAGCCCTGATTTTTCAGCAATAGACGTTTACAAGCACGCGTTTCTTCATCAATTGGATATAGCTACGAAAGACAGAACGTCTCTGCTGCGGAAAAGTAAGAGTCGAGGCCTACGGTGTCAAGAGCGTCGTCTTGTATGCGTACTCTTTACTGGTGCTTTGTACGGCTACTCATGGGTACCCGACTCTTGAGCCGGAACCAATAAATGGGCTATCTTTTCTCCTAGTCAGGAAGGACTAGGCAATCTTGGGCATTAGGACGGATTATGGAAAAAAACGGACAGCGCAAAAAAAAACGTCCCAAAGGACTACGAACTCGGCCAAAAGGACGGGCAGTCGATCCTCAGGCTCTACACGAAGTACAAGCGCTCCTGAGTGACGTAGAGGACACTCCACGTCGCCGCGATCTTCTCATTGAGCATCTGCACAAGATTCAGGACCGCTATGGCTATCTGTCTGCAGCCCATATTGTGGCCTTAGCCCATGAAATGAGGCTTGCGTCAGTAGAGGTGTATGAGGTGGCGACCTTCTACCATCACTTTGATGTGATCAAAGAAGGCGAGATACCACCGCCGCCTATGACGGTCCGGGTGTGTGACTCGGTCAGTTGTGAGCTGGCGGGCGCGCAGACACTTATTCCTGCCCTCGAACGAGCGGTCGGCGAGACCGTGCGTATTCAGCGGGTGCCGTGCGTTGGCCGCTGTGAGACCGCGCCGGTCGTTGTCGTAGGGCAGAATCCGATTGGTTCGGCAACCGTTGATAATGTGGCAAAAGCTGTCGAACAGGGGCAAACACAGGCGCGCCTACCCAGCACAACGGTTGAGTATGCGGCCTATTGCCGGGACGGTGGATATCAGG
>CAZBUD010000016.1:0-67807 GCA_964495015.1 uncultured Enterobacteriaceae bacterium | reverse complement strand
GGTTTTGAATATGGCGATTCTCATTACCGGCGGAACGGGTTTTTTGGGACGGCACCTGACACGGCATTTGATTCAAGCCGGAGAGGACGTCGTCGTCCTTGATGCAGTCCCAAATCGGCGAGCGGTTGCCGATGTCGAAGACAAGGTGAAGGTCTTACAAGGCGATGTGATGGAAGTAACCGCGATGATGGATGTCATCCGGCGCAATAAAGTCGAGGGTATTATTCACCTCGCTTATTACCTCGGCACGGGCGGCATAAGGAACCCACTACCGTCAATCAACGTCAACTGCATTGGAACGACGCATATCTATGAGGCCGCACGGCTCAGTGGCATTAAACGCGTCGTCTATATGAGCTCGGTTGCTGTGTTTCCTGAACGAACAGCACTCACTGCTCCAGAGCTTGGCGAAGACGACCCGCCTGCTCCGTCAACGAGCAACCAGGCCGGCCTGTATGGTGCGTGTAAATTGTTCAATGAGCATACGGCTGACTATTATAATCATGCCTATGGGATGGATCTGATTGCGATCAGGCCAACCTCGGTATTTGGCGAGGGACGTGGCCAGCGGCGCGGGGCAGCGGGGGCTCATTTTATGGTCGCGCCTGAACTCGCCTTACTCGGCAAGCCCGTTGTCATGCCGCCGGACGAACAGATTGCAGACTGGATGTATGTGAGAGATGCAGCGGAAGTCTTTCGCCTCGCTTACCATGCAGAAAACCCGAAATCCCACGTCTTCAATATGGCCGGTCCAAGCCGCAAAACCGGCGAGATCACTGCTTATATGCGGGAGCTTATGCCTCAAGCCGACATCTCGGTGAGTAATAAGCCGTATGTCATGACGTCCTTGCTCAAAACGGACAGGCTCCGCGATGAGCTGAGTTTTACTCCCAAGTACACGGTTGAAGAAGGTATGCTGGCCTATCTGAACGATGTACGGCAACGGGAAGGGATGCCATTGGAGCCGCGCTAGGTACGGCAAGCATTGCTGGAAAGGCCATCTTATGGACTTCGGAGTTGGATTTCAGTCCCATATTCACAACGGTTGGAAACACGCTGTCCTGGCCGAGCAAATGGGGTTCAGCAACGTCTGGTTTGTGGACTCCCAAATGATTGCCTCAGACATGTATGCGTGCATGGCACTAGCGGCCGAGCATACTAAGACCATTCGGCTAGGTACGGGGGTAACCATCGTCGGTACGCGCATTCCGCCCGTTATTGCCCATTCCATTGCGACGATTAATCAACTTGCACCAGGCCGGGTGATTTTGGGTCTTGGTACGGGTCATACAGCGTGGCGGGCAATGGGCATGCCGCCTGTTTCACTCACAGAATTTCGGCATGCAGTCGAGGTATGCCAAGGACTGCTGTGCGGCGAGAGTGTCGAATATCACGAGCGAGGACGACAGAGTCAAGTCCGATTTATGGATCTGGATCATGGTTATATCAATACCCACGATCCGATTCCGGTCTATCTGGCAGCCTCCCATCCCAAAGCCCAGGCCATTGCCGGCGAATTAGGCGACGGACTCTTAACATTAAGTCTGCTCTCTCCCGATCTACTGAAAAACAATCTCGCCACAGTAATTAAGGC
Organism: uncultured Enterobacteriaceae bacterium; assembly: GCA_964495015.1. Classification (GTDB taxonomy): domain Bacteria; phylum Desulfobacterota; class Binatia; order Bin18; family Bin18; genus Bin18. Next base: position 66,213 of record CAZBUD010000016.1, on the reverse strand, counting down.
CTGGGACAACCGAGCAGGCGGAAAACCGCAAGACTTCGGCGTTGTCACACTCGGGGTCTCATGCGTACTGCAGCCGGGCGAAGCACTCACCAGCCCGCGCGTACTTTCTCGGGTCGGTCCACGTGTCGCGGTAGCCCTCCACTATGCGTATGAGGTTGCCAAGCAGGGTAAGGATGTTCCGCCCTTTTTGCGGCCGTTCGTAACTTCCGAATACAAACGCTATTTAGATGCCCGCTGGGAAGACATACATGCAACCCATTCCCGCTTCCTGCATCCCGGCGAGGAGAAATTTATTCCACCCGAGGCAATTCGCGCAATGAGTCTGACCGGCTCGCGGGAGGACATCCTCGAACGTCTGAGTCAGCTTGAAGCAGCTGGACTCACGCAGATTGTGATCTCGCCGCCGTGGGGGTTTGTGGAAGAAAGTATTGTAGAGTTTGCGCGGGAGATTATTACGCCATACAGAGAAGGTTAGCGACAGGGTCGCCCTACCCACCAGCGGCGCGACAAAGAGCGCTCCGACTGAAGGTTCTGCAGTTCTAGAGCTACTGCCCGTAGCTCTGTCCCAGGTCTTGAACAGTAGGATGATCATAAGCGCTTTGATCTTATGATCATTACGCAACACGCCCAGATCTCCGGACTCCACCGCCTGCATCGTGCTCTCATCACGGAGGATACTTTGAACCAGCGGATCAGTTTGAAAAGAGAGAATTTTGTTCAGCGCTGCCGGGTCTTGCGTCAGCACCTGTTGCAGTTCTCCTGCTGCCGGAACAGTCCGCTGGGGTTGCGGGGATACTACATTTCCGTCCCATTCTGCTACACGCGCGGGAGCCGGCTCACTGTGTGGCGTTCGAATCGCAACTCCTTGATTGCGGCACTTCAGATGCTCCAAGCGCGGTCGAACGCATCTGGTGCACACCATCGAGCATGCCAATGACCTCGGCTTGCACCACACGCCCGTCGCTCAATTCCACCTCACGCAGAGCCTCACCGTACACACAAACAGGCAGACACAGGAGAAGCAGAAAAGTTGTAATTTTTATAACGTTATCCTTACTATTGACAGAGTCGGAAATGCTGCGGCTTCTTTAACTGAAAGTATCATTGGCCAAGGGGTTTGGAATCAACAGGCGAAGACGCTACGTTGGCCCCACAAGTAGGAGCCAAAAAAGGAGCATTGTTATGGACCCATCACAACTCGCACAACTCGAAACGCTCCGCTATGAGCGGTCTGGCGCTATTGGCTGGCTGCGGCTTAACCGGGCGCAAAAACTGAACGCCATGACGCCGAAAATGTGGGCTGAGTTGCGCGAGCTGGGCCAAGTTCTTTCTAGTGACGAGAGCCTGCGTGCTCTGGTCGTCATAGGCGAGGGACGGGCATTCTCAACAGGTATCGACACCTCCGCCTTTAGTGGCGATACCTTTAATGTCCACGAGCGTGAGCCGGCTCCAGAGGTGGTCACGGACGACGACCCACTCGTTTCTATTATTCAAGGCTTTCAAGAGGCCTATACCTGGCTTGAAGAAGCACCTTATCCAACTATTGCCGCGGTCCGAGGCTTTGCCCTCGGGGGCGGAATGCAACTTGCTTTGGCCTGCGACATACGCGTGGTTGCACACGGGACAAAATTGGGGCTGCTTGAGCATCGCTATGGACTCATCCCAGATCTTGGCGGCACCCAACGCCTGCCACGCTTGGTCGGTCGAGGAAAAGCCAAGGAGTTGATTTTCACTGCCCAGCAAATTGAGGCAGACGAGGCGTATCGGATTGGTCTGGCTGAACAGCTTGTCGATGACGAGTCCTTAGAGTCAACGGTCTCTGCCTTGGCTGAACAGCTGGCAAGCCAGCCTCCGTTGGCCGTGCGGTATGCAAAACGTGCGATTGATGCAAGTCAGAATCTGTCCGTTCGTGACGGGCTGCTGCTGGAAGCGAAGAGTCAGGCTGAGTGCATACGCTCGAAGGATGCGAAAGAGGCGGTTCGAGCGTGTATGGAGGGGCGATCTCCACAGTATCAAGGACGATAAGAAACACGCCCAATAATGCACCTTGCTGGCTTCCCCCTCGAGGGTCCATTACAGTAAATAACAAGAGGAGGCACTTTATGGCGGACCAAGGCTATGCTCGACCGGAGATGTTGGCCGATAGCCAATGGCTGGCAACCCATCTCCAGGACGATAATATTCGAATAGTCGATTGTGACAACCGTGAGGCGTACCGACGCGCCCATATTCCTGGCGCGACTACCTTCCGTGGCCATCATTACTTGAAAGAAAAAGAAGGGGCGCTGCATGTTATGGGCCCGGACGAGTTTGCCCAGGCCATGGGTGCGCTTGGGATCGGCGCTGACAGCCTGGTGGTTGCCTATGACGGCTTTAGCGGCCTGTACGCTACGCGATTTTGGTGGGCACTCAGCTATTATGGTCATGCAAACGCTAAAGTGCTGAACGGTGGATGGGATACCTGGTTGGCCGAAGGTCGGCCCGTGACAACTGCGGCCACTCGTCCGGCAAAAGCAGTTTTTACCCCTCAGGTGCGTGAAGACTTCATTGCTCGTTGGGAACAGGTCCAGGATGCAATCGACACCGATACGGTAGTCCTCGACACACGTTCGGACGCGGAATGGACGGGTGAAAACGATCGGGGCACCAAACGTGGCGGGCGGGTTTTCGGCGCCGTCCATCTCGAATGGCTCAATTATGTTGATCCCAAAACGAGACAATTTAAGCCGGCGGTAGAATTGCGCTCCCTGTTTGAGCAGGCCGGGGTCAGGCCTGAATGTGAAGTCATTACGTATTGACAGGGCGGCATCCGTGCGGCGCACGGACTCTTTACCCTGCGGCTTCTCGGTTTTGACAAGGTCCGGAATTATGATGCTTCATGGGCGGAATGGGGCAATCGAGAAGATTTGCCGATTGAGAAATAAGCCGGCTGGCTTTTTTATAGGAATCTGCCAACGATGAGACAGTATTGCATATTGATCTGTCTGGTTAGTCTTCTCTTCTTCCCATTCTCGCCACTCTTGCCGCATGCTAGCTACGCTGTTCAGCCTCAAGCGGAGCCAGAGGCAACAGGCTCGCTCATCGTTCGGACCTCTACCGAAGAGGGAAACCAGGGGGATGCACAGGCCAGGATCTATGCCACAGATCCCCAAACCCTTGTCAGCATGGCTCCTTTGGGCAGACTGCTATCACTTTCACCAGGAACATATCGGGTCGAACTCGATGTCCTGGGTGGAACGATCTCGCGGGAGCGCGTCCTCGTCAAAGCAGGTCGAACAAGCAGTGTTATTATCAGCGAGGTAGCTGAACTGCAGGTGAACGTCCTGGACAAAAAAGGCCAGGATCTGGGTCTCGGCGTTGAAATCTATGATGGCGTTTCAAAAGACCTGCTTGGAGAATTCCTGAGTGGAGAACGCATTATGGCTCAGCCCGGAGTGGTTGATGTCAAAGTCGCGACGCCACCACAGAGTCGGTGGTGGCGTGATATTGAACTCCACCGGGGAGGCTTGCAAGAGCTGACTTTGCGCGAACGCATGCGCGGCCAACTCTGGGTTCACCCGCTCCTTGACGGACGTGACGTGAGCCCGGTCACCCATGTCATTATCTATGCAGCAGGAACACAAAAAGAGATCGCCCGGAGTGAGCCTGGGCAAGAGCATCGTTTTTCGCTTGACACGGGTTCGTATGATGTCTTTGTCACAAACCCGACAGGACGAGGCAAACCGTTCGTCCTTGAGCGGGCCGAAGTTCCAGATGAAAAAACTGTAGAAAAAGATGTTCGCCTAGACGCTGAACCGCCGGCTCAGCCTCCACTTCCAACGCCTTCGAAAACGCACGCGCTGTAAGGCCGCGAATCGATATAGGGGAGGGTTACCCTGCCCGGGCGAGGTCACCTCCCCGCTACCGCGCAAAGAGTGGAATCGTCGCGGCAAGAATTAAGATGCTCAGGCCAATCGCAATAGCGCCCCACACCGCCCGTGCATGACGGACCTCCAACGGCGATCCGCAATGCACACAGTCGGACAAGAATGAACCACCCGTCAGATAGACACGGTTCCATTTGTGGCAGATGGGACAACGAGGTTTTGGGCGGCCCCGCAAAAGTGCAGCGATTTGAGACACGACTGCTCCTTTCTCTCCACTTCAACCTAGCGTTGCAGAAGACGTAACGTCAACCAGGCTTTTTCTCGTAGAGGGTGCCCAAAAAGTCCATTCTGGGCGTCGCCCGGCTGTAAACGGTGTGTCCAGCATTGCCCTGCATCGTCATATCACAGCGGATATGGCTGCTTCGGGCGCCTCGGTCACACCGTTTTCGTGCGGGCTTTGGCCACAGAGATACTTGTTAGACACGCTCTTACTTCCGGTCCTCAGCCCGATGCCGGTCAGTCAACCGGGGCCTAATCAGCTCTAGGAGCTGCGTATGGAGATTGCCGTTGCTCGCAACCAAGCCTTGTAACAGCGTTGTGGGTTGATTAAAGATCACTGGTTTTCCTCTCAGATTTGTCACAGTTCCACCAGCCTCTTCCACAAGCAGTGTCCCGGCACAAATGTCCCACTCATTTTTCGGTATTAAGGTGAAGGATGCATCCGCCTCACCATTTGCAATGCAGGCGAGCTTGTAGGCAATACTGCCCATTGGACGGGCATGGAAAAGGGAAGTAAGATCTTTCCATTCTCCGCGTTTCGTTTCGGAACGACTCGACAGGATCGTCGCCTCGGCTAGACGAGGCGTTTCAGGAACGCACAATTGCTGCTCCCCGCACCAAGCCCCTTGTCCGCGTATAGCCCAAAAGAGTTGATCGAGGGTCGGATTGTACACGACACCGAGAATAGGCCGTCCATCCTCGACGAGTCCAATAGACACGGCAAATTCTGGAATTTTATGGATGAACTCTTGGGTCCCGTCTATGGGATCAACGATCCAAACACGACAGGATGCGAGACGATCGGACGAGTCCACGGTCTCCTCAGACAACCAACCATAGTCGGGGCAAGCTCCCTGGAGCATCTCCTGGATCTTTTTGTTGGCTTCCCGATCAGCAACCGTCACCGGGCTATTATCCTTACTTTTGTAATCGACGGCGTAGTCTGTCGCGTAGATTTGACGAATAATATCGCCCGCAGCGTGCGCTGCGGCAACAGCAATGTCTTTCTCTTTTTCCATAGGAATACGATCTCCGTCCTCAGAACAGTCTATCAGACTGTCTCGCCCAGACTGAAATGCCTGACCTGTTCAGAACTCTTATAAAAATTTTGTAGAAAGCGCAGATAAAGCGGGCAACGGTAGGCGAGTATAATTGATTATCGATCTCCACTACCCAAGCGTTCTCACTGTCCCAGTACTTGAGCAAAGATCAGCGGCACGACAATCGAAGCGTCAGATTCAATCAGATAGCGCGGAGTATCCACCGCCAGTTTGCCCCAAGTAATCTTTTCATTTGGGACGGCGCCAGAATACGAGCCATAGCTGGTGGTGGAATCGCCGATCTGACAAAAATAACCCCACAGCGGAGTGTCAGTCCGCTTCATATCTTGGATCAGCATTGGCACGGCGCAGATGGCAAAATCTCCGGCAATGCCACCGCCGATCTGAAAAAATCCAATTGAGTGCTGGGCGGATACTGCGCTATACCAGTCAGCTAGATAGGTCATATACTCGATTCCATGCCTGACCGTATGTACGTTTTTGATCAACCCGGTCATACAATAGCTCGCGTAGACATTCCCGCAGGTTGAGTCCTCCCAGCCTGGCGCGACAATAGGCAGATCCCTTTCCATCGCGGCATAAACCCAAGAGTCTTTCGGGTCGATCTCGTAATAGGACTCCAGCATCCCGGCACGCAAAACTTCATACAAGGTTTCATGCGGAAAGACGCGCTGACCCGAGTGATCCGCCTGCATCCATAATTCCTGCAGCACACCTTCCACACGGCGCATGGCCTCAAACTCAGGAATACACGTATCCGTGACCCGGTTCATATGTCGCTCAAGCAAAACCTCTTCATCCTGAGGGGTCAAATCACGGTAGTGTGGAACTCGTTCATAATGATCGTGTGCCACCAAATTAAAAATGTCTTCCTCTAAATTGGCCCCTGTGCAGGAAATGGCATGGACACAATCATTGCGGATCATTTCAGCCAGAGATATTCCGAGCTCGGCTGTACTCATAGCTCCCGCCATGGCCAGTAACATTTTCCCGCCCTGATCGAGCTGACGCCGATAGGCATCAGCCGCGTCAATGACCATGGCAGCGTTGAAATGCCGAAAATGGTGTTTCAAAAAGTCGGAGATGGGCTGACTACTCACCTTTCCTCCTACCTACTCAAGTTGACGGAACGCGTCGGAAAGCTACCACCCGGGGGAAAGAGGCGCTAGGCCGGCTTCCGTAAGAGGGTACGCAACTCCTCGCCAGTCGCTGCCCGGCGGAGCGCCCGGCCTTTCGCATCAGGCGCACCCGTTTGTCCAATGAGCTGTCGAAAATCGACTTCTTGTTCCGCCCAGCCTTGTACCTCGATGAGCCGATCCAACAGAGCAAGGCGGACGGCATAGGCATCGATCCGGGCTTCCCTCTCTTCGTCGTCCTGCTGAGGGACTGCATATGCGTGGGTGTCAGCCAGAAACGCTGCCACCTCAGGCGGCACCTGGGCATCTCGCGCATCTCGTACGGCGGTTGAGGAAAGATTCCCCACCGACTCCGGAAGCGCTAAGAAGTGTACGTCTGCCTGATAGGCGCGGTTGGCAGGCTGATTCAGCAGGTCATCGAAAGCACGTCGCCCCATTTCCCCTCGATTCGCTACTACAAGAGATGTACGAGAAAAAAGCTGAGCAAGGGCCACTTCTCTATCTTGGTAATAACGCGCATCCAGAATCTGGATGAGCTTATCCATGCCAACAATAAAAGACAGGGAAATATCCTCGCCAAAAGCCGCACGAAAAGCCTGAGCTTGCTCGACATACAGCCCACGGTTGACCAGCGCTACTCCTGTTTTTGGATGCTGCGCTGCGTAGAGGAGGAGCAACAGCAATCGATCCTCCAGCCCCAGGCCGGTCACCTGCTCCTTATCCACCGTGACCTTTGCCAACGTAAATAGGAGCTGATCAAGCTGAAAAATCCGACAGGCCTGATCGGCCAGTTCGGTATGAGCCAGGGTCAACGGATTAAACGAGCCGCACAGCACTCCGATCCGGTGTGATGTCGAACGGATCGGTAGAGAGAACAGATGTGCCGTGGGAGGTGCTGCGCCGTCACAGTGCGCTATCGTTTGGTGCAGGGTGAATAGGCGTTTCAGATCGTAAAATTCGTTAGGCATCACGTGTTCGGCACAACACACCGTCGACCCGCTTCTTAACAGAGGGCCAGCATATAGTCGCTCACCCGGGGCATGCAATAGGGAAGGCTCAGGGGCCAAACACGGTAGTGTGGTCACAGTCAACTTTCTATATAAAAACTGAGACGTCTCGAGATGTAGTGGGTATGGCCAGTATAGCTGGCTCAGCTGGAACCATAAAAATATTCCTTTCCCGCGCTTCTTACCCATCCCAGGATTGACCGTCAATTTCACCACGTGATACGCTCGGCGCATGCATGCCAATAACCCTGTCGGTAGGGCAGTCTCAGTCGGTCTTGTTGCTGCTCTTGGCGCGTGTACCGCCACTCGTCCAGCCCGGCCTCCTTCATTGTCGCTATCACCACCTGCAGTTGTCGCGCCATCTCCAGCACAAGCCGCGCAAATTCCGGGCACTCCAGTCGTACTGTCACCTGAAGACAAAGCCCTGGGACATTTTCTCAAGAGCCAGGTCGCGCTCAATGACGGTGTTTACGAAACGGCTCTGACTGAACTTGAACAGGCGGTAAAAAACGACCCGGAAAGTCCGTTTTTACGTCTCCGACTCGCCACCCTGGCCGTGCGTCAAGGCAAGCTGGCCGAAGCCCTAGAGCACTGCAAAAAAGTCGTTGCCAGTGAACCCGAAAACGTCGACGCCCAGCTCCTACTTGCCGGGCTCCTCTCATCGAGCGGCAAAGAAACAAAGGCCGCTCAGGTCTACGAGGCTCTGCTCAAACGCAGTCCTGACAACCAAGAGCCCTACCTCTATCTCGGTACCTTATATGCCAAGCAGGAGGAATTCCAAAAAGCCACAGCGGTTCTGAAAAAGCTTGTTGAACGCTACCCGCATTCTGTCTTGGGCTATTACTACCTCGGTCAGACTTCAGCAGCAGCCAGACAACTGGATCAGGCAGAAACGTATTACCAGAAGGCACTGAGTCTCAATCCGCAGTCTGAATTGGTGCTGCTTGACCTTGCGTTAGTGTACGAAATGCAGAAGAAGACCGCTCAGGCCGCGGAGATCTATCAAAAAGCGCTCGCCGTCAATCCCCACAGTGAACAGGTGCGTAATCGTCTCGGACGCTTCTACCTAGGTCAGAAGAAGCTCGATGACGCGCTGCATCAGTTTCTTGTGCTTGAGAAGATTGAGGCAGACCCCCAAGAAACCCGACTCAAAATAAGCCTGATCTACCGGGAAAAAGGGAACAATGAAAAGGCGGTTACTCAGCTCAACCTCATCTTGGCCTCCCAGGCAAATAACCACAGGGCCAGATACTTTCTTGGCGTCATTTATACGGAAGCCAAAGACGATGAGAAAGCGGCCGTCGAGTTATTGCGTATTCCATCTGACTCGGAATATTTTGCTGATTCCCGCGTCTACCTCAGTTATATTTATCAACGCCAGGAGAAGCTCGACCTGGCGATTACGGAGGTGGAACGCTTGCTGAGCGTCAAAGAGGATGATCTGGACTTGTTGGGTTTCCTCGCCTCACTTCACCTAGAAAATGATAATCGTACGAAAGCAATCAGTATCCTTGAGAAAGTTGTTAGCCTTGCCCCAAACAATGATCAGTACCACTTCACATTGGGAGCGGTCTACGATGAACTGAAAGAGAAGGACCGTTGCATCCGGCACATGCAAAAGGCGATTGCACTCAACCCCAAGAATGCAGCCGCACTCAACTACCTCGGGTATACGTGGGCCGAACAAGGTGTGCGTCTTGATGAGGCTGAGAGCCTCATCCGAAGCGCGCTCGCAATTGAACCAAACGATGGCTTTTACATTGACAGCCTGGGGTGGGTCTATTACCAACGCGGAGAATATGTGCAAGCAGTTCAGCACCTCGAACGCGCCGTTGAGCTGGTCGATGAAGACCCTACATTGATCGAACATCTGGGCGATGCCTACCACAAGACCGGACGGATCGCTGATGCATCCCGCATCTACCAGGAAGCAATCCAAAACACGTCGGAAGAATCTCAGATTCAGCGTTTGCGGACGAAGCTTAATGCCTTGGCCTTGAGACCGACCGAGGTACAAAAGAGGAGCGAAACGGGGCTTCCGTAGCGCCGTCCTCTCAGGCTAGGGCATTTGTGTCCGTCTCTCCGTTTTGCCAACAGCAATGGCAACGGCACGCAGTGTCGTCTTTGTTCTTGCTGCTCATTATTGTATGGGCTGGCGGCTGTACCGCCCGTCGTCCTCCGCATCGCCCGCCTCTTCCACAGTCTTCCCTCCCCTCCGCCCAAGAATTATTAGGACCATTCAAAACACGCCAACAACATCTAACTGGTCTACGTGGCCTCACCCGAGTGACTTACCAGGACACACAAGAACGTGGTTCGCTGACCCAAGCGGTCGCAATTGCCGCGCCGGATCGATTTCGTCTCGAATTATTTTCTTTGATCAGCGTGGCCGCCATCCACACGTGTGACGGGCAGACGCTGGCTGCATATTTCCCACGCGACAAGGTCATCTACCGAGGACCGGCAAGTCCGCTGAGTATTGCACGGTTTACTCGGCTGATGCTGTCCGCACGTGAAATCATCCGCTTGCTGTTAGGCTTTCCACCTTTTCCTATGGAAGGAGAAAGCGGGGCAACGACCACTGTGCGCCTTGGCCCCCATGGCGGTACCTACCGGGTCGACCTTCCAAAGTCTGACGGTAGCGTCGCCGCGTTGTGGTTTGACACGAACACAAAACACCTCCAACGCTGGGCTGTTATTGCTGCCGATGGAAGCACCCAGACACAGGGGCAATTAGCCGACTACCGACAGGTGCAAGGTCTCTCTTTTCCGTTTTCCATTACCTTGTCAGACACACACGGAGCCCAGCAGCTCTCGCTCGTGTATAAAAACGTGGAACTCAGCCCGGCTCTACCCGACTCGCTCTTTAGGCTGACTCCGCCCTCAGGAGTAAAAGAGATTTATATTGACGCGCATCAGCCACACTAACCACACTCCCCAGACAGGCGACGGTTAATGCTCTGCCTCAACGTCCTTGAAGACCAGGGCAAAGCCACGGCGGAACAACGTAAATTTACGGTCTGCGGATTGAGCATACCGCCCACCCAAGCCTTGTCCCTTTTGGAGGACCCAGTCTGGGTAAGAGTCTTCCATATTCATGTGGTCAACGTCCTGTGGCGGCAGTAAGACCACAGCATCCGCACCCACTTCACACGCTTTATCTCGAATGAGGGAATTCATTTTTTCCAACCCGTCAAATTCATTGCCATACGAGACGATCTGGACAAACACATCGTACGGCTGAGATGGGGGTTCTGTCAGCATGCCAACCCGACAATCCGCCGGACGAGACTCGGGATAGATCGGCGCAATCCGCTCTTCAATAGTCATCGGTTTCGGCGGACGCAGAAAACAACCGGCAAGAAAACTGACGAGAATGAATAGCCAACCATAGGTTCCGCGCATGCTGCTCTCCCTTTTTCTCTTGTCTCCGCAGAACTGGAGTGTATACCCGACTGTACAATAGATCGCCCCTAGCTGGGACGCAACGGCCGCAGCGGTCGCGCTAGGGAAGCGCTACTCCCGCAAGAGTTTTCGCGCAATCACCCAACGATGGATCTCAGTCGGTCCTTCAAAAATCCGCATGGGACGCAGACGGCGATAGATAAACTCAAGCGGCATTTCTTTTGACATACCCATCCCGCCATGCATCTGCATCGCTCGATCGGCAACGCGGGTGGCCATTTCTGTGGCAAAGACCTTGAGCATGGACGCCTCTTGCCGCACGTCATCACCCTGATCGAACTTCCACGCCCCATGATGAGCCATCAGTCGCGAGGCGTGGATATCAATTGCCGAGTCCGAAATAAACCACTGAATAGCTTGGCGGTCCGCCAGCTTCTGACCGAAGGTCACACGCTGTTTTGCGTAGTCCACCATCATATCCAGACAGCGTTGAGCCAAACCTACACACCAACACCCCATCTCTAGGCGCCGGACGGTCAACCGGAGTTGCATGGGCGCAAATCCCTGCCCGACTTCACCCAGCACATGAGAATCCGGAATAGTCATATCCTCAAACACCAACTCCCAGGGGGCGTGTCCGCCGATAACCGGAATCTGGCGCTGTAGAACGAGCCCGGGCGTGCCTTTATCGACCAGGAAAGCGGTCATCCCGCCGCCCGTGCCTTTCTCTTTATCCGTCACAGCCATCACAATGATAAAATCAGCAACATGCGCGCGTGAGATCCAAATCTTGCGACCGTTGATAACCCACTGGTCACCTTTTTTAACAGCCGCAGTTTGCATGCCGGCTGGATCTGAGCCCGCCCCCGGTTCAGAGATAGCAATGGCCGACTGCGCCTTCCCTTGCGCATACGGCAGCAGATATTTCTCCCGCTGCTGAGGCGTACACGTTTGCATCAACATGTGTAGATTCGGAGCGTCAGGTGGAAGGGTAAACGGCGTAATCGTTTTGTATAGCTCTTCGGTAGCTAAACATTTGGGCAGCGTACTCAAATTCAACCCACCAAACTCCTCCGGTACATCAAGGCCCCATAGACCAGCCTCCCGTGCGACTGAAAGCAAGCGTTCTTCGGCTTCAGGCGGGACGAGGTCTTCGCCCGTCATCCCTTGGGTGTCACGCTCTAATACCGTTGCCTCAAGTGGCATAAGTTCTTGGCGGACAAAGCGGCGTACCGTGTCCTGCAACATGCGGTACTCTTCGGGTAGTTCAAAATCCATGTGGGTCTCCCTCTCCGTGATAGCGTTGGGCGTACTGTAACAAGACCTCAGAGAGAAAGGCAGAGGTGCGACCCCGTAGCCCAAGAGCACCCTCGAAAAACACGCGACACATGAGAGACGAAAGGGAAGCCTCAGATGGAGCAGCCGTTTCGCATAGACAGAGGACTGTGAGAATACCTTGCTACGCTACGGTGCAAGGGGAGCAAGGGGGACAGGATCGGCATCGCCTGGGGTCGAAGGAAGAGAAGGGTCAGCCAGATCAGACAATCCCTGCTCAGCCTGCCACACAGCGAGGTCCTTGAGTGCCCGATCCGCCAAGGCGCGCTTTTTCTCACGACGGCGCAAGCGTCGTGACAGGCTAGGGAAAAGCCCGTAGTTCACGTTCATAGGCTGGAATTCTTTACGCTCAGGGTCAGTAACATACGCAAGCATAGCACCAAGTGCAGTCGTCCGTGGCAGCAGGAGGAGGCCCTCCCCTTTAACCTGCAATCCGGCATTTCTCCCAGCAAGCCAGCCAGCCGCAGCAGATTCCAGATAGCCCTCAACACCAATCATCTGCCCGGCAAAGAATAAGTCGTCGCGCTTTTTGAATTGGAGCGTAGGCTTGAGTAAGCGTGGCGACTCAATGAACGTGTTGCGATGTAGGCTGCCTAAACGAACAAACTCAGCGTTGGCCAGTCCAGGGATCATCCGGAAGACCCGCCGTTGCTCCGGATAAGTCATTTTGGTTTGGAAGCCGACCAGACCCCACAAAGTACCAGCCCGGTCGTCTTGCCGGAGCTGTACTACTGCGTATGGGCGCTCCTGAGTCCGAGGATCGGTCAAACCAACTGGCTTCATCGGACCATAGGCTAAGGTGTCCTTGCCCCGACGGGCCATTTCCTCGATGGGCAAACAGCCTTCGAAATAAATGCAGCGTTCAAATTCCTTCTCTGGAACTTTGTCTGCGGCCAGGATTTCATCGATGAGCCGATAATACTCGTCACGCGAGAGCGGGCAGTTCAAATAGTCATCGCCCCCGTGATCATAGCGTGACGCCCGAAAAGCGAGGCTGGAATCAATGGAATCGGCTACCACAACAGGAGAGATCGCGTCGTGGAAATATAAATACTCTCGGCCAAAAAGCTCCCGAAGTTGTTCGGACAGCGCCGGCGAGGTTAGTGGACCACTGGCGATTATAGTTGGTCCTGAGGGAATGGCTTGGACTTCTTCACGTCGCACCTCAACGAGCGGATGTGTGGCCAAGGCATCCGTAATACACTGAGCAAAAACATCGCGATCGACCGCTAAGGCCTGCCCGGCTGGAACACGGGCCATATCAGCAGCAGTCATCACCAACGACGCTAAGCGGCGCATTTCCTCTTTGAGTAAGCCAACGGCCACTTGAAGCGCGGCACTCCGAAAGGAATTTGAACACACCAGCTCAGCAAGCTTGTCGGTACGGTGGGCATCGGTCGGACGGACTGGGCGCATTTCATACAACCGCACAGGAATGCCCTGTTGGGCCAACTGCCAGGCAGCCTCGCTTCCGGCTAAACCACCACCGACAATGGTAACAGTCTGCATAGCCGTTCTATACCCTTCCCTTCTCAGCTTTAAAAGTGAACCACAAAAAAGGGCGACCTCGTGAGGCCGCCATGACGTTTTCATTGCTTAAATACATTTGCGTATTTGCTCTTGCCAACTGCCTCAGCTTGCCTGGGCCATTTCTTCGACAGCCGGCTCAGCGCCTTCCTGCTCGACACTGACTTGGTAGTCACATTCCTCGCGCACGCACCGCCGTGTTGTCCCAGCCCGTTTGGTTGTCTTTTCCAATACAAATGGAGCCTTACACTCTGGACAGGGTTCAGGGATGGGCCGATCCCAGAGTGCGTATTTGCACTTGGGGTAACGACCGCAGCTATAAAAGACTTTACCTCGGCGAGAGTATTTTTGTTGGATCTCTCCTTCTTCACACTCGGGACATTTGATGTCCAACGACTGGGTCGCCGGTTGGCCTATCTTCTTCACGCTTTTACATTCCGGATAGCCCGAGCAGCCGAGGAATTTCCCATACCGGCCGTAGCGTATCTGCATCGGGAGACCACACTTCTCGCATTTCTCGTCGGTCAGGACTTCCTCCTTTTCCTGCATCACGATCTCCCCCTTGTCGTCCCGAGTGAAATTGCGTGTGGATTTACATTCTGGGTAATGTGAACACGCCAGAAACTCCCCGTTACGCCCCCAGCGTATCGTCATCTTGCCGTCTTCACATTCCTCACAAGAAATATCCGTTGGCTCGCCTGTGCCTTTGACATCACGCATTTCCTTGTCGGCTTTAGCCAAATCCAAAGCAAACGGTGTATAGAATTGTTCAATCGCGCGTCGCCAGTCTTCCTGGCCCTCTTCAATCTGATCAAGCACGGCTTCCATACCCGCGGTAAACTCCGCGTTCAGAATGTCGGGAAACGATTCAACTAATAAGTCAGTGATCAGCATCCCCAAATCAGTCGGACGCAGGCGCCGTTGTTCGCCTTCGACGACGTATTCCTTGTTCAGGATCGTGCCCATTATGGAGGCATAGGTTGACGGGCGACCAATGCCTTTGTCCTCCAGTTCTTTAATTAACGTCGCTTGGGTAAAGCGTGGCGGGGGCTGGGTGAAATGCTGATTTGGAGTCACTTTGTGGAGGGTCAGTTGTTCACCCTCGGTCAATGCCGGCAGTCGCTTCTCCGCATCGTCATCTTCTTCCGTCTTATCGTCCCTGCCTTCCATATAGACGCGTAAGAAGCCGTCAAAGCGCAGCACCTGTCCGGTTGCCCGAAAAATACACTCGTTGGCCGCTATATCCACGCTCGTTTGTTCAAATTGGGCCGGGGCCATTTGGCTGGCCATAAACCTGTTCCAGATCAGCGAATACAGGCCCAGTTCTTCCTTTTTGAGATAGGGGGCAACTTTGTTGGGTGGATTTTCAAGCGAGGTGGGCCGAATGGCCTCATGCGCTTCTTGCGCAGCTTTGCCGGACCGAAAAGAGGGTGGCTTCGCAGGCACATACTCCGGCCCGTACGTCTGTTCGATATGCGCACGGGCCGCCGTGGTCATTTCTGGTGAGGTACGAGGCGAATCGGTCCGCATATAGGTGATCAAGCCAACTGCGCCTTCATCGCCCAACTCCAACCCGGCGTATAAACGCTGAGCAATCCCCATGGTCCGCGACGGCGAATAACCGAGTTTGCGTGAGGCTTCTTGTTGCAAACGCGAGGTAATGAAGGGAGGAGCTGGATTTCTCTTGCGGTCTTTTTTCTCGATCTTCTGGATCGTCCACCGTGCCCCATTCAGGCCCGCAACAATCTTCTGGACCTCGTCTCCGTTTTCAATCCGGAACTTCTTAATGTCGACCTTTTGATCACCAACCTTGAAGAGGTTGGCTTCAAACACTGGTGGCAGTGCGCCTTCCAGCGCAGCGGTAATCGACCAGTATTCCACGGCCACAAAGGCACGAATGGCACGTTCACGCTCCGTAATGATGCGCACGGCGACGGATTGTACTCGGCCTGCCGACAGACCACGGCGGACTTTTTTCCATAACAGCGGACTGATCTGATAGCCGACTAACCGGTCGAGCACCCTGCGTGCGACCTGAGCGTCGTAGCGCTTTTTGTTCAATTCAGCAGGATTTTTTATCGCTTCTTGAACCGCTTTTTTCGTAATTTCATTCAGCAGGACGCGTTGAATCTTTTGGCCATTCTTGCCAAGTTTTTCTGCAATATGCCAGGCAATAGCTTCGCCCTCACGGTCCGGGTCTGAAGCGAGAAAGATGTGCTCCTTGCCTTTGGCCGCATTTTTGAGTTCGTCGACAATCTTGGCCTTCCCATGGATGACTTGATATTCGGCGGTAAAGCCGTTCTCAATATCAATGCCGAGTTTACTCTTGGGCAGATCCATAATATGCCCGACCGAAGCTTTTACCTGATAGCCACGGCCTAGATATTTTCCAATCGTCCGCGCTTTGGCCGGAGATTCAACAATCAGCAGATTCTTCGCCATACTTACATTCCTCTTGCTTCGCTTCCTCTCGTAGACGCGAAATCCATTCCTGGGAGTTGGGCAACTAATCCTTTTAATTCTAGCCTAAGGGACACCTCAAGTACGCGTGCTGTCTCAAGCCGACTTCCGGTAATTACCGTATCAACGTGTAGCGGCTCTTCTTCAAACAGCCGAAACAGTAGCTCTTCGTCCGGATCCAAAAGGACGGCCGGCGTGACCTTCGCAGGCTGGCCAACCGGCACGGGGCCGAGTACAATTTCGCTCGGTGTATCATCAATGTTTTCAACAAATTTTGCGCCATCCTTAATGACCCGATGTGGACCACGGCTGCGGCTTACTGTAATCGGACCAAGGACGGCAGACATCTCACGGTTCTGGTCCAGCCCACACTGGGCCGTGATCAGAGACCCACTCTTTTCCGTTCCCTCCACAACAACTGTGCCGAGACTCATGCCACTAATGACCCGATTCCTATAGAGAAAGTTCCCGGCCTCGGGTCGACTGCCAAGTGCAAACTCCGACACGACTACTCCATTCGCAGCAATATGCTCTGCCAACGCTATGTGCTCACGCGGATACACTACGTCAAGCCCCGATCCTAAAACAGCAATGGTCCGGCCGCCGGCCTCGAGAGTCGCATGGTGGGCCTCGGCATCAATACCACGCGCCATCCCGCTCACGACGCTAATCCTCCGGGCAACAAGTTCCTGGGCCAGCTCGCGTGCCACACCACGTCCATATGCACCGGCCATCCGGGCGCCCACAATGGCAATTGATACCCTATCTTCCGGAACAAATCTCCCCTGCACATAGAGAAGAGGGGCTGGGTCATGGATCTGCCGTAGCCTCACCGGATATTCGTCGTCTGTTCGTGTGGCCAAATGTGCCCCAACCTGTTCCAGCCTGTGGACTTCAGCTTCAAAGTCCGCTCATTGATCAAATGCAGTAATATTTTGCGCAACACGTGAGCGGACACAAGTTTCTATCAGCGCAGCGGTGGAAGGATTCAAGGCCGCCTGCGGTGAGGTAAAATTCTTCAGCAATTGACGATACGTAACATTTCCAACACCATGTACCAGGTGGAGTGCGATCCAGTAGGTCGATTGTGTCTGGCTATCGCGGTTCACTGATGGGCTTTCCATGGCTCTTCTGTCCCAGCTCTTTTAGCTCACGTCCTTACTACGTTCGTGCAAACCACTTTGTATTCTCACGGAGCAAGTTATTGTAAAAAATCATGGCACAAAGTGATAACTGGCGCAAATGTACGCCCACCCTTGCCGATAAGGAAGAGCCTTTGCTACAAATCAGCAGCTACACTGCAAAAAATATTTGGAAGCGCAACGTATAACAAAAGACTTTCCCGTATGCCAACGATACAACAGCTCTTAGAGGAAAAGACCGCTCAGGCTATCGCTGCAGTCAGCGGCACAGCAGCGGCAGCCATCGTCACCCCGGCGACCAATCCAAAATTCGGCGATTATCAAGCAAACGGCGTCATGGCTGTTGCTAAAGCGCAGAAGCAGAATCCGCGCAAACTAGCCGAAGCCGTGATTGCCGAGCTGAAGCCGGACGATATTCCTGCGACCTGGGACATTGCCGGTCCCGGCTTTATCAATTTTCACCTTGATCCCCACTGGCTTGGGCGAACCATTCTCTCTGCCGCGCAGGACGAACGCCTCGGCGTGGAACCCGCTGCTGCTCCAGATACCATAGTCGTGGACTTTAGTGCCCCGAATGTCGCGAAATCCATGCATGTCGGCCATATCCGTTCAACGATCCTGGGCGATACGCTTACCCGTATTCTTCGCTTCCTGGGCCATAGCGTGACGACGGACAATCACCTGGGTGATTGGGGCACCCAGTTTGGGATGTTGGTGGTCGGGTATCGTTCGTTTCTCGACCAAGCTGCGTACGAACGCGACCCCCTGGCTGAAATGGAACGGATGTATAAAGAGGTCCAGGACAAAACCAAGACCGACACAACGCTTGCGGACAGTGCTCGCGCAGAGCTGGCCAAGCTGCAGCAAGGGGATGCAGACAATACGGCCTTGTGGAATGAATATATGCGGGTCTCGCGTCAGGCGTTCGAGCGCATCTATGACCGCCTTGACGTCACCTTCGATCACTGGCTGGGAGAAAGCTTCTATAACCCCATGCTCGCGGATGTGGTTCGGGAACTTCAAGACAAAGGCATCGCTCGACCCAGCGAAGGCGCAATCTGCGTCTTTTATGATAACGACTCAGATCTCGCCGACACGCCATTCCTGATCCAGAAACAGGACGGCGCATTTCTGTATGCCACCACGGATCTGGCCACGATCAAATATCGTGCGACTACCTTCCAGCCGGATCGTATTGTGTATGTCACCGACAGCCGCCAACAGCTCCATTTTCGTCAGCTTTTTGCCGTCGCGCGAATCTGGGGATATGACATGGACCTGGAACATATCTGCTTCGGTACGATCCTCGGAGAAGATGGCAAGCCGATTAAAACCCGCGAGGGAGAACCGATAAAGCTCACCGCTCTGCTGGACGAGGCGGAAGAACGGGCGCTGGCTGTGGTCCGAGATAAGAACCCTGGTCTGTCACAAGAAAAGCAGAAACATATAGCGAGAATCGTTGCTATCGGTGCGGTCAAATATGCGGATCTGATGCAGAACCGCACTATGGACTATCGCTTTAGTTGGGATAAGCTGCTCGCCTTGGATGGCAATACGGCCCCGTATTTGCAATACGCGTATGCCCGTATTCGTTCGATCTTTCGCAAAGGCGGTCTGACCGACTGGCAGCCCCCGCCAGACATGCTGGTCCAACTGCTTGCACCCGAAGAACGAAACCTGGCCAAATACATGCTCCGCTTTGGCGACGTGCTGCTCGAAGTCGAACGCTCGTATAAACCTAATTTGCTGGCAAATTTTTTGTACGAACTCGCCACCCAGTTTAATCTTTTCTACCAAGCCCATCCGGTTCTGAAGGCCCTGGAGGATCGTCGGCCCACGCGGCTGTTGCTGTGTAGTCTGACCGCCCAGTATTTGAAAACCGGGCTGGAGCTACTGGGGATAGAGACACTGGAGGCAATGTAGCAGAAAAGGAGAAGCCCATGGCCGAAACACGACGCACAGAAGGTCCGGTTTCTGTTGCGTACGATACCCAAGGCGAGGGCCCATTAGTGATTTTCCTGCATGGTATTGGCGGAAATCGTCGAAATTGGACGGGCCAGCTCGCACACTTTGGGAGTCGCTTTTGCGCTGTGGCATGGGATGCCCGAGGTTATCTCGGCAGTGACGATTCGCCGCAGATCCTGCAATTTAGCGACTTTGCCGATGACCTGCTCCGTCTCCTTGATCAGCTCGAAGTCGAAAAAGCCCATCTCGTTGGGCTTTCGATGGGCGGTATGATTATCCAGGACTTTTATGGTCGTTACGCAGACCGTGTCGCCACGCTCGCATTAGTGGATACTTCTTCGGGCTTCGGTGCAGCATCGAAGGAAGTCAAACAGGATTTTCTTGCACGGCGCCTTGAACCACTCGAGAAAGGCTTAACTCCGGCCGACATTGCTCCCGAGGTGGTCAAGGTCCTTGTCGCACCAAGTGCGTCACAGCCCGTACGCGATAAGCTCATTGCATCCATGTCCGCCCTCCGGGTTGATTCGTATAAACAGGCCTTGCATGCAATCGTTAGCACTGATTTCCGCACAGTCTTGCCACATATTAGCGTACCCACATTGGTTATTGTCGGCGAGGAAGATCAGGTCACACCGCCAGCAGCGTCAGAATTTCTGGTCAAGAACATTCCCGGAGCTTCCTTGGCCACCATCCCAGGGTCCGGGCATCTGACGAATATCGAGCAACCGAAAGCATTCAACGCAGCGCTGGGAGCATTTCTGGACAAACACGCGAGGCAAGCATCCCAGGTATCTTCTTAAAAGCGGCATGCTGTGCCCGGGCTACCGGCCGGCCGCCCCTACTTTCACCGTGACCGATTTCGACGCGACTGCCAGCCGTCGTCATCATCATCCGCGTCATCATCTTCTTCAATCAGGAAGACGGGCTTTAGGATCCGGCGCGGAATGTCCTCGAGAAACCGCGACGGTTTACTCAGAACCATTCCGGTTGCCCGATCAAAGATATTGATCGGATAAGAAATGAACAAATTCTCTTTAGCCCGAGTGGCTGCAACATACATTAGACGGCGCTCTTCTTCGAGATCGTCGTCCTCTTTGTTGTATAGCGACGGGAAGCGTCCTTCGACTGCCCAAATGATAAACACGGAATGCCACTCAAGCCCTTTTGCCGAGTGTATCGTGGACAGAGTCAACACCCCTTCTTCATCGCGATCCGTTGCCGGTACACCGTCAACGCTAGTGTTGGGCGGCTCTAAGGCCATATCCGACAGGAGGCGATCCAAGCTGCGATATCGCTCGGTAATAATCGAAAAATGCTCTAGATCTTTTTGCCGCTTGGGATAATCTTCTCGGTGGTTACGTTTGAGCATAGGCAGGTAGTATTGCACGATGCCGTCAATCTGCTCTCGCGGATCGAGGTCTGGATCAGAGACCGCTTGCAGCACAGCCGCAAGCTGCTGCACCTCAGTCTTGACTACCCCGCGGCCGGGAAATTCGGCTAGACGTTGGAGCTGCTCTGGGCCACCCAGGACGTGGTTGAGGATCTTGTCGCTGCTCTTTGGTCCCACGCCTTCAAGCAGCAGCAGAATGCGATGCCAGGAAACGGCATCCTGCGGATTCGCGATAATACGCAGATGGGCCAGTACGTCCTTTACATGCGTTGTTTCAATAAACTTAAATCCACCCCGCTTCACAAACGGCAGATTGCATCGATTCAGCTCCAGCTCCAGATCAAACGAATGAAAGCTGGAACGGAAGAGTACCGCGATTTCAGTAAGTGGGACGCCTTCCTCCCGGAGCTCTAAAATCTTCTGGGTGACAAAGCGCGACTGATAGCGCTCGCTATCGGCTTCGATCAAAGTAGGCTGAAAGCCCGCTTCCTTTTTCGTAAAGAGATTCTTAGTGTAATGCTCCTTGGCTTGAAGAATAATCTCGTTAGAGAGGTCGAGAATAGGTTGGGTACTGCGGTAATTTTCTTCGAGCTTAATCACTCTAGTACCGGGAAAAAGATCCGGGAACTCAAAAATATTTCGTACTGTCGCGCCACGAAAGCTATAGATCGACTGGGCGTCATCACCAACCGCCATAACATTGTCATGGGCATGAGCCAGCGAGCGGATAATTTCAGCTTGGAGCCGATTCGTATCCTGATACTCGTCAACCATAATATAGCGGTAGATGCGCGACAGCCGGTCGGCAACATCGGGATGGGCGCGTAGCAGTTCACGCAAATGTGTCAGCAGATCATCGTAGTCGAGCAAACTGCGCTCTTGCTTGTACTGGCGGTAATGCTCCTGGATACGACTCAGTTCGTCGAGTTCGGAGAAGAGGTGTGGGAACTGCGTATCGAGAACTTCAGCAACACTGGTAGTTTTATTGGCCGCCAAACTGATGACCTCAGCAATCGTCTGCTTGCGTGGGAAGCGACGCGTTTTCTTATCGAGGCCAAGCTGGGCACGAATGAGGTTAATCGCATCTTCGGAATCAGTGCGATCTAAAATAGTGAACGAATTGGAGAAACCGAGCAACGCGGCGTAGCGGCGCAGCACGGTATTGGCAAAAGAATGGAAGGTTCCCTCAGTCACCTTGTCGCACCGGCCGCCCATAAGGAAGCCTGCACGTTGGACCATTTCCTCAGCAGCACGTCGGGTAAAGGTCAGCAGCAAGAGCGAAGCCGGGTCTACGCCCTCTTCGATCAGACGTGCGACCCGATAGATGAGCGTGCGTGTCTTGCCGCTGCCCGCGCCGGCAAGCACCAGCACCGGCCCATCGCGTACAATCGCAGCCTCGTACTGACTTGGATTCAGCTCTTGCTTGTAGTTTATGGAAAAACGTTGCGGTCGGTTGTCTGCATCGTCTGACCGCAGCACATATTTCAACGGACGGCTCTCGTCGCGCTCCACACCGCACCCCAGTGATTCGAAGATGGCACAGCATACCGTATAAAAGGAACCGTAGAAACGGGGAGGATACCGCCCTCAAGACAGTCGATATTCTATCGTTCTCGCAAAAGCGGGCAGTACGCTGGGTAGTGTGATCGATATAACAGACTATGACGGCTTTGGCGAGTCGGATCTGTACACGGTCAAGGTGAACAGCACGGATGTGCTCAGGCAGGACCACGTCCGCGACGATTTGGGCCGCATCACGCAGACCATAGAGACTATCGAAGGCGTGACCACGACGTACGACTATCACTACGACGTAGCCTGGCGCTTGGATGAAGTGGAAGCCAATAGCGTAGTGGTGTCCACCTATGTCTATGACGCGAATAGCAACCGGACTGGAGGGGGGGAGTGTGAATGGGGACAGTCTCTCTGGTATGTAAACAGCGATGGCTGAAAAAACTGAGCAGCTGAATTTGTGCGGGGTCAAATGCCCCCTTAACTGGGCCAAAGCCAAGGTACGGCTCGAATATCTCGAACAAGGCGCTTGGCTCGAGCTAATCATCGACGACCCCAAAGGTCGGCGTGACATTCCTCGCGCGGCAGAAGCCGAAGGCTACACCGTTATTGACATTACCGAACCAGATGCTACCGACACCAGCCGGGAATGGCGGATTGTGATTGAGAGATAATATGGCGGACGATACTCCGAAATTCGAGCTGCTCAGAATAGCGAAGTCAGTGTTTCAGCATCGGCGTACCAAACATCCGTACGGCTCCAATTACGCCGTGAGCATTCGTATGGGGCATGCCGATATTCAGGATTTCACGGCTATCGCAGACATCCTATTAGCCGTTGAGGAGCTCGGCTACGAGATCAAGAAGAAGCCGGAATAGCGTGAGGTTTTCTACCCAGGTTTTGATCCTTCACTCAAACACGCGCTCACCAGTAGCGAAAAGCAGCCACACGAGCGCACCAAAGACATAGATCCCGGACGCGATCAGGAATACTAGGCTCCACGAGCCCGTGGAATCCAAAATAAAACCGGTCAGAGTAACCCCAACAATACCTGGAATCGTGCCGGCGGTGTTGGACAAACCGAGTAAGATCCCCGCATAACGTGGACCAATATCGAGGTGATTCACCGCAAAGCCGGACAAAGCAAATGAGCCAAATCCAAGGATGCAACACATATAGACGACGGCCTGAGTCGGCGAGGTCACGCCTCCAATCAGAACAAGAAACACGGCTGGGCTCAGGAGGCCAATGCTCTGCATCAGTTTCCGGACAAAGGTGATGGAAAAGCCGCGTTGCAACAGTGTATCCGCGATCCAGCCAGCGACATTCGCCATCACAAACATGACGATCCAGGGTAGAATGGTGTAGAACCCGACTTTGTGAATATCGACTCCGAGGGCATGGTTGAAATAGGTTGGAAGCCAGGTCAGGATGACATAAAAGCCCCAGTTTGAACAAAAATGGTTAATAATAATCGCCCACACCGGAGCTTTTGACAGCAGCAATTTCCACGGAATCGTTTCATTTTTTGGAAGGGGTGGGGCCTGCTCGTGAATATAGGCCATTTCTTCTGAGCGGATCGTGGGGTGTGTTTCCGGCGTATCCGTCACACGAGAATACCAGAAGCCGAACCAAATAAACCCGAGTATGCCAAACAGGTAAAATACCATCGGCCAGCCCCAAGCCACGACGATGGACGGCGTCAGGAGCAGTGCGGCCACCGTCCCAAGCGAAATCCCGCTCACATTCAACGCAGCCGAACGTGCGCGCTCCTGGCTCGGTACCCAATGGGCAAAGAGGTTGTAAATCGCAGGAAAGCCCACGCCTTCGCCGAGGCCCATACCCACCCGAGCGAGGAAGAGCACAGTGAGGGATACTGCGGCAGCAGGTGGGGTAACAAATGTAAAGAGCGACCATAAAAGGACACCACAGCTTAAGACGATCTTTCCACCGTAGCGGTCGGCAAACCACCCTCCCAAGA
The DNA here is from genome assembly GCA_964495015.1 of uncultured Enterobacteriaceae bacterium. Taxonomy (GTDB): domain Bacteria; phylum Desulfobacterota; class Binatia; order Bin18; family Bin18; genus Bin18. Next base: position 42,146 of record CAZBUD010000016.1, on the reverse strand, counting down.
CCTGGGTGGCAAGGTAGCCGTAAAAAAAGGAGGACAGCACAATGCCCCGTGTGGTTTGATCCCAGCCAAACTCTTGGGCCATGGGAATAATAGCAACTGAGATATTGACCCGGTCGATATAACAAATAAAAGTGCTACAAAAACACAGGCCAATCAGGGTAAAGCGCCGTGGCCAATAGTCGCGGAATGCAAACAGTCCGGAACCCATTATCCCCCCTTCCCCTTTCTGGGAGACGGGCATTGCGTAGACCACGCTGTCTCGCCACAAAAGGGTCGCGCTACTGTAACGTATTCTTTTACTCTTGCGAATCTAGTGAATCTGACCTGCAGGAAGACGGAAGCAATGCCCAGGGACAAGGCATCGCTTCCTTGAAACTAAGGGATGGGAAGATTTTCTTTTTTTCGATACAGTCCCGCCAGTCGCGATACGACTGAGAACTCCTACTCGTCGTCGCCACTGACCTTGTGCATAGAACCGTCACTCAGCTCGTAATAGACGGCAACGCGTTCATCCGGTGCCAAAGGGAAGAGGATCAACTCAGACGGATGCGCCTCGTAATAGAGTCACTCGACTTCTTCACATACGACAACGAATGCCCAAGCTCAGCTCGATAGCGGCTTTCTACAACTCCAATTTGACACAAATGTAGGAGTTCATCGTCCGATTAGTGAAGGTGTTGCCACACATCCGGTTTGTGTTCAGCAAGCCAGGCATCGATTGGTACAAAGTGTACGCTCAGTGGCCGTATCGGATCAACATAGCGTTGTTGGAGGGTGGGGGGAGAAACCGGATGCGGCCGTTGCAACGAGGTCGGAAACCGTTTGCCCCGCTTCGGCCGCGAGGCTGTTATAAATTAACCATTTTACGAAGGAAAAGAGTCGCAAAACAAGGCTAGAAAGAAAATTCTTCTGCTACAGCCATCAGACCTTTACTCGAGCCCAGCTTCCAGTCTGCCAACTCCAAACGAATGTGGCCGATTGGAGGATACGGTAGGTCACATTAGCTATCCAAATGGAGAGCAAACCAAAGCTCCATAGTGATTGCATGCCAAAGGCGATGGGCAAGAAGAAACACCACTGCATGCAGAGAGAGATCACCATCACACGCCGACTGTGTCCTGCCCCGTAGTGGGCGTTCAGCAGTACAACGCCAAGGGCCTCAAACGCCATCGTTGCTGCAGTGATTTGCAGTGGTATCCGGGCGAGCGCAAGCGTTGCAGGGTCATGCAAGAAAAGCATGAGGAAAAAGTCGGGTATGAGGAGTGCCGGCAGCGCAAGCGCGCCAACGACCAGGACTGCCACGCGCGCCACATACCATGCCCACGAACGAGCAGCTTCCGCATCTCCCGCTCCGAGCGCCTGTCCGACAAATGATGCAGCAGTCAGTCCGAACGCATTCGATAGCAACAGCCAGAGCAGGAGGAGATTGGATAACACATGCCCGGCGGCGAGTTCCGCTGTCCCTATATTGCCAAGAATCCAAAAGAACGCGGTCATACCAGCGGCAAAGAATACGTGCTGAACACCTGCCGGAATAGACAGACGCAGCAAGGCGACGAGCGTCGCCCAGTCTGGCCAACACGCCAGAAAACCACCCTCCCGAGCACAGTGAAAAGCGCTCATCAGATACGCGATTGATCCAATATAGAGGGCCGCTGTTGTTCCTATCCCTGCACCTACCACCCCAAGGCGTGGTGAACCCAGATTGCCGAAGATCAGCACCCAGTTGAGGAAGATGTTCGTCACATTCATCACAATGATCGTACGCATATAGATCTTGGACAAATTAACGGCGTTCCAGTACCCACGAAAGACAAAGTTCGTACCCATGGCAATCAAACCAACAAGTCGAGCCTGGAGGTAGACGGTTCCCTGAGAGGCCACATCTGCATCGTGAGTAAGGAGAGGGAAGAAATCTGGAGCGAACACAATCAACGTCACGGAAAGGGGCAGCCCGAGCAGCAAAACAAGCAGGAGTCCGCCGTTCAGGGGCACGGCAATTTCACTCGTTCGCCCGGCTCCGAGCCAACGCGCAGACGTTGCCTGCACCCCGGTTGCAAGACCGATAATAAATGCCGCGCTAGTGAAGGTGGTAAACTGAGCGAGGCCCGCCGCTGCCAAGGCACCATCCCCTAGCGAACCCAGCATAGCCGTGTCCACTAGATTCATAATGTTTTGGGAAATCATCCCGCCCATGACAGGCAGGGCAAGACTAAGCGTCCGACGCCAACGGGATACCACGTGATTGTTTTGTGATGCCCAAATCCAGGAGTAGAGTCAAGTACTTGCGGGAGGTCAGTAGACGCGCGCTGGTGTTGGCTCTTCTGTATTAACCATCTTGCTAATGGCCGCATCTCTGAACCATGGAAAATTCTCGTACGGCATAGACAGTTCTCGGTCACCGACGATGATCCATATCCCATACCTAGATATATTAGCAACCTCGACCGTTGAAGTACCGATGCCAAGCGGTTCTGGATTCATCTTTGTTACCCTCGCCCAATAAACGGCATCTTGGTCGCCATGATCGTTATGAATTGTACATTCGCATCAAGCGGCAAGTTTGCCATATACACAACGGCTTGCGCTACATGATTCACGTCAAATGTCGGCTCTACCTCAACGGACCCATGAGGCTGAGGGACACCTTTTTTCATGACTGCTGTCATTTCTGTCCCGGCGTTTCCGATGTCAATTTGGCCACAGGCAATATCGTATTGACGCCCATCAAGTGACGTCGACTTGGTCAGGCCAGTCATGGCGTGCTTCGTTGCCGTATACGGCGCGGAGTTGGGACGCGGGACGTGGGCCGAGATGGAACCGTTGTTGATGATACGACCGCCACGTGGATCTTGGTTTTTCATGATCTTGAATGCTTCTTGCGTACACACAAAAGCACCGGTCAGGTTGATGTCCACAACGGCTTTCCATTGATCATATAATAGATCTTCCAGAGGCACAGGCGGTGCGCCAATGCCGGCATTGTTGAACAATACGTCGAGTCGGCCAAAGGTCTCTTTCGTTTTGGCAAACAAGGCACGAATAGAGTCAGGATCGCTTACATCAGTCGGGACGACAAGAGTCTTTGCATCTGTCCCAGCCGCTTTCGCCGTTGCTTCTAATAGCGCTACACGGCGGCCAGCTAAAGCCACGGCATAGCCCTCTTGCAAGAGGGCGAGCGCACTGCATTTACCAATTCCAGTGCCTGCGCCTGTTACGATAGCGACCTTCTCATTCCTACTCATGTGTCGGCGCTCCTTGCCTTGTGAATCTAGAGATAGGACCCACCCTGGCGCTACGTGTCACTGACACAAGGCGGCTCCCCGGCCAAGAGGGGAATTCAGAACGGGTGCAGCCTTTTCTAGTCCGTAAACGCATCCAAAGTTTTATCCCGACAATAATCGCGCTACTCTTGCGTCGTGCCTGTATTCGGGACAGCGAGAATGCTGGTATCAAGCAGTCCTTCGCGTTCATTGATTTTGGCCCGGACCCGATCAATCCGCCCGACTGCACAAAAGGCATCAACCATCTCATAGGAAATCAGCTCAACGGCCTTGTCTGTGTCTGGAATGCGCTACATGGAGCGGACCTGTTCAACTGTCTATGAAAATCCATCGGCGGCAAAGATATCATCATAATAAATGCGCGCCCAGATGCTAAACATCATGGCGTCTGCGCCAATACGGTAGGCAGCTGTCAGATCGTCATCAATGATAGCAAAACGCTGGCCCAAGACTTCAGGATCAGATCGACTGCGCCCACGTTTGTCGAGTCCTATTTTCAGCGCAGATAAGATATGGTCCCGCACATGCTGGGGAGAGAAAATAGGGTTACCAATCAGGCCGTTCCCGAGCTCACCCGTCAGGGCGGCGTATGGACCGATCTGGATAGTACCGACTCTGGGAACAATCGCAGCCAGCTGCATGCGCGCCGAGATGGTCATCTCCGCTTACCACAACGATTCAAAACCTGCGGATCCGTACTTTTTTCCCATGCGACCATTTCATCGTGCGGACGGGCGGCGAGAAACATGACATGTTTCCTAGCGGGATTCCTTCCACAAAAAGGTAAGGGCACGGCAGACCGTCCCCTTACGAAGAGGCTGTTACTACTAGTGGTCGCTACGCTTTCGGTTCGTGCTGTCCCCATCTATCAAAATGCGTCACCTCAGGAGCGGGATGGCGTTTGACCGGCCCAAACTTTCCCGTAGGGTGGCCGATTGGGATGGTCGCAACTACACCATATTCGAGCGGAATACCCAGACGTTCTTGGAGCTCATCCTCAAACATCTGGTGCATGGTCGTCAGGCTGGCACCAAGACCGAGCGCCCGACAGGAGAGCAGAATATTTTGTACGCAGGGATAAAGCGAACCATATGAGGGCGGAGCTTTTCCTTCGCGTTTTTCCGGAGGTATAGCAAACGGCCAATCCCGTTTCCCGCAGATGAGAAGTAAGACCGGAGCTTCATGCATGTGTTCGGCCAGATGTATCGCAGCCCGAGCGGTCTTGGCAAAGGATGATTTGTCATCCTCCGTTGGTTTGAGCCGATCACCAAAGCGATCAACCATAGCTTTATGGTAGCGTTCTTGGAAAAACTTCTTGTTGTCCGCCTCCTGGAGAACGACAAAAGCCCAAGCCTGGAGATTCTGCCCGCTGGGCGCACGTATTCCCGCATCAATAATCTTACGGATCATCTCAATCGGCACCGGATCGGACTTGAGCCGTCGCATAGCCCGCATAGAGTGCATCGTTTCAAATACACCGAGTTCTTCTGCCATGTCCTTGCTCCTTTTCAGTTTGTATAGAGAATTCCCTTATGCCCCTTTTAATAAATGTTTGGCAATGACAACCCGCTGGATCTGCGACGTGCCTTCATAAATCTGGAGCAGTTTCGCATCGCGCATGAGCTTCTCGACCGGATACTCGCTAAAATAGCCATACCCGCCAAAAATTTGGACGGCGTTGGTCGTGATCTGCATGGTCCGATCTGCGCCGAACGCTTTGGCGTAACTCGATACAATAGAAGACGATGCGCCGTGGTCCAGCAACCAAGCAGCTTTATAGGTCAGCAGCCGCATAGCCTCCAGCTCAATTGCCATATCAGCCAGCATGAACTGTATAGCCTGAAAATTCGCGATAGCCTGGCCGAACGCTTCACGTTGTTGTGCATATTTGACGGATTCATCGAGCGCCCGCTGCGAAATCCCAATGGCAAACGCACCAACCTCAGGACGGCTACGGTCAAAAGTGCGCATGGCGATCTTAAAGCCCTCGCCCTCGGCACCAACAAGCCCCCTGCGCGGTACCACGACATCTTCAAAGACGATCTCCGCCGTATCCGACGCACGCTGACCCATTTTGTTATGCATCCGGTTGGCGGTAATGCCCGGCGTGGCGGCAGGCAGTACAAAACACGATACAGCGCCATGCCGCTGAGTCTTATCTTCAGTCGCAAACGTCACATACCACTGGGCGACTGATCCATTTGTAATAAAGTGCTTAGTGCCATTCAGGACGAAATCGTCTCCAACTTTTCTATAGGTCGTGGAAATGGCAGCAGCATCAGAGCCTGCGCCCGGCTCAGTCAATGCAAAGGCGGCATACACCGGCTCGGAAACCAGCTGCCCTAAATACTCCTTTTTCTGTTCGTCGTCCGCAGCAACGAGGAGCGGAGTCGTAGCCAGATTATTGGCCACCATATTGAGCGCAACACCAGCACAACCGTACACGAGCTCTTCGTCAACAAGGCAGGTATCAAACACCTCAAGTCCAAGGCCGCCTTGGGCTGTAGGAATAAGCGGATTCAGGATGCCCAGCTCCCAAGCTTTGCGACAGATTTCATCAGGAAATTGTTCTTCTTTGTCGTACTGGGCTGCAACGGGAATAATTTCCTCAATCGCAAACTTATGAACGGTTTCTTTTAGTTGTTTTTGCTCCGGGGTCAATTCAAAGCCATACATGCCTGCTTCTCCTTCAGATTTTTCCAGATTTTTCTCTTACCCGACGATATGATTACGGCAACCACTGCAGGCAGCCAGCACCTTCCAAAATCGGGTCTAAGGCCGCTTTCTCCGCAACTTTGTATCGTTCACGCAGCACGCCAAGAGACCGGGCATGGTATTTCTGCGTGCCTTGGGCATATTCCTTGCCACGCAGCATAACAGAACATTTTTTCTCACCAGCGGCCAAGGCTTTGGCGTTGATCACTGACCACGGCAAAAAAGTTTGACCGATTTCTTTCAGTAGCGGCATCAAGGTTGGAGCAAGATCATCCCACGTCTCCAGCTCGCCCTCATCTTTGGGGTCCAACATCTGCTGTGTCCAGGACAACACATTTGGCGCAACTGCCCGTATCATCGTTCCAGCTGAGGGGTCGGTCGAACACTGATGGAGCTGAGCGGCCAGGCCGAAATCACCAAACATTGGCTTGCCCCCAAACAGATACATGCGTTGCCTAAGGTGTTGTTCGAGAATCGACAAAAGACGATCCAACGAGGACTCTATATGTTCCCGCGTATGTTCTGACGAACCCACAAACGACAGCCGGAGCACCATACGCTCCCGGATCTGCTTGGCTGCCTTTTGATATTCTTCTTCGCTGAGTCCCGGTCTCGTCAGACGCACAATACGCTCGGCGGTCGACTTTTGGTCCGGCTCGTACCTCCAACGGTAGTGGAACATCTGCTTGTTGCCCCACTCATCACCATACTCTTCGATGAGCGCAGAGAGGAACGCCAGGGCCGGGTCGCTAGGATGTATGGACGGTTCCGGTTGGAGCTTTTCAAAATAATCCATGATGGGCGTGGAGTCTTGCATCCCCACCCCATCTGGCGTCACTACAAGCGGTACAAGAGGCAGTTTGGCCCAGAGCTCGAACTCTGCCTGATTGGTCGAATCGCGTGCAATCCATTCGTGCGGGATGTCCTTATACCGAAAATACGCCCGAACCTTTAGTGAGTAGGGCGACAATTCCACACCAAAGAGGCGATATGGTTGAACCATAGCGTGATCTCCAGGGGCGAGGCATTCTGGTCTTTGCGTCGAACGCTCTTTCCTCCCGACGGAGGTGAATGATTCGCCCTTACAATCTATTTCCCATTAAATTTGGCGGCGCGTTTCTCTAAGAAGGCAGTAATGCCTTCTCTCCCGTCCTCGGTCTTGGACCGTGCGGCAATCGACTGGGTTTCGTTTTCCATCTGGGTTTCAAGCGTTTCCGTCCAGCCACTATGCAGCAGCCGCTTGGCTCCACCAAACGCACCAGTCGGCCCAGGCGCCAGCTCACCAGCAAGCTTCTCGGCTTCAGCGAGTAGGCCCGCATCCGGTACGACCCGATTAACGAGGCCCCACTCTGCAGCTTCCTGGGCTGAAAGGACCCGATTGGTAATGGTCAACTCTAACGCCCGTTTCATACCCACAATGCGCGGCAGAAAATAGGTCGACGAGCCATCCGGGGTAAGTCCAATGCGGGTGTAGGCCATAGTGAATTTAGCCGATTCGGCAGCCAAGACAATATCACACGAACAGGCAATACTCAGGCCTGCGCCCGCAGCTGTTCCATTCACCGCTCCGATCAGCGGCGGGTCCATACGCGCGAAACGCGAGATAGCGCCATGCAGATACGTGGTCACTTCTTTCATGTGGGCTGGCAGTTTCTCCCCTTGTGCAGAAAAACTCTTCAGGTCGCCTCCAGCACAAAACATCCGCCCGCTTCCTGTCATCACAACCGCCCGGATTTCGGGGTCCTCATCACATTCGAGCGATGCATGCATGAGATCATATGCAAGGTCGAAGTTGAGCGCATTGGCCGCCTCCGGACGGTTGATCGTGATCTTTGCGATATTGTCCTTCTTTTCAAACAGGATGGCCGTATAGGACATGGATTCCTCCGTATTGCACCTAGATGGGTTAAACGGATTAGATGGATTGCAGGAAACTGGCGATTGCCTGCCCGATCTCCTGCGGTGCATCTTCCTGGATAAAATGGGACCCTTTAACGGTGATTTCTTTCTGGTTCGGCCAGGTACGACAATACTCACGCTGCGGACCAGCCAGGATCGCACCAGGGTCAGCGTTCACAAAGAGTTTTGGAATATCGCTGCCGGCCAACCACTTCCCATATTGTTCGACGATCTCCACCACATCAGCTGGCTCGCCATCTATTGGAATCTGACGAGGCCAAGTCAGCGTGGGGCGGCGTGACTCGCCTGGCTCTGTGTAAGGCTTACGGTAAACGGCCATTTCTTCTTCCGTCATCTTCCGCACCACACTCCCAGGCAAAACGCGCTCTACAAAGATATTATTTTGCAGCACCATCTCTTCTCCAGCAGGAGAGCGAAAGCCTTGAAAGACTTCGCGTGCTGCCTCAGGAAAGGTTTCCCAGGTTAGGGGGCACACAATTGCCTCCATATAGATAAAAGCTTTGATGCGGTCAGGGTGACGGTGCGCCCAGTGGAAGCCCAAGGCCGAGCCCCAATCATGAACAACCAAAGTGACATTTTTCGTTTTCCGATCAAGCCCGACAGCGTCAAACCAGGTATCCAAATATCGGGCGTGGTCAACAAAGCTATAGGACCCAGCCGGATTTTGGCCCGAATCACCCATCCCGATTAGGTCAGGTGCCAGGCAACGCGTACTGCCTTCAACTTCGGCAATGATATTGCGCCATAGATATGAGGAAGTAGGATTCCCATGCAAAAACACCACCGGGTCTCCACTGCCGGTATCAACATAGGCCATCTCACTATCGAGTACGGACACACGTTTACGTTTATACGGATCATTAGCTGAAATGGATTCACTCATTTTCTCTCCTAAAAATCCCCTCTTCCTTGGCCTACTGATTCGTTCCCGCTACATCCGCCATTAAGGCCAGCGCCTCAGGCTGCCTCGACTGGACCATCATGGTTGAAACGCCGGCGTATTCCCAAGCTTTGAAGCGTTCGCGAATCCGAGCTGGTGGGCCACACAAGGAGATTTCGTCACACAGCTCATCCGGGACCAGCGCAGTGGCCTCTTTCTTACGGCCCGACAGATAGAGATCCTGTATCTCAGCCGCCACATCAGCGTAGCCGTACTTCGAGACCATTTCATTGTGGAAATTCTTGCCTCTGGCACCCATGCCGCCGACGTAGAGAGCCAAGGTCGGCTTGAGTTGGGCGAGGCAGAACCTCACATCGTCTCCGATGACAACCGTACATCCAGCTACCACGTCGAAATTGTCCAAAGACTTACCATTTGCTGCACGCTGAAAGCCCTTTTCCAAATCATGGGCAAACATACTCATACGGTAGGGTGAAAACCAAATCGGCAACCAGCCGTCGGCGAGTTCGGCCGTAATACGGATACTGAGCGGCTTCATGGTCGCCAGATAGACCGGTAGACGCCGTGAGTGCAGGATCGACTTGAGCGGTTTACCGAGTCCACTCGCATCTTCGCCTTGGTAGGGCAGTTGATACACCTTGCCATCAAACGCAACTGGCTCTTGACGGTCCCAAATCTTGTGCATGATCTCCACATATTCACGAATACGCGCGGCGGCTTTGCTGTACGACATGCCGTGCCAGCCCTCGATCACCTGCGGACCGGACATACCAAGACCTACCAGCACGCGGCCATTCGAGAGCGCATCCAGAGTCGACATGGTCATAGCACACATGGCCGGCGTACGAGCCGGGATTTGCATAATGCCGGTGCCAAGTTTGATCCGTGAGGTTTTCGCGGCTAAGTAGGCCAACGGCGTCACAGCATCCGAGCCATACGCCTCCGCGCTCCAGACCGAGTCATAACCTAGCTTTTCCGCCTCAAGGATCATATCCATGGGCAGTTCAACCCGCCCGCCGGAATAGCCAACACCGATTGCAAGTTTCATGGGAGCTCCTTCCTCGTATGAGATGAATGAATATTCGCCATAGGGGACTGTTTATATAGAACAGCTAAACATGCGGCTACTCGGGTAGGGGAATATTCGCTTGAAAATAATAATAGCTTTGACAACAGCTTTTCGTATAGTCATAATGACCACAAATGCAGCAGGAGCAGCGAAAAACTAACGGAGAAGAGGCTCACCTTGATGAATTTGTTGCCCTTGGCATACTCAGCCGGAAAGCAAAGTCCCCTTTTGCGCCTTTAACCCCATTCGGATAAAAGGCCCGCTTGTCTCAACTGCTATTATCGAAGACCGTGGGGCCGGTTTTGATTTATTACCGCGTTACCCGTCTGAACGAGGCTGCCCAATAAGAAGGCCTTTGCGTTCTAGGCTGAAACGTTACGCATCTTTCAGCTCTTCCGCGACACGCTTATAATCCTCAAGGCGAGGTAGGAGCAGCGGGAGGTCCACACCCGCCTGTCGATATTCGGCTATACCTTCTTTGCATTTCTCTGCTGAGCCGACGAGGTAAAAAGACTCGACCATTTCATCCGTGATGAGTCCTACGGCCTCTTTACCTTCATCCTTTGCATAAGACTCCCGTAAGGGCCCAAGAATGGACGGATCAAAGCCGCCTTTTTTCAGCAGAATCTCTCCCACAAAGGCTTCGTCGAGCAGCCGGACAATACGCTTTTTGAGGGTTGGCATCATGCTGTGCGGGTCATCGGTCAATCGAATGACGAGCATGCAGGCAATATCGATAGACTGTGGATTACGCCCAGCCTCTTGGGCTGCGCTGCGAATCTCTTCAACTGCGTATTTGACGTAGGACGGCGGAACGTAGGCATTGAGCAAGATGCCATCGGCAATCGCTCCAGCCAGACGCAGCCCTTTTTCTCCAATTGCGGCAAGATAGATGGGCAGGTTTTGTTGAATCGGCTTTGTAGCAAGGCATGCCTTGCGCAGTGTAAAAGGCCCTTCGGTGTCGGTTACCCGTTCACCAGATAAAAGACGTTTGACGAGCGAGACCGCAGCGTTCATCGCTGCCTGGGAATTGCCGTAGGGCATGCCCATCTTGTCTTGGATAACACTGCGTTCGCTTCGTCCAAGCCCCAGCAAAAAGCGTCCGCCCGTGATCCGATCTAGTGTTGCCGTTGCCATGGCTAAGAGCGCGGGATTCCGCGTGTAGGGGTTAGTGACGCCAACACCGAGTTTGATCTTTTCTGTAGCAGCACCAAGATAGCCAAGCAGGGAAAAAATCTCTTCGTGGAAATAGCGCTCCGTCACCCACAGCGACTCATAACCCGCGTCTTCTGCAATCTGTCCGTACTGTTTGAGTTCTGGACCACTTTCAATGCCATGGTAAAGGACGAGCCCTAATCGACCCATATTGCTACTCCGTTCCGACTCCTCTTAAGCAGTCTTCTCCGCCACAAACGTCCAATACGTCGGGATGATATCCGAGTTCTCATCAGTCACGCTCAACCCCGTGTCTTTTAACATTTGAATAATATCACCTCGAGTGTTAACGATATTACCCCAGGTCACTTCAAACCACTGCTCCAGAATACTCATGGTGAAGCGTCGGTCATGCAAATCTTCCCCAGTCTCAGGCGCACACCGATCAACAACGAGCAATACTCCGTCCGGCTTGAGACTACGGTGGCACCGAATCAAGATATCTATTTTCTTTTCATCCGGCAGCTCGTGGAAGACCTGAACCATAGTAACAAGATCAAACTCGTTCTCAAAAGGCAGTTCTTCCCCGCCGACCGACTCAACCCGCACCCTGCTGCCCAGCCTTTTGTCTTGAATCAGTTTTTGAGAGGTCTCCACAAAATATGGCAACGGCTCGATGCCGGTGACTTGGCAGGTCGGAAACTCTTCGGCAAAGCGGACGAGGACTGTTCCGCTGCCGGAACCGATGTCCATGACTTTACCCCCGGTACTCAATCGGTCTTCCATACCGGACAGTTTGCGGGCTGCAGCAACTACGACAGGCGCGCGCAAAGCTGATATTTTGCCTTGATGGTGGAAGAAATCTTCGTCATGGTCATGAAAGGTTTTCAGCGCGCCGGTCCGAAAGGCCTCCGGATAGGCGGGAAAGTCTCGTGACAGGCTTGCCAGGACATGGGTCGTGAGGAGTTCAGGCGAATTATCGCCCAGGAGTTCGTCCATAAACGGAGCAAAGGTGAACTGCGTATCACCGTCAGATTGCAGCACCCCGACCGCACACGCCGCCTGGCACCAGACCCTTGTCCGCCAGGGATCGAGTTCCAGAGCTTGGGCAAGCCCTTCAGCCGAGGCTGTTCCACCGCGCCGACGCATCTCAGTGAAATAGCCGAGCCGCCCACCAATATCGGTAATATGCGTGGCATGCAGGCCGAGCATCCAACTCCGCATCATACGTACTTGACTATTTTTGGTGATTTCTTTGTTTTGCATAGTTGACCCTTACCTCTTGTGTTTCTGTAGAAATGTCAAAATCGCATTTCTCGACCGTGTTGGCTGTTCCACCCAAAAAACATGGCCGGCCGGCTCTAAGACCACAAGTTCGGAATTGGCAATATTTTTTGCCAGGAGTTTTGAGTTCTCCCACGCAATCAGCGCATCGTCTTTACCCGTAATCACAAGTGTCGGACAAGTAATCTGTGACAAACGGTCAAAGGTATTATGCATGTAAGCTGCTTGCATTCGGTGAGAAAAACCAACAGTGTCAAGCGGCTGCTTTTTGCGAGCTTCGACCAATGTCGAGATAATCTCTGGGTGCTTTTGAATATAGCCCTCGGTAAAAGCGGTTTCAGCCAATGCCTTACCACGTTCTTCTGCAGAGAGTTCCTCAGTTGAGTGCGAACTCTGTATGGCCTCGCCTTGCAGGCTGACTGCTTGAGGCCCTCCAGGAGTCGTGCAGCCAAGGACGAGGGATTGGACGTGCGAGGCATGGCGAATGGCCAGCTCTTGGGCGATCATCCCCCCCATTGAGACCCCATACACATGCGCAGGAGGGAAGCCCACGTAGTCCATCAGCGCGGCAGTGTCATCGGCAATCATGCCCATAGTGTATTCCACGTCGGGTTTTTCGCTTTGACCTGAGCCGCGTTGATCAAAGATCAGGACCTCAAATTGATCCGTAAAATCCGGGAGTAGATTGATAAAGATACTCCGATCACTTTGCGCACCGTGGACAAGAACAAGCGGTTCACCCGCTCCGTAGGTTTCATACACTAATTCAACTCCATTTACCGATGCACGCTGCATACTCCCCTCCTACGTTGCATGTGGCAACCGTTTTGGCCTTTTCATGAAAAATAACAACATGACTCCAAGAAAATTCAACCCCGAACTTAATAAAAACGCTATCTCATAGTTTCCGTAGACGTCGTATAGATACCCAGCAACAGCCGGCCCGAAAGCGGCAGTTGAGCCAGCCACGGCAAAAATAAACCCGACAATGGACCCAACTGCGACGCGTCCGAAAAAGTCCCCAACGATGGCCGGGAAGAGCGCAGTCGTCCCGCCGTAAGAGACACCAAAGACGGCTACGGCCGGATAGAGCAGAGACAGGCTGGTGCTAAACGAAAACCCGAGAAAGGCCAGGGTTTGCAGCAGCAGGCATACTTTTAATGCTGGAATACGACCCAGGCGGTCGGAAATCGGTCCCATTAAGAGTCGTCCGCCAAATCCAGCCAGACCGATAACACTAATGAGCGTGGACGCGCGGACTTGCGGAACACCGAGGTCCATCGCGAATGGAACAATATGGATCACCGGCATGAAGACGACTAACCACGTCATGGTAAAGATCACGACCAGCATCCAGAAGGCCGAGGTCTGCCGAGCTGTTGCCAGCGTCCATTCGTCAGCCGTACTCACCTGAGCCTGGGATTCTGATCGCGGAACTGGTTCAACCGGCACAGTCCCGTCCGGTTGTAGTCCAGCCGTCTCAGGATCGCGGATAATAAATAGTGAACACAATACGATGATGGCCATGCTAATGAGCCCAATCATCAGATACGTCACCCGCCAGCCATAGGCCGTAATCAGAGCTGCTGTGAGTGGTGGAACAAGAAAGTTTCCAAAACTTGACCCACTCGTACTGATACTGAGCGCAAGACCACGCTGCTCAATAAACCAGCGCACCACTGTAGAGTTGCACGGCACAAAGGCAGCGCTCATGCCAAGAGCAGCGATACAACCAAGGAATACGTATAGTTGGCTGAGCGCGTGCACTTGGCTCATCAGCATAGTACCACTCCCCAGCAGGAGACCGCCAACCAAAATTACAATGCGCGGCCCCCAACGGTCGGTACACCAGCCGCTTACAATTCCAAGGCCGCTATAGACGAAAACGTAGAACGCATAGGCTAAAGAGAGTTCCGTCCGTCCCCAGCCCATTTCAGCCGATATCTCCGGCATGAACACGCCAAAGGAAAACTGAACACCATATGCAGCCGTCAGGACGATAAACGAACAGGCAACTACCACCCAGCCATAAAAGAATTTCTGCTGATTAGCGGTCTCGGTACGAGACTCAGTATTGACAGATTCGATAGCCCTCACTGCCTTGCAGTATCCGGGGGGGAAAAGGTTGGTCAAGGGACAGCAAGAGGCAGAGGGAAGAGCGTGGACACGTTACAATCCGAGAGCCTTGGCAATATTCACCCGCTGGATCTCATCCGTTCCCCCAGGGATACGCAGATTGCGGGCAATCCGAAATATTTTTTCAATTCCGGATTCCTTCATGAGTCCATGGGCACCGTGGAGCTGCACCGCTCGGTCGGCTACGCGATACAGCGCTTCATCGCAAAAGACCTTGAGCGCACACACGGCCTTGATGAGTTGAGGATCGACCTTGAACGCCCACAGGTTTCCCTGGTCGGCCTGCCAGAGACTTTGAAGCGACATACTGCGCATGGCTTGGACATCCAGGTAAGAATCCACAACCATCCACTGCAGGGCTTGAAAACGGCTGAGTGCGCCACCAAACGCACGCCGGTTTTTAATATAATCGATACACCGATCCAGCAAATATTGCCCCAGGCCGGTGCACATGCCCCCGCGGCGCACGCGAATCCAGTTGATCATGCCCATGCTGAGGTAAAAGCCTTCACCCTCCTGCCCCCACATGTTTTCCTGTGGTACGTGGCAATTCTCAAACCGTAACTCGCCAGTCATTCCGTCATCCATAATGGTTCGGTAGGTTCGCCCGATCTCGAGCCCGGGATTGTCTCGCTCCACAATAAAGGCGGTTGCTCCTGCACCGCCTTTGCTCGGATCGTGCATGGCGCACACGAAAACCAAGTCTGCATACTGGGCATTTGTGATATAAGCCTTCGTGCCGTTAATCACCCAAGCATCGCCACGCTTTTCCGCTTGGGTCTGCATACCGAGCACGTCAGAACCGCCTCGATACTCAGTGATGGCGTAAGCGCCGGTCGTTTCACCCCGCATCATCGGCAGGAGGTATTTTTGCTTCTGCTCCTCGTTGAGAACCATCAGCATCTGGTTTGGTCCCTCCGTCCACGACAGCATCCATTGCGTTACCCCTATGCCATGCTGGTAGACAGCCTCGTGGACAAAGAACATATCAGTCAGGCTCAGACCGCCACCGCCGACTTCTTTGGGCATGTGGAGAGCATACAAACCCTTCTCCGCCGACCGTTTCCGAATCGTCTGCTGGGCGGCCAACACCTCGGGCGCAAGGCGTCCGTCTTGGCGCAGATAGAGGTGTTCATTGATAAGGTGTTGAGAAAGATCCTGCTCAATGGGTGAGAGATCGTTTTCTATGAATCGGTGAATGTCACGAACTGTCTTCTCAACATGCGAGGGAGGGGAGAGGTCGATCATACGCCAGTTCGTAATAGATTACTAAAAGAAATGCTATCCCATAACAAAGAGAGAAAGCCAAAGGAATGAAAAACGAGAAAAGAGGGGATCCCGCTTCACAGGCAGCAATAAAAAAGGGGGCCGTCCGACCCCCTCTCTTGCAATCGGATTACAGTGTCACGGCTTAATAATCATCATCAAAATCATCACCATGGTCATGACCGCCCGCTGCTGGATCTGGTTCCTCTGGTTTTTCAGCGATCGCGGCCTCAGTCGTTAGCATTAAACCCGCTACGCTCGCCGCATTTTGTAATGCTACGCGAACGACTTTTGTTGAGTCGATGACTCCAGCCTTGAAGAGGCTCTCATATTCTCCGGATACAGCATTAAACCCGATATCGCCCCTGCTCTTTTTGACTTTGTCCAGCACGACTGGAGCATCAAGTCCGGAGTTCTTAGCGATTTGCCGAATCGGCTCTTCAACCGCCCGACGGATAATATTGACCCCCGCAGCTCTATCATCGTCAAAAGACAGCTCATCTAGCTTGGCCTGGGCCCGCAGCAAGGCAACACCTCCACCAGGCACGATGCCTTCTTCTACGGCAGATCTTGTGGCATGCAGCGCATCATCAACGCGGGCTTTTCGTTCTTTCATCTCCACTTCCGTGGCTGCCCCAATCTTAACCACAGCCACCCCACCGGCTAATTTAGCCAAACGCTCTTGGAGTTTTTCTCGATCATAATCCGAAGTCGTTTCTTCAATCTGGGAACGAATCTGGTCAGCGCGGCCCTGCATATCCTTCTTTTTCCCCGCTCCGGCGATAATGGTGGTGTTATCTTTATCCATCACTAGACGCCGACAGCTTCCCAGGTCACTGAGCTCGATATTTTCGAGCTTCATGCCCAGTTCTTCTGCCACAACTCTGCCACCAGTCAGAATGGCAATGTCTTCCAGCATGGCTGTACGGCGGTCGCCAAAGCCGGGGGCCTTTACCGCAGCGCAGTTGAGGGTCCCCCGAATTTTATTCACCACCAATGCGGCCAACGCTTCGCCTTCAAGGTCTTCGGCAATAATGACAAGCGGACGCCCACTTTGCGCTATTTTCTCAAGTAGAGGGATAAGGTCTCCCATATTCGAGATCTTTTTTTCGTGCAAGAGGATGTAGGGTTCATCCATTTCGGCAGTCTGTTTCTCAGGATCTGAGACAAAATAAGGAGAGAGAAAGCCGCGATCAAACTGCATGCCCTCAACAACGTCGAGAACCGTGTCCAGCCCTTTCCCTTCTTCAAGAGTAATTACGCCTTCGTTTCCCACGCGCTCCATGGCTTCGGCGATCGTGTCACCTATGGTTGATTCCCCATTCGCTGCGATCGTCCCGACTTGGGCAATATCCTCTCGTCCCCGGACCTGTCGGCTCTGCTTTTGTACCCCCTCCACAATTTGCTCAACCGCCGCATCAATACCGCGTTTGAGCGACATAGGGTCAAACCCGGCAACTTGCAAACGCAGCCCTTCAGTTAGAACGGCCCGCGACAAGATCGTTGCGGTCGTGGTCCCGTCACCGGCGACATCCGAGGTCTTGGTCGCAACCTCGCGGACCATCTTTGCTCCCATGTTCTCAAATTTATCGTCAAGCTCAACTTCTTTCACAACTGTCACACCGTCTTTTGTGACTACTGGAGCCCCATAACTTTTCTCTAAGAGGACATTGCGACCCCGTGGTCCGAGTGTCACCTGAGTCACATCAGCTATGAGGTTGACGCCTCTCAGAATCCCCGTGCGGGCTTTATCATGTAAATAGACCAATTTACTCGCCATGCGAACGATCTCCTTTCATCGACCTCTTTCCAACGTGCAGAGGCAACTTAAGCATCTTTCGTCAGTATGCAAGCGCTTTTTACCGTTTCCAACACGCTATCGACGGGCATGCGTCCACCTGGCCTGCGGAATCTCACCTGGACTCAATGCCGGAATAACGGCAAGCGTTTGTTTACCCCGTCGGACAACTATTTCTCCAAGAACCTGATGACGCAGTACGGGGGCTGACACCCGGCTAGGAATTTGCAGCGCGACAGATACAGCCGCAATCTCGTCTTTCCGAACAAGGGGCGCAGCCATTGCTGCGGCAACCGGTTGGAAGGCAGACATGCTGCCATTCTCAACCCGAATCTCGACCCACAGGGGAGCTCCTCCCTCTATGAGCCGAAGCCGCGTAAAATTCGTGAATCCCCACTCAAGCAAGTCCTTACCAATTCGAAAGCGTATAGTACTGGTTTTCCCGCCAAAGACAATGGCGATGAGACGCACAGAGCCCCGTTGCGCAGTCGTCACAAGATTGAAATGGGCCTTTCTCGTAAATCCTGTCTTTAAACCGTCAACTCCGTTTGTTCGACCAACCAGCCGGTTTGTATTTGGTAGTCTCTGGCGACCATTTCGAAACGGCATAGATTGTTGCGAAGTCCAGGTAAGGACGCGGGGGTGGCGTAAAAGCGCCCGAGCGAGGACGGCGATATCCTCAGCGGGCGCCATATCAGGAGCTTGATCTCGTTTCGTCGGCATTCCGTTGACAGTCTGATACTGGGCACGCTTCATACCCAGTTCCTGGGCTCGGTCGTTCATACGCTGAACACACTTGCTCACCGAGCCACACACATGCTCAGCCACTGCAACAGCAGCGTCATTTGCAGAGGTCACTAACACTGTTTGGAGGAGTTCTTCTAGAGAAAACACTTCTCCAGACCGCAAGCCGATCGTTCGGCCTCTCGTCCGACTGGCACGGCGACTAATTTTCACCGGAGTGCGCAGCGCAATATTCCCCTTTTCAATTTCCTCAAAAACGACCAATCCTAACATCATTTTGGTCAGAGAAGCCTGGGGCCATATTTTCTGGCTGTTTTTGGCAAATAACACCTGGCCGGTCTCCGCATCTTGTAGGAGAACCGCAGCAAAATTTTGAGAATCTGGGAGCCGAGGGATCCGCCTGTGCTCCTCAAAAGCAAAGGCGGGCATCGTAAGGCCGCCAAGCAGGCTGCCCACACTCAAGACAAAAGAGCACCACATCCACCACGTTGACCGCATCCACCCCTCCTCTTGCTCTACGTGTCCTACTGTATGTAGGGAATGGGTCGTCCCGACCCCTAGAACAGTTTCTCGTCTTCTATGCTACCATACGACGTAAGGTCGCATCAACAAGAAACTTTTTCTTCTTATCGGGGCAGGCTAAAAACGAATCGTCTAGCGCCTTTCTGCACTTAGGATCTTGTGCAGAGACCGGATGTCCTTATGAATCTCGGTCAAAATTTGGCGCCGATCAGCCTGGAGTGGTTGCACCTGAGACACAGGAGCAGCTTCTTCTTCTTTTTCCCCATCTTTGAGGCGTTTTTTTGCCCCAGCAATAGTGAAGCCTTCTTCGTACAAGAGGTACTTGATCTCGAGCAAGGTTTCAACATCACGGCGCCGGTACAGGCGGTGGCGTGATGGGGTCTTGCCCGGCTTGAGAACAGAAAACTCTGTTTCCCAGTAACGCAACACATATGGCTTCACACCGATGATCTTCGCGACTTCACCGATGCGAAAATAGAGCTTATTCGGGAACTCAACCTGATCCACTATACGCTCAGTTTGGCAAAAGTGGGTTAATGGCCTTCTTTAATACCGGACTCGGTTTGAATGAGAGAACACTACGGCCTGAGATGATAATTTCCTCGCCCGTTTGTGGATTTCGCCCTTTACGTGGCCGCTTTTCATTAATGACAAAATTCCCAAATCCGGAGATTTTTACTTTCTCCCCTTTTTCGAGGCGACCCTTGATTATTCCAAATATCGACTCCACGACATCGGTCGCTTCTTTTTTCGAGAATCCCACCTTTTCATAAATTCGTTCTACAATATCTGCTTTAGTCATAGGTCAGCCCCCTCTACAATTCTCCTCAATAAAGGTCAAATTCTCCGGTTTGATATTCACACACGAGCATCAATAGACGGGAGGGAGGTCGAGCTTTTGCGCTGCGGCACTGACTGTCTCGGCCAGACGGTCTCCTTCCGTAACGCACACTCGATCCCGCGCAACGACCAAAAGATGTAATAGCGAACCCTATACATATAACGCTGCGAACATAATAGAGCCAAGTCTTGAAGTCAAGTTTGCGCGCCCAGCGCGGGATCATCCGGCACGACACGGGAGGGCTTTCCGCACAACACAGCCAACGCTAGGATAGGGGCCTAATAACGATATGGAGGAAAGACCTTGCAGGACATCCATGCTCAGTTGAGCAAAGACCTTGCTGCCGCCACCACGGATCAAGAGCTTGAGGAAATTCGTATCCGTTATCTCGGCCGTAAAGGAACGATCACACTACTCCGAAAAAATGCTGACTTCTCCGTCATGTCACCAGATGAAAAGAAACATTTTGGACAGCAGTTCAACGAACTCAAGAATTTTGCTGAACAGCAAATTCAGGATGCAATCGCTCAACAACAGAGTACGTCACGACCGAAGGCGGTTATCGATATGACCCTGCCTGGTCTCAATAACAACATCGGCCATCTGCACCCAATTTCTCTTGTCCAAATGGAACTGGAAGAGATCTTTCAGTCTATGGGTTTTATGATCCTGAGCGGCTACCACGTTGAGACGGACTATTATAACTTCGAGAGCCTCAACATTCCCAGTGACCATCCTGCCCGGGATATGCAGGATACGTACTGGCTCAAAAACGGCCTGCTGCTACGCACCCACACTTCTCCCAATCAAGTTCGCGCGTTGGAGCACTATGGCGCGCCAATTCGAGCGATCTTTCCCGGCCGCTGCTTTCGTAACGAAGCTATTGATGCGAGTCATGAGAATACCTTCTACCAACTTGAAGGCCTAATGGTAGACGAGGAAATCTCCGTCGCAAATTTGATTGCCGTCATGCATACGTTATTGACTGCAGTCTTCCACCGAGAAGTCACTGTCCGATTACGCCCGGGATATTTCCCCTTTGTCGAGCCGGGGTTCGAATTAGACATTCAATGTCTGATCTGCGGTGGCAAGGGATGTTCAACCTGCAAAAAGTCCGGCTGGATCGAGTTGTTGCCATGCGGTCTGGTGCACCCCAAGGTGCTAGAATTCGGCAAGCTGGACCCGAATGAATTTAGTGGGTTTGCATTTGGCCTGGGGCTAACACGGCTCGCTATGATGAAATACAACATTCCGGACATTCGGCTGCTAAACTCGGGGGATCTCCGTTTCTGTGAGCAGTTTCCAGCATCCGTCTGAGTAGGAGTGGCCGATGAAAATATCTCTCGACTGGATATCCCAGTATGTGGACTTCTCTGATGTCTCCCCTGAGACGGTCGCGAATCGTCTCACTATGGCCACGGCGGAGGTAGAAGACGTGGAAACACTGGTTCGCGCGCTGGACGGCGTCCGGATCGGCAGTGTCATGTTTGTTGAGCCACTCAATGGGTCGCAGACCTTCGTACACGTCCAATGTGGTGCCGATCAGTTTACTACGGTCTGCGATGCTCCCAATGTTCGAGTCGGTATGAAAACCGCTTTTGCCCCAGCCGGAGTCCGCATTGCCGGGGGACACGTTATCGCAGAGAAGCGGATGGGCAGGCACCTCAGCCAAGGCATCTTGTGCTCTTCGGATGAAATAGGAATGGGTGGCGGCCATTTCGGCATTATCGAGCTGCCTGAGTCTCTTGAAGACGGGGTTGCCCTTGCGAATCTGATTCCGCCCTCGGACTCGCTTCTGGAAATCGATAACAAAAGCCTGACACATCGCCCCGACCTCTGGGGACATTATGGTTTTGCTCGAGAGCTCGCTGCAATTTTTGAACGCCCGCTACGCCCGCTCGAACGAGCAGATTTGTCCGCATATGATGACTTACCGCCCTATCCGCTGACGATTGACGACCCGGAGGATTGTCCCTGCTACTCCTGTGCGGAGATGGCAGGCCTGACTGCCGCTCCCTCCCCACTGAACATTCAGTACCGCTTGCATGCCCTTGGACAACGCACCTTTAATATTCTTGTTGATCTCACCAATTACGTCATGCTGGAACTTGGGCAGCCCATGCACGCATTCGATGGCGGCCTGCTGCGTGCTGTACGCGTGGCTCCGTTCGGCACTCTTGGCAATTTTACAACGCTAGACGGCCAGGAACGAAAGATGGTCCCAGAAGATCTCATGATCTGGAATAAGCAGGAACCAGTTGCCTTGGCGGGCATTATGGGTGGGCTCAACAGCGAAGTGAGTGAGCATACTACTATCCTCCTCCTTGAGAGCGCAAATTTCAAAGATGCCCGCATTCGACGCACGGCCACCCGTTTGGGCATTCGCACCGACGCGAGTCAACGTTTCGAGAAACAACAGCCTCCTATCAATACAAAAATTGCCACGGAACGTTTTCTGCACCTCTTGCAAAAAGCCGGCATGCAACCCGAAGTGCGTTCTCGTTTCACCTCTGCTGGAGAGCTCAAAGGGGACGTGCGAAGACTTGAAATTCCGACCATCTTTTTTGACCGACGCATCGGCAATCCCATTGCCCCGAAGAAGATCACAACCATCCTCAGCGCGCTCGGTTTCGAAGCTGAGGTTACCGGAGGTGTGCTCAAAGTCGGGATTCCGCCGTTCCGGAGCGAGAAGGATATCTCGCTGCCAGTCGATATTCTCGAGGAAATCACCCGCATCAACGGCTATGACAATTTGGAGCCAAAGATGCCGGATTTTTCCGTTAAAACCATCGCCTTTAATGACCAGCTCCGTACGGAACATAAAGCCCGACGCCTCTTAGCCCAAGCCTATGGTTTCTCAGAGATCCATAATTACAGTTGGTTCGACGAAACCTGGCTCAAAACTATTGGCTACGAACCTCAGGCAGCGCTGGAAATGGCTAATTCCAGTGCAGAACACAATATCCGCCTCCAGACCACGCTTCTCCCTAATATCCTTGCAGTGACCAAAAAGAACGCCGTCCTACGCGACCACTTCCGCATATTTGAACTGGGCCGAGTCTATCTGCCGCTGGGGGAACGACAGCGGAAAGAGTACAACTTCTTGTCAGGAGTCAGTTTTCAAAACGATCGAAGCACTGACTTGGAGGAGCACTTCCGCTCAATAAAAGGCGCTCTTGAAGCCCTCGCCGCGCAGTTAAATGTGGGCAGGTTGGCGTTTGAGCCCGGCACGCACGAGACAGCGCCGTGGCAAACCCCAGGCTGCTTTATCGACATACAGCTGGATAATACCGTCATCGGCGGCCTTGGATTCTTGTCTGACCGGCTGCTGTCTGAAATTGCATCCAAATCCCAAGTGGTCTGGTTCGAGCTGAATTTTGACGCACTCGAAGGACCCATCTTCCCCGAAACGAGATATCAGGCGGCCTCCCGATATCCTGGCTCCTGGTTCGATTTCTCGATTGTTGCAAACGCAGAATCAGGATTTGTCGAGTTGAACCACATACTCGACACATTCTCCCATCCCTTTCTGAAGAGGAGAGAGTTTACCACACTGTATAAAGGGAAAGGGCTAGCAGAAGGAATGGGCAGCTACACCTTCCGCTATTGGATTGAATCGAAAGACAGCACGCTCACAAGCGAACAAATAGAAGCGTTCCAGCAGGAATATATTAATTTTCTGAAGTCTCAGGGACTCAGTCTACGCTGAGTCCCTGACCCCATTACGCAGCCAGACGCCGCTTGGCAAGCTCAGTGACCGCAGCAAAAGCTGCAGGATCTTCCATAGCCAGTGCCGCGAGTATTTTGCGATCAATCTCGACATTCGCCTGGGACAGGCCATGGATTAAGCGACTATAATTGAGACCGTTCAGTCGCGCAGCAGCATTAATACGAACGTTCCACAAGCGCCGAAAATCACGCTTTTTATTGCGCCTATCCCGGTATGCATAGACCAGGCCGCGCTCTACAGTTTCTCGCGCCTGGCGGTACAGGCGTCGACGCCCGCCCGTAAACCCTTTGGCCAATTTCAGAATGCGCTTTCTGCGTCGCCGTGCCTTGAAGCCGCGTTTTGCCCGTGGCATATATCCTTCTCCTCTCCGTCTCTACAGGTAAGGAATCAGCTTTTTGATCGCCTTTACATCAACAGCTGCCACGAGCGCTGGTTGATCCAGATTCCGTTTCTGCTTCCGTGTTTTTGCCGATAGTTGATGACGGAGATATGCACGCCGACGGCGCACTTTCCCCGTTCCCGTGATCTTGAAACGTTTCGCCGCTCCACGGCGCGTTTTAATCTTTGGCATAGTTACCTCGGAACAACAAGTATTGACATATTTCGCCCTTCCATGCGAGGCTGTGGCGTCTCAAGGGATGCGACATCTTCTACTTTTTCATATACACGGTTGAGCAGCTCTTTCCCAATCTCTGGATGGGTAATTTCTCGTCCCCGAAAAAAGACCGAGACTTTTACCCGGTGCTTTTTCTCAATAAACCGACGAATATGGTTAATCTTGAAGCCCACATCATGTTCGCTGGTGCGCGAGCCTAACTTGACTTCCTTCACCAGCACTTGGGTCTGATGCTTCTTAGACTCCTGAACCTTCTTTTTCTGCAAGTAGCGATACTTGCCATAATCCATGATTCGGCAGACAGGGGGAGAGGACTTCGCTGCAATTTCCACCAGATCGAGGTCTTGGCTGATCGCTGTTCGGAATGCCTCGCCAAGCGGCTGAATACCGACCTGCTCGCCATCAGCGTCGATAACCCGCACCTCACGAGCGCGAATCTGCTGGTTAATTCGAACTCCCGCTTCTCTAGCTATGGTGCACCTCCCGGGACACGTTCATGGCTCAAGCGCTGGATAAATGCCTCAACGAGGAGCGGAGCGATCTTCTCTCGTTTCCGCGCCCGTGGGGCAACCGTACCGGCTTGAACCTCTTTGTCCCCAATCACGACTATATACGGTATCTTCTGCATTTCCGCTCCACGGATTTTATACCCGAGCTTTTCATTCCGTAGGTCGAGTTCGCAGCGAATTCCGGCCTGTCGAAGCCGCTCCTCAACGGATCGAGCGTATGTATCTTGATTATCAGTCACCGTGACGATCTTCGCCTGAACGGGAGCCAACCACAGCGGGAAATCGCCACCACAGTGTTCGATGAGGACGCCCATAAAACGTTCTATAGACCCTAACACAGCACGATGAATCATCACCGGTCGTGCTTCTTCGCCTTGGGCCGTGACATAGGTCAGATCAAAACGCTCGGGAAGCATGAAGTCAAGCTGGATTGTGGCCAGTTGCCATTCCCGGCGTAAGGCATCAAGTACAATAAAGTCTATTTTGGGGCCGTAAAACGCACCGTCAGCCTCATTGACCTCAAAGGTAACATCATTTGCTTTTAACGCAGAGGAAAGAGCCGCTTCAGCTCGATCCCAGGTAGCATCGTCTCCCAAACGCTTCTCCGGACGCGTTGAGAGATAAAAATGAACCTCTTCGAAACCGAACGTTCGGTAGACCTCATTAATCATGCGCAAGACCGCGCCCACTTCACTCTCGATTTGCTCCGGAGCGCAAAAGATGTGGGCATCGTCTTGAGCAAAAGAGCGTACCCGCGTAAGCCCCGATAACACCCCAGAGCGTTCAAAGCGGTGCAACCGGGCAAAGTCGGCATAGCGCAGCGGGAGGTCCCTATACGAGCGCTTCTTGGCCGCATAAATATACGTATGGCCGGGACAATTCATCGGCTTCACACCAAAGTCCCGTCCTTCGACCTCAGTAAAATAGATATTCTCTTTGTAGTTATCGTAATGTCCGGAGCGGTGCCACAGATCCACATCAAAAATCTGTGGGGTGATGACCTCTTGATAGCCGTAGCGCTGATAGAGGCTGCGTATATACGCAACGAGCTCATTGTAGATCAGGGTCCCTTTGGGATGAAAAAATGGACTCCCCGGCGCAACGGGGTTAAAGCTGAAGAGGTCGAGGTCTTTCCCCAAACGGCGATGGTCACGCCTCTTGGCTTCCTCAAGTAAGGCAAGGTGTTGGCGCAGCTCTTTCGGTGTTGCAAACGCGGCCCCATAGATACGCTGCAGCATCTCATTCTTTTCGTCTCCACGCCAATAGGCACCGGCTACGCCCGTCAGCTCAAATGCCTGGAGTCGCCCGGTTGAGGGGACATGCGGACCGCGACACAGATCAACGAACTCACCTTGGCGGTAGACCGAAAGAACTTCGTCGCCGGGAATGCCCTCAATAATCTCGGCTTTATAATGCTCCCCCATCTCTCGAAAAAGATGGACGGCATCATTGCGCGAGACTTCTTCTCGCTTGACCGGGATGTTTTCTTTCACAATAGCTCGCATCTCGGCTTCGATGCGTTCTAAATCTTCGGGTGTAAACGAACCGTCATGTTTAAAATCGTAATAGAAACCGTTCTTGATAACAGGCCCAATGGTGATCTGTACAGCAGGAACGAGGCGTTTCACGGCTTGGGCCATCAGATGGGCGGTCGAATGGCGTAGGACTTCGAGTCCTTCAGGAGAGGACGGGAGAATAGGCTCGGCGTCCTCGGTGATCAGAGGAGAGGACAAGTCAACTACTTTTCCATCCACCCGTGCAGCAATCGCCTTAGGCACGCGACGGCTCAGGTCTTGCGGTTTCACGCTGCCTGCATTGTTGCCGACCCTGTCGGAGACCTTGTCAGCGGAGGCTTGTCCGCGGGCTTCGGGTAGAATATTTTGAGCGGCTTCACTCATACGAAAAAGAAAAGAGGCATCCGTTACTGATGCCTCTTTCCATCCTATTCAGCATCGGATGGATATATTTATCTTCGAATCGTGGACGTGTATTAGTTCTAATTCTTTGTGCAGTATAGGCACGGGCGGGATTGAACCGCCGACCCCTTCCGTGTCAAGGAAGTGCTCTCCCACTGAGCTACGCGCCTGCAAATCGCTCCGCTATCGAATATTCGTTTGGTGCGTACTAACTTTCCCATAGTATGTCAAGAAAAGCGTCAGGCCGCGTCTTCCGGCGTGACTTGAACAGTCACTTTCGCCTGGACTCCCCCACTTAAACGCACTGGAACCTCATAGGTCCCGAGCTGTTTAATGGGCTCAACAAGGATAATTCTCCGACGATCTACGCTCACGCCTTGCGCCGTGAGCGCTTTCTCAATATCGATATTCGTAACAGAACCAAACAGCTTCTCTCCCTCACCAGCACGAGCAGGAATAGCGATCGTGAGACCCGAAAGCCGTGCCGTTAAAACATTTGCCTGCTTTTGTACACGTTCCTTTTTCTCCGTAGCAAGACGCTTTTGATGATCCAGGACACGAATATTACGTCTGTTCGCCACAACAGCCAAACCACGGGGAAGCAGATAATTCCGTGCATAGCCATTCTTCACCTTGACCAGATCTCCGATCTGCCCGAGACTCACCACCTCTTCTTGTAAAATAATCTCCATACCGGTCCTTACCTTACGCGAGCGTCCGTAAAAACACAACTAAATACTACACAGTGCACATAGGCTCAGAGAGGATTCGATCACACCTGATCGGCAGCGTAGGGCAGCAACGCAATCGCGCGTGCTTGTTTAATTGCAAGGGTGAGTTTCCTTTGATGCCAAAAACACGTCCCCGTAATACGGCTCGGGATAATTTTCCCTCGCTCGGTAATAAAATCTCCGAGTAGAGAAGTTTCTTTAAAGTCGATGGAATCTTTCTTATCCACACAAAAACGACAGACTTTCCGGCGCATACGCCGACGGGGATATCTATCATCCCCGCCGCGCCGGTTAAATTTACCTCTGGGCGGTCCTTGCATAATTACTCCCTTTACTGCTCAGCAGTGTTCATCTTTTTCTATTGGCTTTATTCGTCACTCGATAATCCGAATCAGAGAAACTCGCACTTCGTAGGGATCGCGTATCACGCCTTCTACCTTATTCCACCGACAAGGAGCCAACGTTCCTTCCACAAGAACGGCTTTCCCATTTATCAATACTGGACAATATTCTTCTGCGAGTGTCCGAAAAGCCACAACGTCAACAAAAAGATCGTCTTCTTTCTCTTTACTCTTCGGTACTAAAAAGGAGAACGTTAATTCCGGACTCCGATGGAATCGGCCCGCAAATATGACCTTATTGTATCCTTTCCTCACACAAAAGACTCACGTCTCATTGTCCTTCTGTATTTTCCTCTGAAGCCTCTGAAGGGGGCTCACTCGCCTCGCCCTCTGGAGTAGTAGCTTGGGGTGCATCACCTGTCCCTTCTTCTGGGGCAGTGGACTGCGGCGCATCACTCTCTGCTGACCTAGGAACGACCGCTGCGGCTGGCTCAGCAGGTTTAGGTGACTGAGATTTCGGATCTTGCCCCTCCGACGGTGCAGAGCGCGCAACGGATAAGAACCGCATGGCGTCTTCGCTTAAGCGCAAGACCCGTTCCAAGGCTCTGACGGCCTGAGGAGGAGAATCGTATTCGAAGCGCACATAATATCCGCGTTTTTGTTTCTGAATGTCATAGGCTAAGTTGCGCAACCCCCACTCTTCAACCCATAACATTTTTGCCTGACTCTCTTCGAGGGTCTTTTGCATTCCTTCGACAACTTCCTTCACCCGAGCTGCGGACAGTTCCGGGTGAAGGATATATAGGGTCTCATAAATCGGCATGAACTCCTCCGATTGGCCTCTCTTTTATCGCGTACAGTGTACAACGCCGAAAGGATGAGGCCAGGTTTTCAAACTACCCCCTGCACAGGACTTGCAGGCCTCGCGCTATCGGCGCCCTTAAATAACGCCATGGCATGATCAAACCCCTCAGCAAGAACGGCCTCAACCGCAGTAACGGCATGTTACGCCGCCGGGAGAGTAAAGGCTTCTTCGTCCCGAGTAAAGGGCTGGAGAACAAAATCGGCTGGATCGAGCCTAGCTGGCCGGCGACCAATTCCGATCTTTATCCGAGCAAAGTCCGAGCCTGCCAGGACCGCCATAATCGACGCAATTCCATCATGTCCCCCAGAACCACCCGTCCGCTTAATGCGGAGACGGCCCAGCGGGAGATTCAAATCGTCACATCCCACAACAAAATCTGTTCGCTGCACTTGGTATATTTCGCACAAGCAGGCAGCAGCTTCGCCGCTTCTATTCATATATGTCTGTGGCTGTATAAGACAAACGTGTTCCCCGTCCCAGCCGAGAAGACCATTCGTATTGTGAAAGCTGGACCCCCCCCCAAACGTATTGCGAGTTTATCAATCATCCGAAAGCCTGCATTGTGACGGGTCTTTTCGTAGCGCCCGCCAGGATTTCCGAGTCCCATAATGACGCGCATTATCCCATTTCATCTCGCTATTCCATCACACCCCGCAACCCATCAGGGGCATTACTCGGCAGACCGCGCCTCGCCTTCCGCAGCTTCTCCCTCAGCTGGAGTTTCACCCTCCCCAGCCGCTTCCTCATCTTCTACAGCCTCGGCCTCAGGCTCTGGTTCTGCAGCCGGGGCAATCACAGACGCAAGCATAAGCTGTGCGTCCTCCACAGACTTGACGTTCGGTGGGAGAGTCAGATCTCCAACGTGTATGGCATCGTTAATGGCTAAATGCGACACATCGACCTCAATGAAATCGGGGATGTCAAGCGGCAGGCATTCCACCATAATTTCCCGCCGAGCGTGTTGTAGGGAACCACCAGCAGTCACTCCTTCCGCTCGACCCGTCAGATGAAGTACTACGCCAACTTGGAGAACCACGTTCACATCGATCGCATAAAAGTCAATATGGAGCGGGTCTGCGGTTATAGGATCCTGCTGCACCTCTTTTAGCAGTACAATTTTTTCATTCAGCTGTGGTGTCTCCGAGAGGAACTGGACGAGGTGTGATCCCTCGAGGTGTGAGACTTGCTGCTGAAACTCGCGTGTATTCACACACACCGAAACAGCGTCTTCGCCTGGACCATAGAAGATTCCGGGCACCTTGCCACTCCTACGCAGTCGGCCAGCTTTGCCTTTGCCCTTTTCTTGTCTGGGCTCAACACCGAGTTTTATGGTTTCCATTGATATCCTTCTCTCTTTGGATCTTACACAAACAAGGAACTAATTGATTCTTCATTATGTATCCGACGAATAGCCTCTCCAATCAGCGGGGCCACAGAAAGGACCCGAATTTTTCCAACAGCTTGTGCTTCTGGCGTAAGTGGGATGGAGTTCGTGACAACCAACTCTTCGAGGGCTGAGGCCTGGATGCGCTCGATAGCCGGCCCTGACAGCACCGCATGGGTACAGCAGGCAATCACCGCTTTTGCGCCGGCATCCTGGATCGCGTTGGCCGCTGTCGTCAACGTTCCTGCTGTGTCTACCATATCATCAACCAGAATAGCGACACGCCCATCAACCTCACCAATGACGTTCATCTCGACAACGTCGCGGTTCGCTTTGCCGTCAATCTCACTTTCCTCTTCCTGGGCGCGCCGTTTATCAATAATTGCTAACGACGCTCCCATGCGTTTGGCGAACGCGCGCGCGCGCTCCACTCCTCCCGCATCAGGAGACACCACACTAACCGGCTCACGGCCAACCCGAGACTGCAAATACGGCAATAAGACCTGCGAAGAAAAGAGATTATCAACAGGGATATTAAAAAAGCCCTGGATCTGTCCGGCGTGTAATTCAACGGTCAGCACCCGAGACGCGCCAGCCGTCGTTATTAGGTCGGCAACAAGTTTGGCGCTAATGGGCACCCGGGGCGCAACTTTCCTATCTTGTCGTGCGTATCCATAATACGGGACCACAGCGGTAATACGATTGGCCGACGCGCGCTTAAAGGCATCAATCATCAGGAGCAGCTCCATAAGATTATCGTTGCCGGGCGTACAGATGGACTGGACGACAAAGATATCGCCCCCACGGACGTTCTCCGTGATCTCAACCGCGATTTCACCATCACTAAACGTACGGATATCAGCTGTACCGAGAGAACTGCCCTGGGAAGCGCAGATCTCTTGCGCAAGCGGACGATTTGAATTTCCAGCAAATATTTTTAACACGGCGTCTCACATGAACAGGACTCTCACGACCTCGTCCCAGAAAGGCAGCTGGGGAGGCAGGACTCGAACCTGCGAATGCCGGGATCAAAACCCGGTGCCTTACCTGACTTGGCTACTCCCCATCATTACGGCTGCTCTTCCCCTATCGCTGTCGGTATTCCTTTCTTCACATACAACTGGCCCAACCCGTCCTTCCACCTGTCCTCCTTGCCGGACAGGTTATCCAACCATTCCATCGTCATTCGATTGTCAAATGAAATCAGCAGATTATAGAAGATCAGACCGCTATTCGAGACCGCGTTTTTTAGCACCTTTCCTAAGGAAAGTCTACTGCGGTTAAGAGCAAAAGAGCAACCTTCTCTCCCACCTGCTCTCTCGCCTACGACAGCACAACAACGATGCTGATGAAGACAGAAGAAATCACTATTCCAAGGCCTGCTCTACTACTGTCACAACAAATGCCTGTTCGGAGTCGGTGAAAGTCGCAGCAGCCTGCTGCGCCTGTAGCTGCTCTGTAAAGACACCGAATACGGCAGAACCACTGCCAGACATCAGGGCCATCTCAGCACCGAGTTCAAGAAGCCTACTCTTGCTCTGTGCGATAAGCGGGTGTTCCGGCAGAACGGCCTGCTCAAGATCGTTGACAAAAACACCGATGTCCGGCCATTGCTGAGCTGTGATTTGCAGTGTCGAATCGGCTGGGCTGCATGTCACGTCCGGAGAAAGCTCATCAAAGCGTCGATAGGCCCATGGTGTAGAAACAGTAAAAGGCGGAACTACAATCACCAGCCAGTGCCGAGGAAGAGGCGGAAGAGGAGTCAGGATTTCACCAATTCCTCTCACCCGGGCTAACCTACAAGGGATGAAAAAGGGAACGTCTGCCCCAATTTGCGCCGCCAACTGGCACAGTTGGGAGACATTCAGCCCCAAAGAGAGCAAACAATTCAGGGCCTTGAGCACAGCGGCGGCATCGCTACTCCCGCCGCCTAAGCCTGCACCAGCCGGAATATTTTTTTGCAGATCAATCGTAATAGTCGCAGTGGTTTCAGTTTCTCTACATATGAGTAGAGCGGCTCGATAGGCGAGATTGGATTGATCAGTCGGTAGGTCTAGCTTGTCACAGGTCAGTGTGATTCTTAACTTGTTTTGCTCTCGCCTCTCGGCCTGAATCGCAATTGCGTCATATAAATGCACCGGAGCCATGAGAGAATCCAGTAGGTGATAGCCATCGGACCGTTGGCCAACAATACGTAGAAAAAGATTGACTTTTGCTGGGGCAAAGATACGCACGGATATCCTTTCGTTATATCGTCCTATTGCAGGCGCCAAACGCGCTTGCCACAATACATCTATGCGAGCGTTCATAACAGCTGCCCAAGACGCGGCGCTGCAAGCAGGTCTTCTTCTCAAGGAAAACTGGCTCAAAACCAAACAAGTCGAAATAAAAACGGACATGGTCGATCTGGTCACCAACGTGGATAAAGCGGCTGATCGTCTGATTACCGATATGCTGCGTTCACGTTTTCCAGCGCATAAGTTCATCGCAGAGGAATCGGCCAGGTCCGGCCCCGACAGCCCGTATTGTTGGTATATCGATCCATTGGACGGAACCACAAATTTTGCCCACACCTATCCACACTTTGCCGTTTCTATCGCCCTCGCCTATGAGTCAAAAATAATTGTGGGGGTGGTCCACGACCCGCTTCGGAACGAGACCTTCTGCGCCAGTCGTAACGGAGGCGCGTATCTCAACGGAAATTCGATTCATGTCTCTTCCGCAGCACAACTTGATCAGAGTCTGCTGCTGACAGGTTTCCCGTATGATCGCCGCGCGCGGAGCGCATTTTATCTTCGTTACTACGAAGCCTTTATGCTGCGCACCCACGGTGTCAGGCGGAGCGGTTCTGCTGCGCTCGACTTGTGCTATGTGGCCTGTGGCCGGGCGGATGGCTTCTGGGAGTGGCGGCTGCACCCGTGGGATGTTGCAGCCGGCTCACTCCTGGTCGAAGAAGCCGGAGGCCGTACGAGTGATTTTTCTGGCGCTCGTTTCGATCTCCACGGTGAGCAAACGCTTGCGTCAAACAGTCACATTCATCGGGCTGTTCTGGAGGTCCTGCAGCAACTCGCAAGTGATAGGTAGAGCCTCCGGAGGGCCGAAGCATGCGAGCTCCGATCCTCACCTACGCGGCCTGAGCCCACTTTTCCTGCATGCCCTGAAACTCTTTTCTCAAATACGGCATGACCTCAGTGGCGAACAGCTCCATATTTTTGACGGTCCGGTAGTGCGGCATGTCACCAATCTGGAGTAGGGACAGTAAAATGCCGTAGCCTAATTCTTTGATAGAAGCGGCAAGCCGTTGCTTAACGGTCTCCACACCGCCCACGACACAATAGCCGCGATCATTCAGGTCATCGAAAGACATCTTGGCATAGTCGAGATCATCAGCCATCCCCAAAACATGTTTCATGGACTCCTGCGTAACATACCCCGGCGGGAAGAGCATGTTTAAGGGAATCCGCAACCCCCGGTGATAAAGCCACAGAACGTGGTCTGCCGCTTCTTCACGAGCACGCTCATCGGTTTCAGCCACATAGATGGGGAGCAAATGACCCAGTTGGTACGGAGAAGCTGTATATCCACATTTCTCGGCCTCCGCACGATATTGATCGAAATACGTTTTGACGAGTGCGTCCGACATGTACACGGCTAAATAGGGGTACTTGCGAGCCGGATCAGCGCACCAACTCATTGTATCTTTACTGCCAAAACCGGGGATCCAGATGGGAGGATGCGGTTGTTGAAACGGACGTGGCCACAGGTTGACATAGCGAACCTGGTAGTGTTCACCGTCAAAGTTAAACGGCCCGGTCTCGGTCCAAGCGCGAATAATCAAATCATGCGCCTCCCGAAAACGCGCAAGAGAGTGGGTAGGATTGACCCCCATAGAGTAATACTCGCACCCAATACCACGCACAAAACCGGAGATAATGCGCCCGCCAGTGACGACGTCGAGCATCGCAATCTCCTCTGCCACCCGTATCGGATGCTCGCGCAACGGCAGCCCGTTGCCGACCATGGCGATCTTGACCCGACTGGTTCTGCGCGCAAGCAAGGCGGCAATAATATTGGGCGACGGCATGGTGCCATACGTATTTTGATGATGCTCGTTCACGCATACGCCATCGAAACCTAACGTTTCTGCATACTCCAGCTCATCCAGATAGCGATTATACAGATCCTGCCCTTTTTCGGGATCATAGTGCTCATTGGAGAACGTGACCCAAGCTGAGGGATATTTTTCAGCATCGCCAAAATCCTCTGGTACGTGTGGCCAGGGCATGAGATGGAAGTTGAAAAATTGCATAGTCTGCCTCCTTCCTGGCTTGCTTGATGAGCTTAATGTGTAAGCTCTCCACCATTTGGCGCTGCTAACGGCGCCGTGGAAACCTCCCCCTAGTCATCTCCTCATACTGCTTTGTTACCGCACAGGTCAAGTTTCGTTTAGGGCCGTAGCACACCAGCTCGATCGTCCACCGGTTCTGTCCTACGCCTCGTATGCACTCTACAACTGCCGCCGGCTGGAGCCCAACGGGCCAATCGCGTTAGGCAACATCGTTCTGCTACACAATTTCTTGGCCAGCTTGGACGAAGAATGGTTTATTCTCATCCACGTCGATATCGAAGCGAAAGCTGCTTCGGTGCTCAGAGCAATCGGTTCAGCGCAAAGAGCTGTGAGTGAGAACCGCCCGGACGAACTCGAACATCAATTCGGCCTCATCGCTACGGTTGTGCAAGATATGTACACAACCGTGCTCCGTATGCCTGAACAGTGCAACCCGTCTATCTATTACGACCGGGTACGACCTTATATCCACGGCCGGAAGGACCAGCCTGCTCTCCCGCGCGGCGTTGCGTATCAAGGCGTAACGCCCTATAAAGCCCACCCGCACCAGTTTCGAGGTGAAACCGGAGCCCAGCGTTCTCTTATTCCTTGTCTTGATGCTGCACTCAGCATCGGGCACCGAGACGATCGGCTGCGTCCCTACCCGCGAGAGATGCGCGCCCAAATGCCCCTCCATCACCGTGTTTATATTGCGACGATCGAACAAGGCCCTTGTATTCGTGAGTATGTTCTGGCGCCGTGTCAACGGTCTTCTGGGCTGCGCAGCGCGTGAGACGCCTGTGTACACCAGATTGAACTCTTCCGTTCCACCCACCTGGAGTACGCGGGGCGCTATATCCATCAACAGAACCAGTGTCGCGCTGACAACCCGACCGATCGCGGTACGGGCGGGACACCGTTCATGCCCTATCTCAAGAAACATCGCGACGAGACCGCCGCACACCTCATCTCGTAATCAGGGCAGGAACAGGCCAGGCAGGAGAGGAACTTTTGTCCCCGTATTCTCAGCTTGGTCAGCTTGTCTGCAAAGCCATCTGTGGCGCTTGCACTCGGGCCTCTCGTTTCGGAGAAGGTAAAGTGAGAGCGAGAATGGCGGAGATCATACCGGTAGTCGAACTGGTAAGAAAAGGCACGCTATAATCGCCAAATAGATTGTACAATACACCACCCATCATGCCCCCCGATCCCATACCTATAGACGCCACCATAAAAAAGACGCCCAAGATTGTCCCAATCGCACGTGTGCCAAAATACTCTCGAAAGAGCATAGCGTAGACAGGCATCGGCCCACCAAACCCTAGCCCAAACAGGACGGCCCAAGAGTAGAAAGAGGGTGCCTGCCGGGCTTCTATAAAAAAGGGAATCATCACCGCCTGTAAACCAAGAAACAGGGCAATCGCTCGTTTCGCGCCGATACGATCGGCTAATAGACCGTTAACAATTTTACCGATCATGCCAAACACAGCCATCAGCATCACCACCCGAGCCGCAACCGACTCCAGCATGCCCACGTCAGTCATATGGTTGAACCCATGCAGTAAAATGCACGAGTGACACATACAACAGCCCAAGACCATGAAGTTGAGCGTCCAAAACGCTCGTGTCCGCATGGCCTCACTCAGGGACATGCCAGATGCCCTATATGCAGAAGTTTGGACTGGATCACTCCCCGTCTGATCAGAACCTTTGAGAGCCGAGTCCACCCCCCGAGCGGAAACCGGTGCTACAGGCTTATCCCGCATGAGCAGGGACAAAGGAAGGACGATCAAGGTGACTACCCCAAGCCAGATATACGACCAACGCCAATCGTTGCGGGCAAGGAGGAAAACAACCAACGGAGCAAAGACGGCCG
The DNA here is from genome assembly GCA_964495015.1 of uncultured Enterobacteriaceae bacterium. Lineage (GTDB taxonomy): Bacteria > Desulfobacterota > Binatia > Bin18 > Bin18 > Bin18. Next base: position 6,219 of record CAZBUD010000016.1, on the reverse strand, counting down.
AGCCCACGTTCTGTGATTGGGCAAGCGCCAGTGCGAGGCCCTGTCGTTTCACAAACCATTTTGTGACTAGGGCGACCATCGGCACCCCAGTCGCAGACCGTCCAATGGCTAGGATAACGCCAAAATACAGATACAGCTGCCACAATGACTGGATCTGACTCATCAGAAACGTTCCTGTCACAAAAAAAAGAGCGCCGCCTATGATTATCCACTTTGAACCAAAACGATCACTCAGCCGACCACACACCAGGCTTGAGAGGCCGAAGCTGATCCAGCTAATCATCGACGCAACCGAAACAGTCCCTCGGTCCCATTCGAACTGCTCGGCAAGGGGTTTAAACATAATGGCAAAGGACTCGATGACTCCGTACATGCACAGGCTAATCACGAGACCTGCCCCGACGATGACCCAGCCGTATGAAGGTTGCTCTAGTTGTTGTGCGAGTTGTTCTGATTGCGGCATATAGTCTGCTTTCTAGGAATCAGCGGACCTATTCAAGATAGGCCGTACACTTAATCTCGACAAAGAGTGCGGGCATAGCCAGCGCTGTCGTTCCGATGCCTGTCCAGGTAGGGAGACGGTCGAGGTTAGTAATATAGCGATCTTTGACCGAGATAAAAAGTTCAAGGTCGCGCATGTCTGTATGGTAGGTGACCATCTCCACCACATCCTCAAACGTTGCCCCGGCCTCAGTCAATACCTTCTTCACATTTTCAAATGCCTGAACGAACTGGGCTTCTTTGTCGACGATGACTTGCAAGTTCTCATCCCGACCGACTTGGCCCGCAATATAGAGAAGATTGCCGGCTCGCACGCCGGGCGAATAGCGAAAGTGTTCTCGAATAGTCTGCATCGCCTGTGGGGTAATGTCTTTGCGTCTTGCCATGCTAGGCCTCCTTCGCTTCGTTTTCGCATAACAGGCAGGAGGACAGAAAGCTAGGCGGAGACCTTATGCCAATACATTTTCTCACGCAGTCAAAGGGCCATTGGAATTGTCTGCTTACCTTGACCGTGTATTGATGAAAGGCATAGAGTCGGAAAGGCAGAAAATTGAGGGCAAAGGCTGAATGCTACGGATGGAACCGACGACTCACACTGCAGCGCCGGCAGGAGGAATCCCTTCCACCCACGCAGACGTAGGGTAGAACCAGGGTTTTCGCTCCCAACTCCTCCACTTTCTTGGCGGGGCGCTGCTGGCCTTGGTTGGCCTGTTTGTCGGCTTGCGCTGACCCGTGGTTCAGGTCTATGTGCTCCAGCCGTTGGCAGAGTTCTTGGCCTAGTTGGTTGCCACGTCGCTCCGATGGCTCGGTCATGACGTGTCCGTCAATGGCGAGGCGTTATCCGCAGGGGGACACAGCCTCAGAGTCTCAGAAGTATGGTGGGCTGGAGGTGATCGGGGTTGTTTTTGCTCATCCAAGGGTTTGGCGTGGCAGTGCAGCGCTATTGGGAAGGGGATGGATCATCGCGATTCCGTGTTTGGTCATTTGGATATTTGAATACCAGAAATGGGCAGCGTTACAGGATCTGAGGGTCAAAGGGTAACAATCCCTGCTTAGCCTTCTTATTTCACCTCGAGTTTGTTAAGGGGAAAGATCTCTTTCAGAGGATAAAACTATGGCCGATGAACTCGCCCGTCTCGATGCGATTGCCCAGGCCGATCTTGTACACAAAGGCGAAACGACTCCGCTCGAACTGGTCGATGCCGCCATTGCCAGGGTAGAGAAAACCAACCCACAGCTCAACGCAGTTATTACTCCGCTGTTTGAAAAAGCGCGTATGCAAGCAAAGTCCACTGACGTACCGGACGGGCCATTCAAGGGCGTCCCGTTTCTCCTCAAGGATTTTGGTTGTCACTCAGCCGGTGACCCGTATCATCAGGGCACACGTTTTCTCAAAGACCTCAGCTGGACGGCGAAAGAAGACACCTATATGGCCGCCAAGCTACGCGTGGCGGGTTTTATTTTCTTGGGCAAAACAAACACACCTGAGTTCGCCAGCATGCCCACGACTGAGCCGGAAGCCTATGGCCCAACTCGGAATCCCTGGAACATAAATCATTCTACTGGGGGATCAAGCGGCGGCGCAGGAGCCGCAGTTGCATCCGGCATGGTTCCGGCGGCGCATGCTAACGACGGCGGTGGCTCAACTCGTATTCCCGCTAGCGAGTGCGGCTTGGTTGGACTCAAGTCTACACGCGCACGCGCATCGCTTGGACCCGAGTATGGCGAGATCTGGCAGGGCTTAGTCAATGAACACGTGGTAACGCGCTCCGTGCGCGATACGGCCGCCATCCTGGATGTGATCGCCGGACCCATGCCTGGCGATCCGTATTTTGCTCCCCCCTCGGCCCGACCGTTTTTGGAAGAAGTCGGCGCTGATCCAGGCCGACTGCGGATAGGCTTTCTTGGCCACTTTCCAGGCAAGGCCGTGCCACTGCATCCGAATTGTGTCGCCGCAGTCCAAGAAACGGTTCAACTTCTCGGTGCACTCGGACACACGATTGAAGAAGCGTATCCCTCCGCGCTCGATGCTGAACAGGAACTGCGACGGCACGTCTGGGCTATTTTGACGAGCGCGATCGCCTCGCATCTCAATACCTTGTCCAAACAGACGGGCAAACAAATCAGTCAAGACGATGTTGAGATCAACACCTGGGCCATGGCCGAAATCGGCCGCGCGCGGACGGCCGTGCGCTATATTGAGGCAGTTGAGTGGCTGCAATCTGATACGCGTCGAATTGCGAGCTGGTGGCAGCCTGAAGATGGAAAAAACGGCTTTGACCTGCTCCTTACGCCAACGATTGCCGAGCCACCACCAAAGCTGGGAGAGTTCGTGTCTACACCAGACAATCCCCTTGGGGCGGCACGACGCTCAGCACCCCTCATGCCCTTTGCCGTGCCGTTTAATGTGACAGGCCAGCCGGCCATATCGCTTCCGCTGTACTGGAACAGCCGGGGGCTGCCTATCGGCATTCAACTCGTCGCTGCATACGGACGTGAAGATGTGCTGTTCCGTGTTGCTGCTCAACTCGAACACGCGCAACCCTGGGCAGACAAGTGGCCGTCGGTTCATGCCTAAGAAACGGCGTACTTCGATAGTGGACTAGGACACTGTTGCTGGACTTAGGGTCGTCTCGTCGCCCGCCCCCTTCGACTTGGCTCAGGACAGCCTTCAGCCTTGCTTAAGACCGGCTCTGTTGAGACGGTTGCGGCATGACGCGCATGTGCAACTCTCGGGGAGAGGCCGTATAATGGCTAGTCTATGAATCGTGCGCTCTTCGTCCTCTCCTTAGCCCTTTTCGCCACTATGTTGGGCAACGGTGTCGTGATTCCCTTCATCCCGATCTATGCCCAGGAGTTCGGCGCCAGCGGGGTTGCAGTCGGCATCCTGTTTGGGGCGCACTCGGCTTCCCGAACCCTTCTGCTACCCCTCATTGGCCGTGCCTCAGACCGTCGTGGCCGCAAGGCATTCTTACTGTGGGGGCTGTTCTTCTATGCCGTTACCTCCGTCACCTACCTGCTCGCCAATAGCCTAATCGCGCTTATCTTGGTCATGGCCCTCCAAGGAGTGGCCACAGCCATGGTCCAGCCGGTTTCCATGGCGTATGTGGGCGACCTTACACCGAAAGGGCAAGAGGGCGCCTATGCCGGCTACGTCAATACGGCTTTTCTCGGCGGAGTCGCTGGAGGGCCGATCTTAGGTGGGGTGATCAAAGATCTGTTCAGTATGCAGGCAAGCTTTATCCTTCTAGGCATCCTGAGCCTTCTGTCTCTGCTGTTATTATTCATCTTCCTGCCCGAAGTGCAAAAACCGCAGGCCACCCACAAGAAAGACGAAGCCTCTTGGCGCGAGATCCTGTCCTCCCGGCCCATTCTCGGGGTCGCCCTCTTTCGTGTTGGCTACGCGTTATCCAACACCCTCATTTGGATCTTTGTCCCCTTGTTGTCGGCTTCTCTTCTGCCGCTCAACACTTCGCAGGTGGGTTTGTTAATTTCTTTAAACGTACTCATAAGCGCTATCCTGCAAGCGCCGTGTGGCCGTCTTTCCGATCGTGTGAATAAAGCCATCTTAATCGGTAGCGGCAGCTTGCTCAGCGCCGTTTCCTTGGCCGGCTTTCCAATGGCCTCGACGTTCTGGCATTTACTCGCCCTCAACGCTTTAGTCGGAACAGGTTTTGGACTGGCCTACCCGGCCCATATGGCGCTGGCCATGGAACACACGCCCGGATCGGGCATGGGAACCATGATGAGCACGCTCCTAACGGTCCATAGTGTTGGGATGACTATTGCTCCACCTATTTTTGGGATGGTGGTCGATTATTATAATTTGGGAAGCGTGTTTTACGGTGCGGGGCTGCTGTGCGTTGTGTGTACCATAGGGTGCTATCTCTTGACTCATGACGCTGCTGGACCGCTTCAGTCTATGCAAACCGTTGAGAAAGAGCCGACTGTGGCGGATTAAGACCGATAAGGAAAGGGTACGGAAAAGGATAGAGAGCAATGAGCAGAACATGGCTTTCCGTTATTGCTGCGGCCATCTGGATAGGGGTATGGTCTGTCCCTACCTTTTCCCAGTCGCCTCCCCAGTCTGGCGTTCTGCTGCTGGATAAGATCCAACTTTCTGTGGAAGGGAAGCGCAGGTCGGTGCTCTTTCGTTTTTCGCGTCCGCCCGACTCGATTCACTCTTTTGCACTGTCATCGCCGCCGCGACTGGTCGTTGATGTAAACGGCCCTGTCCAGGCCATGCTGTCCGGAACATACCCGGCAGAAGACGCCCTGCTCGCGCGAGTCCGCCTCGGTGCGCACCCCCGCCGTCTCCGTCTTGTTCTTGATCTGAAAGGACCCAAAATTCCGCCCTTTGTCGTCGAACAACGCCAGTCCCTCGTCGCCATTGTGTTTAACAACACAGTCAACGAAGCTTTTACCCAGATGCTCTTTTCACACTCAAAAAAGGGGACACCATCTCTCCCCATCCGGAAAGCGGCTCTCCAGCGGCCGCCCGAAGCACTCCCTGCAGCTCCTTCGACACCCCTTCCAAAAACGCCACCACCCACGCCCCCTCGCCCCGTTACTCAAAAAACACCCCAAGCCCGTCTGCCTGACACTCAGTCCGGGCGGACTTTATCGTCGCAGGCCCTCTCTCATCTTGAGCAGGGGCAAGTGTTCTATGACGGAGGGGAGTTAGCTAAGGCGATTAGCGAATGGCGTGAAACTGTTCGCTTGGCGCCGGCCAATGCCAAGGCGCATCACTTGATGGGCTTGGCACTAGGAGATAGCGGAGACCACGCACGAGCAGTGAGCGCGCTCCAGACATCGCTGCTTCTCGACCCGGATAATGCCATGGCGCACGTTCATCTTGCCCGGGCGCTGGCGAATAAAGGGGATACGCAGGAGGCCATTGCCGCGTACCGCAAAGCGCTACGGCTTGTTCCTACCTCGTCGTATATTCATGATCAACTAGGACACCTCTTGGCCTCCACGGGCGATTTACAGGAAGCCGCCCGGGAATGGCAAGACGCCGTTGAGTTAGACCCGGACTATGCCTACACCCACGCAAACCTGGGTGAGGCATTGGAGCAGCTCGGAAAAAAGGCAGCGGCACTCAGCGCGTACGAGCGCGCAGTTCAGCTAGCCCCTGACGCGTCGTTTGTTGCAGAAGTGAGACAGCGGATCGAGCACCTACGGGCCTCCGAATCGTAGATCGGGTCGAATGGACAAAAAGACAGCCCCCGTTTATCTACTCAGGGCAGGCAGGCATGGGTCTGTCGAAGCATGGCCACGAATGCGTCGCAGGTCAGGTGCGATATGAAGAGGCAGGCTCTGAGACTGAATAAGACGCCGCGTACTATGCCTGAAAGTGTGGAGGGGCGAGCCACCGAGTGGAAGGGCGCTACGGGAGTGCAACCAAGAGCAGCAGGAACTCTGGGATCAGGCACAACCCGCACCGGATAAAGCCGACGGACTGGAATGTCTAGATGGCAGGGAAGAGTTAGTCGATCCGCGACCACATGTTCTGGTTGCCGACGACCCGCCGACAAAAGATTTCCGCTACTAGGCGTGCGGGTATAAGGGACGGCGGATTACCTACAAAGAAAGCCCTGAGAGGGACAAGGAGGGAGAGTCATGAGGGTACGGAAAAAAGCTTCTATTCTTTACTAAGACAATCGCTCACTCCGCTCAGGGTCTTTGCCCCGACGGTTATACTGAAGATCCTTCTCG
>CAZBUD010000015.1:66391-70149 GCA_964495015.1 uncultured Enterobacteriaceae bacterium | reverse complement strand
GAGCTGACATCACTGTCGGTGCACAGGATCATTTGCCAAATATTCAGTATACCGATGACGCTGTGACCATGCCGCTCCAGTGCGCCACCCAGTGGGATGCCCTGGCCCATATCATGTACCAAGGCCAAATGTACAACGGCTATCCGGCTAGTGAAGTGAATAGCACGGGCGCAAAGAAAAACGGCATAGAGAAGGCGAAAGACAAGATCGTCTCGCGAGGTGTACTACTGGATATCCCGCGTTTCAAAGGTAAGCAATGGCTAGAGCCGGGCGAAGCCATTTATCCTACCGACCTCGATGGCGCAGCCGATATGGGTAAAGTCAGCGTTGGCACTGGCGATATTGTGATGATTCGGACGGGTCAAATCGGCCAAGTACGGGCAGAAGATAGCTGGGGCGAATACAGTGGCGGTTCAGCCCCCGGGCTGGGCGTCGACTGCGCGACCTGGATCTGTGAAAAAGAAATTGCCGGCTATGCTACCGACACGTGGGGCACTGAAGTCATTCCCAACGAAACGCCGGACATCTTTCAGCCTCTGCATATGATTTTGATCGTGCATGCTGGCATGCTGGTCGGCGAGATCTTTGATCTTGAAGGGCTGGCTGATGACTGTGCCAATGACGAAGTATACGAGTTCATGTTTGTCGCCCCGCCTTTGCCCATAACCGGTGCGGTTGGCTCACCGATTAATCCGCAGGCGATTAAATAGCACTGGGCTATATGGAGAATTCTTATGCCAGAAACCGCTGAATTGCACTCCCAGCGCATACAAGCCCAAGACGATCCGGTCGAGCTCCTGTACGAACGCGGTGTCACTGATGGTTTACCCGTTGTGCCGCCGACCGAAGATCGCGTTACGCGTATGTTGGCGGCAACTCCTCGTGATCCACAGGAGCTAGTTGGAGAAATTGGGCCAAACTACGGCCGAGCGACAGTGGAGAAGATTGCCATCAACGCCGTCATGGCAGGGTGCCACCCGTCTTATCTTCCCGTTGTGCTGGCCGGCGTTGAGGCCATGTGTGAAGAGCAGTTCTGCATTCATGGCATCAACGTAACCACCTTCTCCGCGACGCCCATGGCCATTATCAATGGGCCGATTCGGAATGCAATTGGCGTGAATGGCGGCCATAACGCCTTAGGTCACGGTTTTCGTGCTAATGCGACGATTGGTCGTGCGCTCCGGCTCATTATTATTAATATTGGGGGGGCCAAGCCGCACGAGATTACCAAGGCCACTCTGGGCCATCCCGCGCAGTACACATTCTGTGTGGGTGAAAATGAAGGAGACAGCCCCTGGGAACCGCTCCATGTGGAGAAGGGCTATCGACCCGATCAAAGTACGATTACGCTGTTTGGTGGCCATTCTCCCATGCAGATTAACGATCACGCCAGTCGCACGGCGGAACAGCTGGCGTTGTCGCTGGGCTGGTCCATGTCGTCATTGTGGAACCATAAAAACTATCCCTTGTTTTCCGATACCGTTCTCGTGGTCTGTCCCGAACATGCCAAAACGTTTGCTCAAGACGGCTGGTCCAAGAACGACCTGCGCCAATTCCTGTATGAGAATATTCGCCGCCCCTTGCGGGAGCTGCGACCTGGTGTGAATGGCGGTGAAGGGGTTGGGGTAAGCATGCTACGCACGCCCAAGAAAGACCGCGAACCCCCAACCGATGACACCTTATTTCCCAAGTTCCCTAAAGCAGAAAACATTGTTATTATCGTAGCAGGCGGCACGGCAGGTCGATTTTCCGCTGCGGTGCAAGGCTGGGCCGGCTTTGATGCCGGTAGCCGTATTACAACCAGGGAGATTCAGACTTAAAGAGGAGGTATACTATGGGTGAGTTCTTACTCGATCCTACCGATAAGGTCGAACGTTCTCAGAAAGATTTTGCACCCCGGCTGGATAGTCTAGCTAGGACTACTATCGGCTTGCTCGACATCAGTAAGGCCAAGGGCTCTTTCTTCCTCGACCGTATAGAGGAAGTCCTTCGCGAGCAGTACGGAGTCAAGGAGGTGGTGCGACGCATGAAACCCACGGTTACACGACCTGCACCGGAGCCGATCCGGGTGGAACTCCGTGAGCAGTGCGATGCGGTGATCGAAGCCCTCAGCGATTGAGGGGCCTGCATTTCGTGCAGTTCGCACGATGTCATTCATTTTGAAGAAAACGGTATCCCAACGGCAAACGTAACGACCACGGAATTCATTGGTGCGGCCAATGCGCAGTGTTCCGCGCTAGGAATGGCGCAATACCAACCCATCTTGGTCGAGCATCCTATTCAGCCCAAGACCAAAGACGAAGTCCGGGCATTAGCTGATCAGGTTATTGATCAGATCATTGGCAAGCTGCTCACCCAAAAAGCGCAGCAGGCTGCGTAGTGTCGCACTGGTTTAGTATTCACGTGCAGGGTTGACTTAAAAAAAGGGCAGTCTTACATGACCGCCCTTTCGTGCATGTAGGAGGTAGGGACACATTGTCTACGCTGCAGCTTGCAACCGAGGACGGACGATGATGGGCCGACGCAGTGCACGTTGTTGATGATGACGCGACCTTTTGCCAATTCTTAGCTGAGATGCTCGAAGCATAAGGGCTTCAAGTCGAGCAGACAACAGATGGTTGGGAGGCTTATCAGCGGGTCTGTCGCCAGCGGTATGACCTGTATATCTCGGATGTGAGTATGCCATCCATGTCACGCACTGAGCTGGCTGATAAAATAAAACAAGCCGATCCCCACGCCAAAATCATTCCCATCTCCGCTTTCGTTGATCCCTCGGTTGAGCTGCGTCAACACCCCGATGTCCACATACTCTCTAAGCCATTTAGCGCTGCCTGTTTGTGGCAGACCGTCTCTCAGATCCTCGAGCTGTAAGTCAGATCTAGCGGGACTCGTTTCCTTTCTTGCTAAACCCTAGACTGTTGCTTTACCATCTGCCGTAATGAGTATCGCTGTACTACGAAGGTCTGGGGAGGTCCCGGTTTGAAGTGGAAAAGGACGAAATCGCGTTTCTTGCGCAACACATTGCTGACCGGACTCCTCATTCTTATCCCGCTGGTCGCCACGTATTTGCTGATCTCCTTTCTGTTTGACTTGCTGAGCGGCGCTGGTGCGCCGGTCATGAAAGCCCTGTTTGGGTCGCTCGAACTGGAGCGCTTTTGGTGGCTTGAGCCGATCACGCCACTCGTGAATATCTTCCTGGCACTAGCCATTATCTTCCTCTTGGGCTTGGTTGGAACGAATTTTATAGGGCGGCAGGCACTTGAGGCGGTCAACACTATGATTCTGCGCTTGCCACTGATCAGCAGCGTGTATAGCGCGGTCAAACAAATGGTAGAAACCTTCCAAGGCCCGTCCGGCAGCTTCCAGCGCGTGGTCCTGCTTCAGTATCCGCGCAAAGGCATGTGGGTGATGGGCCTGGTTGCGGCGGAACGAGACGATACGTTGGGTCTCGCATCTGTCCCGCAGATTCTTTCAGTATTTGTTCCAACCACACCGAATCCAACGTCGGGATTTCTCGTCATGGTTCCGCCCGAGGAGGTGGTTGAAGTTGACTACACAGTAGAAGAAGCCTTCAAGTTCATTGTTTCGTCCGGCATTGTTGGCCAGGATTTCGTGCGGAAAGGTAAAGCGGCTTTAGAAAAATATTCTACCCTCGATCTACAATGAGCTCTTCGGAAAAACGCTTCCTCCTGTGTGTGGCCGAATGTTTTTCAGTGACGCATTCTGCCTCGCCTGCATTGCACCTGTATTGATTGTTC
>CAZBUD010000015.1:0-66291 GCA_964495015.1 uncultured Enterobacteriaceae bacterium | reverse complement strand
TTGTTCTCTCCCTGCTCCGTCTGAATGCAGAGTATCCCCTCAAAAAAGCCACGGCTCACCACCCCCTGCGAGCCGTGGGCCTTCACTTCACAATCCACCCTTTCTTCCTCTTCTCTTTCTTTCGTAAATTGACACTGACACCGCAGGAGTGTCAGACTTGGTGAGTTTGAGATAAGGGTTTCTTTGGGACGGATACAATTATTATCAAAGCCTGTCTCAAAAGCCTGTTTCAGTGGTTCGCGTGGTCGAGAACAGAATCCGCACATTCCGTGAACTCCGCAGGAAGTTGCCGATGAGGCTAAGAGGTGTGCCGATGCTGGAGCCGCAATCGTGCATATCCACGCCCATACGAATGACGGTGGCATTAGCTACGAACCCGAGTGGTGTACGGAAGCCAACCGCGTCATCCGCGCGCAGACCGATTTGATGATCAATCACACGACCGCCTCATGTCAGCGATCAAGACCACCGCCATGCGTGAGTCGCGTGTCGGCGTAAAGCTGCGGGGTTTGTGTATAGTTGCCAACCTGCAGGACATAAAGGCCAAGATTTTTGCCAGCCCTGATCTCAAAGGGCGTGCAATACAGATGCTGGAGAACAATTGGTATCAGTACACACTCGACTCAGGCAAAGTGAGGCCAGCCGAGACGGGCGCCTGGCACGACTCAGAAACGACGTCTATTGCTTTTGCTTACCGCAGTTTGTCGTGTCTGCGCGTAAAGCAGACAGACCGAAATCCCTGATGCCGAGTAGGAGCGCAGCATGCTGCGCCCTTTTTTTGTCGATTTTCTTACCGATCTTCCCACGGCATCTGCTGCTCGAATGCATGCCCCGCACGCAAGAGTGTAGCATCATCAAAATGTCGTCCGGTCAGCATCAAACCAACCGGCAGTCCGTCTGATTTTCCACAGGGCACACTGAGTGACGGATGGCCGGTCATATCAAACGGCGCGGTATTGCCGAGCATATTCCACCCGAAATTAAGCGAGTCGAGCGCGCCCATGTCCGGGACATAGCGATGCGCCGTCATCGGTGTTGTTGGCATAACGAGAATGTCGCAGCGTTCGAGGACTTGATCGTACGCAGCCTGTAGTGCACGACGCTGATTCTGGGCTTTAGCATACAGGCGGCCGTGATAGGCCTGGTTGAGATAGCTGCCCATCAGGGTTACGAATTTGGCTTGGTGGGGCAAGTCTTGCGCCTGGGCTTTGAGTGACTTGCCCAAAGTGTTAGCCAAGCTTTCATTATACAGTCCTTTCCAGTGGTAGCCGACGCCGTTTCCATAGACGAGAGCGGCTAGGCCCTCGGCAAGTAATGCCCAGGTAATCCCCCCCGCTTCCAGATGGGCTGGGATAGAGACTTCTTCCGCCTGTGCCCCGAGGTCTCGCAAGGCTTTCACTGCTTCATGAACCTTGGCATCGACGCCCGGCTGAGATAAGGGTGTACCAAATCCCTCTTTCACCACACCCAACCTCAAGCCGCTGATGCTTTGACCTAAGACCTGGGTGTACGGCTGAACGGGCACCTCGTATTGGCGTGGGTCCATTGGATCTTTACCGGCAATGACCTCAAGCAGGAGGCTGGTATCTTCTACGGTCTGAGTCATCGGGCCGGTATGGTCGAAGGTGTTATCAATACCGACGATGCCCGTGTAAGGCACGAGGCTATGGGTTGGCTTGTGTCCTACAACGCCGCACCAAGATGCTGGAATACGAATTGATCCACCTTGGTCTCCACCAATGGTAAGATCAATGTCGTCGTAAGACAGCGCTGCACCAGAACCACCTGACGAGCCGCCAGCCATATGGTCAAAATTGTGCGGATTGCGGGTTGGGCCATAGGCGCTAGTATGACCGCCACCAGAGAAGGCGAAGTTATCCATATTCAGGACGGCGGTAATCTTGCCTCCAGCGTCAAGGATGCGCGTGATAATCGTGGCATCAATGTCCGGCACATAGCCGTCCAGCACGAGCGATGCACACGTCATTGGCACACCGGCAATACTGACGTTGTCCTTAATGCCAAGCCGCTTGCCGGCCAGCTTGCCCGCTGGTGCGCCTTTGATTGAACAACGTCGGACTATGGCGTTGAGGGGATCGTCCTCACGGCTCGGGCGGGTGCCTGGATCACGCTCACGATACGTAATATCTGGTAAGTTTGCAGGTGCCTGCTCGAGCGCGTTCAGCGCTGCAAACATATCGGGCAGCATCGCTTCATATGCCTCAGCTTCTTCCGCACTCAGTTCGAAATTGTGAGATTCAGCCAGACGATGCAAATCATCTTTAGTGGGTTGTCGTAATGCCATGACGTCCTCCTTATTGGAGTCTACATGACATGGATGGATGGTCCTTGTCTAGAAGTTCGGAAAAGCTGTAACATAATTGCTCCCTCTCTTGCTAGCCGCTCTGGGCAGTTGCCTCTAAGTGCAGTGGATTGACCGACGCATAGCCGCTGGTGAGAGTTTTCAAGAGTTCCCTTCTAACCCGAGCTCTGGCATCGGTAACTACCGCAGGCGGATTAAGCGCAGGTCAAACACACTCCCGCCTGGGCTTTTTCTTGCGCGTTTGTGTGGATTTCCACCATCGCCAAAGAAGCGGTTCTATTCAATGGCTATGTCGAGAAAGATGGCGGGGGAGAGAAGGCTCGCGTAGAGCGTTCAACTCGTCCTAGTCTCACACAACCATTCAGACGGTCGTTCACTAATCCCATCGCTTGCATGAAGGCATGCATTGTGGTTGGCCCTACAAACTTCCATCCGCGTTTTCGAAGGTCACGTGATAGGGCGTGCGATTCAGGGGTCATGGTCAATTCGCGCACGGTGGACAGGTCGATCCGTTTTGGGCGCGCTTTTTTGGTGGGTCCAAATTGTCAGATGTAGGCCGCGAGCAAGCCATGTTCATCCTAGAGCTTACACGCCTGTTTGGCATTATGAAATACCGCTTCTATTTGCCCGCGATGTCGAACAATCCCCGAGTTCTTGAGCGGGGTCTCCACGCGCTGCTTTCTCTATCGCGCAATTACAGGATATTCGAAGTCGGCAAACGGCCGCCAGAAATTCTCTCGCTTGCGTAAAATGGTAAGCCAACTGAGGCCAGCCTGAAAACCTTCCAGGCTCAACTTCTCAAAGAGTCTAAAGTCGTCTGTTACCAAATACCCGCAATCGTTGTCATGATAGGTGAGGTAGTCAGCGCTGCCGAGACACCACCAACAGCGCTGTTTGTTATCCGGTCCCTTCTCCAACCCGCTTTGTGTTTCTATAAGGTTCTGTCCATGACGCAGAGCGTTCTTACTCAGTTGCTCTTTGGATTGCTTTCTGGAATTGCAACCTTATCTTTGCATCCATCACCATTCACAAATTCTAGCTCGATCTCTTCGACTTCCCGTTCAACCCGTTGACGATGGACGTTCTGCCAGTGCAAAGATTGAGGCGGCTGGAGCTGACGTCCCAGACCCTGGAGTAACGACTCTTTGCGGTCTAAACGGCCAAAGCACTTCTCGCCCAGCCACAGCTCCCAACCGGGCCGCTTTTGCCCCACCGGACAAAGCGAGTTGTCGGCGCGACGGTGGATTGGGGGATATGCGTTGCTTCAGCTGTTTTCTTGGGCTGCGGCATCGTACCTTGTTTGACGAAGGGATCTATCCTGGCGAGAAATATCGCAGAAGCCGATGCGAATCGAAACTTCCTGTACGGCCCTCGCTGATCGGCCCGTCATCTGGGCATTGGGTGCCGGCCGGATGTTTTCAGCGGGCGCACCCACAGACCCTAACAGGACTCGCATCGTATGAGCTATATCGATGACAGCTGTCGACATCGCGCCGGAATGGCGGCAGGATGTCTTTGGAAGACCTGTGATCTTACGAACAAATTGCGAGGCGGCGTGCTCTAACTCCTCGTCGGATGGGGAGCCCTGCGCCTGTAAGTTCTTGATCACGCTACACATTGTAGTCCCCAGGTACGTACAGATCGGACCGTCATGATGACGACGGACGCGCTGAACCAAAGTGTGCCGGCAACCAACAAAAGACCCAAGAAGTCTTTTTGTGTATTGTATGCCGCGAGGACGACTATCGGGAGGTAGACAACCGTCAGAAGCATTTTGCACGAGTCAAGACTAAACTACGGTCCCTCTCCTGATCATAGCGAACGTCGATGACTAACCTCTTCGATTCCTTTCAATAGCTCAACCCCGGGCATATGGGAATTGGCTACCCGTGAGTTCTCCAGGTAATTTGCCATCCACAGCGCTTCTTCTTGGTGTCCTAGGTGACTTGCCGATGCAGTTGGCTCCTCACGGTGCGTACGCAGGTCTTCAGAGGGAACAGCGAAACGCTTACTCAAGGCTGCAATAGTGAGCTCTACCAGATCTTGCCTCGCTCCAGTAGCCGGGGCTCGGAGATCTTTACAGCCGGGGTGAACCGGTGCGGTTCCCCCTCACTATGGATAAGACCAGGATGCCCCGAAATGGTGCCACCGCATATCTCGCATTTCATGATAAGACCTTGTTGCCTATCAGCGTTATGATTATACACACGTCACGTAGTGTTCTCCTCGACAAAACGCACTAATTGGCGAGTTGGCTCTAAGGGGAGAGTGAGCTCAGTAATAGTAATACGATACCTTCCGTTCGCTAAGCGTAATAGATACATGCCGGAAGGAACCTGCGGAATCTCTTGCTTTCCTATCGTTCTTAAACGCTCCCGTTCTGACAGAGTCTTTGTTGCCAGCGACTCAAAACGCTCATTTTCGTCTTGGAATGATCGCGCGGCAGACACAATCTTCTGTATCGGCCACTGACCGCAGTCCGGCCGAAATACCAGTGATCGACGGCGGGCATGTTGCTGCGAGCTGCGTACCCTGATGACGGCGCTATTGGTTGCATGAGATGCCGTATCCTCGCTATTCCATACTGGATGGATTTCAATAGTGACAGCGTGGGCCAATGCGAAAAGTACAGGGGCGAAGTCCTCCGATCGTGGACCTGGTTCCAGGAGTATTCCGAACTGCTGACGAATTTCCTTGGACAGCTTCGAAGCGAGATCAGAAGATAACTGGCGAAATGTTTGCATCGTTCTGACGCGACATTAGGCAAAAGTTTAGCGAAAGTAAACCTGGCGGTCACTAAGACAAATCAAGAATGGAGACTGAGTGGCTAAGGCAGAGAAAGGGTAATAGCCGTCAATGAACAAGGACTACGGGAGGTGAAATAAGCGATCCGTTCCGGCGTGCGAGCCCGTATCCCCATTCGGTGACAGAAGTCTTTTAAGCCGCACTGGGGGTGAAAGTCCAAAACAACTTCACTTCGCCGTTCTCTAGATAGGCGCTGCCGGCTCACCGACAGGTTCCGCTCTTTGCTCCGGGCTCACCCGAAAAATGTAAGGTACCTAACACTTCGCCGGTTAGGCCTGCCGTGTCCCGTCCGCTTGATATGTGAGCGACGCGGACTTGAGTGAAAATTGTCGGATCTGCTCGCCTATTGCCCTGTGGCCTCTTCTCCGCCGTGCATCTTGGGCCGCAATATGCCGAGTGAAGCGTTGAAATCTCAACAAAACCCCACTATCATTGCCGGTATGCGTCGCCGCCTCCGCAAGAAGACCCGCTGCAGAGAGTTTCGGACATTCGGCCTGTTCATTGAAGCATCCTTAACGGATGAGGATACATTATGAACCATGCCTTATCCGGGGCTGTCGAACTAGGGCAGCGAAACGACTACGAGGCCAATCAGGAACGCATCTTAGTCTGGCTCCTACGCCACCCCGCTATCACATCTGTGGATAAGAGCAGTCTGTACGAATACGGGACAGACAACGGGTGTCTGTAGGAATGTCCGCGACTATGATGCGGGATGAAGAGATTCGCCAAGATTTAGCACGTCAATGGCGAGAACTGGATGGCGACAGGACGGAGCAGGATGTGGGGATGATTGCACAAGATATCCGCGACTTCCTCGCCGTCGCAAAAGCATTTGGGAAAAAGAAACTGTCGCTCAAGCAAGGGTCGTCCTCGCCACCGCCGGCCAAGCATTGACATCAACCCAACGGCGGAGCACTACGATGAAGCAGACATTCGGCGCAATCGACGCCACAAGCCGAGATCATAGCCGAACTGTCACATAGCTTTGAGCTCATGCGCGGTGTTTATACCGACGCGCTGACAGAATTTTCGGGTGAGCCAGTTGCGATTTTAGCTACATTGGGCGCTGCGTATGCATTGGATGAAGTGGACGTCGCGCCCGAGTTTGTTGATCGTTTCGAACGGGTATTTGTCATATCTATGACTACGCATCGCACCAGAAGGCCGTGCTAGACAGTTGCGAGGGAAACTGAGTATGGACGAAGCGGCAACTACCAAAGGACATCTCCTTTTGGTTGATGGATCGGGCTTTACGTTTCGAGCATTCCACTCACTGCCCGATCTGACGCGGTCTGACGGTACCCCGGTGAATGCGTTGTTAGGCTTCGTCAACATGCTTACGAAACTCCTCGATGACACCGATGCCGATCACATCGCCGTGGTGTTCGATGTGGCACGTCGCACCTTTCGCAACGATATTTATACTGGTTACAAAGCCCAAAGGCCTCCGCCTCCCGATGACCTTATTCCGCAGTTTGCTCTTATAAGAGAGGCTGTTGCAGCGTTTAATGTGGCGCAGTTGGGGGTTACGGGATACGAAGCGGATGACCTCATCGCGACATATGCCCGTTTAGCACATGAAGCTGGAATGGCTGCAACAATAGTGTCATCTGACAAAGACCTTATGCAACTCATACGACCTGGTATTAGGATGTATGATCCGATGAAGGAGATCCACATTGGACCAGAGGAAGTGTATAAAAAATTCGGGGCGTCGCCGGAGAAAGTCGTCGAGATTCAAGCACTTGCCGGAGACTCTACTGACAACGTCCCAGGGGTGCCCGGTGTCGGTATAAAGACCGCAGCAGCTTTGATTGGCGAATATGGCGATCTCGATACCTTGCTTGCGCGAGCAGGTGAGATTAAGCAGCCAAAGAGAAGAGCGAATCTTCTTGAATATGCTAACTTGGCCCGAGTCTCACGTGAACTCGTTCGCCTCAGAGATAATGCCCCGACCCCCCTGCCTCTCTCAGATTTAGCGCGCGAAGAGCCAGACCCTGAACAGTTATTCACATTTCTGCGGGAGCAAGGATTTAAATCTGTAGTGAGGCGGCTTCAGAATAACCTGGGTATTGAAGAAACCTCTCTGCAGAGTGATGAGCCAGTTTTACCCAGTGAGTGCGAAGTGATTACGTCGGCCGACGTGCTTAAAGAGTGGGTAGAGGAGGCAATGCGGGCCGGAGCGGTAGCTATTCATACTCAGACGACGACGGAGCGCTATCTCAACGCTGACCTTGCGGGGATTGCGCTGTGTGTTGATCCGAGTCGTATCGGATACGTGCCGCTTCACGGTTTAAATGGCGCGGACGCGTTTGCGGTCCTTGCACCACTACTGAGCAATGCAGCCGTCCTGAAGATCGGCTACGACGTCAAAGCCACCGTTGTCGCCCTAGCGAGGTACGGTCTTGAGGTCCAACCCGTTGACGATGTGTTGCTGATTTCGTATGTGTTGCAAGGTGTAACACAAAGTGGGTCTCTTGAAGATGTGGCAGCACGGAAGTTGGGCCGAACATTAACGCCGTACAAAGGCATAGTAGGAACTGGAAAGTCAGCGATTGCGTTTGGTGAGGTACCGGTTGACACAGCTGCGAAATATATGAGCGAGCGTGTCGAGTGCATCATACGATTGCACAAGCTGCTTAAGCCAGAGCTGGCTTTGCAAGGCGTCACTACGGTGTATGAAACGGTTGAACGGCCGTTGATAGCGGTGCTCGGGTCAATGGAGATGACGGGTGTGAAGGTCGACGGCGACCGTCTGCGCAAGGTCAGCGAAGAACTCATGGTGGATATGGGACGGTATGAACAAGAGTGTTACACACTCGCTGGCCATGAATTTAAACTTGGCTCGCCTCAGCAGGTGGGAACCGTGCTATTTGAGGAGATGGGAGCTAAAGGGGGGCGCAAAGGGAAGTCGGGTGCCTATTCTACTAATGCCACAATGCTAGAAAAGTTAAGCGCACAAGGATACGAGATCGCCTCGCACCTGCTGAGTTGGCGCCAGCTCAGCAAGCTGAAGAGCACCTATACGGATGTGCTCCCGAGGCAGATCCATCCTGACACAGGTCGCGTTCACAGCATTTTTGCGATAACCGCGGCGTCAACTGGGCGCCTCGCGTCGCTTGATCCCAATCTCATGAATATTCCAATACGGTCAGAGGCGGGGCTGAAAATTCGCGAGGCGTTTGTGCCCGAGCCTGGAAGCCAGCTCGTCTCTCTCGATTATTCGCAGATAGAACTCAGGATATTATCGCATATCGCAGACATCAAGACATTGCGCCAAGCCTTTTCTGAGGGACGGGATATACACGCGATGACTGCTGCTGAGACGTTTGGTGTCGGTGTAGATGAGGTCACGGCCGATCAACGCCGAAGCGCTAAGGCCATTAACTTCGGAATCATATATGGCCTCGGAGCGTTCGGGTTAGCGCAGCAACTCGGTATCCCAAGACGGGACGCGGCTGCGTTTATAAAGGGCTACTTTGAGCGTTATCCTGGGATACGAGACTATATGGAAGCGACGAAGGAAGAGTGTCGAGAACATGGTGCAGTCCGTACCTTGTTTGGCCGTCGCTGCTTGATACCTGGTATTGGCGACAAAAATCCTGGGCACCGAGCATTCGCAGAACGTGCCGCGATAAATGCGCCCATACAAGGCACGGCAGCTGATCTCTTAAAACGTGCGATTGCACGGGTCCCAGTGGCCCTGCAAAAGCATGGATTGGAACAGCGGGCGTACTTCATATTAACCGTACATGACGAATTACTCTTTGAGGTAGAGGACGAGTGTGTTGACAATCTCATATCGGTAATAAAGCCACTTATGGAAACAGTGAACATGCCGGCGGTTCCCTTTAGCGTTCCCCTTGTTGTCGAGTGTGGAGTAGGGCGGACATGGGCAGAGGCCCACTAAAACGTGTATGAAGATCGCGACTTGGAACGTCAATTCTGTTCGGGTACGCGAACAATTACTCATCAAGTGGCTCGGGACTGCAGCCCCCGATGTGGTATGCCTCCAAGAGATTAAGGCGACCGAAAAAACATTTCCGCTGGGCGTAATAGAATCTGCTGGCTATAATGTCACTCTTGTTGGCCAAAAGTCGTACAACGGTGTCGCAATCCTCTCCAGGCACCCTGTAGAGATAGAAGAGATACAGCTTCCGGGAGATGAGAGCGATGAGGAAGCGCGCTTCCTTCAGGCAAGGGTTGGCGACATACGCGTTGCCTGTATCTATCTCCCCAACGGAAATCCTATCGATGGGCCGAAATTTGGGTACAAGCTTGCCTGGATGGAGCGCTTGTATTCACATGTGGAACGGCTCCTCCGAAGCGAAAGCCCTTTCGTCTTGGCAGGTGATTTCAACATCTGTCCCACAGACGCTGATGTGTATGATCCAGTTGGGTTTGCAAACGATGCGTTGTGTCGGCCAGAGACACGGGCGTGTTTTCGCAAACTGTTGTACCTAGGGCTAACCGACGCCGTCCGCGTATTTAACCAGACTCTTGGTACGTATACTTACTGGGACTATCAGGCGGGTCGCTGGAGCAAGGACGAAGGCGTACGTATCGATCATTTGCTGTTATCCCCGCAAGCCGCTGACAGATTGGACGCCTGTGAGATCGATCGAGAGCCACGTGGGAAGAACAAGCCGTCTGATCATACGCCTGTGTGGTGTAAGATCCGAACGAACTAATGTTGTCACGCAGGAGAATAGTGAAGGCTCAGTGAGTGAGGTAGCTGAAGAAATCGCAGAGGAGGCTGCTTCAATGGAAGAAAAGGTCGAAGCGAGTGCCACTTACGCAGAAGGCGAGGCCAAAAAATAAGGCCGGTTTAAGCCGAACTCACGTGGTGTTCCCTGAGCGGCGCCGCGTTTGGAGCTGGTGTAAATGCAGAATGAATACTTGGAATACTATTTCCGGTGCAGCAAATGCAGAACAGTGGTCCCTCCCAGCTTACTCCTGAAGGAGGAAGACGTCACATGTACGAACTGTGGTGCTCCCATGGAAAAGCATTATGCCCGTACTTCGACGTCGCCGCTGGGCCGAAACACAAAGACAGGTGACGGAGCCACTAGACGACGCACCGCCAGTAAAAGAGGGTAGAAGAGCAGGGGCTAAGGCAACGGATTTGTTTGGTGGATACCAAGCTCACGTTGTCCTATGGCGGCAATCCGGTCACGGATCTGTCCTGCCTCCTCAAAATTCAGGGCGGATGCAGCTTTATGCATGGCCTCTTTTAGTTGCTGCACAGTCTCGCCTTCGCCAAGAATATGGTTTCCGTAGTCTGGAGCTGCATTATCTCCAGATGTTTCCTTGTAAGAGCGGACGAGAGGAGCACTTACGGCCTTCTGAATGCTTTCTGGAGTAATGCCGTGATCTACATTGAACTGTAGTTGAATTTCGCGCCGCCGCTCCGTTTCGTCCATGGCGCGCCGCATAGACGAAGTCGTGACATCTGCATACATAATCACGGTGCCATTTATATTTCGTGATGCTCGCCCGATGGTCTGAACCAGCGACGTCACTGATCGCAGAAATCCTTCCTTATCAGCGTCGAGAATAGCAACGAGTGCGACCTCGGGTATATCAAGACCCTCCCGGAGGAGGTTAATTCCTACGAGAACATCGAAACTACCAGAACGTAAGTCTCGGATAATTTCGATACGTTCCAGTGTATCAATGTCTGAGTGCAGGTATCGGACTCTGATTCCTATCTGAAGGTAGTAGTCAGTCAGGTCTTCAGCCAGTCGCTTCGTGAGAGTGGTGATTAAGACTCGCTCATCGCGGCCTGCCCGCTTGCGAATCTCATCCAAGAGATCTTCAACTTGGGTATTCGCCGGCCTGACAAGAATCTGCGGGTCTAGCAATCCCGTGGGACGTACGACTTGTTCGACTACAGCACTACTTCCACGTAACTCGTAGTCGCCGGGAGTTGCTGATACGAAAGTTGCTTGCCCCATGCGAGCCTCAAACTCAGTAAAACTCAGGGGCCTATTATCGATGGCCGAGGGCAACCGAAACCCATGATCGACAAGCGTTTGCTTACGGGAGACATCTGCGCGGTACATGCCGCCGATCTGCGGAACGGTGACGTGACTCTCGTCAATGAATAACAAGTAATCCTCGGGGAAGTAGCTGAGCAATGTGAAGGGTGGTTCCCCCGGTGAGCGTCCATCTATATGGCGCGAGTAATTCTCAATACCCGGGCAGACTCCCATCTCCTCCAATAGTGCAATATCGTAGAGGGTGCGTTGTTCAAGACGCTGAGCCTCAAGAATGTAACCTTCCTTATGCAATTTGGCTAAGCGTTCCCCAAGCTCGGTCCGGATGGACGCGATCGCGCGCTTCAGTAGATCCGGTTTGGTTGCGTAGTGACTTGCCGGATAGAAAGCGACTTTATCCATGCGTCGCAAGGGTTTACCGCGTATCGGGTCTATCTCGACGATTCTCTCAACGGTGTCGCCAAAAAATTCTATGCGAATAGCATGCTTATCTTCGTAGGCTGGGAATATATCTACAGTGTCCCCTTTGGCGCGGAACGTGCCTCGGTAAAAGTCGTAGTCTTTTCGCTCGTATTGAATGCTAATTAGTTGTCTGAGGAAGGCGTCCCGGTCGATCTCAGTGCCTTCCTCGACAAAGACAATAAGGTCAAAATACGATTCTGGTGATCCGAGTCCATAGATACAAGAGACGCTTGCTACAACGATCACGTCGCGACGGTCCAACAATGCTTTGGTTGTTGAGTGGCGCATTTTGTCTATTTCTTCGTTAATAGCGGAATCCTTAGCGATATAGGTGTCGGTTTGTGGGACATATGCTTCAGGCTGGTAGTAGTCGTAATAACTGACGTAATACCGGACGGCGCTATTAGGAAACAACTCGCGGAATTCGTTATAGAGCTGCGCGGCCAGAGTCTTATTCGGCGCCATTACCAGAGCAGGACGGTTTGATTGCTGAATAACGTGGGCCATGGTGAAAGTTTTTCCAGACCCAGTGACACCAAGAAGTACCTGGCGATCCTGCCCGTCAACAAGACCGCGTGACAGCATCTCAATTGCCTTTGGCTGATCCCCTTGGGGAAGCCAATCTGAAACGAGGTTATACAAAGTTAGCTCCTATAACAGGTCGGATGTCAGGAACACAGAAACAGATCCGATATTCGTAGACGCTTTGTGACCTTGCGCATTGTCAACCTTAGGGCCTTGGGCCGGAAGTGCTCTAAGCCGAGCTTTCCCTTATAGAACTCGATTGTCAGATCGAGATCACTGACGACGAATCGCTCACGTAACCAATTCCATGATATTACCACTGTCAAATCTTGCTGGTGTTCCCTGAAGGGCCAGGTTTATTGCCGCAGAACCAGGGGACACCGTCATGCTGATTGAAGAAATCCCCTGGCGAACCCTTTTCTTTTGGATGGAGTCGGTAACATCGAATACATAGTTCCATTTTCACAGAAAAAATGGAACTTCCGACTCCATTAATAAACAAAGGTGTTCGCCTCTAGAGCAGAAAGAAATTCCGGCCAGTTCGCGCAAGCGCAGGTGCCAACGCAGATCGCCAAGGACGAAGTCTGTGAAACGCGGAAAATGTGACAGGCGGCCTGATGAAAGGCACCAAGGTGACTATTAACCACCTGGTTATCCTTCTTAGAGGCTTCCCAGTGCAGCTAGGGTTTGGTGTAGGCAGATCACGCCCTTTGCTACTCGTCCGTTCAATAGTTAGGGGGGATGTCCGGCGGCGCGAGGTCTGCAATCTCTCTCGTCCAATTCACTGAGGAGTAATCAATGCTCGATCAGATCGCGCTCACCGTTTCGGACTACGAACGCAGCAGGGATTTCTACAGTGAAGCCCTTTTCCCATTGGGCTACGAGCTCATGATAGAGCACGACATCTCCGGGCCAGGCTTCGGGCGAGATGGCAAGCCTGACTTGTGGATCCAAACGGGTAAGCCCAGTGGCCCGGTTCATGTCGCCTTTGCGGCCGCCGATCGGACGACCGTGGACCAGTTCCATCGTGCCGCCGTGAAAGCGGGAGCGCAAGATAACGGCGCCCCGAATATCACCCGACGTACGATGGGGCCTTCGTGATAGAGCCCGATGGAAACAATGTCGAGGCTCTCTGTCACCGACCTGAGTAGGCACTTATGAGGTGCCGACTAGCCTAATGCCATAGCCATTCGGATTCTGCTTAACCAGAGCAACCCGACGCAAAAGCCCTGGTGTCAGTGGGTTAAGTATTGGTTTCAGTTTGTCGCCGAGTCACTCAGCGAACAGGGATCGGCGGATGTGTGGACTGCTTGAATAGCTTGGCAGCACTCACCAGCGTGTATCCGGAATGCGGGTGTAAGAATTAACTCTGTGGTATTGCTGGCAATCCTCCAAATGCGCTGGGAACGCGAAAAGCGCTGGGCTCCGATCTGTGTAACACTGAAACCGTCTCAGATGAAGGGCTAAGTGCGGCACTTCGCAAATGTAATGAGTCGCCATACGGAATGTGCCTCAATCCGTGTACTCCACGTTAACGAATGGGGAACAGCTGAGAGGATAGCGAAATGCAAGAGGTCGATCTCGTTAAGTTTGCCACTCACGCTGCTCGTTGTGAGGAGCGGGTGTGGCTCGCCAGCTGCGGGGTGTAGAACCGAGGAAGTGTCGGTTGGGGAATTGGCTCTCCAAGTGGAACACCTGCACTCTATTGTTGAGTTTCCCCCGAGGGTTGGGGAAACCAGTCGTGAAAGGTGTCGCTGAGCGTCAAGACTGGGGATGGGTGCCGTGCGCGGCTCGCTACGATATTTTTGCGACAGAGAAATCTTAGCTCTGGGATTGGTGATCGTAGTGGCGGCACACCCATTTCGGGCAGCACCGTTTGGATGATGGTCAACGGGCGTTCCAAATTTTTTCTTCTACCTGTCGAATTTCATCTGGTAATGTCGTCATAAGGGTAATGCTATATTATCAGGAGGAATAGCTATGCAGTATATATTGTTAATCGCCGAGAGCGAGAGTCTGTCGGAGTCACGCTCTGCAGATGAGAAGGGGGCTATAAAGAGTTTACCGAGTCCATAGCCAAGAGCAGTAATTTCAAAGGTGGGGAACCCTTGCAAATGACGTCGAATGCCACCACAGTTCGAGTGCGCAATGGTAAAACCATACATGCCGACGGGCTTCTTGCCGAGACAAAGGAACAACTTGGCGGCTATTACCTCGTGGAAGCAGCAAACCTTGATGAAGCCGTCAAGATTGCAGCACGCATTCCGACTGCTCAGACGGGGTCAATAGAAGTCCGGCCGGTCATGAAAATGGAGTGTCGTGAATGTCTCAATTGAGGAGATATATCGTCAGGAATACGGAAGAATACGTGCGACATTAATACGTATTCTTGGCGATTTCATTGTTGCTGAAGATGCCTTACAGGAGGCATTCCCCTAAGCTGTCACGGCGTGGCGGGTGGAATTACCCCACAATCTGCGCGCATGGATAATACGTACTGCCCAGAATAAGGCCATTGACTGATAGGAGGGAACTGCATCGGTACCTCCACCCCGGGCAATGATCGCCAGTCCGTCTCCAAACTCTCCGCCACGTGGTCACGGTCTATTCCGGGGTGTCGGTTCTCCTCCGGGCACCTCTAGGAGTCGAGCGTCAACAGAGTTTGATGTCAGGCTGAGTTTTGCTACAGTGATAGGGAGCGTAAAGCGCCGCGGGCCTGCACTACCTGGATTTATATACAGTACTCCGGCTTCTCGTCTGATTTGCGGCTTGTGGGAATGACCAGAAATCACGACATCAAACCCAGCCTGAGAGGGATCTATCCGGAGCTCGTGGAAATTATGTAGGACGTAGATACGTCGGCTCCCAACTTCCACAGTCTCAGTAGATGGGTACGCCTCCGCCCAAGATCCCCTATCAATATTGCCGCGAATAGCTAGTACGGGCGCAATCTGCTCCAGGGTTGCGATGATATCAGGAGAACCAATATCTCCCGCATGTATAATGAGCTCGGTCCCTTCCAGATAGGCAGCAACCTCCGGTCGAAGCAGTTTGTGTGTGTCCGCGATGACGCCAATTTCTATCATCGCCCAGTCATCTCTGAGTGTCCTAGAATTGGACATTGCTGTTTAGGCATCGTCGTGAGTCACAATTTGGATCAACATGGAAACGTCCTATTCATCCGCAAGATTGCGTGAGAATTTACCTGGACTATCGCGATACGAAGTATACACCAAGTCGGTCGCAAAACCCATTACGCTTTGTGTTCTCAAGTCTACCGTTTCATAAAGAAGGCCATATATTGGTCCGCTTTTGCTGTTTTGTATGTCCACGCTAATCGCCCAGCATTTCGGCCAGATACCGAAATCACATTTCAACAAGATCGTCGCACGAATGGTTTTGGGGCTGACGATGGGCATGCACAGCTCGTCTTTAGGCGGAGGCGTTGTCATCAGATAGGTTCCCATCACCTTTGCAGCGTCAATCTCGTGTTTATCCATCAGACGTTATACGATTTCGATATAGTTCCACCACCCTTTTCGGTACCTCAGGTTTTCCGAGGGATTGTTTTCATGCACCCAACGAAAAAAAGTCTTTTGGCTGCTTCATATGATTATCTTTCTTTGCTGGCGGATGTATTCTTGACGTGGGGTTTGCTCATTGACACACTTCTCGAGCGTATCTACCCAGCACTCATGGTAGAGGATGGCGATGTACCACTCTTGGCCAGGTATCTTTTCGCACACAGTCATATACCCGCATATACCCGACGAAGAGACCGGTGTCATACGTTGTGTCCTGTAGAAAGATCGTTAGAGTCTGTGCGTTTACAGATACAATACACCGGGTGAAGGCGATATTGGAGTGTTGGTCCTTCTCCACAGACAGTAGGACATCGAACCCTTCCACTTGGAGGATCTCGCCCGGATCTGCGTTAAACAGAAAATCCCACCCCCACGGGCCCTCGTGTTTCTCAATGATTCGATGCCAACAGTACGTAGCCACTCCTGCGATATGTCGTGGCGAGACGTCTACAAGTTTCATTTTGCCTCCGCATCGCTCTGGACCCCCCGGGATCTTGCCTTTAGCTGAACTCCTTGCGGCAAGCAAGCTGAGTCGCCGATACGCTTCTAATAACAGTGGGTGGAATAGGGGTGAAAGTGGCTCGCTCGTGGAAAAAAGCAGTCAGTTGAGTGTGATCTCGGGAAAACTTGGCCATTTGGCGAAAACACTTCCCCCTGGGTGAAGTTGCCGATATGACGGGAGTACCGGTGATTGCCAGCCCAACCCGCTTCGCTATTTATAAGGCTCTCTGCCGGAAAAGTGAATTTCTTTGTCAGATCGGAGAAACAGAAGTCTCATCAGGACCTTCAGCGGCGTTGCGCCTGGGGGGCGAAAGTCTGAAATGGCCTCATTTTCCCGTTCTGAGAATCGGTCATTTTACCCCTCTCGCGCTTATACAAGGTATTCAGCTGGAAGAATGCCGCGTTCTTTTCCTCCGGTTGGTCGGAGGAAGAAATTGTCCTAATCCCTAACTCTCTAATACTCGAATTTCGCCCATATTCTATTTTCATGGCGATTCTCTTCATTTCCAAGGACAGACAGGCAGCATCTGAATTTCTCTCCATAACAGATCCATTTCGGGCTATTCGAAACTAACAACTCCAGTAAGGGCTAATTGTCCTACAAATTTTTGTAATTTGCTCGGGACAGGGAAAAAATAGCCAGCCCATGGTAAAAAAACGTCTTTTGAGTACAATAATGGTCGATATTTGATCCATTTTAGGGAGGCCTCCAATATTTCCCGTGACACCCATAGGCGTCAACGCGTTAAGAACTGTGAATACCTACCGACGGAGAGGCGTACCCCTGTGCCGTAGTGCCAATATAGGCGAAAAGAGGTGCATGTGGACATGCGAGAATCCCGCTATTCTGGAAAGCAGTTCGTAGAACAAAGGCTAGTGGGGGAGGCGCGACTCAAATCAAATTGCACTCTAGACTGTTACGAATGGAAACCAGGGCCAGCGCCTCGGAATTTTAGCATTCTTAGCGTCCGGGCCAATCGAGGAACAGAACGTACCTCTCGGATTGTCAACGGGAATCTGGAGGACAGACAACTCCGAACCAGGTTGGAGGACAGGGTCGCTATCGTATTGAGAGGCTGGTAAAGTCGTATTGCATGCACCCCTGATAGCTAGCGAGATTGCCAGGATCTGGCCATTTTGGTCAGACCGTGGGACAGAGGGGGTCTTAACCCTCAGTGGTGATTTCTAGTTCAAAAAGGAATCGTGCTGGAGTAAACAATGCCCAAAACCACGAACTGGAGACGGGGGCTGTTAAGGTTGTGGCTTTGTATATCAGCTGTGTGGTTTGTTTACATTGGTCCGCGGATCTATTATTTTTTCACGACGGCGCAGGATCTCTACTGTACGAGTATTGCCTTTGACGGTGTTCTTATTGACTACGCCCTCTGTGATCCGTTCCTAGATTCCGACTGTTATAAACCGGACAATCCTGTCATTACCCATTTCCTGCGCCGGAGATTCGATAAGGTCTTGATATCGTTTCCAGACGGCACTTCGGATGCCGAAATGGAGGCGGTGGCGAAGGATTATCTGGCGTCTGGCCAAAGAGACAGACGATTAAGGCTTGCGCAATATTTTTTTCTAGTCGCTATCGGCCCTCCTTTCAGTGGCTTGATCTTCGGGCGATTGAGCGGATGGGTAGTTCGCGGATTTGGTACGAGCTAGAACAACTCAGAGTATCCGTTCTCCCGAATTAGGTCCGGACGCTATCTGGTTATACCCTTAGCGCTTCTGCGCTCCTAGGCGACGAAGAATAGTCTGGAGTTCGTCCACACTCATATCTATATGTTCCACAACGCGACCATACAGTGCCGCCGTTGGAACGGAACGGCCGGCGAACTCTTTTTGAGCCTTGTGTAAAACCCAGAGAACCATACGTTCTTTACGGTTGAGTCCGTCACGTACGTCTGGAAGGCTGTCGTGAATGTCACCCAAATTGCCCTCCAACAAAAATGTTGCCAACAGATTTGTTGGTCGTTGTTGATACGTAGAATCACGTACAAGATAGGTCGTAGTCGTAATCAATAATCAGAGGGGCGTGATCCGAGAAGCGCTTTTTCTTGTATATAGTGGTAGAAACTGCCCGTTTTGCTAGAGTTGGGGTGGCAATCTGGTAATCAAGCCGCCAGCCAACGTTTTTATGCCACGCCTGCCCTCGGTTGGACCACCAGGTGTACTGATCCTCTTCTTGGTTAAGGCGGCGGAATACATCGACCAAACCCATCTCATCAAATATTCGCGTCATCCATGCCCGCTCCTCGGGGAGAAAGCCAGAATTCTTCTTATTACTACGCCAGTTTTTGAGATCCTTTTCAGTGTGGGCGATATTCCAATCACCACATAAGACAACATGTCTCCTACTTCTCTGGATCTTGGCCAGAACGGGATAGAAGCGGTCCATAAAGCGGTACTTTGCCGCTTGCCGGTCTTCGGAGCTAGATCCTGACGGGACATATACACTGATAACCGACAGGGGGCCCCAGTCAGCTCTCACGTATCGTCCTTCTTGGTCGGCCTCAGACCACCCAAATCCATGCTGGATGCGCTCGGGGGTGGTTTTTACATATAGAGCGCAGCCAGCGTAACCCTTCCGCTGCGCAGGATAGAAGATTCCAGACAAATTCCCAGGATTTAGACCTTCCTTTGGAATATCTTCCGTATTTGCGCGGACTTCCTGGAGGCAAACGACATCGGCTTTCTGGCGTCTGAGCCATGAAAAAAGGCCTTTCTTTGCCGCTGCTCGGATCCCGTTTACATTGCAAGTGATTATGCGCATCTGTCCAGACACGGCAAAGCCGACTCATCGCGGGCTCTGCGGTCTTGGGAGTTCCCACTGCCAAGAGAAGCTGAGTAGTCTGAGTGCATGTTAGTCCTGGTCGTGGGTAAAAACAACCTCTGCGCAGGTATGATCCCTGTATGTTATCGGTGGTTTGCCGGTCTTGCATGGGGAGAAAGATTACGGGCGTGCGCAAGAGACACTCGCAAATCTAGTTGGGACCTAGACGGTCGGAATAACGATGATCGGCCGAGATGACTGTGGGCGTCCCATTGTTGAGGTGCATATCTGCTTTGAGGATGGTGTCTTCAACGTCAATGATGAAATGGTTCGCTCAGAATGCGCAGAAGATGATCCTTTGGATCTGCAATCCGATCCGGACAAAAAAATCTGACCCCTTTTTTTGGCCCGACTTTCGTTTTTTCTTCTCCTGTGGTATATTTCTTTCATGATGCACTCTGAAGATGCCGCTGTGGCCGCTCCCAGGCACTGGCGGGGGCGTGGAGCACTAAGCAACCGCGAGGGTCGTTTTGAACAAATAATCCATGTTGAAGAGGACGATGGCTGGTTTCATGAAGAAGAACCAACTAGTCTCCAGACACGTATGCTCGTTGACGCAACGAGATCTGTTATTACGTACAACACAATCAAAAACGAGTGTAACTGCGCACGGAACTCTTCTGCAAACCTGACCCAAACGGCCAATCATCGCTGTTTAGCCATAATGCATAGACGTAAGGGATTGTGGATAGTGGCCGGAAGCCTCGTGCTTCTCCTGTTGTGCGGACTGCTGCTAACGCAACCCATACCCTTTCTCGGATTGACGCAGATGGAGCGCATAGTGCTCGCTGAACAATTGCGTAGGCAGTCGCTGCCTTGTACCGAGACGACAGCGGTGAAGGTCCTAGGCCTCTTTTCTCACTCGCAGGAATTCCTGGTATATTGTGGCTCAATAAAATATGCAAGTTGGGTGGATCCCGCCGGGACGGTACAGTTCGCCCAAGTCCAAGAGGACACCCGTCGTTAGAGGTCTCTGCAGTCGACTGACCTGTCCTTATCATGGATGGATCGTTGGTTTGACCCGTAAGTGCTTCCTGGCGCTGCTCTGGTCTATTTGGACGCCTCCCGCCCTGGTAAAATGCTTAAGAGCATGAGATCCAAGCGCCAAAAACGTGTTATACGGTTTGTATGACGCACGAGGGGAAGGGGAAATTATGGATTCGGAGATGAATGACATACTTCAGCGTTTAGTGGCAGAGACAATGGGCGCTGAGATTGAGATGCCAGTAACTGAAGAGGGGGGTCATGGTGTTGGCGGTGCGAGCCTAGAGACGCCGCTCATCGAGACGGTGCGTGCTCTTACCGAGCTGGGGCAAACAACGGAATTACCGGAACGCCAAATGCAGAGTCAGATTATATCTAATCTTTCAAGTTCCCTGAACGTAGCTTTTGACATAATGGCATTTGCACAGCTTGAGCGATCCTAAAGCTTACTGAGCCAAAAAAGGAAAATTGAAGCAATTGATTTATGGGAGTAGGCAGACAAGCAAAATGGATTACGCCGACAGAAGGATGAACTCAAGCGTCTTGTTAGGACCGCAGACGAACGGTGTGTCCGTCGCGACTCACTCTGTTCGCAGTGGTAAATAGGGAAACGAGTTAGCAGGCCAGGTCGGACTCAGTAGAAGCGCGATATTGCGCGGGCAAGGACGGCCCTACGTAACTCGGGTGCTATCGAGTTCCAGAAATAATGCGACAAACTTTCATCCTTTCCCGATCCTTGTTTCTAGTTGGTGGCTAGTTTATGCCAGAGATTCCGGACATTACGGTGTACATTGAGCGCCTCGAGGATATCCTTATTGGGAAGCCACTTGAGGAATTGCGCATCGCCAGCCCGTTTGTGCTTCGAACGGCCGTACCTTCCACCTGCGAATTGATCGGAAAAACCGTATGTGAGGTCAGACGGCTTGGTAAACGCATTGTTTTGGGACTACAGGATGAGCTATTTATTATCATCCATCTGATGATCTCTGGGCGATTGCATTGGAAGAAAAGAGGGATGTCGGTACCGAAGCGCAATGGCCTTGCAGCGTTCGATTTTCCAACGGGGACGGTGATATTTACCGAGGCAAGTACGAGAAAGAGAGCCTCGCTCCACGTCGTTCAAGGGGACCACGATCTCTCGAATTTAGATCCGGGTGGTCTTGAGGTCCTCGATGCCACGTTTGTGGCGTTTCGCAAACGACTGCGCCTGGAAAATCATACGCTCAAACGAGCCTTAACAGATCCTCATATTTTCAGTGGTATTGGCAATGCTTATTCGGACGAAATACTTCATCGCGCTCGTCTATCACCAGTGAAGCAAACGAAGACGCTGAGTGCCAATGGAGAGAGGACGTTGTTTCGCGCAACTCAAAACACGCTAACAATGTGGATACAGCGGTTGCGTCAGGAGACCGGAACTGGGTTCCCGGAAAACGTGACAGCGTTTCGCAAAGAGATGGCAGTTCACGGACGATACCGGCTACCGTGCCCCGATTGTGGGGCAGCAGTGCAGAGGATTGTTTACGCGCAAAACGAATCAAATTATTGCCCGAGTTGCCAGAACGATGGCAAACTTCTCGCTGATCGTTCGCTCTCTCGTCTGCTGAAAAAGAACTGGCCCAAGAACCTCGAAGAGCTAGAGATGCGGAACCGGCGCGTAGTGAAATAATCGACCTGGTTATGCTTGTGTTTTTCGTCGGTCACACTATACCGTGCCTGCGATGCGAGCCTAGCCTCGCGTTTCGAAACCGGCGAAGATGCCGCCTTACGATGCGGTTCCTTGGTATTACACTAAGAGTTCCTATAACTTGTCAAGACATCCATCCCATCCGGTGCGATGATTGGTTCGCGCTGTTACGCTGGAGAACCGTTCGTGTTTGAGTGAGCTCTCTGTTCCTGAGTTCTTGACTGGGCGAAAGTCTACCGTGACGAGTGTCTCACGTGGATCGTCTTGCTCCCATTGCCAGGTATACACAAGGCGCCTCGGGAGTGAAACTTCGCGATACTCACCCCCAACATATTGCATATCTCCGCTTTCATTCCGAAGACCTAGTCTGTATTTCCCCCCAATGCGAAGATGAACCTCGACTACGGGGTCGCTGGTTACCGGCGGCCGCCACCATTGACTGAGTATTTCAGGTTTTGTCCAGGCCGAAAAACGTCTTCTATGGGTGCGGCTATTATTCGCTGAATCAGAATGCCCGTATGCATGGGGATCTCCTGTAATCTCTTCACCCTAACCTAGGGTTTTGGCTTTGTTTTGACGCGGGCGATATGCCTATTGGTGGGAGAAAGTGGGATAAAGTGGATTGAGGTAAAGTGGCGAAATACATTGCGTCCTGAGCGATGATGTGTGTGTCGCCGCAGATGCACGTCGTATTCCCAGCAATTGAGAGGCCTCTGTCTAGAGCCATCCTGAGGAGGTCACGGAAAAGTTGGTTGTCCCAAATTTTCCAAGGCGTTAAAGCGAAATTTGTGGGGTCTCAAAGAAATTCAGATTGGTCCACTCTCTGGAGCGGATAGCGAAAGGTTAATTTCGAGCTTGAGGGGCTTATTGGTTTTTGGTTTGCTTCAAACCAGAATGGCTTCTTCGTGGTGCGTGTACAAAGGACTGACCTGAGAATTGTCGGCCTTGCAGAACAGGGGAACTGGGTACCGTCTTTCGATACAAATTTGACAAGCTCATTGGACTTCCGAGGTCCTATGTCACTGCCACGGTAACACGGGATGGTTTCAGTATTTCTTTTGGGTTTTTCGAGTGGAAGATATAACGGACTCAGAGCGCCCGCATAGATGCCGCTCGTCCTCAAACTTTTTGATACCCTTTCTTAACCTTCTTTTCCTTTCCCCAACTGGGAAACAGCCGCGTAGACTTGGTCCATAGGCTTTTCCTGGAGCTATGGTGGCCACGGGCAGCGAATAAAGGAGGTATGTGCAAGATATTATCGGCGGAACGGGTGTGGCCTGTAGTTGCTGGATAGATACCCCAATCCAATCTGGAGACTTGAAATTCCAATTTGGGATATCAAGTTCGTGGGGTGTTTGAGGACACCACCTTGTGGGTTTAAGGAACAGGCTGTGCCATGCTCTCTAAGGTCTCCACCTGCGCGTCTATACTCTGGGTAACGTCGCCAGCGAAGTTGAGGGTCTGATCGTAGGAAGCGGCTCGCTAAGCAGCGTGGGTCTCCGTATGAATACCGTATATTGCCCTTGCGGGCACAAAAT
Organism: uncultured Enterobacteriaceae bacterium; assembly: GCA_964495015.1. GTDB lineage: Bacteria > Desulfobacterota > Binatia > Bin18 > Bin18 > Bin18. The sequence continues at coordinate 43,044 of CAZBUD010000015.1, read as the reverse complement.
ATGAACAGATATCTGTCTTTAGTGCCTTAGGGTGCGCCTTCAAGAGCTGGAGCATAAAACCAAGCAATTCCAGCAGGATCTAGGAGATATGGAGTTCGTTCTCCAGAGGAATTAGACCGTACAGGAAAAAACCGCGAGAAACAGAAGGGTGTAGGGCATGAGCGTTGACATAATAAAATATATCAAAATCGACATCTGATACATTACAACATATCAATTGTTCCAGCCCCACAGTGTCGAGAGCACTATGTGGACGTTTCGAAACCTAGTGGTGCCCGGCCTCAATAACTAGACGAGCTTGACGATAGTGGCCGACCAGACGCACCCTATGGCCCAGCTTTGTCAGACGTTTGAAGGTGAGGTACAACTGCCATAAATGACGGAGGGAAGTGTATCTACGGCCAAGCCCAGCGGTGCGGATCTCGGCCAAGAACTGGTGTTCTGTTTTCTAGATCACGACTTCACCCTCCGCCATTATGATACCACTGCCGATGCTTATGCGAAAATCAAAAGCTAAAGTAAGGACAGTTCAAAGGAGCTGCAGCTCCATCCACTTAAAAATCAACTAGGAGAAGGAGCAATATGAACGCCGCGCTTCCAACCATTCTTCCGAAATCATCCATGCAACAGTGTCCGTAAAGACAGGCAAAAGTTTCACCTTCTCCACATCGACGGCGTAACATTCGTTGGAATCGGCTTGCGTATCCGGCAGAGGTTTGTGTCATAAACTACCCACATCGTCCGTGCGGCTGTGACAATGAGACCACGGATCCGGGTGAGGCGGGTCCGTTTCTTCTGAGGGGGCCGCTCCGTAAACGCGCCCGCTGCCATAGGGGCTTTTTCGGTGCCTTTAAACTCGGTGTATCAGACATCCGTTACTCCTCCTCTGATGTGTATCTCATATCAAACCTCAAACTGAAAAACGCCACATCCATTTGGAAATTGATACCGATCAAATAGAATACCTCGTCAACCGTATAAGCGAGATACAGAACGATGTAGTGACGATTCGCATTGACAGGAATCTGATACCAGGGCAGGGTGCATAGATACCGGAAGGTAACGATGCGGTATGGAAGTGGATCGGGACACGTTCTGAGCCAGGCTACAAACTAGAACGGTTGGGTGCCACTATGGGGATGGATTTTGCGGGCTTTCCGCCGGAGACGCTCACGTTTCTACGGGACCTCAGCCAGTACAATAGCAAAGCCTGGTTCGAAGCCCATCGAGCGGATTATGAGATGTACTATATGGAAACCGCTCGGCGCTTCGTCACTGCGATGCGCCCGAAGCTCAAGAAACTGGACGCGACTATCACCGCAAACCCCCGCGTCAATAAGAGCTTGGTCCGTATTAACCGTGACATCCGCTTCTCCCACGATAAGACGCCGTACAAGACTCATCTCGATCTCTGGTTCTACCATGGCGCTGAGAAGCATTGGGGCTGCTCCGGATTCTTTTTCCGCTTACAACCCCAGCAGGTCTTGCTTGCTGCCGGCATCTACACGTTAGACAAAATGGGCTTAGCCCGGTACCGCGATGCGGTTGATGACGACACGGCGGGAAAAACGCTGGCAGGTATTACCACGCGCCTCGCCCGCAAGGGCTACAAACTCGGGGGCCAGCATTACAAGAAGGTACCTCGCGGCTATACCGACGCGCATCCGCGGGCGCACCTCCTAAAACATAACAGCCTCTACGTCTCTGTGGAGACTTCCCTGCCGGACGAGATTGCCACGCCCGTTTTCACGAAGTGGTGTAATACGTACTACAAGACAATGTTGCCGCTCCACAAATGGTTGGTGGAGTATGCTCAGGTGAATTCCCCGACGTCATCCGATTGGCAGTAGAGGACGGATAAAAGCATTCAATAAAAATCATGGCTTCGGGGCGTCTCCCTGAAAAGGCGAAAATCAGGCTTCCACAACTGGTCTGCAACGATATGCACAACTCCTTCGTGTGATTGGATCGAGCCGGTTATCCCAAGAAACGGGCTAGTTTTTGCTATGACAGCCTGTTGTTCGAAACGCGTCGCCCATATCACGATATTCACGAATCCCGTCTCGTCCTCGAGAGTCATAAATACCACCCCTTTTGCGGTAGCGGGTCTTTGCCGACAAATCACGAGTCCTGCGTATTTAACCGGAGTTTTGTCTGGATAGGAGCGTATCGTTCGGGCGTCAGGCAGTCCTAGCCTATTCAGAAAGGGTCTTACTATTTCGACAGGGTGACCACGCGTACTGTGAGAAGATCGCTTATAGTCCCAGGCTATGTGGTCGGAACCACTGAGCACAGGAAAATCAGGATTTTTCTCTAGGCTCTTCATAGGGAGTGAATCTCCCTTAGCCGCCTCACGGACAATCCATAGCGCCTGCCGTCTGTTAACACCAAAACAGTCAAAGGCCCCGGATTCGGCCAAGGAAATAAGCTTATCTTCCTGGAGTTGGCTTCGGGTAACAAAGTCCCGCAATGTTTCGGGAAAAAGCGACAAACCTGTTACTTCCATTTGAATCCGCTCTGCTTTTCCAAGACCTTTTACATATCGAAAGCCCATGCGTATGGCTGGGTTGCCTTTATGCATCTCTATCCGGCACTGCCAGGTGCTTCTTCTTACGTCAATTGGCAGCACGGTGACACCATGTCGTACTACGTCATGGACGATCGTTGATGGGAGATAAAATCCCATGGGCTGTGCGTTGAGTAACGTACAGGCAAATTCTGCAGGATAATGACACTTTAGATACGAAGTCGCATAGCAAATCAAAGCAAAGCTTGCCGCATGGCTTTCCGGAAACCCGTATTCGCCAAAACCACGAATCTGGTCAAACACTCGTTCGGCAAAGACAGGCGCGATCCCCTTAGCAACCATACGCGACGTTAGGCGGTCACGATGACGCTCTATTCTACCGCTCCGTCTCCACGCCGCCATGTCTCGTCGCAACTGGTCAGCTTCGCCAGGTGTGTAATCTGCAGCGACTATTGCTAACTTCATTACTTGCTCTTGAAATAAAGGCACCCCAAGGGTTTTCTCCAGAACCGGAACGAGACATGGATGCGGATAGTCGATAGGTTCCTCACCCCGTCGTCGTCGCAGGTAAGGGTGAACCATACCCCCGCTTATGGGACCAGGCCGCACCAAGCTGATTTCTACAACGATGTCATAAAAACTGCGCGGTTTGAGACGAGGCAGCATCGCCATCTGGGCGCGGCTTTCGACTTGAAACACCCCAACGGTATCTCCACGACAAAGCATGTCGTAGGTTTCAGAGTCGTCTGGCGGAACGGTCCCAAGTGATAGCTCAACGTTATAACGTTCTTGAAGGAGGTTAAAACACAGGTCAAGCTGGGTAAGGGCTCCAAGGCCGAGCAGATCAACCTTGAAGAGATTGAGCGCTTCAATATCCTCCTTGTCCCATTGGATCACGGTTCGTTCCGCCATCGTCGCGTTTTCTATCGGAACGAGCTCACACACTGGATCATGGCCTAAAAGAAACCCTCCGGGATGGATCGAGAGGTGTCTTGGAAAGTCCAAAATCTCATTGGTAAGTGTAAGCAGGAGAGTGTATACGTGCTGGCCTGAGTCGAGTCCTGCATCAGCCAAAGATTTGGCGGTTACTTCTCCATTATGGGGTAGGTGTTTTGCTAATCGATCCAACGTGGTCAGCGGCAAACCAAGCACTTTTCCGACATCGCGCACAGCAGATCGAGGTCTATAACGGACGAAGTTTGCCACCATAGCAGCACGGTCTCTGCCATATTTTTGATAGACGTGCTGAATTACTTCTTCGCGGCGCTCGTGAGCGATATCGAGATCAATGTCTGGAGGCTCCGCCCGTTCTCGTGAAATGAACCGTTCGAAGAGGAGTCCCATTCGTACAGGGTCGATCGCTGTAATCCCCAGACAGTAACAGACCATTGAATTTGCAGCGGACCCACGGCCCTGACAAAGTATTTCGTGAGCCCGACAATATTCCACAATTTCCCACATCGTGAGAAAATATCCGCCGTAATCGAGTTCTTCGATGAGAACTAATTCAGTCTCAATCTGCTCAGACACGTCTGGCGGAATCATGCCGTGATATCGTTGCGAGGCCCCGATCATGACGAGGTGACGCAACCATTCGGCCTCAGAAGTCCCGTCGGGAAGAGATTCGGTGGGGTACCGGTACCGCAACTCGTCGAGCGTGAAAGTGCAGCGGTTGGCAATTTCGGCAGTACGGGCAATTAGCTGTGGACAGTCCGAGTAGAGACGAGAGAAAGCATCTGGCGAAAGCATTTCATATTCGGCGTTCTGGTTGATGCGGCGTCCCGCGGTCACAAGGGTTACTTTTTTTTTGATGCAAGTCAGGACATCTTGGAGGGGTCTTCGAGAGCGTGAGTGATACAGAACTTCCGGGGCAGCAACAGCTGGAAGTCCATAACGCTTGATGCGTTTATCAGTCCGGTTTTCACTTCGTTGTTCAGACGCACATCTATGCCTCGCGATCATCCCATACAGCCGATCTCCGAAAGCATTTTGAAGCATGCGAGAGACCGATACTGGTTCTGCTCGGGCGGCTAAAAGACTCTGATTTCCTCCCCAGAGCGCGATCACGCCTTCCGCGTGGTTACACACTTCAGTCCATGAAACTCGACTTTCGCCTTTAGGGGAACGTCTTCGTCCAGCAGTTAATAGTCGACAGAGGTTTCCATATCCACCCCGATTTTGGGCGAGAAGAAGGATATGGGATCCGTCCATCAAGGTGACCTGCGCGCCATGAATGATACGCATCCCGTGTTCGCGCGCTGCTACGTGTGCCCGTACGATACCGTACAGTCCATCACGATCGGTAATGGCTAGTGTATCGAGACCCAAGCGTTTTGCTTGTTCAACAAGCTCTTCCGGGTGGCTGGCTCCCTCCAGGAACGAGAAATGGCTTTTACACCATAACGGGACATACATTGATTATTCGACCTTGCCATGTAGTCGCCACCGACGTCGGGTGCGATCATAATATAACCAAAAAGTTCCCAGACTCGTTTCGGTATAGAAGTAGTCCCGCTGCACTTCGCGGTTCCACCAGCCACCGGATATGGCGTCTGGCCCTATCATGCGTTGCAGAGTTCCCAATTCCATCCCCTGAATAAACGTGTCACGGTCTCCCAGCCGTTGTGGGTCTATGAACGGCTTAGGGCAAACGTTGAATCGGCGAACCAAAGGCGTCACTTTGACATACCTGCAGTGCGCGTGCCCGAGGTAAGGGAGGGAGGTGACCCTAAATTGAGCCTCCGGTAGGTGTCCTTCATGAAGGGCTGTGGAGACAACAGTTTCCTCATTATAGGCCGCACGGATGCGAGCCAGTGCGTCGTTTGCGTCTATGAGATTTCGTGTTGCTATCTGGTCAAACAATCGCAGTTGTTCGCTGGTGGCCTCTACGTCATCAGCTAAAAGGCCGACTTCAATAACCCCGTCGGTCAGCGTCATAGCCTCAAGACGCAGACGTATAAGGTCCACAATCTGGCGTTCGTTAAGGATGGGGCTGGCGGGTCTAAGGGTTTCTTGTTTGGTTTCTTTCGAATCAAGTTTCAATGTCAGGGTGATCGCCGCCAGGGATCTACACCTCGCTGCCAGTGAGGAGAGCATAGGCGCCAGTTCGTTTTTGACTATGAATATTAGCCGATTGGTGTCTGATTCAGGATAATCGAGAATAACATTACTCTGGACGGGCTCCAGGTGCATTTGCGACCGTATGGGATTCCAATCTGCGCAAGAGGCCAATTGATGAAGACGGTGTGCCTCCGGACCGAATCTTTCCAAAAATCCGGCTGACGGTATTTTTAGAAAATCCTTTAAACTTTCCAGTCCAAGTTTTTCTAAATTACCAAGAAGCCGTGGTGAAAGACCGAGATCGCGAAGAAGAACTTTTCGTGCTGCTGATCCCTCCTGAACGGGGTCAGAGAGAACGTGCACTCCAGCCGGAACGCTCTTGGCAAGCGCGTAAGTTCCAAACCGCGTATAGCCGGCGACGAGAACTGACTGATACCCTGCCCGTGTTAACCCCCGTCCGATCCTGCGTGCCCACTCTTCCATTGACCGAAAAAGCTTTTGCAATCCGCTCGCATTGAGCCATAAAATCCCCGATTCTTGGGAATGGGGTTCAACGTCAGGGGTAAACTCTTGTAGCGCTGTAATGATATGGCGAATCGTAGCCTCTATGACCTCTCTCGGCATCGGGGCAGCCCGCAATTGCGGCTCAAGGGCTAGTGCAGATGCATAGCGAAGACCCGGTAAGACCCCTTGTTTTCGAGCAATTTCATTAGCGTAAGTGACTTTGCCGTTGGGACTATCGTTCTCCACTACGGCAACGGGGCAGGGCATCCACTTAGGATGGCGCTGCAAGAGTAGTTGGAGTGGGAACTCCCGAAGGTTAAGACAGGCCCAGCGGTCCACAATGTTCCTCGCTATGTGACCATCCAGGTCCTACTCGTTTGTCTTTGATCGCTTCTATAGTGCACGTATAGCGGTCGAACTCTATACGGTGAGAATGTGACTCAACTCGTACTGAAACCAGGGATCCTGCTGTAGCTGCCGCTGTCTTCTTCTCGGTAATAAGGACCACAGCTGTATGATGATGGCGCGCTAGCCCCGCAAGCCGTGTCTGTATAGCCAGGCGAATGTCTACATTGGCGCCTATATCGACAACAATAAGTCCGAACGCACCAGATCTCAGTAATATGTCAGTGGCTTTTAAACTATGAAATGCTGCCGGTACACGGATGATCGGAAGGGCAGTAAGATCTATCCCCCTCGCGTCAAAATCAGGGGGAAAAAATAAACTGTCCCTATGTGTGACCCAGGCAACAGGTTCGTCGTTCTCCTGGGCTTCATAAATCAGGCCGGCCGTAATGGTTAAGGCGGCTGTGTTTCCGATCCCTGATAACTCGACAAGACGGCCATGGAGAGCCTCAAGTCCCCAGTGGTGTCTTGGAACAGAAGACGTAGGTCGAAACGGGACAAGAGAAGAGGTAGTTTGAGCCATGACATCAATGCCGGATTTGAAAAAATCATTATTTGAGCTTTCTGAGTAGACTCACCACCTGCCCAATCACTTTGGTATTTTCGTCACACAATATGGGGCGATAGGTTGTGTTTTCAGGTATGAGGTACACCTGATCCCCATTCTTCTGCAGACGTTTTACCGTCACTTCATCACCAAGAAGTGCCACCACAATACAGCCTAAATCAGAAGTCTCTTGTTGTTTAACAATAACGACATCACCATCCAGAATCCCCGCGCCCGACATACTATCGCCCTGTACTCGAAGACCGAAATCGCCGCTGCCAAGGATAGAGGGATCGATCTGAACGTATTCCTCAATATTCTCGACAGCGAGAATAGGGGTACCGGCCGAAACTTTGCCAAGAATAGGGATGCTGTTGGACGGGGTAGAACGAGTCGGACGAAGAATCTCTATATTGCGAGCGCCACGCCCCCGTTGAACAAATCCCTTTTTCTCTAGAGCCTGAAGATGTCCTCGAATAGCGCTGTGATTAACATCAAAGTGCCTCGCAACCTCGCGCAACGTTGGCACGACGCCGCGGCATTCCACAGAATCAGCAAGAAAATCAAAAACACGCTCCTGTTGAGCTGTGAGGGCGTCTTTCATGTATACAAATGTATACTATACAAATGGATACTATGCAAACGAAACTCCTTGCCCCCATCGCGCCTCTTATATTGCTCGCGAGTAATATAAGAGCCCCTCAGCGTCGGTTTACCGTAAGTGCAAAATTTTTACTCAAATAAGTATAATAAAACCAGATATATAGCGAGCTATTCGACTTTGTTTGTTACGATGGGCACAACAAGTTGCGATTCTCGCGGCGTTTTTTTAAGGATGTAGAGAGTGTCAAAGTGGGTCACGGCGTGTGTCGGGACTCAGGACAACCTGAGATGCGGGTCTAAAAACGAATCTCCTCTTTGGATTTCGGCTTTGTGGAGCGCTCACTTTTTCGGTTCTCCACGATGGCCTGGTAGGTTTTCTCAAGAAAACCTTGGCATTCATGGCGTTCCTGCTTAATCTGTGCTTCAAGATATTGGGAATTACTCCCTATTTTACGACAATCTCGTAGGAAACGCCGTAACCGGACTGCTTGCAGCGCCGTTTTATCGGTAAAGACGATATCGATTTGCGGCTCATTTCCCTGACTTTTGTCAAGAAAATAGACTCGCTCCTGGGCAGCTACGTCAAAATCATTCAGCAGGGTGTCGTGGCGTTTTGCGAGAAACTTTCAGTCCCAGCGCCGCAATTCGTCCAACTGCACCTTGAGGCCAGCTGCGTCAAGACGCACCTGATGTTCCTCAAAAAAAATACTCGTGAGGGATCAACTCCTGAACGACTCCAGATCCGAGGTCATCGATCTCGCTGAAGATGTAGCTCGCCGCAGTGACAAGCGTGGCCTAGGAGGTATGACCCACTAGCCCAGAAATAAGTTCGTTGCTTTTAACGCATTGACTATTGGAAAAAAGGGCAAGGCCGCGTTGTGCGTGCTGGATGTCCCCCTTCGCTCGCCTACTTGATACCAGAGAGGCGGGCGTGCAGCGAACCAAAATAGCTTTTTTACTCCGGGATACGGTGGAGTGTTGGTGGCGCTTTAATTTATATTTATGCTAGGTGGGCGGTGCCAAAAAGAGGTCATTTCGCGGCAAGCCCCGCACGGCCCGGAAGGACCCTATCTGCTAGTGAAGTCGATAATCGCCGCAACAGTATGAGATTATTCCTGCGGAGTTAATCTGCGAGGTCTGTCAGAAGAAATTCCGAAGACGGTCCGGCCAAAGATATTGCACCACTGAGTGTAAAAAGAAAGCCTACTGCCGGAACAATCAGGAGAAACTGTTAGAAAGATCGGCGCAGGCACCATCGGGACGCTGTACTCAAGAAGAGAGCTGATAGGAAACGAGTCGCTCGGCAGGACGCCGGAATTGCTAACTGGCGCTTGCCGAGGAGGCACTATTCGTGGCTGACGCTCGCTTCACTGTCTGGCTCAAGGAGAAGGCGACCCGCGGTATTCTGATTGAACTCTATCAGGGCACGGATCAATCAGAAGCAACACACATAGCAAGAGAGGTCTACGCCAATCCGGTGGCCGTGCAAGTTGTCTTTGTCGATCCGTGCCGTACCGTGGGTGATTTTGAGAATGATCCCCAAGTTGGCACGTACACAGAGATTGGGTGGGTACACTGGTTTGATGACAACGATGACAGACTAGAGTAAAGTCGCACGGGCCTCACCGGCCCGTGAGAGGGTTGGTAAACGCCGGAACATTCTGTATCACCAGGGTATGTCCAAGCAGCGGCTGGCGACAATCTTGCCTCCAAAGCGCCTGACCGCACCGCAGCTGCTGTGGGTGGCGGTGTTGGGTAATGCAGTCATGAGTCTTGAGCAGCGCGGCCGGTTCACCTACGGGAAAAATCAGCAGCAGAAGCGGATCATGCGGGACGAGTCGCTGACCTGGCTCGAGTCCAGCGACTCGGCACTTGGCAGCTTCATATTTATCTGCGACACCTTGCATATTGATCCTGACTTCTTGCGTGCGCGGCTGCTGAAGAAATGCGCCGTGGGACACGGGGCTGCTGAGCCGGAAGGCAGATCCCGCCGATTTCGTCTTACGTTATCGTGATGAACAGCACAGTCCTCAACAACCCGTGTGATCGGTATCGGTTGGGCTGTCGCTGTCTTCCCTGGCGTTAAGGATGAGCCTCGATTCTGGGGACTTGGTGGCGAGTTCCGCGAACATGGCCTGCTTAATCTCGTTGAGCGTCCGGTTGTCCGGTTCGACCAGGTTTGTGTTTTCTCTACCGTCCACTCAAGAATCCCTTCCGGGATGCCAATCCGGAACTCATTCTGAATAAGCTACGTGGCGTCGATCTTTCCGAATGTTGCGTTCATCGTATGAACCGTGGCTGTTGCCCTACCGGGTAGGCGGCAGTGAAGGGATAGCTTGCTTGACGGGTTGTTTCCTTTCCCCAAAGGCTTTGTGAGGGCAGGGAAGTCCCGGATGTCTCGTGTAATCATCTTTGTATTCTGATCCGTCTTCTTGCCCTCCAGTTCTTGCCACTAGTGTGGTAAATCGCGGCGAATTTCTTCATCTCGTGTCGTAGCTGCGGCGCTCCCCCTCGATGCCCATTGTCGGCCCTGTATTCGTAGAGGCTACTTTTGTCCACCGACGTAATCAGCGGGTGACGGAGAAGCCACAGCAGAATGTGCCCTTGATTGGCTTCGTAGGCGTCGCGTAGCCCCAGTTCGACAACCCCTGACAAGACATAGTCCACAATGTGTCCTCGGAACATTAGCCCGTGGGGATCGAGTGCCTGTGCCCGAAACTCAGCAAGCAATGTCGCGGTATCCTCGTCCGTCAACGAGACCCCAAGGAACATGCCGAATGCACGAAAGTCAGCCTGACGTGTCTTCTTGCGGAGGCGGATTCGGCAGTAAGGTGGGCAGGTTGTATCCTAGGCCACTCCCCTGTTGGAGTAATAGTGGAGACAAATGCATCCTCGTAGGCACTGCCGGAACCTATGAGGGCAAAGAATCCAGCTTCAGCATATAAGACTTTTTCAAGACGGCGAGGCATGGCAGGATCTGGCCAGGCGCGGCCCCCTTCCCAGAGATAGAGGGTACGTAAGCTACGTAGCTTCAGTTTCCGCGCGAGTTCTTCTTGAGTTAATTGAAGCTCCTTACGTCACGTCGCCGACTAAGAGTTGTACCCTTTACGATATTACGTGTGCGAGGCTTGCCCCCATTTCCTTGATTGCGCGCCATACGCCCGCCCCCCAACCACTAGACTCTCCTATAACGGACAACGTAAAGTTGGCTATACTACTTCGATGAGGATTCCATGTCTGCCCAACTACCGGATAAAGTAAAAACGCTCCCATCTAAGCCGGGCGTATATCTTTTCAAGGACGAGTCCGGGTCAGTTGCCTACGTCGGGAAAGCTCAAAATCTACGTAGTCGCGTCCGACAGTATATGCGTGGTGGAGATGGTAGAGTACAAATTCCGTTTCTGGTTGACAAGGTAACGGACCTCGATGTCGTAGTGACAAGGAATGAGAAAGAAGCCTTGCTCCTTGAGATCACCCTCATACAGAAACACAAGCCGAGATACAACATACGACTCAAAGACGATAAATCTTACTGGCACCTCAAGGTTACAACGACTGAGGACTGGCCTCGTCTTTTGCTCACCCGTCAAGTCCGGAAAGACGGGGACAAATACCTGGGACCATTTCATTCAAGCGTCGCTATAAAACAAACGCTGGACGCCAGTCGCACGGTTTTTCCCGTTCGTACCTGCTCAAACACAGTTTTTAAGAATCGATCCCGTCCATGCATTGAATACCAAATTAACCGCTGTCTGGGTCCGTGTACGCTTGCCGTTGATCCGGAAGAGTATCGACGCCAAGTTGATAACGCTGTGTTGTTATTGCAAGGTAAAAATAAATCACTAGTTGATACTTTAACTACACGCATGCGGGAGGCCTCGCAGGCCGAACGGTACGAGGAGGCGGCGCGCTTTCGCGATCAGATCCGCTCGATCGAGAAAACGGCCCTAAGCCAGCACGTGTCCACTCCACTGGGGAACGATCAGGATGTCTTCGGGATCTATCGCGAGGGAGGCACTATAGAGGGACAGGTGCTCTTTATCCGTGGCGGCAAACTGCAAGGGAATCTTGGATACAGTTTCGACGATAATGAACTGCCAGATGAGAGAGTTCTAGGCGAAATATTGACTCAGTTCTACTATGGGGCACGTTTCGTTCCAGACGAAATCCTTTTGCCTGTCCGGCTAGAAGACATGCAGATTCGCTCAGAAATTCTTTCCGAGCGTAAGAATAAAAAGGTGATGGTCTCCTCACCGAAACGGGGCGATAAGGTTCGATTAGTAGAGATGGCGACGGAGAATGCGAACCAAAGTTTTACTGAGAAGCGGCAGACCCGGGAACAGCGAGAAAAGACCATAGAAAGCCTTAGACGGGCACTGCGATTGTCAAACGCCCCTAAACGGATTGAGTGTTTCGACATTTCCAATATTCAAGGCCAGATGTCCGTGGCATCCATGGTCGTCTTTGACGAGGGAGAACCCGCAAAAGATAGTTATCGTCGGTACCGTATCAAGACAGTCGAAGGAGCTGACGACTTCGCGAGTATGTACGAGGTCCTGACACGCCGCTATAAGCGTGCAGTGGAAGACAACGCATTCCCGGATCTTCTCATGGTGGATGGCGGGAAAGGCCAGCTGGGTGTCGCGATGGCCGTTCTAAAAGAGTTAGACATTGACACCGTCGACATGATCGGCCTGGCTAAGAGGCGTACTAAGAGTGATGCTTTTGAGGAGGAGGTCCAGCATTCCAGCGAACGGGTTTTCTTGCCAGGGCGGAAGAACCCTGTCGTTCTTGCACGCAACTCGACGGCTCTCTTCCTGCTACAGCGCATTCGGGACGAAGCGCATCGATTTGCTATTACCTACCACCGACAGCTTCGCTCGAAGGATCAGCTTCGATCGACGTTGGAGAATATTCCCGGCGTAGGACCAGTCACACGTAAAGCCCTGTTGCGACACTTCGGCAGCGTCAAGAAGATCAAGACAGGCAGCGTCGAGGAACTGCAAAAGGTGTCCGGCGTAACACGGAAAGTAGCGGAGAGCATCGTCGCGTTTTGCAAGAAGGATAAACCCGCAAGTAGGAAAGAAAGCGGAGACCGAGACAGGGAAACTTATCGCCTACGACCAAGACAAGACATGGCCCAAAGTTAGTACAGGGGCAATGTCTTGGCATCATGAAAGTCAAGATCTAGAGTGGACGCCCCCAGCGCTCACCCGCCATTTCTACGGATTTCGTGGCGGCTCATACCCTCTGGTGTCTTTTAACGATTCATCGTTTGTTCGGCAACGGATTATATTTCCAACAGAACCGGTTCTTCGAAAGACAGAGGCCCAGGGCATGATCAGAGGTAGACCGGGCGAATACAGCAAAAAAGATCTGTCCCTTCGCCTCGAAGGCTACAAGAGCACGATTGTCAGAATTTGTACCCGAGCTACCAAAGCCTTGGACCGTACCTACCTGAGCTCCGCGTGAATCATACAGGACTAAATCCCCATCGAGCCCTATATCAACGGGATCGATCAGGACTTCCTTGTCGTTACATGCCTCCTGCGGTTGCAGAGCTCCCGCCGATGTCGTGTTTGTACACAGCACCAGGCCGTAGGCCTGGCTTGCAAAGGAGAGCCCTACGAGAATGATAATGATTGATATACGCATGAATTTCCCGATCCGGTGAGCTAATAATCGCATTTGGTAGTTTGGTTATCAGGACGTCTACACAGTTAGCTGCTTGGCCACTGCGCGCTTCAGCCAGCTCGCTCATGCTGGCATCCAATGTGGCATTACCGTAAGTGACGAGAGTCCTTCAATTTGCTATACACTGGCCCACGCGGTCATGGTAACCCGTCGGGGATCTGTGGAATCCTCCTCCTTAGCCTGGAAGTCCCCACTACGTTTACCGTATCGTATCGTATGATGCAATCTATTAAGGAGTAGGCCACTATGCCAGCCGCACGCCGATCCCCTTTTCCGACAGCCTCACCAGCGTTCACTGTCTGGTGCAAACACGCGGGGCTAAAACTCTCAAACTTCGTCGTCTACACCGGTACGCATGTAGGCCTTAAGGACAAAGGGTATTATTACTTCGCGAAGGCCATGATTTGCGAATCTGATTTAGCATGAATGCCACCGGACATCGGTGCCAAATATGTCTTGTCTGCGATTCGTAAGACTATAACGCGCTCAGGGATACGCAGAAGATTTACAGCTTACAAGTAGGCGCGAACTATTCTTCTGAAGTCTGTCTGGCAGCGCCAGGACAAGGGGCCGGAATGGACCCCATCAGAGAGAAGGTAGCACGAAGTTGGAAGAGCAAAAAGAGCTGTTTTGTTGTGGGAGGCAGAGATGAAGACATTTCTTGATATCGGAAGTTCGGCAAGGCATGCGCGCGAGCAACGCGAGGCTGTTGCTATATGAGACAGTGACTCGCTCATGGAGTGAGAGCTGTGAATAACGCATTACGTGAACTCCAGTTCAAGGCAACCGAGAAAGCTGGTAACGTTTCGGCCCTTTTGTTGCAACCCCGAGCAGCCCACACATTACTCGTTTTTGGGCACGGTGCGGGTGCGGGAATGCGGCACCCGTTTATGCAAACCATGGCAGACCTGCTTGCAATACGAGGGGTGGCCACCTTTCGATATCAGTTTCCATATATGCAAAAGGGTAAAAAAAGACCGGACTCCAGGGCGACGCTACTCGATACGATCTGCTCTGCAGTTGAGATTGCTACGAAAACGGTAGGTGGTCTGCGTATATTGGCGGGGGGCAAGTCCATGGGCGGCCGGATGACCTCACTTGTAGCCGCAGAAGGCCTTATTCCTCAGGTCAAAGGTCTCGTCTTCTTCGGCTTTCCGCTTCACTCTGCTGGCAAGCCCTCAAGCGACCGAGGCGAACACCTGGCCAAAGTGAAGGTTCCCATGCTTTTCATGCAGGGAACTAGGGATACTCTTGGCGAACTCGACCTTATCAGACCGTTGTGTCGCCGCCTGGAGAAGCAGGCTACTTTGCACATTGTTGAAGGTGGAGACCACTCTTTTCATGTACTCAAACGTTCGGGTCGAACGGATGAGGAAGTATATGACGAGTTGGCAGGGACTGTAGAACAGTGGATAAACCCGCACCGGAAGAAGATTGGGTAGGGGCGGGCTGTGCGTTGCAATAATGCCCATGATCATCCGCCAACACCGGTCTGTGTCGGTATGTACGCTGCGCAGGGAAAGCGTCTCTTTCATTGCAGAGACTGCGGACACGTTACTCGGAAAAGCGGAGTGCACAACTGGCAGACGTACAGCGACTCCGAACTCGCACGCGCCGACGGATATCCTGACATCTCGCCCTGCGCAGCGTGTTTTCCCAAGAAGCTTCAGACAGCGCAATTACCTAAGCGAAAAGTACCCTAACAGCCAGAGTGTTGTATCGACGATACAACAGATCTATCCCTACACTAAATAAATCTGCCGCACACCTCAGCTACATTTTTTCTTTAATATTAATGGGTTACAGCAAAATATCAGAATATTCTAATTTATGTAAATCCGGCTACAAGGTATTGATGGGAAACGGAAAACTATAATTCAACAAACAAGACCACATGGATATCGCTTCTTCGTACGTTGACAGTCGTAAAAAGTGGCTCTTGCCACTGTGACGGTCGAGATCTTTTCGTATTTCCTTATCACGGCTCATAGATCTTCCAAAGGAAGATTGATTGGCAACTACATCGTGCTTACCTTGGGGAGCAGCTGATTCTGCAGCTTGCTTTTCACCTGGCCAAGATCCCCCACTTCTAGGGGGACACCGTCCCGATAGGCGATAACCTGACCGGAGAAGGGTGATACCCGATCGCCCGGCGTCAGTATGCCGGCGAAATTTATGGGATCCGAGGCATGTATGAGGATGATATTACCTTCTCCCGGGTCACGTCTGGTCGCTCGCAGTGTGTCTATAGCTTCGGGGAGGGCAAACTGTTCACCCACGAACCCGGAAACAAAGCGGCCGCCTCGTAACTGACCTTGTGCTTCAAGACGTCGTAGGACAGGCAGGGCCTCACGCCACCGAGGGGCGTGGCGCTCTCTCATGAGCATATCCCGAAAAACTATACCGTAACGCCTCAGCAGTTGCTGGGTGCCGAACTCAGCGGCGGCCTCTCCCACTTCAGGATTTTCGTCCAATGGGCACAGTAAGGACCACCGACCAACCGGCATAAGCCGACTTGCCGTTTTTCCAGGGATACCACGAAGGTGGGACCGTCGAGGGCGTTTTGGGGCTCGTTTTACAGCGGGCAAGAGGAGTGTACGCAACCCGGCTATCCCGTCGCCCGTCACGACTCCCGACGCAACAAGTTGCCACAATGCCTCTTCGACCTCAGTCGGAAGCCGCTTTAGGACGCGGCATATATCGGTGAGAAACGAGGCTCCGTGGGTTTGTAGGTGTCTAAGAACCTCGATGGCATGTGGGGAGAGAGTCGCGACCCAGCCTTCCTCGGCTGCAGGTGCTTCGAGAAGGTCCGTTAGATGATCACGCAGGAAAAACGCCAGAGGAGCGGAACGCGTCTGCTTGGGACGGCGAGCCGTGCTCAGCTGGGGATCGTCCAGGGTTACTGCCAGCCGGCCCCACATGACTTCCCCTGACAAACACAGTTGTTCGAGGTGCTCAGGGGTGTATTGGGCAATCCTAGTAGGCAACACTACCTGCTCCCAGGCTGGGCCTGGCAATTCTAGCCCCTGCAACTGGGCGATAGTTTCCCGTATGCCATCTTTCCCATGCAGTTGTGTTCCAGGAGTTACATGCTGCCACTTAAACAGGAATCGCATAAGATCTGCTGGAGACACCGGCTCTATCTCTTTACGTAGCTTGCTTATGGTGTAGCGATGAATGCGTGCCAGCAATCCCCGCTCACACCACTCGATATCGGACGCATTGGGCGTGAACGTTCCCTGCAAAACGCTCCCAAGCGACTCCAATCGCGCCAGGGCAGACTCTACCGCTGCCTGTGTGAGGGCAAGCTTAGCAGTCATCTCCTTGGCGCTGATCGGGCCGATATGCTCCATCCAGCCACGAGCGATTTCCAGCACCGGCTCGTCAGGCAAATCGGCCTCAGAAAACTGTTCACCGACCGCGAGTTCAGCACCCGCATAGACCTTCCTCACAAGTGCTACGCGCTCAGCTGGTACCAGGAATCCCTGGCTGCCTGGCAATTTTAGGTGAAACACGCGGCTAGCCTCTTTCAGGGTGGGAACGTACTCCTTCCAGGCACCTAGTTCAGACACTGGGAGAACGCATAATGTCAAAAGTGCATCGTGAAGCTCATCAGCGGTTCTCACCTCTGGCCATGCTTGCGCCCTCACCGTAGCGATTGCCGCTGGATCAAGCGCCCCTATCCCCGTAGCAAGGTCGGGGTCGGTCCTGCGCAAAGATACGGCGCGTGCACGGCGCTCTTCTAAGGGCGCATCATCGAGAAAAGCATAGGGGTTGGCATTCAGTATTTCGTGAGACATCGGGGATGGCGCAGAGGTCTCCACGGTAACCGTTGCTACGGCGCCGGTGTGTATATTCGAAAGGAGCTCTTTGAGACCATGTAGATCCATGGCTTCATACAGACAGCTTTCCTTCGTCTCATTCACGAGCGGATGATCCGGCAAATCGATCGGCCCGGTGGGATGGTTATCCCCACACGCGACCTGCGCTGGAAACACCGCCGCCAGCAGATCTTCGGCCCGCATGCGCTGGATGGGCATGGGCACTCGTTTTCCACCGCTGTGTCGTAACAGAGCTAGTGCGCGTGTAATATTCCAGCGCCACCGACTTGTAAACATGGGAGATTGGAGTGTCGCTTGCGTGAGATCGGCCTCTACGGTCCGTAGAGAAATCATTGAGAATACCGAATCCAGCGGGAAACTGTGCTGCTCTCCGAGCGAAATAACGATACCATCATCTGTTGCCGCTGCTTGCAATTCGAAGTCAAACGACACACAAAACCGCTTTCGCAACGCGAGTCCAAATGCATGATTTATATACCCGCCAAGCGGCGAGTGGAGAACCAATTGCATACCGCCGGATTCATCGAAAAACCGTTCCGCGACAATGGTATCGGTAGTCGGTACACAGCCGAGTGTGGCAACCGTATCTGCTACATATTGGATCACCTGAACGGCACCCGACGGGTCTATCCCCGTCTCTTTTTTAAGCCACTCCTCGGCCGCGTCGCGGTGCTCCAGTCGCTCGGCGATCTCGCGACGAAGATCTGAGACCGCCTGGGACAGCTCAAACGTGCGTGCAGGTGCCTCCCCTAGCCAAAAAGGAATATGAGGCGGTGCGCCCTGTGCATCCGTTACATGTATCTTGCCAGCTTCCACTCGCCGGATCCGCCATGATCGGTTTCCTAAAAGAAAGATGTCACCCGCCATGCTCTCAATCGCGAAGTCTTCGTTGACCGTACCGATGTAGGTCTCAGCCGGATCCTCAATCACTCTATAGTCGGCGGTGTCGGGAATAGCCCCCCCACCTGTTATGGCTGCCAGTCGCGCACCGCGTCTGGGACGCACTATCTCATTGACCCGGTCATAGTGGAGATGCGCCGACCTCCGGCCTCGCTTCGTGGAAACGCCATCAGACAACATGGTTATGATGTCATCAAAGTCCTTTCTCTTGAGGCGACGGTACGGATAGGCACGTCGTACAAGCGCCCAGAGCATTGCTATACGGACCTCACCTTCCGAAGCCACCGTAGCCACGATTTGCTGCGCGAGTATATCGCGCGCGTTTTCGGGAATATGCAGCGTATCGAGTTGTCCCAATTTGACGGCTCGTACCGCCGCTGCGGCTTGGACTAGATCGTCCCTAGTGAAGGGGAATATGACTCCTTTTGGTATCGCCCCTAGAAAATGTCCTGAACGTCCAACACGTTGGAGAAGTGTCGCGATAGATCTCGGGGAACCGAGATGGCAGACCAGGTCTACATGGCCGACATCTATACCCAACTCGAGGGATGCGGTGGCGACTACCACGGGGATTGTGCCGGCTCTGAGCCCTTCTTCTGCGGCCAGCCGTGCCGTACGTGACATACTGCCGTGGTGTGCGACGACGCGCTCCTTTCCTAGCCGGTCGCTTAGGGCGTGCGCTACCCGTTCTACAAGGCGGCGCGTATTCACAAATATGATCGTCGTATGATGCGCTTCGACATGGCGCACCAGACGCTCGTACATTTCGTCCCGTTGTTCATGGGATGCTATGGGTCCAAGCTCGATTTCTGGTGTTTCTATACGCAGGTCAATCTCGCGTTTATGGCCAACATCGATAATGTGACAGGTTGGCTTCCCCCCGTGGCAGCGCCCATGACCCACCAGCAATCGGGCTACTTCTTCGATGGGTTTCTGTGTTGCTGATAATCCGATGCGTTGAAGTTTGTTTTCCGCAAGCGCGTCGAGCCGTTCCAGTGTGAGTGCCAAGTGTGAGCCGCGCTTATCGTCTGCCATGGCATGGATTTCATCGATGATGACAGTCGAGGCCGTTTTGAGCATTTGCCGGCCTTTTTCCGCAGTAAGCAGGATATAGAGCGATTCGGGCGTCGTGACCAAGATATGCGGAGGTGTTTTCAACTGTCGCTGCCGGTCCTTTGCTGGAGTGTCCCCAGTTCGCACAGCCGTCCGGATCTGTGGAAAAGTATAGGGGCTAGGTTCAGCGAGCTTCCGAATTCCGGAAAGTGGATGGGCTAGGTTCTTGGCTATGTCATTCCCCAGAGCCTTCAGCGGTGAGACGTAGATAACGTAGGTGTGGTCTTCGAGGCGCTTCGTGATCGCCGCTCTGGTCAGTTTGTCTATTGCACACAGGAATGCGGCTAGTGTCTTGCCTGACCCCGTGGGTGCGGCAAGGAGCGTGTCTTTACCCGCGTAGATCGATGCCCACCCCTGTTCTTGGACAGCTGTTGGAGTTGCGAACTCAGAGGAGAACCACTCTGCGACTAAAGGGTGGAAAGGTGTTCTATGATCAGCGCTGGTCTGCATTGTCCGTCGTGCCCTCTGTGTTGGAGCGGATCATGAATACAGGCCCGTGCGGAGATTCAGCCAACTCTACGGCAACCACCAGTCGACGGTCGACTTGCACCTCAAAGGTCCGATCCGATTTTGCTAGGAGCCTCATCAGGTCTCTCGTGGTCATTTTGCGTTCCGTCCGGAAGGGACTCATCATGCTCCTGACTGCAGCGCCTCAAGAACTTTTGCCGGGTGGTCGGCTGCTTTACTCACACGCTTCCAGTGTTTTTTTACTTTGCCGTTAGGGCCTATCCAGACTGTTGATCGAATAACGCCTAACGTCTTCCTTCCGTACATTGTTTTTTGTCCATACGCACCGTACTTTGCCATTACGTTCATTGTTGGATCGCTGAGCAACGTAAAATTGAGCTTATGTTTTCTAACGAACCTCGTGTGAGAATCCCGGTCATCTGGGGAAATTCCTATGACGACCGCGTCCTCATTATCAAACTCGGCCCAGTGGTCACGAAAGGCGCAGGCCTCCTTTATACATCCTGGGGTATCATCCTTCGGATAGAAATAGACAATGACGTGAGAATCACGGAAGTCTTTTAGTGAAATTTTCGCGCCAAATTCGTCTTCAAGCGTGAAAGCAGGCGCGGCTTTCCCCTCCTCAATAGGCATTCAAAGGCCCCGCTTTTCGCACGTGTATAAATCCGAAATGGTAATGTTTTTAAACACTTCCATAGGATTCCTATGCGGACAAGCGGACAACTGGGTGCGGATCAAACCCTGTCTCCTCGGACGGATACCCTCTAGGGTTACGGATGACACGAGTAACGCAGCAGACATGGTCCAGGGAGGCATGAGTGTGGCCGTGAATCCAAAGCGGCACCCCGGAAAAGAGGGCTTCGCAATCTGTTACAAAGGCCGGATTTAATGGATTCCCCACAAATTGCGGCGCAATACTATTCCGTGACGGCGCGAAGTGAGTAACAACAATAGGAATCTTCTTGCAGGACCGCCGGCTTTTTTCCAACCACGTTCGTGACTCCGTATTAAGGCGTACAACGTCTTTGGGGGTTAGCAGTTGGGCCGGCTCACCAGTTCGAATTAGAGAGAAATCGTTTATATTCCGTTGAGCATATTTTGCGGAGGCTGCGTGCGATCCATCAAGAGCCCAGTCTGTCCCCTGTGTTGCACCATAGATCTGGTAGTCGCCGATCACTATCGAATCGTTGTTTAGAATCGTTACGTTCGTAGTACTGGCTCCTGTCCTCATACGCCGCAGAAGGACACCTAACTGATAACGGTAATATTCATGGTTTCCAGGAATATGCAACACAGGGACGGATGCAAAGTGGCGTTGTGCCCATTGAACACCTCGGTCACCAACATCGATGTCTCCCCCAAGTGTTATCAGGTCAATATCTTCTGGTAGCTGTGGGAAACAGGGCTTGAACTCTATATGTAGATCGCTAAGTATATATATACGCATAACACACCAACGCTATGGCCGATAATAACTTTTTTGCTGCGCGGCCTGCAAGAGAAAGAATTCCAGCGGGTAGGCGAGGTGAAAGATATTCGGGCGGATGTACGGATTCTAGCTTCTACGAACCGTGACCTGCGTCAGGCACTCCAGAACGGCGGATTCCGGGAGGATTTGTATTACCGACTCAATGTTGCTTCTCTCCCTCTGCCACCTATTGAAAGCCTCAAACGCGGGCGGATCAAAAAAGCGCTGGCAGCAACATACGGCAGTCAGACCAAAGCTGCACAGATTCTCGGTTTGCCACAATCCAACCTGTCACGACTCATGAAGAAACTTGGGCTGCGCTAAGGCGGCAGGGAGTAAGGCTAGCCCTTTTCTTTCAAAACTATCAAGTATAGAAGTGCTGTTTCGTATATCTGATCGTGTTTGGAGAGGAACCTGCTCATGCCGCTGTCTCATATTTCTGTCATTGATCTGACACGCGCGCGCTCCGGGCCCACCTGTGTGCGCCAGCTTGCCGATATGGGCGCCCAGGTGATTAAGGTCGAGCAACCCACCGACGATGGGGAATGGGGCCGCCACGGGTTTGATTTTCAAAACCTTCACCGCAATAAGCGTAGCATGGTACTCGACTTGAAGGGCGAGCGGGGGAAAGCGATTCTTAAACAGCTTGTACAAAAAGCGGACGTCCTTGTTGAGAACTACCGCCCCAATGTGAAGACGCGTCTCGGCATAGACTACGGCGACCTGCGACCACTCAATCCGCGTCTCATCTATGCCAGCATCTCCGGCTTTGGGCAAACTGGGCCATACAAAGACCGACCAGGATATGACCAGGTCGCCCAAGGCATGGGTGGACTAATGAGTATTACTGGCTTGCCGGGCGGTGGCCCGGTACGAGCGGGGATTCCCGTGGCAGACCTGAGTGCCGGACTCCTCGCCGCTCAGGGCATCCTGGTTGCGCTCTTAGAGCGGGAACGATCTGGGGAAGGCCAGTGGGTGCATACCTCACTGTTGGAAGCTATGGTATCCATGCTCGACTTCCAAGCCACCCGTTGGCTCATGGGTAAGGAAGTCCCCCCACAGGCGGGTAACAATCACCCCACCGTCATCCCAACTGGGACCTTCAAGGTACAGGATGGCTACATCAATATCGCTACGACCAACCATATGTGGAAGCGCCTGTGTGTGGTGCTGGGGGATGAAGCCTTAGCCCAAGACGAACGCTTTTCCTCCCCGGGCAGGCGGTCCAAGAATAGGGATGCCCTCACACCGATTCTCGAAGAGAAACTCAAGGACAAAACCGCACACGAATGGATCGCTGAACTCAATGCGGCTGGGGTTCCGTGTGGGCCGATTTTATCTATTGATCAGGTTTTTGAGAACGAACAGGTACAACATCTTGGTCTTGCGCACTCAATCAAACATCCCGCTCTCGGCTCTATTCAGCTTCTTGGCCGACCCGTGACACTGAGCCGTACTCCAGGCAGCCTGCGTACTCCAACTCCAGAGAAAGGGGAGCATACGGAAGAAATTCTGAAGGATCTGGGGCTGGGTGAGGAAGAGATTCAGCAACTTCGCGGCGATGGAGTTATCTGAACAAACGGACAAACCGAAGTTGCAGCGCACAGTTTTACTTGAAGGCGTGGAAGGTGAGGATGGTAAAGGTCTCTCGAACGCGGGGGATTTTCTGGATTTTCTCGGTCACTAAGTGAGATAAATCTTCAAAGTCGTCAACATACAGCTTGACCAGCAGATCATAGGCTCCGGATATTGAATATGCTTCGGAGAAGCTCTCTAAATCGGTGACGCGATCTGCTACATCGGCCAGGGCGCCTGGTTCGACCTTCATCATCACAAAAATAGCGCGCATCGTTCTCCTCCCTATATCAAAAAAACCTTGGAGTATTGGGGGTCTAGAGGGCGGGGGGCGGGATGAACCTGCTAACCCCCGACTCCTAACCCTTTCTAGTTCATATCACCGACTAGATCAAAGTGAACCTTGCTGTTCTTGAACAGCCAGCGGTCTCCCTGCTTGACTAGTTGATCTTCGTAGCGGCTGGCTAGGCCGTTCACCAAAGCGCTCTCGCCCTTTGAGCGAACAACAATAATATAGCTAATGGCGGTTGCTTGATCGCTGTTGACCTTGATGGTTTCGTTCATGATGCAATGCTTGAGCAGTGGCATCCCGTCCTTCATAGGGACGCGGCCAGGAACAGCGTCGACAAAAGCGCGCAGCGCCACTTTTCCGGCGTGGATGCCTGCTGTCTCGCCAGCATCAAAGATCCCATCTTCGGTAAAC
Source organism: uncultured Enterobacteriaceae bacterium (assembly GCA_964495015.1). GTDB lineage: Bacteria > Desulfobacterota > Binatia > Bin18 > Bin18 > Bin18. Next base: position 19,635 of record CAZBUD010000015.1, on the reverse strand, counting down.
AAATCTAACCACTTGCCGAATTCCCCGCCGTCGAAATGGTAACAATAGTTCGCGATCGTTTCATGGATCGAGTCTTTTTCTTCGAGCACAGATGCCATAGCAAACCTCCCTTTCCGTGCGTGAATACTTCTTTCTACAAAGCAAATTCCTCACGACATTATAACAATGTTTGATCAGACGGGCAATGATAGCTGTCAGCGAAACATCGAGTAAACCGAGGATCATTATGGACATTCAACTTTCGATCTTGGAATGTAAGAGTTGCGGATCGAAATGGACGCCACGCAAAAGCCCTGTAAAGACGCGTCCTCTGTGCAAAACAAGATTCCGGAACGAAGGGCGACAGCGGCGCAAGTCGACACGCTTCCTTGAAGTCCGCCAGAGGAAGCTCTGATTTTCACCGGCTGGAGCGGATCACCATGATGGCTGATATGACCCAGCATGGTAATGCCTGCTCGTTACGGTCACGATATCTTGGGTCAAAAATGGACGGGGGTATGCGGGACTAAGCTATTACGCTCAGCCGAGAAAGGGTCCCCCGTCAACTTTATTTTCTCGTATCACGACAGGCGAGCAATTGAACTAACAGGAAAACACCCCGCGAGCGGCCCCAGTTTATTTTTCAGCTTGAGAACGCCGCTTCTCGCGTTCCCGAGAGTCCTCAGCAGCACGAATTTTTCAAGCCGAGTCTCGACAGAGAGCAAAAGCATTGGAATGCGATTCGCGGCTTTCTCGTCAACCCAATCGGCCGGAAATAAACGGTTCGCCGATCTTCTGCAACCAATGTGTATCCGGAACGCCCATATTAGCAGGGGTAGGCTTGTATGGGTCATTCGGCGACGTTGCTGAAAATTACCTTGGTTGCCTTCATCTTTCGTATCTGCGCCCGTTTCATCCAACATGACACATAATAGGTCCCGTTCGAAACACCTTTGGCTAATTTGGATTGTGAGATCGATTTTGTATTGGGTGATCGAACAGCAATATTGTTACTTTGTAAAAGGTTTGCGACAATACTCGCCTTGATACCGAAGTTCGTATTTTCAGGGACAGTGCCCTACACCGTTATGGCTGTTTTTAGATCAAGTTTTGCTACTGCTACAGCGAGTACATTTCCCTTGTCGTCAAATATCGGGCCACCACTATTGCCGGGTTGCAGGGCTGCATCGATCTGGACATTCGAATCGTTGTCACCGACACCTGTGAGTGAGCTGATTATACCCTTGGTTATCTTGAGAGAGGAACTAATCGCTTTCCCAAAAGGAAATCCAGCAACAAAGATCTCTTGCATCAACTTGGGGGCTATTGTCGCACAGACGGAAAATGTAGGACGGTTCGGTGTCTGCTTTGAGTAACGCTAGGTCATTTGTCGGATCAACTGAAACGACAACTGCGGGCGTGCTTTGTCCGTCGTGATCAATAGTGACGTGGTTACATCCATCGATTACATGATGGTTGGTAACGATATGTCCATAACGGCTAACTGCAAAGCCGGTCCCTGACGCCGCCGGTACGGTCTCGCCCTCATCAGCCTTCTGTGTCTTCTTTCACCCGCCGCCTGTGCATCGATATCGAATCCAGTAATACTTGTGAATGATTTTAGCGTTGTGCTGCGAGCCTGTCGCGTTCACCGCATTCTCTTCGGTCTTTTCGCCCTCGTTCACGACCTGGTAGTTTGGACATTCGCTTTCAATACTGGTTAACAGTTTTTCTCTCGCTTCCTCCTTGGGCCGGCTGGCCAGCGGTGTCATGCCGTCCCAGTCCAACTCGAACCGAGATAATTCCATACGTTTGGCGAGAATGGGCGAGTCTGTCTTGGGTTTTGAACTCAAAAAAGGGATCAAGACAGTTGGCGTTTTGGCGGAACCGCATGCCGAGGCGAGAAGAATGATCAGAGTCAGGGAGAACCACCGAATTTTTTTCATACCCCGTTCCTTTCCAGAATCATTTCGAAGAACTTGACCGAATAGCAGGAAAGAGAGAGTACCATGCGGGGTCACTCTTCTGCCGGAATCTTGGCTGTCATTTGCCCTACCCGTGCGTTCCTACTCCTTCCTCCCCAACGGCTCTCTAGTCTTAGTACCCACTAAACCCCATATCGGTTGTGGCCTGAGCATCCGGGTCGGTACAGACATTCACCAAGGCCGGCTTGCCACTGGCAAACGCGCGCTCAATCGCGGCTTTGATGTCGTCTGGGTTCTCGACATACTCACCGTAGCCGCCCAGGGCTTCGACCATCTTGTCATAGCGCTGATGGCCGAGATCGCGGCCGACGTTCTGCCGCCCTTCCCTGTCCCCAGCGGTCATATAGCCGGTCTGACGCGATGTGAAGCCTCCGTTGTTCGAGACCACAACGACAATAGCGATGTCATGTCGAATGGCCGAATCCATCTCCATGCCGTTCCAGCCGAATGCCCCATCGCCAGACAAGACCAAGACCGGTTTATCTGGAGCCGCAACCTTGGCACCAATACCGAAGGGCACGCCGATACCCATACAGCCGTGTGGCCCGGCATTGAGACTGGTGCCGGCCCCATACACCGGAATGGACTGGCGGGCGAAGTTCAGGATTTCATGCCCGTCTACCACCAAAATGGTATCGCGGCTGATCGTCTCTTTTACCTCATTGCAGAGACGCAGCGGATGTATCGGAGTGGCGTCTGAGTGTAGGAGCGGGGCTGAGCGTTCCCTATTGGTGCGCTGCTTGACGGCAAGCTGGGCGACCCAAGTCGTCTCCTGGCTGGCGTCGAATTTCCCGCTCGCCTCTTCGGTTAACTGCTGCAAGACAAGTTTGGCATCGCCAATGATGCCGACGGCAACCGCCTGGTTGTGGCCAATCGATCTGCCGTCTAGGTTGACGTTGATGAATTTCGCGTTGGGAGAAAAACGCGGAGCGCGCAGAAACGACAGCATAGAATTTGCCCGGGCGCCAATGACCAACACGACGTCAGCCTCACGAAACGCCATCGACCGTGCTGCGGGGAAAGCGTAGGCATGATCTTCAGGGATGACACCCCGGCCTTGAGGCGTAGTGAAAAAGGGAATGCCCGTAGACTCAACAAACTGACGCAGCTCGGCGCTGGCACCAGACCAGAGAATACCGCTACCCGTGACGATCAAAGGTTTCTCTGCATGAGTAAGAAGTTCAATGGTCTGTTTGACAAGCGCAGGGTCCCCGGCCGGTCGGCTTTCGACTCGATAATTTTCGGGCCAATAGATTTTTTCATCATCGACTTTTTCGGCTAGAATATCACCCGGTAAATCCAGGTAGACGGGCCCCTTCTTTCCATCCATGGCCTCACGGAAGGCAAGGCTGACATATTCCGGAACACGACGGGCCATATCGATACGGTAGGCGGCCTTCACAACCGGTTTCATCATGGCGACCTGGTCCATTTCCTGAAATGAATCTAGGAGTGTTGCCCGCATGGGAGCAGATCCACCAATACATATAATCGGGGCTGCATCAGCCCAGGCGTTCGCCAGCCCTGTGACGGCGTTGGCCGTCCCCGGCCCAGATGGGGTGATACAGATGCCCGGTTTTCTTGTTACCCGTGCGTAAGCGTGGGCCATCATGGCGGCGGCCTGTTCATGCCGGACGTAAATGCCTCGCATGCCCAGATCAAGACAGGCGGCCGCAGTCCCACTGGTGGGCCCGCCCATCATAAAGAAAATTGTATCGACGTTTTCTCGCTTGAAGCTCTGTGCGATTAGTTCTTCACCTCGAACAGTACCCATAGTGTTCCTCCTTTTATTCCTCGATTAGTGGCTGGATTCCCGAGTAAATTAAACGGATAGGTCAATGCATTCCATCCCATAGGTTTGGCTGGCTATCCGCCTGCCTGTGCTTTTTTACAGCTGACGTAAAACACAGATCCTCCTGTCTTATTGCCCCCCCTTTCTGCTTTGCTGCTCAGGTAAAGGTTTTCAGCACGGAAAAGTCAAGAGTTTCCTATTTTTCCCCCTCGCCTTACTCCTCATCGTGCGGTACAAGGACTCACGATATCGCATGAGTAAGGAGTGCACTATGAAAGCCGTTCTTTTCGATCAGCTTGGTGGCCCGGAAGTGATGAAACTTAGTAATGCGCCCACCCCTGAGATCCGACCAGGCAAGGTGCTGATTAAGAATCACGCCGTTGGCATTAACTTCGCGGATACGCTGTTCCGCAAAGGCGAATACGTCATGCAGCCCAAATTCCCGGACATTCCAGGGCTCGAAGCATCTGGAATTGTTGAGGCAGTTGGCGCGGGTGTTGAAGGCATACAAGCGGGCGATCGCGTGGCGGCTATCGGCATCAAAGCCTACGCAGAATATTCACTTATGTCGGCAAAGCAGGTTATGCCTTTGCCGGATTCGGTGAGCTTTGACGAGGGCGCGGCTTTTCCGATACAGGTCCTGACCGCCTACCATATGCTGCACACCTCGCATGCGATTAGTGCAGACCAGACTGTTATCGTACACGCTGCGGCTGGCGGGGTAGGCATTGTTGCCGTCCAGATCGCGAAAGCCGCCGGTGCGCGTGTGATTGGGACAGTCTCAAGCGCTGAGAAAGCTGCACTGGTCAAAGACTATGGTGCCGACGAGGTCATCAACTACGCCACCCATGACTTTTCCGAAGAGACGCTCAAGCTCACTGATGGCAAAGGTGTTGACCTGATTCTCGACGCGGTTGGTAAGCCGACGGTGGAGAAGGGACTGACCTGCCTGGCACCGTTTGGACATCTGATTGTGTATGGTCGTGCTGGTGGGGCACCTGATCCGCTTAATTTGTTTTCCCTCTTTCAGAAATCCGTCAAAGTGAGCGGATTCATCTTATACACCGTCTCGGCCATGCCGGAAGTACATAAAAAAGGAATCCAGCAATCGTTGAAACTCATGGATGAAGGCAAACTCAAATTGCTCATCGGTAAGTCCTTCCCGCTCGCTGAGGCGGCGCAGGCACATCGCCATATGGAGTCGCGTCAGTCGGTCGGCAAGTTGGTGCTGATTCCGTAGAAACGGAGTACGTAGTACGCAGCAAGGAAAACCCTATGACTTGGCAATCCATGTGTGGTGACAAACTCGTGAGTCCGGACCGAGCACTCGAAATTATTCGCCTTTCGGACCAGGTCTTTACGGCAGGTCTAACCGGGACGCCGTTTACCATGTGTCAGGCTCTGGTTGAGAAAAAGGAAGAACTGCGGGGGCTGCGGCTCAATACGCTGATCTCCCTGTTTGACTGGAACCTGCCTGGCCTGGACGAGTATTTCCACTTCGAGTCGTGGTATCTCAGCCGCCGCGAGCGCCCCATGCTCCACCAAGGCAAACTCGACTATGTCCCGGTCTCCTACTTCAGAGCCGACGCCCTGCCCTACGGTATCGACGAGTTAGACGTGTACATCGTGGCCGTGTCGCCGCCAGACCAACACGGCTGCTGCAGCTTTGGCACCAGCGTGGGTATGTCGCCGCTCATGAGCAAACAGGCCACACGCATTATTGCCGAGATTGACCCCAGTTTTATCCGCACCGGCGGCACAAACTACATCCATATTTCTGAAATTGATCGTTGTGTCGAACGCAAAAGCCAGCCGGTCACGTTGGTCACGCCTGAGACGTTTAGTCAGGAAAAACAAGATGCAGTCGATACCATCTGTATGCAGATTGCCAACGATCTAGTGCAAGATGGAGATACGATTCAGATAGGCGCGGGTGATATGACCAGCCCGCTGTTGGGCTATCTGTATGGCCGGCGTGACCTTGGTATGCAGACCGAGATTATACCGCCCGGCGTGGTGGCGCTTGTTCAAGCCGGGATCATGACAGGAAAGAATAAAACCATTCATCCCGGCAAAGTGGTGGGAACGGCTTTCCATCCTCAACTCAGTCCTGAAGAGTTAGATTTTATCGACCAAAATCCCATCTTTGAGCTGTATGATTTTAACTATACGGATGACATCCGACTGCTCTGCAAAGATCCGCATTTTACCGCCATTAATAATGCGTTGAATACTGACTTGACGGGACAGGTCGCGTCTGAGTCGATTGGTGCGCAGATGTTTACCGGCACAGGTGGACAAACGGCTTTTGCCATTTCCGCCGGTCTCGCCGGTGGGAAATCCGTCATTGCCGTGCCCTCTAGCTCCATGCTGGACGGTAAGCGGATCTCCCGCATCGTGCCAACGCTTGCTCCGGGAACAGTGGTTACCACGCCGCGTGCCTTTGTCGATTATGTTGTCACCGAATACGGCGTTGCAACCCTGCGAGGAAAGAGCCTGCGCCAACGTGCTCAGGAGTTGATCGCTGTTGCTCATCCTGATTTTCGAGACCAGCTTCAGAGTGAAGCCGTGCGGATGTATAACCTGTGAGGGTTGTTGGGCTAGGCTGCCTGTGGGACTCTGCTAGCGGCGCCCTCTTTACAGAGCTGTGCCCTCTTTTCCTTCATTGACCCAACTCGCCCCGGCTGTCACGCAATGAACTCATATATCCAAATATATCCAAATTAAGAGGAGACAATGACAATTGGTATTACCATGTTTGCGACGGACTATGCGATTCGGCCGACGCGGATACGGTGCTGCCACTGCTTGATAAATACTCTGGCTATATTTCGCAGTTCGCGTAAATTCTCTAGGGGCGCACGGCCTTGCGCCCCTGTGGCCGCTACAGTTTTGTCTTCCAAAGTGGCAACTTCCAATTCTCCGGACCAGACCAGCGATCTTTCTCGAGATCGACTTTTCCACCGCGGCTAAATTTAATGCCCTCTTCCTCAAGCAGCCAGCGCTGTTCCTCCGCACGCAGGACATCGCCGCGCGCACTGATCCCACCCGACGCATTAATGACCCGTTGCCAAGGGACCTTCTTCGAGAGTGGGCGGGGCAGATGTCGCAGGGCTGTACCAACCGCGCGGGCCGCCCGAGGCGCGCCAAGAATTGCCGCCACCTGTCCATACGTAACGACCCTGCCCTTTGGGACTTTAGCGACTAAACGGTACACATGGGTGAAAAAACGTGGCGTAGGATGGGCCATACGGCACAGAAGTGCTTGGTTCTTTTATTCCCACTTACGAAGGGAGCACGTCAAGCTGTTTCAGTAGTCCGAAGACGTCCCACGACAGCCGGACTTCCGCGATTTTACGGTAAGCGATCCGATACACGTTGACCCCGGCGACTTGGGCCTGCTTCCCTGTGGGAAGAATACTCATAAAATTGCCGTCCAGCGTGCCATGACCTTCTCACCCTGGGCCACGAAGTCCTCTACGGTGAAATGGAGATCGGAAAACCCTCACCGAACAGAAGCAACGATCTGTTTGACACCTGCAGGGCCGTCGCCAAGGTCATAACCTGCGGGGTAGTGACTGACATAAGTGGGGCAAATTAGCTCGTCGATCGTCTCGAGCTTACCCTGGTTGAGGCATTCTTCAATTTAGCGCCGGACGAGGATCTTGTTTCTTGCTATTGACATGGAATTTCCTTAGAAAATCCTGGCGCTATTTCTGATTATACGCCCTGCTGGGTCTGAGGTGATGGCGGCGGCTGTTTGAGTCGCTTCGTGCGCTGTTTGCCTGGAACAAGTTTGGATATAGTCGTTGCCCCCAGTCGCTTGCCCATGAAATCGTGGGCAATGACCGTCACTCGAACCATTTCGCTCAAGCCCGGTGGATTGGGAAGTAAGTGTGCTTCTAACTTCCCCTCCTTGGGCAGCGTCGTCACGATATCCGGCTGTAGGAGGATGCCAGGATCTTCAGGATAGTTTCCTGTAGAAACATGATAGTAGATCTTGCGCTCAGGTTGGACTGAAACAGTGATAGGATACTTAAAATCTGTCGGGAGCTGGTCTGGAAGCTCGACTGTTACATTTGCCGAACGCTCACCAAACCGTCCCTCACGGTCGGTGGCCAGCCGTTTATCTGTATGGATTCCCCACTGGCCATCTGTCTTGCGAAGCATATGGGACAGGACATCTGCGATGACGACCTCTCCCTCTCCAATATTCCGAAAAGGGTCATTATAACGTAGACGCATATAGGTTGTGATCTCTGCCTGCGTGTTATCTACGACTTTGACGTCGACTTTCTCGACTGCGAGCGTAACGTTGTTGGCTCCCAGCCTCTTCAGGACTTCTCCTACACCTTGTTTGGACCGTCCATTCCCGCTGGTAAAATCGTCCGCATACACGGCCAGGACCTTTTTCGTATCAAAGGCTTCAAACCCTTGGGAAAGTAGGGTGATTACGTGCTGAAGATCGGCAGGAATTGGTTTTGAGGTCGAGTCAGGTGAGCGTTCACAGGTCGCACTAGTGAAGAGGGCTACAAGTAGTAAAACTACTTGTAGCGCCAAGAATGGGCGGAACGCTTTCATAATTGAGGCTGTATAGAAAAGCACGCATTTCTACAAGCCTAGGCAACTTTGTACGGGACTGGCAGGAGGCTAACACGAATATTACTTGAGTGCATTTATCGGCGCAGAATAATCAAAATAAGCTGGGCTCTGCCTCTTTGTGTAACGGATGGAGGTCTGGCTGACAGATATTACATGGCGCGTAGCCAATTTCTTCTGCTCGTGTATGTGAAGCGATGAATAAACGATCCCCCGCCCGAATTCCCTTCGAAGTTTCGCAGCTTGGTCGGCAAAATATGTGATCCTGTTGCCGACCGACATAGAGTCGGTCTTGGGCGATGGCAAAGCCTGTTTTTGATTGAACGACCGGTATACCCTCAACAGTAAGAATATCTCTCTTGAGTGCGATTTTATTGCCCGCATAACCCGTCAGACTGCCGTTACTGCCAATGATACGGTGACAAGGAATCTGAATCGGAACCGGGTTGTGGCGCAACGCCTGCGCGACTGCCCGGACGGCTTTCGGCTGACTGACTCTTTCGGCCAGACCCAAATATGTAGTCAGGGTGCCATACGGAAGCTCACTCGCGGCCCGGAGGACCTGGCGCTGAAAATCACTGCGCATGAGGACGTCATCGATAACCCAGTCAAGCGCTTGTCTCGAGCCGTTCAAGTATGCTTCGAGCTTGTGGGTCAGAGAGGGAATATTCCCTCCATCTCCTTCAGATTCCTCAACAAAAAATCTTTTCCTGAGGATTGCCGTTGCATCTTTGGGATCATCAGGCGAAACAAATTCAACCAAAGCCACACCCTTATCCGTTCTGCCGATCCGTAAAGGACCGATGGGAGAATCCCAGACGCTCAGCAAAAGACGTGGACGCTTGGTCAGGACCAATTGGGAGTCTAGCGCGCGGCGAGCTGAGGCGAGTCCAGTCTCAGAAGCCGGCACGGCGCGCAGCCGGGTGTGTAACCGCCGATATTGTTCCAAAAGCTGAATGCAGATACCACAGGTCGTGATATGGCTGTATACCTGTTGATGAACGTCTTGAGACGTTTCCCCGAGTGCTTCAGCGATAAGGTCATCTTCAGCAAATCCACACGAGAGCGTTTTGCAACTTTGCATGGGCATGGTCTCTCCTCTCTTCGTCAGTGTTCAGCAGTTTTTGTCAGTATTGACCTCGTGCCAGCGTATGCGCAGCTTGCGTAGAGCTTGATAGACGTGCGCTCGTGCCGTGCCTTCTGAGCACTCCAGATTTTCGGCGATCAGGCGGTAGTCTAAGCCTTCGAATTGGCGTTGGATGAGGGCGGTTCTTTGCCGGAACGGTAATGCCTGGAGAGCTTTCAGCAAAATGCGTGCGGTTTCTTGTGATTGTAGATCATCTTCCGCATTAGATGTGTTGGAGCTTGCGCTGTTTGAAGGGGCTAGTGCTTCTCCGTCCACAAAGACTTTTCTGCGTCGTTGGCGGCTGCGGATATAATTCTTGACAAGATTGGTTGCGATGCGAAAAAGCCACGCCGGATGATTGGCATCGGGAGACAGGCCGACGTAGGCGCGATGCGCGCGCAGAAAGGTATCCTGGAACAATTCCTGGGCGTCGTCGATATTACCGGTACACCGCACGAGATAGCGATAGATTGCGCTTTGGTTCCGATCCATGATTTCATGGAAATTATACTTCTGAGTTGTGAGTTGTCGGTCAGAAAGCGTCATACTCTATAATAAGACACTACACGGCCGTATGTGTGAAAAATATTGCATGAAAAAAACGCGGTGGGTATAGTCCGAGGGCCATGCTACGCTCCATAGTCACAATAGCGGTTTCCCTCCTCATTGCCGGCTCGGTGGGCAGTGTCTTGACGGGGCCGTCATCGTCCGGAAATCACGACTTCTTCCCGCTCGCTGTGGACAATACGTGGACCCATGAGGTTACGTTCTCCGGCGGCTACTATCACTACTATATGACGGAAACGGTTATTCGAGATGATTTTCCTCTGCTTGAAGGAGCGTGGTTCGTTGTCGCTGAGGAGTATGAACCTCTAACTGATACGGCCCCAGAGGCGAAAAGTACGGTTGCGTACCTTCGAAAAGAAGGTTTTCTTCTCCGCTACCCCTGGCTTGATTCTGAAGGCGACAAGGTTTGGGATACGAATCTTGGCGAAGGAATCGAGCGTATCCTGCCGAGACCCTATACTGGAGAACGAAGCTGGGAGATCGGGTTCCAAACCAATGCCTGGCCGATCGAAGGTGGCCAGAATGTCACTGCCTCAGCCCGCGCGTGGATCGATCCGGTAGCGATTCAGGTTCCCGCCGGTACGTTCCACAACTGTTTGCGGGTGGAAACCATGACAATCAGCACCGTTGTTGATCCCAGACACCAAACAACGGAATTCCACCTCGAGTTCACCGAGTGGTATGCCCGAGGTGTAGGTTTAATCAAAGCCATTAGTAACGAGGGTGAAGGCACGCCGGTCAAGAGCGTGACGGAGCTGCTTTCGTATACAGTGCAATGATGTTCGTGGGGCGCAGGAGGAATTACTCACCGCACCAACGGCCATAGAATCACACAGGTTCTCATACCGCGTTGCGGCAAGCACCAAGGCCGGCGCATGCAAGTGTGAATATGGCAGGGCAATACCGAGTAAGATGGCAGCCTCAACGATCCGATCACATACCAGGTCGAGCGCCCCACCCCAGGGTGTCCAGCCAGTGCCTAAACGGGCGACTCTGCCGTCGGTCAGTCCGGACAGGACAAGAAAGAACACGGGCAATCCGGGCATTTGGACGTAGAAGAACCCTCCCGCACTCACGCCTGTTGCCTCGGCAAAATACGTCAAGACATTGGGGTTGGGCCTCTTTTCTTGACTTCCCGCCAGGGTCTGCTACGCAGCACAAAGGAGTGGTAAAGGAGAAGGATTCGCATGTACCCTAAAGCTATTGAAAGCTACTTCGTGCCAACCCAGGTCAGTGAGGTCCTGGCGCTCCTCCAACAGCATGGGGAGCACGTCAAATTATTGGCGGGCGGTCAGAGCTTGATGCCCCTCATGAAACTGCGTCTGGCTGAGCCGCGAGCTATTATCGATCTAAACCATGTTGCCAGTCTGGGCGACATCAAGGAGAAGGACGGTTGTTTACACATCGGTGCCCTGGCGCGTCATGCGGATATCGCCGTCCACCCCCTTATGCAGCAGTCCTACGCACTCTTGGCTGACGCAGCCAGAAATATCGGTGATCCACAGATTCGAAACCGAGGTACCATAGCCGGCAGTCTGGTGCACGCCGATCCTGCAGCCGATTATCCTCCCGCTGTCATGGCCTTAGACGGTCGGCTAGCGATTGCCAAAGCAGACGGGAGTACGCGAACAATTTCAGCCGCCGACTTCATTGGTGGCCCTTTGATGAGTGATATCGCAGAAGATGAACTGGTTACTCGGATCGAAATTCCAACTCCAGCGCCTTCCTCAGGCGGCGCGTATGCCAAACACAGTCAGGTAGCTGGTGACTTTGCCACTATCAGTGTGGCCGTGCAGGTTACGCTCGACTCCGCTGGGACGTGCCTACAGGCGGCTATCGTCGTCGGTGGTGTGATGCCTAAACCGTGTTGGGCAAATCAAGTCGCAGCTCTCTTGCGGGGCAAAAAACTTGATGACGGGCTGCTCACACAAGCCGGAGAAGCAGCGGCACAGGAAGTAGAAACCGACGATGACGTACGTGCTTCGGCACTCTATAGAACGCAACTCATCCGAGTCAGTGTTCCAACAGTCATACGCCACGCCCTAGCCCGAGCAGAAAAGGGGTCAGCATGAAGCGTGAGATCAGTATTACGATCAACGGCGAAGCCTATGAGACGGCAGTCGACCATCGTTTGCTGCTGGTTGATTTTATTCGTGAAATAGCGGGATTGACCGGCACCCATGTGGGTTGCTCGGTCGAAGGTCGCTGCGGAGTCTGCACCGTCATCCTCGACGGCAAAGCTGTCAAGGCGTGTCTCATGTTGGCGGTTCAGGCGGATGGCGCAAAGATTCTGACGATTGAGGGCCTGGCTAAAGAGGATGTCCTACATCCGATTCAAGACGGCTTCTGGGAAAAGCACGGGTTGCAGTGCGGGTTTTGCACACCGGGTTTGCTCATGGCCATATATGAATTTTTACAGAACCCCAAGCACTCGGACGAAGAGATCCGGACGGCGATGTCCGGCGTCATTTGTCGCTGTACGGGCTATGTCCATATCGTTGAAGCGGTCAAGCACGCCATTGCCACAGTTGAAGGCATGCCGCCGGGAGAGCGTAAAGAATGGTTTCCAGTCTAGTTGGTGAAATACGGAGCAGCTCATGACAACAACAAACCCCTGGGTCGGACAATCTATTAAACGTAAAGAAGACCACCGTTTGCTGGTTGGTGAGGGGCAGTATCTGGCTGATATTGTTCTGCCGCGTATGGTCATAATGGGCCTGGTCCGCAGTATCTATGCCCATGCAAAAATTAGCAACATCGACACCGCCCAAGCTGCCGCACGACCCGGCGTACAGGTAGTATTGACTGGAGAGGACGTACGGCACCTTGGTCCAGTACTGTCGGACATGAGTACGCCGAATCTGCCGGGCGTAACCAAACGGCCTATATTCTGGCCTCTGTCGATTGGCGAGGTGAAGTATGTAGGCGATCCGCTCGCCGTGGTTGTGGCGCGGGATAAATACACACTCGAAGATGCGCTTGAGCTGGTTGATGTTGACTACGATCCGCTCGATGTTGTGATAGACCCAGAGCGGGCCTTGCAGCCCGATGCGCCGCTCCTCTACCCCGAGTGGGGCGATAACGTTCTGTATCATCAGCACATTCCCGCCGGCGATCCTGACGCTGCCTTTGCCCAGGCAGATCTTGTCATCAGTGAACGCTTTCGCTGTCATCGAACAGGCGGCCAGCCTATGGAAACCCGGGGCTGTTTGGCAAGCTATAAACCCGGCGAAGGCTTGACCCTGTGGCTGACGACCCAACGACCCCATATTAAACGCCACCTGTTAGCCGAATATCTCAAAATCCCGCACAGCCAGATGCGTGTCATCATGCCCAAAGACATGGGCGGAGCGTTTGGGACAAAAGCCCCTCTGTACCGCGAAGAATTGCTTGCGTGTCACCTGGCGATGAAACTTCGCCGCCCGGTCAAATGGGTCGAGAATCGCCAAGAGTGTCTGATGAACATCGGACAGGGCCGGGACCAGATTCATCAGATCGAGCTCGCCCTCAAGAAAGACGGCACCATTGTTGGTCTGCGGGATAAGATTCTGGCCGATTGCGGCGATGCCCGGACCGCCATCTATGTCGGCTTTGCTATGCCGTTCCTGGGTGCGATGTATCTTATCAACGGTTACGACATCCCCAATGTTGATATTGATTTGACCTGCGTCGTGACGAATAAAGCCAGTCTTACCCCAAGTCGTGCTTTTGGTTCATTTGCCGGCCGCTTTGCGCTTGATAGAGCCGTCGAACTCGCGGCGCGTGCCTTGGATATAGATCCTGTCGAAATTCGACTCAAAAACGCGATTAAAACCTTCCCGCATGTGTCCGCCGTTGGTGTGAACGTAGACTCGGGCGATTTCCCCGGTTCGTTTAGCAAAGCCTGTGACGCGCTCGATTACGACAATTTTCGTAAAGAACAATCCGAGGCCTGGCGAAACGGCCGCTATCTCGGCGTGGGCTTCAGCATGGGTGTCGAAATCTCTGGCGTGCCTTCAGAAGTCTTGGTGCCCATGGAACGGCAGCCAGGCTTTGGCGTTGCCACCGTCCAGTTTGACGCGCACGGTAAAGTCCAGGTGGCCGAAGGTGATTCACCGCATGGCCAGGGCCATGAAACCACGATTGCCCAAGTGGTCTCTGGTGAACTCGGACTCTCGCCAGAAGATATTTACGTGACCTACGGCGATACCCATTCCGGACCCTTTTCCGCCGGTACAGTGGGCTCACGTGGTGCCTCATACACGCTGAGTGCTGCCGTTATGGCAGCACGAGCGCTCAGACCCAAGATGGCCAATATCGCCGCACACGTGCTCAATATTGAAGCCGGTGAGGACGATTTTATCTTTCGCGATGGACACGCCGTTTTGATACGAGATGAAACTCAACGGGTGGCGATAGCAAAAATTGCGGAGGTCGCCCTCCTCTCTCCAACTGAACTCCCTCCTGGTATGGAGGCCGGTCTCGAACATACGTCTCACTTTGAAGCGGAGACGGCCGGTATGCACAGCTGTAATGTGCACGCGGTCCGGGTCGAGGTTTTTCCAGACACAGGTGAATATAAAATTTTGCGTTACGTGGCTGTGGATGATTGCGGTCAGCCGATCAATCCCATGATCGTACGTGGACAGATCCACGGTGGCGTGGCTATGGGCATCGGGAACACCTGTATGGAGGAATTCATTTACGATGAGAATGGGCAGCAGCTCACGACGACACTGTTGGATTACCACATCCCCTCGTCACTCGACCTGCCACACATCGAGACGATTGAACACAATGTGCCCTCCCCACACACCCCATTAGGCTCAAAAGGGAAAGGTGAAGGTACGCCTGGCATGGCTCCGGCCGCAATCGCTAATGCGCTGGAAGACGCCTTGCAGCCCCTGGGGGTCAAAATCACCGAGCTGCCGCTCACGCCGGAACGGGTTTGGAAGATGATTCAGGCGGCGCAGCCACGAGTGGCGCAGTCGCAATAGAGTGAATTTCGTCCATTTCTCTAGTGATGAGAAATCTTCAGGAATCAGGTTGCTCAGCGCTATAATTCCTAATACTTATCCAAGCTGTAATCTTGCTCGTTGTGTATGGAGAGGACTTTGGCTCGCCGTGCGAAGAATGGAGAGTGAGTATGCGCGACGGTGAGAAGGGTGAATCGGAGGTCCCGATACGAGATCCACTTATTCTGCCAGCAGCTGGCTTACGAGACCTGTTCCGGCCGTGCCGACTTCCTCTGCAAAGTGAATACACCCAGTAACCTTGGTGACTGGTCCTAGCGAAGTCATCGACACAAAGCTGGCCCGCGACGCGAAGGCTGGCACGATACTCCAGCTGTGTGTCTACTTCTACCTGCTTGGAAAGGTTCAAGGCGTCTGTCCCGAATTTATGTATGTCGTTACCCCGGGCAACGACATCGTGCCACTGCCATACAGAATCGATGGGCGTGCCACCTATTTCCGGCTGCTGGAACGTGGCATCGGTGAGTTCATCAAGGAACCCAGGGAGACCAATGCTTGACCGCATACCCTGCAGACCTCAGCCGGAATATTTTCAAGAATTACCTCGACTAGGCTGCCAGTGCCCGGCAAACCCTGGTTATTTCATCAGGACGAAGCTGGCCTGAACATCCTTTCTGGCAGCGGTTTACCGTCACTTTCTTCGCCTTCGTTTTTTCCAATTGGATTTCCATTCCTTAAGCGTTTGACATTTTCACCTGTACTGTCACCCCGGTCCGAGCGACTAGATTCTTCTTATCCAGGTCCGGACCGTGGGCCTCGCCTTCGACAACGCTGTCTTTCATCAAGTTCTGTGTTGTCTCACGGCGTAAGATCACAATCACATTCGAATGGTCAACCAGGGCAAACGGAAATTCGTGCCAGGTGCCTATCTTCATAGTAAAGCCGCAGGAGCCGTCAAACAGAAGCGCGCGCATCAGATCTAAATCCGGCATATCTTTTTCGCTGGGAGGAGCCAGCACGACAACAAACGATTTTCCTTCAAGCGGAATAAACGTTTGGGTGTGCTTGAAATGGCGTTCCATGTATTGCACCTGCATATCGCGACGGTCAACGCTGGCTAAGGTCAGCTGGGTCTCCTCATCAGACTGAAACTCGACCGGGGCATACACGCGTACCTTGCCTTCGTAGAAGCCAATCGGCAGCGGCTTGACCTGATCGTGGACGCCGAGAAGTTGTCCGAACGGGGCAACCGACTCCGGGGTTGCGGGGTCAACCGGAATTTCACGTATCGTTGGGGATGTCATACACGGCCCTCCTTAAGTGATGGGATTGTGTCAAGTCTGCGGCTGTTCGACAACCTGTCTGTCCTTGAGGGTGTTTGGAAACTCGCGGGACAAGAGATTGCTTCGTCGCCTCTAGCTCCTCGCAATGACACGTTTTCTCCCTTTTCGAAACACCCTCTCATGCTGCCTAGCTCTGTACTCGCGCAACCGTTATGTTTGGCGCAGCCGAAACGAAAAGGAGCGCAGAAAGTGTATGGCCGATACCGATCTGTTTGACATTATGTACAGCTGCCGGAGTATGCGTCGGCTGAAACCCGATCCGGTTCCGTTAGAGCTCATTTACAAAGTCATTGAAGCCGGGACTCAGGGGCCGAGTGGGGGCGGAGTACAGGCGTGGCGTTTTGTCGTCGTGACCGAAGCACCACGAAAAGGTCAGATCGCCGAGCTCTATCAGCGTGGCTGGCGAGCTGCTGAAGCGACTTATGCCAAAGCAGGGCTCACTCCGGAGAATAGTAAGAACGTCCGCGCTGCTGCCTATCTTGCGGAACACCTGGCTGAGGCGCCGGTGCTGCTTATTCCCTGCTTACGGTCGCGCAAGAGTCACAAAGAACGCCTGGAAGGGCCAGATCGAGACACGTTTCTTCGGATTCTGGGCGGTAGCATCTATCCCGCAGTCCAGAATATGTTATTGGCCTGCCGGGCACTCGGATTAGGTGCCTCGTTCACGACTATTACAACTCTGGCTGAGGATGAGATGCGAAAAATCCTTGACCTGCCCGACTTCATCACGACCCAGGCGCTCATTCCGATAGGCTATCCAAAAGGAAAATTTGGTCCAGTGACCCGTAGGCCAGTCGAAGAAGTGACCTGGTTGAATCGCTATGGAGAGGTATTTCCAAAGCCTGGGTGAACCCAGAGGTCAGATTTCCTACGCTTCTTTCTTCAACTCCGGAAACAAGTCACGCTTCGGTACATGGGCTTTTTTCCACACCATAACGTTACGCTTGTACTGACACACTAAGGTGCCATCTTGCTTGATGCCGCGTGTTTCAACCTTGATGATGCCCCACTGCGGCTTTGATTTGGACTCGCGTTTCTCTAAGACCTCAGACTCGGAGTAGAGCGTGTCGCCGGCATAGACCGGATTGGGTAAGGTAATATTATCCCAACCTAAGTTAAAGCCATTCTCGCTCACATCAGCTACTCCGAGTCCGGCAACAATGGCCAACGTTAAGCCGCTATTAATCAGACACTGCCCAAACTCGGTTTGTTTTCCGTATTCGGTGTTGAAATGAAGCTGGTTCGTGTTGCAGGTCAGGAGCGTGAACCAGGTGTTATCGGTCTCTGTGACCGTCCGCCCCAAACGGCAGCGATAGATATCGCCGATCTCAAAATCTTCGTAGCAGCGCCCTTCCCAGCCTGGTTTGACCGCCATGCGAACCTCCTTCGTGTCTGATTTTTCGCCGGTACTGTACCACACCCAGAATTCTCGAATAGCCTCTCAGCTTACCAGTAATACTGCTTTTTCTTCTGCGTTGGCTGCGGGCTGGGCTCTTCTTCTTTTTCGATGTGAGCCGCCAGTATGGCGAGCGTGCCAGCCAGACGACAAAAAAGACCGCCAAGCAGTATAGGCTTCCGAATATTCTCCTCTGTCAGTAGTGGGACCAGCAGGTGGCCATTGATGACACGCACATAGGGTTTGACCTCACGTATATCCCGGAGAAGAGAGAATTCACTCTGCGCTTTTGATGGGCTGTGAAATTCATCGACTTGAAGATAGACGATGTGCTCCTCCTCCTCTTCCTCGGAAATCGCAAGTGCCAGTAAATCGCCATGCCTGTCTAGCTCTCCAGTTGGAACTATATAGAGTTTGCCTGAAAACCGGACGCCGACAGGGGAGCCGCTCTCTACTGGCCCAGGGGTCAGAAGCAGAAAAGAGACGACAAGGAAGATAAGTAGAACGATCTGCCGGCCAAGCCGCTCGGGATCTGCGAAAACACAATTGTTATACGGTTGCATGAGAGCCCCCCTACCCCACGGTTTCTCCGCCAACCCGCAGTCCTTCTCCCGCCCAGTCTTGTTCAGCAAGAATTGTGTCCTTGGGAACAAGCGGCAGCTGCACAATGAAACAGCTCCCCGTCCCGAGGATACTGTTTACACTGATCTGTCCGTCATGGGCGAGCACAATCGAACGTGCTAAAGCGAGCCCGAGGCCGGTTCCGCCACGACTGCGAGCAGGATCACCCCGATAAAACCGATCAAAAATATGTTTCTGCTCTTCGGGAGCAATACCCGGCCCTGTGTCTTTGACGCACAGCTGCGCCCTTCCTTCAGTCTGCTCAAGCGTCAGCTCAACCGAGCCACCATCCGGTGTGTATTTGAGAGCGTTTTCGCCAATATTAAAAATGAGTCGAAACAGCATGCTACCACTTCCCGGCGTCCAGACATCGGCTGCGGCGCTAAAAACCAAGGCGATATGCGACGTTTCTGCTAGGGCCTGGAGTGCGGTACCTGCATCGTGTAGTACCGCCGTGAGATTGACCGGAGCATGCGAAATATGCACGTTGCCGCTGTCAGAGCGGGCAAGAAAAAGCAAATCAGTAACTAGGGTGCTGAGCCGATCCACCTCTTCAAGACAGCTCGTCAAGACCCGACGATGCTCGTCTTCTGCCGGAGGTGAACGCAGCGCAACCTCAATCTCGCCCTTGAGAATGGTTAGCGGCGTGCGTAGCTCGTGGGCCGCATCCGCACTAAAATGGCGCACGGCAGTAAACGAGCGCTCCAGCCGCGCTAACATGTCGTTGAGTACGGTTGCCAGCCGATCTAACTCATCGTTGCTGTCTGCGGTTTCAATCCGTCGCGAGAGATCCTCGGCCTCAATTTCTCGTGCTGCGTCAACCATGGCGTCCACTGGTGCCAGAGCCCGACGGGCGAGAAGCCAGCCGCCAACACCTGACCCGCCAAGTGCAAGTGGGATGAGTCCGAGAAGAACGAGAAGAAATCGGGAACGGGTCATCTCCGCACTCTCAAGCGACATCGCGACCTGAATCAGGTGAATCATCCGTCCGCGTTCGCGAACTGGTAGAGTCAAGAGTCGAACCGATGAAGTGGCCACCTCAGGTAGAGTGATCGTCTGGTAGGTTTCTCGTCCTTGCTGCGCATTCTGTTGTGCTTCTCGGCTCAGCGGGAATTTCATCCGGCTACGCGGAACAACACGTGGGTCCGGTCGACCAAACGGATCAAGCAGACGAAAGAACCGGTCCGCCGGTCCCCGCCGGAGCAGCGCCTCTAAGGCCGCACCCAAATCGCGTCCTTGACGCGGGGGGCGCCGGACCGATTCGGCAATAGAGAG
>CAZBUD010000014.1:0-75631 GCA_964495015.1 uncultured Enterobacteriaceae bacterium | reverse complement strand
CTCTTTCATAGCAATCTCCCCATTACAAGATCAGGATTCCGGTGCTTTCCCCACTTTTTTGATCAGCCGGGCAACTGTCTCGGTCGGCCGTGCTCCATTCCGCAGCCATTTGTCAAGCTTGTCTTGCTTAATCACAACCAACGCTGGATCCTTGGTCGGATCATATGAGCCAATACGCTCAAGAAACCGTCCGTCCCGCGGCGACCGTGAGTCGGCAACGACGATACGGTAGAAGGGGCGCTTTTTGGCGCCATGTCGAGCTAGTCTAATTTTTACCATAGTCTTCTAGTTTCCCCACGCCGGGAGAGAAAGACGTTGTTTCATTTTCTTCCCTCCTCCAAACCCGGAAAGTTTCCTCATCATCTTTTTTGCTTCGAGATACCGCTTGAGAAAGCGATTCACCTCAACCACCGACGTCCCGCTGCCTTTCGCAATACGCTTCCGGCGGCTGCCATTCAGCAGTTCCGGCTTGTTCCGCTCCTTTTTGGTCATTGAGCTGATGATCGCCTCAATGTGCTTGAATTCTTTCTCCGCCCCCTCCATATCTGCACCCTTGAGCATTTTTTTAGCCCCAGGGAGTAGAGACACGAGGTCCGTAATGGAGCCCATTTTCTTGAGCATACGCATCTGCCCTTGGAAGTCCTCAAGCGTAAACTGATTTTTCTTGAGTTTCTTCTCCAGGACATCCGCCTGTTGCTGATCGTAAACCTTTTCGGCCTTCTCAATCAACGACAAGACATCGCCCATGCCCAAGATGCGTGAGACGATCCGGTCCGGGTGAAACGGTTCTAGCGCATCAAGCTTTTCACCTACCCCAGCAAAAAGAATGGGCTTACCTGTGACAGAGCGAAGAGATAAAGCTGCGCCACCTCGGGCATCACCTTCTATCTTGGTCAGAATAACGCCATCCACCTCAAGGAGACTATGGAATCCGGACGCGACATTCACCGCTTCCTGTCCGGTCATGGCATCCGCCACAAGCAAGGTCTGGTGCGGCTGCACGGCAGCTTTCATCCGCTCCAGCTCTGCCATTAACGCGTCATCAACCTGCATGCGGCCGGCGGTATCAATCAATGCAACGTCGCATCTCCGCTGTCGAGCTGCAGCTATCCCTGCCAGAGCAATGGCAACAGGGTCGTCAGCAGAGCCGTCTTTTGGCGTCTGATAGATGGGCACTCCGATTTCCTGGGCGAGAACTTCTAGCTGATCAATCGCTGCAGGTCGAAAGGTATCTGCAGGAATGAGGTAGGGGGTCCGCTGACGTTCAATCTTGAGATACCGGGCGAGTTTGCCAGCCGTGGTGGTTTTGCCTGACCCATTCAGCCCTACTAAGAGGATCACCACGGGCGGCTGGGCAGACAAATTCAGCTCGGTATGCTCCCCACCGAGCAGGGATATCATCTCCGCATTGACAATTTTGATGAGCTGTTCGCCGGGGGAGAGACTGGTCAGGACGTCCTGACCGAGCGCCTGCGTTTTAACCCGCTCGACGAAGTCCTTCACCACACGGAAGTTTACGTCTGCCTCCAGCAGTGCAAGGCGCACGTCTCGCAGGGCTTCATCTATATTTTTTTCAGTCAGCTTGGTGTGTCCACGCACTCGGCGCAGCACCCCATCCAGCCTTTCACCTAGGGCTTCAAACATGACGTTTCACGCAGTCCGATTAAGCCTCCCCCACATACAGAAACAGGGGTAGAAAGTCAATCAATTACCGGCCAACTACCAGCTCTTGGCTTGTCCCGCTTGCTTGCATGGCGTCTTGAAATCCGTTAGCTGTGAGAAATGTGGACAAAACAGAGCAAGTTTCTTATCGGTGCGTTCCTTATCGTCGCTGCGGTAGGTTACCTCATCTACACCGGCATACAAGAAACAAAAGTATATTTTTTTACTATGGACGAATTTCTTCTTAAAAGAGAAGCCCTCGCAAATAAAGACGTCCGTATTGCCGGCCGTGTTCAAGATGGCTCTATGCAGTGGGACCCGGCGGCACTAAACCTCAATTTTGTACTCACCCCAATCGACAAAACGACGGCGCCTTTGGCGCCCGGCGTCCCGGTTCACTACCAAGGGATTGTACCCGACATGTTCGCTGAAGGTCGCGATGTTGTTGTGGAAGGGATCTACACCCCGGAACAAAATCTCGTTGCATCGACCATCATGACCAGTTGTCCGTCAAAATACGAACCTGAAATCAGTGAGCGGCTCCAAGAAAGCTAGTCCAAAGAGAGTGCATCCACTGGATTCCACCGCCCGTCCATCACGAGAAGACACAGCGCAGCACTGTATAGCGCATGACACACCCATGACGCGCCTATGACACATCTCGGCACACTCGCCCTCTATCTCGCGGGTCTTTTATCCGTTTACGCTGTTGTTACCAGTCTGTGGGGGGTCCGAGTACGTCGAACAGCCTGGATAGCAAGCGCAACACAGGCTGCCTACGCCGTGTTCGGCTGTGTGGTCGTCGCGTCAGCAGCTCTCCTGCATGCCCTGCTGACGCGAGACTTTAATGTCGAATACGTCGCGAGCTATTCTAGCTCAACCCTCCCTATCCAGTATACTATTGCCGCTTTTTGGGGCGGACAAAAAGGATCCCTGCTTTTTTGGACACTCATTCTGTGCCTGTTTTCAGCCGTAGTTCACTTCCAGAACAGGACAAAAAACCAAGAGTTGATGCCTTATGTGACGGCCACGCTCATGACCATTACCCTGTTTTTCATCGGCCTATTGTGTTTTATTACGCCGCCGTTTGAACGATTAGCGTTTATCCCGAGCGAGGGGTCGGACCTCAACCCGCTCTTACAGAATTACTGGATGACCATTCATCCGCCCGCTCTCTATCTGGGTTTTATTAGCGCATCGGTTCCCTTTGCCTTTGCCATGGCAGCCCTCGCCACTGGGAAACTTGGCGACGTCTGGATCCGCACGACCCGACGCTGGGCCTTGACCTCTTGGTTCTTTCTCTCTCTGGGTAATCTCCTGGGAGGACGCTGGGCGTACGAAGTCTTAGGTTGGGGCGGCTACTGGGCCTGGGACCCGGTCGAAAACGCCGCCATCATGCCCTGGTTTACATCCACAGCCTATCTGCACTCAGTCATGATTCAAGAGAAGAAAGACATGCTGAAGGTGTGGAATATGGTCTTAGTCATCCTCACTTTTGCACTCACGATTTTCGGAACGTTTTTGACGCGCAGCGGGGTAATATCGTCCGTCCACTCTTTTACCCAGTCCGGCTTGGGTCCGTATTTTCTGACATTCTTGTCCCTGGTTTTGATCGTCTCGATCGGTCTACTCCTGTACCGTCTACCCGAACTCAAGAGCACAAACGAACTGGACTCCATGCTGTCGCGCGAGGCAGCCTTTTTGTTCAATAATCTCATGTTAGTCGGTCTTGCATTCGCCACATTTTGGGGGACGATCTTTCCCATTCTTTCAGAGTGGGTCCGGGGAGTGAAAATTACGGTCGGCCCGCCGTTCTTTAACAAAGTCAACGGACCGCTCGGCGTCATGCTGCTATTCCTCACCGGGATCGGACCGATTATTGCCTGGCGACGGGCGAGTTGGTCTAGCCTGAAACGACAGTTCACCGTTCCGCTTCTGACGGGTCTGGCGACGGGCCTGGTGCTCTTCCTACTCGGCTACCGTGACTATTATGCGCTGGTCATTTTCTCCCTGGTCGGATTTGTATTGGCGAGTATTTTCATCGAGTTTTACCGAGGTACTCGGGCCAGACAGGAGATGCTGCACGAGAGCCCACCCGAAGCATTCGGTCGCCTCGTGGGGAAGAATCCACGTCGCTACGGTGGGTATATCGTTCACATCGGAATCGTTTTTATCTTTTTTGGAGTGGCGGGTGCATTTTTTACAATTGAAAAACAAATAACCGTAAGCGCGGATGAAGTCTTCGATGTCGGACGCTATACGCTCCACTATACGGGCATGCGCGAGCACGATGATGCCCATATCTCATCACAGATTGCCACCGTACAGGTTCTCGTCGATGGTCGACAGATTGACACCATGCATCCGGAGAAGCGTTTTTATAAAAAACAAAACCAACCCACGACAGAAGTAGATATTCGCGCGACGTTGGTGGAAGATCTCTACCTCGTCTTTGGTGCGTACGACGCAGCCTCAGGCCTGGCAACGTTTCAGGTTTTTATTAACCCCCTCGTCTCCTGGATCTGGATCGGTGGGATTACCTTGATTCTCGGTACGTGCGTCATCATGGTCCCGAATCTGGCGGAACGACAGGCATTTGCGCTTGCCCGAAGCGCGGCAGGCATACGAGGAGAGCCGATTGCGGATTAAACGCTTACTCTGCTTCCCCTTGGTTGTGTGTGGCTTTTCTCTTGCCCTGGCCGCATCCCCGACCAATCAGGCGGTTGAGGGATCGTTGACGTGCCAGTGTAGCTGCGGCCTGACCGTCCACAGTTGCAATCACCTGAACTGTAGTTTTGCTGTTCCGGCGAAAGAAGAGATTGCGGAACAAATCGGCCAGGGTCAATCTCAGGACGCCATCCTGGCCTCTTTTGTTTTCCGTTATGGGGAAAAAGTCTTATCCGCGCCAACGACTTCCGGGTTCAACCTGGCGGCGTGGATCACCCCGTTTCTCGTGGTCCTCGTTGGAGGTGTGGGCATTGGCCTGATCAGTCTGCGCTGGACAAAACGGCGCTCGCGAGACCAACCGTCTGCTACACCTTCTGATAAGCCGAATCCATATAAAGAACGGCTGGAAAAAGAACTGGATGATTTCGAAGGCTGAACGGTGAGGACAATTTAGGCCTATGACTTTCCTCCTGTATGCTGTCGGTCTTCTTTTCGTTGGTGTAGTTGCCGTATTCGTTGCCTTCCCTTTACTCAACGCGGGCACTTCGCTTGTGCAAGCCTCCTTACCCGAGGATCACACAGATCACGCGGCCCGTTGGAAGAAACAGAAAACCGATGCCTATGCTGCAATTAAAGAAGCCGAATTTGACAAACAGATGGGCAAGCTAACGGAGGAAGATTATCAGCTGCTTCGCCGGAAATATGAATCCAGCGCGGTCGAAGCACTCACGCAATTGGACCGTCTTGAACAGTCAGAGTAAGAGCAGAGTAAGAAAGGGAAGAGAGCGTCTGCCTAGCGGAGCTTGAGATCGAATGCCTGCGGGCCTTTTTCACCCGGCCTGACTTGAAACTCAACCTCTTCGCCTTCACGTAAATCTTCAAAAAACACTTTTGGAGCTAAACGGGAGCGGTGGAAAAAGACATCATCACCCCCGTCATCGGAAGTGATAAAACCAAATCCACGCTCCGTCACAATCTTCTTGATCACGCCTGTCATATTGGCCCCCTTTCATACATACAAGAGAATTTCCTTTGCGCTGTCAAGCAAGTAGAAAACCGAGCGGCCGGTGAGAACCCAGAACCATCCTGGTCAAGCACGGACTAAAAAGGAAATGGGCAACTGGGTCATCGAGGCACATGATCTCCAAAAGACCTTCGCATGGACGCCGGTCGTGTGCAGCATAGCATGCTGCATTCGCCCAGGCGCTACTGTAGGCATATTCGGACCCAATGGGGCAGGGAAAACGACTCTTCTGCGACTCTTTGCCACGCTGCTCAAACCAACGGCGGGAACTCTTACACTTTTTGGTCTTGATCCGCTTGATCCGGCCATCCGCCGCAAGATCGGATTTCTAGGACATGACAGCTTCCTGTATCCTGATCTGACCCCAGAGGAAAACCTCACGTTTTATGGAAAGGCCTATCGCCTTCCCAATCTCGCAGACCGGATCGATAAACGGCTTGAACAGGTTGGCTTGCAAAACTGGCGTGCAATGCCGGTACGTCATTTTTCACGCGGTATGGAACAGCGCCTCGGCCTAGCGCGCGCGCTATTACATGAGCCAGATCTGTTTCTACTCGACGAGCCCTATACCGGCCTCGATGCGCAAGCTGTCGCAATTCTGGACGATACGTTGACTGACGCTAAAGCCCAGGGGAAAACGGTGGTCCTCACCTCGCACGATTTTGACCAAAGCCGGGAGCTGTTGAGTCAGGCCATCATTCTGCATAGCGGTCATATTGCCTGGCAATCTGCCGATGCACTCCCCTCCGCTCAGGAGTTCATCCAGATCTATCATTCATGCACCCAGCACACTGTCCTATGTTAGCCATCCTTTGGAAAGATATTCTTTTAGAGCTGCGGACCAAAGAGCGTGTGTCCTCTCTCCTTGTGTTGGCCATTCTTATTGTCTTGGTTTTTGTCTTTGCCCTCACCCCAGAACAACTCAAAGACGCGGCCTTGGGGGCTGCCTTGCTCTGGATTGCGCTTATATTTGCCGGCATGCTGAGCGTCCAACGGGCATTCATACTGGAACACGAACGCAACTGCATCGATGGACTCTTACTGTGCCCGATCGATCCGGGCCAGTTCTTTTTTGCGAAATTCTTGAGTAACGTCTTTTTTCTTAGCCTCGTGGAAACAATTGTGACGCCCCTCATTATTGCGCTTCTCGGCATCCCCTTTTCCGCTTCTCTCCTCGGCCTGCCCTTAGTCCTCCTGCTCGGCATCGTTGGTTTCTCAGCCCTAGGGACGTTGTTTTCTGCCATGACCGTTCGAACGCGGGCGAGAGAGATCCTGCTCCCTTTGATACTCCTACCCCTCCTCGTACCCCTCTTAATCGCCGTCGTTCAGGTCACTGGGGCGCTTTTAGCAGGAGATGTCTGGGCAGGGGTATGGTTACGTGTCTTAGTCGCCTTCGACGTTATTTTTGTTATCACCAGCTGGCTTACGTTTGGTTTTGTTTTGCAAGAGTAGAGATTCAGGACGCTATAATGGAGTACTCATGAAAAAATATTCGCCGTTCAATTATGTCATCCTGCCATGTCTCACCGCTGCTGCCATGCTGACTGCGCTGGCCATGGTGTTCCTGTATGTCCCGAACGAACGGGTGCAGGGTGCCGCGCAGCGCATTTTTTATATACACTTGCCCTCCGCCTGGATGGCATTTCTGGGCTTCTTTATCGTTGCTGGTGCCAGCGCAGCCTTCTTGTGGCAGGGCAAACGTTCCGCTGACCTGCTGGCTCAAGCGGCCGCTGAAGTCGGCATGGTATTCTGCACCCTTGTTTTGCTAACCGGGCCAATCTGGGCACGGCCTATCTGGGGCGTATGGTGGACGTGGGACCCGCGTCTGACCATGACTCTGGTACTCTGGCTTATTTATGCCGCCTATGTCCTGCTGCGCCTCTTCGCCGGGGATACCGAAACGGTTGCCCGGTATGCCGCCGTACTCGGTATTATTGGCGTTATCGACATTCCCATCATCTATATCGCTATTCGTCTGTGGCGCGGCATTCACCCCAAGGTCGAACAGATGGCACCAGAAATGGCCTGGACACTCCTGGTGTGTACGGGAGCGTTTGTGTGTTTGTTTACATGGCTGTTATGGCTCAGGCTACAAAGTTTACATTTGCGCAACGATATCATTGCGCTGCGCCAACACATACTGGTCTCATTGTAGGAAAGGACAGGCTATGTCGTATCTCTTTGCTGCATTTAGCATCGTCTGGATTGTGATTTTTCTGTACGTACTCTCTGTTTCTCGCCGCCAGCGCGAGCTCGCTCGGGAAGTCGAGACGTTGCGGCAAATGACACAAAAAGAGCCATCCTCACCTTCTTCATGAGGCCTTATGAGGATTGTTCGCTCTCCTTACTTCCTAGCGGATCGAGCTCTTCAAACAGTTCGATTAATACCTTTGCCATCCGCGCAGGGTCATGCCGCACGAGCGAGGTTGCTGACATGACGTCCCCAAACTTCACGACTTTCACCCCAAGGTTGTAGAGCACATCAAGGTCGAGTTTTACTTGCGCCGCCTCTTCCTCCTTATATTTGCGGCCGAGCTCCTCGTGGATATTTCCTCGATGGATGATAACGGCGTCAGGCAGCCGTGCTGCGTACTCAGCCATCGTAGTCACTGGTTGAGAGGCGATATAGCCGTCTGTTTCACCATGGCGCGGCATCAAGTTCAGAATATAAATGAGCGGGGCCTGCGCGATTTGCAACGCTTCCGGAATCCCTATCACCAACAAATTTGGATTGGTCGAGGTATACAGATTGCCTGGAGCAAATATCACAAAATCGCTTTCTCGAATGGCTCGCACCGCTTCAGGATTCGCCAGGGGCTCAGGTTTGAGATACACACGCTGGATTGCAATAAACAAATTATGCTATGGCACATCAATATTGGCCTCTCCCTCAATTCACGTCCCATCTGCCAGCTCCGCATAGAGATGAGAGTTGTCCCATATCACAGCTAATACGCGGTCTCTGATTTTGAGTATCCGACTGAGCGCCTCACTGGCTTGTTTCTCGGATTCCAGGATCTTGGTTAGTGCCAGAAAAAACAGATTGCCGATGCTTCTGCCCTCGAGAGGCGCCTCAACGAGACAAAAAGAGAACAAATCACGCAGGAGCTGTGTCTCTTCAGACAACGCAACCAGGCAGCGGCACAGATCGCCGGGTGGCAGCACGCCAAATTCGTCCCGTAAGCGTCCCGAGTCCCTGTTCGAATCCATCATGGTAACGATAGATTGTATACACAGATCTTCTTAGGCTCGGAGACCGGACAAGATGCTAAACGAGCCGGTCCCGCCGCCGATCACACTCGCCCGCCGCATATGCCTCTGCTCACCACCTTTGTCTTTTGCCGTTACTCTTGTGCCCACTGCGTCAGTTCTATCAGCACGGGACTCATGGCCTCCTCTGGGCTCCACTGCTTACACAGTGCCGCAAACGGTACTTTCAGCGCTGGCAAAGGATCTGCGCCAGGAACCATAGCTGCGCCCTTTTCTCGAAGCCAAGAAAGGGCTTGGTTCAGGTTAATAAAGTTTCCGGAAAAAAGCGCTTGGCGAAACTGTGGAGCCATATATTGATCAAAATACTGCTTGCGCTCAAGATCAATAATATCGGGCAGCAGCAAACTTGCCTCACTCAAATGGCAGTCGAGATACGCGAGCAAATCATTGTAGACTTGTCTGGCAACCTTCTCTGCCTTGGTCCGCACCTCGTCCAAGAGCGCCCTGCCTCGGAGGGAGGCATCTCCCTCTTGGGGCAACAGTTGACAGTAAAATTTAAGTTTTGGCTCTGTCCCCGACGGACGGATAATCACCACACATGCATCCGTAAAAACTTGCAGAACATTACGAGGCAGTTTATCAGTCTCACTGACAAAGGGCCCAAAGCTGTCTTCATCCCAGTAATCGACCATCTTTGTGATCGTATATCCACCAAGCTTGTGTGGTGGTCTGTCACGCAGGGATTGCATAATACGATCCCGGCGTAAGACCCCCTCAGCACCGACCATCATGATGGAACGATTAATATCCCCATACCCGCCTAGCTCTTCCAGTATATGTATATAGTAGTCCAGCAGAGTTTTGCCTTCCTGGCGTAGCTGTTGGTATAACGTCGCTAAATACAGACAGGCCGGGGCTGCATCTTTATCTTTAATCTCCGGGGTAAGCATCCCGCCATGGCTCTCCTCCACAGCCAACACCAATTGCTCAGGAGAACAATACACATTTTTATAACGCCCAACTCGTTCGATTTCTTTTAAGACGTAGGCAACGTATTTGAAGCCGACCAGAAGATCGTCAACGATCCAGGAATCACCGGCCTGCTCAACGATTTTGCCGATCAGCTTCGTAGTCACTAAGGTCTCAATAACCAATCCCCTGCGCTGTGGGCCTTTGCGGTCCAGCATTAGAAAATAGCACAGCACTGATGCGATCTGGTTGCCATCAAAATGGTACCACGAGCCATCTGGCAATTTGACCTCAAGGCCGATCCGGTCTGCGTCGGGATCACTTGAGAGCACGATCCCCACTCCTTGTTCATCTGCAAAGACCTTTGCCGGGTCAGTTGCCTGGGGAACTTCGGGGTTCGGGGCTTTAAATGGGATGACGACGAAGGTTCCATCTGGCCCCTGATCGGGCGGGGTCAATACAGGAAAATCCAGTCGTTTGAAAACATCCCCAACAGTCGTGAGTCCGCAGCCACTCAGCGGTGTGAATACGACAGGACTCTCCTGTTGCGGCGTATGAATTCCGCCGTATAACTGCACATACAACTCAACATATTCTTCGTGTAGTCGGCCCGGAATGCTACGAACCATGTCTTGGCCCAGCGCTTCATCGAATGGAAGCAGGTGAATGTCAGTTGCCTGAGCCATAATATCGACTAGGCGTTGGTCGTCGGGAGCAACGGGCTGACTCCCGGATTGATCATAGACCTTAATGCCATTGTCGTCGGGTGGATTATGCGACGCGGAAAGATTAATCCCGCCAACCGCGCCCAACTTACCAATCAGATAGGAGAGTTCTGGTGTTGTTAGAACCGCCGCAGCGTTCTCTGGCTCGGCAAGATAGGCAACAATGCCATTCCCAGCGTAGATCTCGCACGCCAATTTGCCCAGTGATCGAGATGACACGCCTAAGAGCGGATGATCTGTGCCAAGAAAGCCGTACACTCCAGCCACGTCATTGAAGGCGCGCACATCGTTCGCCACGACCACAGCTAGATCCGTCTGGTCAGGAAATACCGCCTGCAGATACTGACAATGCCCCTGTACGGTCATAGCCACGATTGTCGGGTTTATACGATTCGGCCCATAGCCGACTCGTCCACGTCGCCCACCTGTACCAAACGGGAGGACCTGCCAGAAGGCATCAAACACCAGAGGCAGATATTGTTCGTCGAGATGCTGTGTCAGGACTTCCGGATAAGCGTAGGGGACTTTGCCCGCCATCCAATTCTGGAGCTGCTCGGCCGCTCGTTGTCCAAGGGCTCCGTACTCGTGTTTTAAACGTTCACATAGCAGCGGCAAGTTCGACATATCCAATCCTCTACAGAATACCTGTGCAGAACAGCTGGTCTGGTCTTTTTTTCTTAATCGGGAGAATCTCTTTTTTCTGCAAGGAATACAGGCTCCACGGTTAGGTCTGTCTGGTCAGTTTGGTCTACTGAGCCATCGCCGCCGCCAGAGTCAGAGCAGCCTGCATACTCCGGGAACTCGCTTTATTCTGACCGGCAATATCAAAGGCGGTACCATGATCGGGCGAGGTCCGTACGATGGGCAAGCCCAGGGTCACATTTACCCCGTCCTCCCAGGCCAACAATTTGAGTGGAATAAGCCCCTGATCATGGTACTGACAGATTACCCCGTCAAATTCACCGTTCAGCGCACGTACGAAAACGGTATCTGCAGGAAACGGCCCTTCCGCCCTCAGGCCCCGAGTCCGCGCCCGCTCCACTGCGGGTTGAATCACCTGCTGCTCTTCGTCTCCAAACGCACCGGCTTCTCCGGCATGCGGGTTGAGCCCGGCAACAGCCAGCCGAGGATTTGGGAGTCCGTGGAAACGGGCTAAATGGGCAGCCGTCAAAGCTATGGTTTTCTCTATACGTTCGCACGAGAGCGTCTGCGGTACCTGGGCCAGGGGCATATGCGTGGTTACAAGAATGACACGGAGTTGCTTCCCAACCAGCATCATCCGCACGTCACGGGTCTCAGTCAACGCGGCCAGGAGTTCCGTATGTCCAGGATAGTGATGACCGGCCGCATGCCACATGGCTTTGCTGATCGGTGCAGTCACAAGCCCATCAAGCCCATCAGGCGTATTGTCCAGGGCGAGCCGGATGCCGGTTTCTACGTATCGGTACGACGCCGCCCCACCGGAGGGGCTCGGCCGGCCTGGAATGCGCTCCTGAGCTGTAAGCTGAGAGAGCATAAGTACGGGCAAATCTTGCGGTGAATCCGGGTAGGGCTCCCCAACCTGCCACGCATACGGAACCAGTGCAGAGCCAAGGCGGGTCGCCGTCTCCTGTAGGACGACGAGATCCCCCAGAACAACAGCCCGACAGTGGGCAGGCATGACCTGTAGGGCTTTTAGCACCACCTCCGGGCCTATCCCCGCAGGATCGCCCATAGTCACCCCAAGCACGATTGCCATGATTAGGAGGGAAAGAAAACGGTGCCGTTGAAACTGAAGCAGCTAGAACGGCCAAACCCAGTCCAGCAGCCTCTTTCTCTTGGGCGTCTCAAGGCGTTCTGGCGACACGTCTTCGACTTCGTTATCAAAAACCGAACTGGTCTCAGTGATCCCAGAGCCGAAATCGTCATCGGGGGCATCAAGAAAGTTTTCCACATGATGGCGAAAGCGCAAATCTTCCTTAAACCAGCGGGCATATCGATCACGCAGCGCGTCATTATAGAGCTTGTTTTTAATCTCTTCCGAGACCGTCTCCAGCGGCTGCAGCCCTGCGTTGCGCTTATCCTCTATTTTGAGCAGATGCATCCCCGCATCGGTCCGAAAAGGTTGGCTAATATCCCCATTCTCTAAAGAGAAGGCAACGAGTTCGATGCCTTCCGGCATTTGACCACGTTCAAAATAACCGAGGTCTCCACCGTTTCCCGCGCCCGGTCCAAGCGAGTACTCATCTGCCAACTTTCCATAATCTCCCCCTACTAAGGCTCTCTGGCGAACATAGTACACAATCTCAGCCGCTTCCTGTACCTCGGCTTCTTCTGCACCACGTGACAGAGGCCGGAAAACATGTCGCACCCGAATTTGCGCAGGCTGGGTGTATTCGTCAATATGTTCGTCATAATAGCGCTGAATATCCTCCGGCGTGACATTCACCCGTGACCCAATTTCTCTAGTCATCAAGAGCGCCTGTTCGACCTCGACCGCGACGCGTTCGCGGTAGGCCTCCAGGGTCATGCCTTGGTCGACTATCGCGGCTTCAAATTCTTCGTCACTCAGATTGTTCTGTGCCTGGATGCGTGCGATATAGCCATCGATCTCACCTTTCTTGGCTTTCAAGCTCTGCGATTCAACTTCTTTCCTAACCAACTTCTGCATAATAAGGGCGTCCAGGACATCCTTATCAGACATTCCCGCCGCCCCACCGTCTGGAGCAAGCGGGCTTGCCCCCGCCCCGGCCTCTGACTGAAAGCCCTGCATTTCGTGCAATGTAATAGGCGCACCATCAACTGTGGCCACAATCCGGTTGATCACCTCGGCCTGGCTGTGTGTTGATCCAATGCACATGCAAAAGGCAAGAACACATAAGAATATTCCGTTTCTTTTCATCATACTTCTCCGGCTAACACGATTCGCTCAGGTCCTGCAAGAGAGTTTTCACAGCTTCCATGACTTCTTCGTCCGACTCAAGAGAAAAGGTCAAACGAAAGTCCGGACTGATCTGCGCCCCTCGGCTGTTTTTCTGAATGAATGCCACCAGACGCTCGCCTTTGATAGGCGAGTCGGTGTGAAAATGGAGGGTAACTTTATCGGCTTTTCGATATACTGCTGTTACCAGGTATTGACGTAGCACCCGGCGCAGATCCATAACCTCAATAAAACGCCGAACTAGCTCCGGCAGCATCCCAAAGCGGTCTTCCATCTCATAAGCGAGATCTTCAAGGTCGCTCTGCTCCTTAATGTTTGCCAATTTTTTATAAAAGACCAGGCGCTGGTTTACATCCGAGATATAAGCTTCAGGCAGATAGGCAGGCAGACCTATATGAATCTCCGGCTCAATAGAAATCTCAATCTCCCCTCCGCGCAGTTCACGCACGGTTTCTTCTAACATCTGGGCATAGAGTTCATATCCTACTGCGGCAACGCGGCCGGACTGCTCTTTGCCTAATAGATTGCCCGCCCCACGGATCTCCAAATCGTACGCTGCCAAACGAAACCCACCCCCAAGATCATCCAATTCCTGCAAGACTTCTAAACGACGTTGGGCATCGCGTGTCAGGAGATGTTCCCCAGGTATGAGCAGATAGGCATACGCACGGACGGCCGAGCGCCCAACCCGGCCACGGAGTTGATATAACTGGGCGAGCCCGAAATGATCCGCCCGGTTGATAATAATCGTATTCGCGGTTGGGATATCGAGGCCAGATTCAATAATGGCCGAGCAGAGCAAAAGGTTGACGCGGTGGTGCATGAAATCAAGCATCACCTGTTCGAGTTGACCCTCAGCCATCTGACCATGTGCAATAGCCAAGACAGCCTCGGGCACCAGCTCACGGAGTTGGGCAGCCATTTTTTCAATCGTCTCGACCCGATTGTGGACAAAAAAGATCTGCCCGCCACGGGCGAGTTCTTGCAAAATTGCCGACCGAATAAGATCTTCATCGAACCTCACGACATGGGTGCGAATTGCCTGCCGATCCACCGGCGGTGTTTCAATGACGCTCAGATCCCGCAGCCCCATCAGGCCCATATTAAGCGAGCGAGGAATGGGCGTAGCCGACAGGGTGAGGACGTCCACGAGATGGCGTAGCTTTTTGATTTTCTCCTTGTGTGTCACGCCGAACCGGTGTTCTTCGTCAACCACGATCAGGCCAAGCTCCTTGAACACAATATCACGTTGCAAAAGACGGTGGGTACCGATGACAATATCCACCCCGCCAGAAGCCAGCCCCTGGATGACCGCTTTGACCTGTTGCGGCGAACGGAACCGATTGAGCAATTCAACCCGAATAGGATAGTCGTCAAATCGTCTCGTAAAAGTTTCCGCATGCTGCTGAGCCAAAACCGTGGTCGGCACCAGCACGGCGACTTGTTTGCCGCCTTCAACGGCAAGATAGGCCGCCCGCAGAGCGACTTCGGTTTTGCCATAACCCACGTCGCCACACACCAACCTGTCCATCGGCTTCGCACTTTGCAGATCGGACAAGACATCTTCAATGGCCGCTCGCTGCCCACTGGTCTCTTCAAACGGAAACTGGGTAACAAACTCCTCGTAGTCGCTCGTAAAAGTGGCAAGAGCCGGCCGCTCAGCGCTTTCCCGAACCGCATGGATTTCGAGCAGCTCACGCGCCATGGCCTGAATCACCTCACGCGTCTTACGTTTGACCCGTTCCCACGCTTGTCCGCCCAAACGATCCAACGCCGGAGTTTTGCTGCCCGCACCAGCGTATTTCTGCACCAGATTAATGCGCTCGACCGGCAAATACAGCTTGTCACTGCCAGCGTATTCGAGCTGCAGATAATCTCCTTCTGTATCGGCGACACGCAAGTGCTGGAGTCCGTTGTAGCATCCAATACCATGGTCAGTATGAACCACATAATCACCCAGAGTGAGCTGACTCAGGCCAGTCAGATAATCTGCGACCGGACGCGGACGGGAGCGACGCCGATGACGTCGCTCGCCAAAGATTTCCTCTTCGGCCAGGAAGACATAACCATCGGCCGGTAGGCCAAAGCCCTGAGACAGCTGCCCAACCAGGATCGTCACTCCAGCTCCGTGCACGTCCTGCTCAGCCTGCCGCCCGGTATTCTTTTCTATGGGCAGCTTCAGCTCATAGCCGAGCAATAAGTGCTGAAGGTGGGCTGCCTGGCGTTGACTGGAAACAGTAAGACAGACCCGCATGTGTTCGTCTTGCCAGCGCCGAATCTGTCCAACGAGCGGGGCGAGACTTTTTTCTGCTCCAGCAGTATGGGAGATAGCTTTTAAGCCGGTGTGCAAAGTCGATGCGATCGTACAATCGGCGTCAATGGTTTCTAAACTCCGCAGCTCCGCCGACACGAACGCAGTCCGCCAACCTAACGCGTCTTCCGCAGACAGATAACACCGCTCGGGAGCAGGAATAAAACGGCCCGCCTCAAGGGCTGCCTGCGTACGCGCGACAACCTGATCCCAAAAGGTCTCACACACTAAGTCCTGCTGTGCTGGGTCGATAGCCCACACCACAGCCCCACGCGGCAAATATTCACTCACCTGCTCAAGGTCGGGATACAAATAAGGCAGGAAGAATTCGACACCAGGAAAGGAGAGACCACTCTTGAGATTTTCTATAATACGCTTCTGCTCCCTGTGAGCGATTTCTCTCTCATCCAGCGCCTCTTCGATAGTCCGCCGTGCGGCTTGCAGGCGGCCTACTGAAAAGAAGCGCATAGGCAAGATCATCATTTCGTCGACGGAATCGATAGAACGCTGCGAGACGGGATCAAATGACCGCATTGTTTCAATTGTATCGCCCACAAATTCGATGCGAAGAGGATGCTGCGCGAGGGGGGGGAAGAGATCAACAATCCCGCCACGTACGCTAATCTCACCTTTCTCTTCAACCAGCGGGACACGACGGTACCCCCATTGGGTACAATATTCCACGAGTTCAGACAGCGGAAAATCGTCCGCTATACGGAGGCGTAATGTTGCTGTTATGAATTCTTCTTGTGGCAAGACCCGCTGTAGCAAGGCCTCAGCCGAGGTCACGAGAAGAGGCGTTTCGATTGCAAGCAAATCGTACAGTCCCTCTATTTGTGCTGCTAAGACTTCATTGCTCGGTGAGAGGCCTTCAGCAACTGACACATCCCAAGCGGGATAGTAACGGACGCGCTCGGAGCAGATACTCTCCGAGTGGCCGTTTCTCAGAAAGAGGCGTAGATCATCCGCAAAGGCTTCTGCATCTTTATCAGTCGGGAGTAGGCACAGGGCCGGTCGAGGATCTTGATCGAGGCTGCGTGCAATAAAAAAGGCACGTGCAGCCCCCTTGAGTCCGGCCAGTCGGATGACATTCTGAGCAGGCTGAGCTCGTCCGGAGCGAATGAAACGGGCCGTGGTCTCAAGCGCGTCTGACAGCGACAGGAGATTGGCAGAAGCCTGCACCTCATTCATACTCAAGCGTTGACTGGGAAGACTTAGCGGCTGGCCTGCAAGGCAGCGGAGATCATGCCATACAGAGGGATGCTGAGATGTTTTTCTTCAGGATGATCCGTCACCACTTCAATCGACCCGCGAATCTTGCCCGGTGCGCTTTCGCCTTTCACGCGTAGGCTCAATCGATATTCTTTACCAGGCGTGATCTCGGTAATCTTCGGAACGATACTATCCAGCGAACTCGTAACCTGCACGACTGAGACCGGTTGGGCTGACCGATTCTGAATGCGAATATGCTGCGTTTTTCCGACCCCCTGCCGCACCACCCCGAACGAGACCTGCGGCGGCAGGACCATCAGATCGCCTTCGATACTACCAAAGACTGGGATCGTGATGGTCGGCTTCTTTTTGCTGGTTGTGGTGACCACAATCTGGTCGTTCAAACGGCCCAGCTCGGCCGCTTCGGTGACACTAACGCGTAGTCTTTTACCTTTCTTTCCACGGGTCTGTACGTCTTCGGTCTGCACTGCAATAGCAGGATGAGTATGGGTGATCCCTGTCACCTCAATCGCTTTCTTCTCGTCGTACAGGACGTGCACGGTGTACGTCTCTTCCCTGCCGCGACGCAATCGGCCTAGATATAACTCGCTTGGTTCAACCTCGACCTCGACCGTAATCTCGCCTTGTAATGTCAGCGTCGTAACCGGGCTCAGCCGATCGTTACTATAGACATTAATGCTTTTAGCCTTCTCCCCGGAAAACTGTTTGGTATCAAGGGTTGCGCGAATTGTCCCTTCCTTGCCCGGTAGAATCACGTCAGCCGAAATCACTGCGGCCGTACATCCACAGGATGTCCTAATCGATTTAACCCGCAGATCTCCGTTGCCTCGATTGGTAAATCGGAACAGATGGGTCACCTTCTCTCCCTGCTCGGCTTGGCCGAAGTCGAACACTGGTTCAGCAAAAACCATTCGTGGGCCAGTATATGTGCTGGTATCGGTCCCTGCTTCAGCCTGCAGAGCATTCTCTGCAGTGGGCTCCGCACGAGGGGCACCCAGTCCGCCAAACGCGCTCATAGTCCAGACCGTTCCCGTCAGTAGCAGCATATTAGTAAGAATCCCAAAGCGCCCCACATGCATAGTTTGCCTCCTCAGGTCTGTCCGGCAGTACGTTTAGACTTGGGAATGCCAATAGCACTTGGTCGGGATAAAAATTTGTCGAGGTAGCGCGTGTGCACCTCACCTGCCAGAAACTCCGGGTCACGCAGAATCCTCTGGTGCAGTGGAATATTGGTCTTGATCCCGTCAATGCGGTATTCCGCCATAGCCGCTCGCATTCGCTGCACCGCCTCATCACGGGTCTGACCACTCACAATGACCTTTGCCACTAAGGAATCATAGTAAATGGAAACAATGCTGTTTTCCATCACCCCAGATTCGACCCGCACGCCTATTCCACCAGGCGGATGATAGGCACGAATCGTCCCCGGCGAGGGCAACATGGTCAACGGATCTTCGGCAACAACGCGGCACTCTATGGCGCACCCGGAAAACACCACATCTTTCTGTCGCCAGGGTAGCCGCTCACCAGCTGCCGAACGGATGCCTGCCTGCACCACGTCAATACCAGTCGTCATCTCTGTCACCGGATGTTCGACCTGGACACGGGTATTCATTTCAATAAAATAAAAATGCCGCCGAGAATCAACCAAGAATTCGATCGTACCGACATTGGTATACCCAACTGCTCGTGCCGCTTTGACAGCCATCGCGCCCATGCGTTCGCGCTGTCGTTTCGTTAGCGCTGGAGACGGGGATTCTTCAAGAAGTTTTTGGTAGCGACGCTGGACCGAACACTCCCGTTCGCCAAGATGGATGACATTGCGGTGTTGGTCGGCAACAATTTGGAACTCAATGTGTCGGGCCCGTTCTAAGTATTTCTCAACGTAGAGCGCGCCGTTACCAAATGCGTTCTCAGCCTCCTCTTGGGCGACGGCAAACAGCATAGCCAGATCGTCAAGCTTATGTACGATGCGTAGCCCTCGACCGCCTCCTCCACCTGCAGCTTTAATTAGTACCGGGAATCCAACCTGGGCAGCCACGGCTTGCGCTTCTTTGACATCGGTAATCCCCGAGGAGGTGCCGGACAAGACGGGTACGCCCGCGCGCTCCATAATCCGGCGAGCCCGGGCTTTATCCCCCATGAGACG
Source organism: uncultured Enterobacteriaceae bacterium (assembly GCA_964495015.1). GTDB lineage: Bacteria > Desulfobacterota > Binatia > Bin18 > Bin18 > Bin18. The sequence continues at coordinate 56,761 of CAZBUD010000014.1, read as the reverse complement.
AATATTCCGTACTCGCGGACCGACGAAAACGAGGCCCGAACGCTGACAGGCTTCGGCAAAGTCACCATTTTCAGACAGAAAGCCGTAGCCAGGATGGACAGCATCAGCACCAAAGGCAAGAGCGGCACTGACGATCGCCGGAATATTCAAATAGCTCTTAGTTGGACTCGGTGGTCCGATACAGACGCTCTCATCAGCTAGCTGCGTATGCAAGGCCCCGCGATCAGCCGTAGAGTAGACGGCGACTGTGGCGATCTCCAGCGTGCGGCACGCACGGATGATGCGGACCGCAATCTCGCTGCGGTTGGCAATCAAGATTTTCTTAAACACGATGGTCTCGTTTTGGTAGATCTAGCAGGTTTAGGCTGACTCAAGCAGAAAAAGCGCTTGACCATACTCGACGGGTTGACCGTTCTCGACCAGAACCCTGCGGACCCGCCCCTGCAGCTCAGCCTCGATCTCGTTCATCATTTTCATTGCTTCAATGATGCACACAACATCCCCTTTCTCCACCCTGCCCCCCACAGCAATGAAGGGGGCGGCCTCAGGGCTTGATGCGGTGTAGAACGTCCCAACCATGGGTGAGGTAATGGTCAAGTTCGGGTCCGTTTCGGTCTGCTCCGGCGCACCTGAATTGGTCGCTTGTGCGGCAGGCGTTTGGGCGTTGCCTGGGTACGACACCGTAACAGCAGCTGCCTGGGTTATGGGCTGGACGCCACGCACCAAGCGGACTTCGCCAGAGCGATCTTTGAGTTCGAGCTCGACCACCCCTTTTTCTTCCATCAGCTCAATAAGCTTTTTAATCTCGTCAATCTCCATGATCCCTACCCCGTAGCCCCCCGTACTTGTATTCAGCGTGTTGATTCCTCCGCCCGCCCCGCACTTCTCATACACAGCGACAAGGCGCTCGTTTATGTCGCTTTTTTGAGCGTCGCAACAACCGCCCGTACGCCAAGAAGATAGCTGTCGACTCCAAACCCACAAATCTGTCCAATCGCCGCCCGAGCAATATACGAATGATGGCGGAACTCTTCCCGTTTGTACAGATTCGAGAGATGCACTTCGACAACGGGTAGTCCGACGGACAAAAGCGCGTCGAGCAGTGCTACACTCGTATGGGTATAAGCTCCAGCGTTGATCACCAGCGCGTCACACTGTTCCCGCGCGGTCTGTATCTTATCAACCAGTTGCCCCTCATGGTTAGACTGAAAGATCTCGACCTCAAGGCCGAGCTCAGCTGCCAACGTAGCAATCTGAGCATTTACATCCGCCAAGGTGATCGTACCGTAAATTTCCGGTTCGCGCAGACCTAATGTATTGAGGTTAGGGCCGTGCAGGACAAGGATGCGGGTGGGCGCTTTTGCTTCCATAGCGACATTCCTGAAAGAGGGCCGAGTGTAAGGGCAAACACCAATAGAGTCAAGGTGTTAGCACAGGTTGCGTACGTCTCACAACGGCGGACCAGCTATGCTGAGGGGACCCGCAAAAATTCTCCTAAACGTCCCTCAGCCAAACGAATGTCTTCTTCATGCTTCAGCAAGAGATTGAGGCTCCGTTTGACGGCCTGCACATCCAGCTCTTTTACCAAAAGGGGAGCAGGGCACGTACCCAATCCAGGGTTTCTGCAATACTCGGAGCTTTCTTTACATCGAGTTTCCGCTAGTTGTTCACGAAACGTGCCACCTGTCTTCGCAAGTTCTCATCCAGATTAGCGACCTTGGGAGCGATAATCTTGGCCTCCAGCTCAACCCCGGGGAAATCGATATATAAGTGGGGACAGCGCCGCTTGAGCGGTTCGGAAAGCTCTCTCACCCGGTTGGAGGTCAGAATCACGACTGGGCGATGCACGGCGCGCACTGTTCCAAGCTCCGGAATACTCACCTGGAAATCACTCAGCTGTTCAAGTAAAAAGGCTTCAAATTCCTCGTCTGCTTTATCCACCTTAATCTACCAACAATACCACTTTTTGTCGGGCGCTAATCGATTGCAGTAAAGGCCGCTCAAGCAGATAGTCCTGAGAAAAAATATGTTCCGAGGCGCCCTCCCAACCAAGAGCCTGGGCAGTATCGGTTTGAATCCGAAGCAGCTGTTTCTGATAATTCCACTCGTATAACGCGCGTGCCTCATCAAGCCCCTCATAACATTGCAGGGGGGATCAAATAGGTCTGTAGCAGCACGGCCAAGACATTGGCAATCTCGGTCTTGCCGACCCCGGCCGGCCTCCAAGCGAGCAGGGGCTTTTCTAACACCAGCGCAAGATAGACGGCGGTCTCCACTTTACGGAACAGTAAGATACTGACACTACCTGAGTCCGTCGTGGCTATCGTCGACAGTAACCTCCATGCACGTAATTTTCCGAGCCGGAAGGCAAAAAGAAAGTCTAAGATATTTAGGATGCGTACGGAAAGTTTTTGAAAACGATCAGAGCTTACTTTTCCAACAGGTCACAGGGAATGCGACTATGGTATCTCAATGACCATTCCGTCATGCGCACATTCGATCGACACTTCGTTCAGACGCTCAAGCACTTCACGGCCGATATGACTCAACACGAGCCGCTTGCAGCCCAGGCGGTGCTGCTCCTTGGCGATCTTGGGATAACTAAGGTGGAAAGAGGTCTCGGTTTTAAAGTAACAGCACTCGCACACAAAGAGATCGGTTCCTTGAGAGTAACGGACTAAATCTTCATTCCAACCGCAGTCGCCTGAGTACAAAATTGCGTGGCCTTCCGCCTCCACGCGATACCCAAGGGAGATATCTTGCTCTTGATGAGGCACCCGGAAAGGAAAGAGCTGGATGCCGTGGACAACAGCAGCCTGCCTTGGAGTCAATTCCTGAAACTGGATATCAAAACAACACGGCCGTTTCGCCAATTCGCGATACATGGCCTGATGGAGCGCGTGCACCCGCTCTTCGGTGCCAGCCGGCCCAACTATTGTCAGTGGTCGCGAGCGGGGGTTTTCGTATAGATATTCGAGAAAAAGAAACGGCAGACCGCCAAAGTGGTCCCCATGCAGATGACTGATCGCGACAAAGTCAATCCGGTCGGCGGGGATACCGAGGGATTTCAAAGCAAGAAGTGTCGTCGTACCGCAATCGAGCAGGAAATGGACTCCAGACGTCTCGACGAAGTAGCCACTGTGACGTCGTCCCCCACTGCAGAACGCGTCGCCTGTGCCTAGCACTGTTACCCGCATGGGTTGCCTCGTAATACGAAGAACGACTTTGCTCCAAAAGGAAAAGCGGAGATACTCTCCGCCCCTGCAGCTTTAAGTTCGGCCCCCCCGTCGTTCCCTTGTTATGAGTCTTATCGTGTTTGTTTTCCTCAAACAAGAGTTCATGGGTTCTCTCCGGCTTTGATCACACAAACCAGCCCGCCTGCTAGCTTTTGGTCGCATGGATCCGACGCAGCCACGCTTCGTGTACCGGTTCCGGCTGAACCAGCCAGGACAAAGCGCTAATATCGTTGGCTTGACACTTCGGGCACTCACCACGCGCTACCCGTTCAACAATATCCTTGCATTCGTAGCACAAATATATATTCACAATTTTCATCCGGCTGCCCTCCCTGCACTATATTAGTTCGCCGTGAGAAGACCAAAAAGCGAGCAAAAGCACTAGAGACAAGCGCGGTCTCATCTTTCCTTTCTTTATCGACTGGGAGGGCAGGATTTATAATTCTGACAACCAACACTGCATCGGATGGTACACCTCCTTTCCTTATGCAGGTTGCAACTGGAATATCAGGAGAGACACTTCCTCCTTGGACTTCGAACACTACTGGAAATACCCCGCAGGTAGTAATATAATGGTCATCCTTAGTTCATCTGTCTGAGGAGCGTTGCAGCGGCCTAAGAAGAACCCACCGGCCTGCCAGGCTCAGACACTACGTATCAGAACGGCGCTCGCCTTCCTGTTTAATAATGTAAACATGAAAAGCGAAAGCGACCATCAAATCGTCACTTAGTTCGCTTTTCAGTGTTTCCTTATTAAATGTGTGGAACGGGACAGGTGTTTTCATATGGGCAAGAAACAGAGAAATAATTGCCAGGCACAACTCGAAGCCCTGCTTCAGGAGCGTATTCTATTGCTCGACGGGGCCATGGGCACCATGATCCAGTCCTACAAGCTGGAAGAAGCCGATTACCGTGGCGAACGCTTTGCCGATCACCCCTGCGATGTGAAAGGCAATAACGACCTGCTTACCTTAACCCAGCCGAACATCATCAAGACTATTCATACCGCCTACTTTGATGCGGGCGCTGATCTTGTCGGGACCAATACTTTTAACTCGACTTCTATCGCCATGGCCGACTACCAGATGGAAGACCTCGTATATGAACTCAATAAAACCGGGGCCGCCCTGGCACGTGCGGTAGCGGAGGATTTCGAGGGGGGAAATGCGGCCAAACCACGCTTCGTGGTCGGTACGCTTGGCCCCACAAATCGCACCGCCTCGATCTCACCGGATGTGAATAACCCTGGTTTTCGGAATGTCAGCTATGAAGAACTGGTCGAGACCTATAGCGAGGCGATCCGAGGTCTGGTGGATGGCGGAGCTGACATATTACTCGTCGAAACCATCTTCGATACCCTGAATGCCAAGGCAGCGCTATACGCTATCGATCAGTACTTCGACGAGCACAAAGTTCAGCTACCGGTCATGATCTCCGGCACCATTACAGACCAATCCGGCCGGACCTTGACCGGTCAAACGACAGAGGCCTTCTGGAACTCGGTGAGACATGCGAATCCACTGACGATAGGCCTGAACTGTGCCTTAGGTCCCAAAGACTTACGACAATATATTGAAGATCTTTCCAGCTTTTCATCGGTCTATACTTCGGCGCATCCGAATGCCGGACTGCCGAATGAATTCGGCGGCTATGATCTCGGCGCTGGCCCCATGGCCGAGCATATTAAAGAGTGGGCCGAATCCGGATTTTTAAACATTGTCGGTGGCTGTTGCGGTACCACGCCTGAGCATATCGCTGCCATAGGCAATGTCATTCACAACGTATCCCCACGCAAACGACCGGAGATCCCGCCCTACCAGCGCCTGAGTGGACTAGAGGCCTTCAACATTACACCGGATACCAACTTTGTGAACGTCGGTGAACGTACCAATGTGGCCGGATCGCCCAGATTTTTAAAACTCGTGAAGGAAGACCAGGATCTGGAAGCAGCCCTAGCCGTTGCCCGCCAACAGGTGGACAACGGTGCGCAGGTGATTGACATCTGCATGGACGAGGGCATGCTCGATTCCGAACAACTCATGGCCGACTTTTTAAAACTCATTGCCAGTGAACCGGACATCTCACGCGTCCCGGTGATGATCGATTCCTCTAAGTGGACAGTGACCGAGGCGGGGCTGCGTTGCGTGCAGGGAAAATGCATCGTGAATTCGATCTCCCTGAAGGAGGGTGAAGAACAATTCATCGAATACGCGAAACTCATTAAACGTTATGGCGCGGCCACGGTCGTTATGGCCTTTGATGAGAAAGGCCAAGCGGATACGACCGATCGTCGTTTAAAGGTATGCGTGCGATCGTATGACATCCTGGTGAATCAGGTCGGTTTTTCACCGGAAGACATCATCTTTGATCCGAATATTCTTACCGTTGCGACCGGCATGGACGAGCATAATAACTATGCGGTCTCCTTCGTCGAGGCGACGCGACTCATTAAAGAGCACCTGCCGCATGCACTCGTCAGTGGTGGATTGAGTAACGTGTCATTCTCTTTCCGTGGCAACAACCCGGTGCGTGAAGCCATGCATACCGTGTTTCTGTATCACGCTATCCAGGCCGGTATGGACATGGGCATCGTCAATGCGGGCCAACTCGGCATCTATGATGAGATCCCAAAAGATCTGCTCGAATACATTGAAGATGTATTACTCAATCGACGTGATGATGCCACTGATCGATTAGTAGAATTTTCCGAGACGGTCAAAGGTGGAGGCAAGAAAGAAAAGAAAGTCGACCTTGAATGGCGAAACGATCCTGTCCAGGAACGTCTCTCGCGTGCATTGGTAAAAGGTAACGCGGATTACATTGAAGAGGATACGGAAGAGGCACGGCAACAATATGATCGGGCGTTGCATGTCATAGAAGGGCCACTCATGGACGGCATGAATGTCGTCGGTGATCTGTTTGGTGCCGGCAAGATGTTTCTACCTCAGGTGGTAAAAAGTGCGCGTGTGATGAAAAAAGCAGTGGCTTATCTCCTGCCTTATATCGAGGCCGAAAAAGGCGATGCCAAAATAAAAAGCAATGGCAAGATCATCATGGCGACAGTGAAAGGGGATGTGCATGACATCGGCAAAAATATTGTAGGTGTCGTATTGCAATGTAATAACTTTGAAGTCATAGACCTCGGCGTTATGGTACCGGCACAAACCATCCTCGACACCGCCCGCGAACAAAAGGCAGACATCATTGGTTTAAGTGGACTCATCACACCATCACTCGATGAGATGGTACATGTGGCAAAAGAAATGGAGCGCCAGGAACTTGTCCTGCCGCTTATGATCGGTGGTGCAACGACGTCGCGTGCGCATACCGCAGTAAAGATCGACTCTAGCTATGGACATCCGGTGATTCATGTAAAAGATGCCTCGCGTGCGGTTGGGATATCAACGCGCCTGTTAAACGTGGATATGAAAAGAGAACTCGCCGAAGAGATCCAGCAAGATTACGACGTGGTACGTGAACGGCATGCGGCAAAACAAGCAAAAACGACGTGGCTTACACTTGATCAAGCCAGAGCTAACCGTGTAGCCATCGATTGGGATGACTATACACCACCCGTACCGCATAAACTGGGGATAGAAATTTTTGATGACTACCCATTAGCTGAGCTGGCGGAGTATTTTGACTGGACACCACTCTTTATTGCATGGGAACTTGCAGGCAAATTTCCACGCATATTATGTGACGACGTGGTCGGCCAGGAGGCAAGCAAACTCTACGACGATGCGCGCCAGATGCTCGCAAAAATAATTGATGAGAAATGGTTCAGCGCAAAAGGAATATTCGGTTTATTCCCCGCAAATTCGATTGGCCATGATGATATTATTGTACATGGATATACGGCTGCCGCGGGTACAGGAATGTACAAAAGAGGCGGAGGTATACTCACTAGTTTGCATACCGTCCGGCAACAAACACCAAAAGCAGCCGGTCAACCGAACTATGCGCTGGCGGATTTCATTGCACCGGAAGAAACGCATGTAAATGACTACATCGGTGCGTTTGCGGTTGCAGCTGGTTTCGGCATGCAAGAAAAGTTGGAACAGTTTAAAAACGATCATGATGACTACAGCGCCATTATGCTAAAAGCCTTAGCCGATCGTTTTGCCGAAGCGTTTGCCGAACGCTTGCACCAGCGTATCCGAAAAGAGTACTGGGGTTATGCCCCTGATGAGGGATTCGATAATGAGGCTTTGATCGCAGAAAAATACCAGGGGATCCGCCCCGCCCCCGGATATCCGGCTTGCCCGGACCATACCGAGAAACCATTGATCTGGGAGCTGCTTAAAGTCGAAGAAAATACGGGGATTACTTTGACAGAATCCTACGCCATGTTCCCCACTGCAGCGGTCAGCGGCTTCTACTTCTCACATCCGGAATCGAGATATTTTGGGGTAGGAAAGATAAACAAAGACCAAGTCAGAGATTACGCCCACAGAAAGAGCATGACTATGGCCCAAATTGAGAGATGGCTTTCCCCCAATTTGGGCTACGATACTGACGATGTAGGTTAAATCGCGATGACCTATGTTATTTTTATGACGAGTTCCGCGATGTACAAGGCGCTGCAGAAGCGGGATTCAGAGACATTTCAGTGGTCCAAGAACGTCCCTCATTTCCCCACCAGCTACATCCCGCAGCACAGCGCACCTGTCCGGAGAACCGCAAGAGGCACGTGTAGCGAAGCAAGCCCCGCTTTGTCTAACACTCTCCCCTCTTGACTGTCACCCCTGTCTTTTGCTTCCCTGATCTTTGTATGAATCTGTTCAGCACCCAACTCACTTACTTCCTGAATGAGCGGGAAACACGCCGTAATATCGGGGCGCTGCTTAAATTTTTCGCCATTTTGGTTGGTATTATCATTATCTTCTCGATCCTCTTCCACGTGATTATGTTGTACGTGGAAGGGCAGGACCATTCGTGGCTGACCGGGGTCTACTGGACCCTGACAGTAATGAGCACGCTCGGCTTTGGCGACATTACCTTCCACAGCGACACTGGGCGGCTTTTCAGTATGGTGGTCCTACTGTCTGGGATTGTCCTGCTGTTGATTGTTCTGCCTTTTACTTTTATCCGCTTCTTCTACGCCCCGTGGCTCGAAGCCCAAGTGCGGCTCCAAGCCCCACGTGAAGCTCCAACTGACACGCGCGGACACGTCGTAATCTGTTCCTACGATGCGATTGCGCCTGGTCTGATTGAGCGACTGCAACTGCACGACATCCCCTACTCTGTCCTTGAACCTGACCCAACAGTCGCCGCGCGCATGTATGAAGACGGAATTTCCGTCATCGCCGGCACGATCGATAGCCGCGAAACGTACGAAAAAGTCCGCGCTGCCCAGGCACGTTTGATCTTTGCGAACAGCGCCGACACCGTAAACACGAATATTACCATCACCGTTCGAGAGGTTGCACCGGACGTTCCCATTATGGCAACGGTCGAGGACGAGGACTCGATTGATATTCTCGAACTGAGCGGGTGCCCACACGTGCTCCCCCTTAAGCAGCGCTTGGGAGAGCGTCTCACGAACCGGATTAATACCGGCCACGCCGAGGCTCATGTGATCGGCCACTTCCGGGAGCTCCAGGTTGCCGAGTTTCCCGTCCGCAATACGCCCTTGGCTGGTCGGACGATCCGTGAGACCCGGCTGCGTGAGGTCATCGGTATCAATATTGTCGGGATTTGGGAGCGCGGCCGGTTGTTGCCGGTATCTCCTGATACATCCCTGTCCAATACCAGTGTGATGATCGTTGTGGGCTCTGCAGAACAAATGCTTGAACTCAATACGCTGCTCGTCATTTATGATACCAACTACAATCCGGTCATAGTCATCGGGGGGGGGAAAGTCGGGTGCGCGGCAACCCAGGCGCTGAAGCGCAAGGAGTTACCGGTTCATTTGGTTGAGCATGACGAGCGCTTGCGGGAGCGGATCGAACACCTCCCGGACAGACTGTTCATCGGCGATGCGGCCGATCGAGAGGTACTGATGCGGGCCGGAGTGCGGGATGCTCCCGCCGTACTCCTGACCACGAACGACGATGCTATGAACATCTATCTCACAGTTTACTGCCGCCGCCTCAATCCAGAGTTGCACATCGTGAGCCGTATTACCTACGAAAGGAATCTCGAAGCCATCCACCGTGCTGGCGCAAACTTCGTCCTGAGCTACGCTTCGCTCGGTATTGAATACATCTTCTCTCTACTACAAAGTGGTGAGCTAGGTGTCCTAGGCGAGGGAGTTGAGTTATTCGCAGTGCCACTGCCGCAGATGTTGGTTGGATTAACCCTATCTGAAAGTGCGATTGGTACACGGACGGGGCTGAACGTCGTTGGCATTGAGGAGAACGGGCACCTCGTCACGAACCCTCCTGCCTCTGCAACGCTTCTCGGGGGAAGCGAACTCATTATGCTGGGGAGTACACAGCAACATCACGCATTTACCGAGACGTTTAGCTAAATCAAACCATATACGTGCTCGGTTGCAGGGATACCCGATATCCCAAGCATTTCAAGAGACGAACCGGCGCACGACCCGCTGTTGCTCCAAGGTGTCGAAGTAGGGTAAGAGATCGCAGCTGGACAAAAAACGTCGATCTCGCCTGGGCAGCTCTCAAATCTGTTGAAAAAACGTAAGAGGAGCACAACTCTAAAGAAGAGAAGCTCAGTAGCGATCAAAACCGGTACGTATAGCGCACCTTGAACTGCGCTTCGCGGCCAATAGAGCGAAAGCCCCCTTCCTCTTCGTCCAGCCAGCGCTGGTTAAAGACCAAAAAGAGATCATTGCCTGGCTCGATGATCCAGCGAATGCGCGTATTCAAACCGAGCACGTCAGACACGGTGTCGTATTGGACCAGGGTAAACCATGACAGATTGGGATTCAGAGCTAAATCCAGGCGTACCCGGAAGAGGCGAACGACAAAATTTCCTTCAAGCAGCCGGACATCGTTCTGCCGGTATTCCGTACTCAAGAAGAGTCGCGGCCCAGGTTGAAAATTCAGTCGCGCCTCCCAGCTATCGCGGCTGCCACTATAAAAGTCGCCCCAAACATAGGTCAAACGTGTAGACACCTTGCGTTTGTCTGCGGTTTCCGCTCGGACAAGATAGCGTCGAAAGGTGTACCCATCAGGCTCAAGCGTCACACCGTCGCCTATCTCAAAATCGTCGGTTAAGCGCTCAAACTGCTCCCAGGTCCGAAACGAAAGTATATCGCCGCTATTAAAGCGCCAATCGCAGGGAAAAACGATATTGCGCGTAAGGAGCTTATTCGTATCCTGGTCGGTAATATAATTGCCGTCAAACGCACACGAGATCTGACGCGTTTTCCAGCGTTTTGGCCGTGGCGCCGCTCTTAAAAACCAGCCGAAACGCCGAATCCCTTTGCGCGGCACAAAACCCATAGTCGCGTCAAAATCCCTTTGCACCTCACGGTAGGTCCCGAATATTGACCAGATGTCATTGGGCAGGTGAATTTGACTGCCCCAGGCCCAGTTTTTGTTCGTGCCGGGGATAAAACCTTTTTCGAAAAACGAAGAAACGGTCAAATTTTTATCGCCCAAAAGTTTTGTCGTCTTATACAGAAAATCATTGCCGTACAGGCCGGTCGCAGCTCCATTCTCTGGCGTCCGCCTGGTAGCGATCATGCCGATGGACGCTCGCTCGCCAAGGTCACGTTTGACGCGAATGACACTAAAATTCTCACCAGGAATTGGATCGCGCTCCTGCGCCTGGACGCTAAGTAGGCCGAGGCGATACTTGCCGATGCGCCCGCTGAGTTTGCCACCGCCGATCAGATCGACTGTCTTGCCGTCATCAGCAATGCCGATGCGCCGACTAAAAAACGGAATGATCACTAACGGACCGGACGTTGCGGTGAGTCCATCAACCGAAAAATTCGGCGCGTCTGCTAGAAAGAATTGCCGCTTCTCAGGAAAGAAGAGAGAAAACCGCGTCAAGTTGACCTGGGCATCGTCAACTTCCGTTTCAGAAAAGTCGGTATTCATGGTCAGGCTCAGCGTGAGACCCAGAGTGAGCTTGTAGAATAAATCAAAGCCGGGCTTAAAAGATGCGGCATCACGTCGTACCTCGGTTGTTAAAAAAGGCGAAAAATCGAGGCCCAAGCCTTGGGAGATATCGTGCAGGCCGGTGAGTCGTCCGGCCACCGATACACGATTAAAGTCGAGGTTCTGACGATAACCGGTCCACACCGTTTCTTCAGTATTTCGCTTAATAATGCGCTGGACGTTGAAACCCCAGGTTGATTGTCCTGCGGCAAAGCTTAAGGTCTGAAATGGAATCTCGAATTCTGCCGTCCAGCCAGTTGGCGTTTGGCTGGTCTTCACATTCCAGATGCCGTTCCAGTCTCGGTTCTCACTTTCACCCTCGTCACCGATGAGCTCATCCACCCGCGTGCCGACCGAGTTCGTTTGAAATTTAAATGCGTTTCGATGGTCAAGAAATGTGTCAAACAAGAGAGTCACCCGATCATCGGCGTCCAGATTGGAATCCCGGTTAAACCGGGTGACGACGATCGCGCTTGGATCAGAGTCGTGGCAAGTCACGCCAATATAGAGCTGAAAGTGCGAGTAGAGTACGCGCACCTCGGTCGATTGGGAGGCGCGTTCTCCTTCGTCCGGCTCGCGTTGGCGGAAATCGTCAGCGACCTGTGCGGTTTGCCAGGCAGGTTCGTCCAGCCTGCCGTCAAGAATAATCGGTTCACTGATGGAGACAGCCCGCAACTCTGGGGTCGAGGCGAAAACGGTCTGTACCATGGCAGGCAGGAAAAGATACAGGGTAGTATTGAGTAGAAAGAAAAGCCCCACAGCCGCCGCGTTCATAACCCTCCACCAGCCAAAAAATTAGCCATAAAGTATTTGAACAAGATGATGATACTGTTACACGTACCATATACTCAAAAGAGTTTCCGCCACAAAAGCAGGGTACGATACATATGCCACTTGAAGCTCTCCCCACCACCTACTCCGGTCTTTCCGCCTCTCAACGCTGAATCAGGGTGGTGGCCAACAACATCGCTAATGTCAATACCGACGGATTCAAAAAGAGCCGGGCTGTTCTCTCCACTGTTCAGCCCCGTGGTGTCAAAGCCGAAGTCGAACAGGTCGAGACAGCCGGGCCGAGGGCGCTGGAGCAAACGGCACTAGGTGAGCAGTCTGTAGAACGATCAAACGTCGATATCGGTGAAGAAATGGTCAATCTTCCGTCTGGTCAGCGTGGGTATGAGGCAAGTTACGGAGGCTGAAGACAGCAGATGAAATGCTGGGCAGCCTGCTTGACGTTGTCGCGGATGAGGAACGATAAAGGCGCCAACACACACATACCCATCCTCGATCCCATTCTTCCGACTTCCTGTTAGTGCCTATCCGAATAACCATAGACACCCGGTTCTGTCATGTTGAGCGAAGCGAAGAATCGCTCAACATGACACCTTAAAATCGTTATTCAGATAGGCTCATAGTCGGCCGACTTTCTACTCGTCCTCTTTAAACAATGCATCACGCCAATCCAGCGCGGCACGCAGTCCTTTTTCTTTCCGAATCTGGTTAAACGTTTCTTGCTCCTGCGTTCGGGTTGTATCGAACATCACCACCAGATCAAGATTCTGGTAGATGCTGTTGAGAAAGCCCATGTTTTCATACGCCCGGTTAATGGCCGCTTTGTTAAACTTCACCCCAACCCGGGAAATCTTGATGAGCTTCCGAGCTGTTTTCTCGCACTCTTTCATGAGCTGATCGTGGGGCACGACGCGGTTAATCATGCCCAGACGCTCAGCCTCCTGCGCCGAAATCATCTCTCCAGTCAGGAGCAGCTCCTTGGCCTTGGCAAAGCCGACACTAAATGGGGTGACCAATACCGGAGGCCCCGTGCCAAAACGAATCTCCGGCTCGCCTAAAACCGCCTGCTCGGAGGAAATCTTGATATCGCACAGTTGAGCCAGCTCGCAGGCGCCAGCCAGCGCATAGCCGTTAATCGCGGCAATATACGGTTTGCCCGAATTCCATATCTTGAGAAACGTTTCAATATTCTGCTTGAGGTCTGACCGCCAGCTATCGGCAGTACGCTCATACAGCTCGGGCTCGCCTTCCTGGGGCGCAATATTAAATCCGGCAGAAAACGCCCGGCCAGCTCCCGTCAGGATCACGACACGGACTTCTTCATCCGCCTCAATCGCGTCAAATGCCTGCGATAACTCGGCCATGAGTTCCTTGCTGAGGGCGTTCAGCTTGCTTGGTCGGTTGAGTGTGAGATAGCCGATCTGGTTCTTTTTCTCGAATATGAGATTCTGATACGCCATGGTCTCCACCTTCCTGACTTGATGGGTTATGTCTAATTAGTTCAACCGGTCTAACCCAACGGTCGGAGAAGATCAACGCAACGTTTTCAGATTATGAGTCCATACTCTTCCTCTTGCCCTCCCTGCCAAAAATCTCCAGACTCGGGCCCTCGGCCCCAGCAACGGACCAGTGGCCTCGGACTTTTAGGACAAATTCACCACGCAGGGTGGAAGGAGAATGGTACGAAACATTTGCCTTAAGAATCGACGGGACCGTACCTCTGATACAGACTACAGCTTCCCTGCCTCGCGCAGCTCTTTCACCTGCTCTTCTTGAATAAGCACCCCATCCGCATACAGCGCAGCGATCTGCTCCTCGGTATAGGATAGGTGTTCCCGAAGAACTTCTTCATTATGCTCACCAAGAAATGCGGCGCGGAACGGGATCTCAACGTCCGCATTCGAAAAATGAAACGGCGATTTGGCAACTGGTGTTGAGCCGAGTAGCGGATGCGGCATGTCTTGGAATAACCCGCGTGCTTTCAACTGTGGATGAGCGGCAGCAGCCGGGATATCCAGAATAGGCGCGGAGGGCACCCGTGCTTCAAGCAAAATTTTCAGCGGCGTTTCGTCATCTTCAAATGTTTGCAGCCAGTCTTCGATATATTCGCGCACTTCCCCCCGCCGCTGTAAACGGTCGGCCATAGTGGCGTAGCGTTCGTCGGTCGCTAACTCGGGCTTGCCCATGGCCTTGGTTAAGGCCGGCCACTGGTGTTCGACCACAGCAAGAACGACATAGCCCTTTTTGGCCTTGTACACGCCGTACGGGCAGACGTTAAAAAAGTCTCCGCCAAAACGCTGCGGAACGATCTCGCCTTGGCTCATCATATACAGCGGGAAGTTGATGTAATCCAAATAGACCAAGGACTCGAGCTGCGATACGTCGATATATTGCCCCTCGCCAGTCATGGCGCGGCTAAACAACGCCGCGCAAATGGCCAATGCGCCATGAATCCCCGCATTCGGATCGCCGAAATAGTTGCCGACATAAGTTGGCGGGCCGTCCGGCTGACCGGTCATGGACATCACCCCGCTCTGCGCCTGGGCGATAATGTCAAAACTCGTATGCTTGGCGTACGGACCATCCTGCCCGTAGCCCGACACCGAGCACATGATCAGTTTAGGATTGAGTTCTTTGAGGGTGTCATAATCCAAGCCAAGTCGTGCCATGACCCCAGGACTATAATTCTCAACCACCACATCCGCCTGATGCACCAGCTCGTGTACGATTTCTTTTCCCTTGGGATGTTTGATCTCAACACACACACTTTTCTTGCCCGCGCAGGCAGCAATATAGAACGCGCTCTGGCCATGATCGACAAGATGGATCTGCCGACCCAGGTCACCGCTGGGTGTGCGTTCAATCTTGATGACATTGGCACCCAGGTCGGCCAGAATCCGGGTGGCAGACGGACCGGCCAGATATTGAGTAAAGTCGAGCACCTTGATCCCGGCGAGTAATTTTTTCGAGCCTTTTGTCTCCTTAGCCATATCCCCTCCTGTGCGCATCTCAAACGTACGAATGAGCGATTGTGGCTGATTGATGAATGCTTGACAATGCTCTGCTTAACGGTGTGAAGGAATCTTCCTGCTCGCTTGACTCTATACGCCTGTGGCCTACGATGAGGTGCAGCAAGCGTGAATGAGATATGGAAGCGTTGTATGACCTCACCTTGATAGTTGCCATTCCCGCTCACCCCGAGCTTGTCGAAGGGCGAGCAACAAGCCGGTAATGTCCGGTCGTTAAGCAGAGACAGTGTTACCTATGCGTCTGACACTTCTAAGACCTCGGACATTCAGCTGCTTCGGCCTCGTGCTGATACTCTCCTCCCCTTTCTCTACTGACGGTTGGGCCACCGCCTACGAGTGGCGGAGTCCAAACGGCAGCCGCCATTTTAGTAATGATGTCGCGACAGTCCAAGAGGATAAAGGAGAGGCCGCGTGGACGTTTACCTCAAGATTCGCATGCAAACGCCCCCCGGCCGTCGCCTCGCCGGTGCCCGCTAACCGCACCCAAGATTCGTCTGCTGTGCAAACGAGTGTTGCGCAAGCGCATATTGCCGCATACGAACGTGGCCTTGAACGCTGCTTACAGACTGCCGAACGGCAGTTGCGGATGGTCGGAGAGTTGGCACGAACGGTCTCGGAGGCCGCCCCTCGCCGTCCTCTAACACAGATTATTATTCGCCAGCCAGCGCCCCAGGTCCGCCATGTTTATTCTCATGATCCTGCCCCCTTCCACGGTTTCATCGGTCCGTATGCGCCCTACCACTCCAAGCACTTCTGGCACCGGAACCGCTCGTACAGCTTTCGGCGTGGACGTCTTGTCCCACACTCGCACCTGTTACCCGCTCGACGTCGACATCCTGGCATCTTCTTTCCACGCGGACATCGTTCAAGAGACGGCTTCTTGTTTGGACAGGGCCTAGTTCTAGCTTAAAAGAGCAGCCCACCGAAACGAACCTATGCGGATAAGCATCAAAAATGAAAAGCCTGCATGAAAAAGACGGAAAAAATAGCAGAAAGGATGCGTCATGCTGATTCGAACCCGGCACGGTTGGGAAATCCCTGAACGAACGGCAACCTCGGAGGACGTCTACCTGAACCGGCGTACATTTCTTCAGGCCCTGGGCATTGCCGGTATCAGTACGCTCGGCACCCTCTCAGGCTGCGAAAGCTCGGGCGCGAAGGAAACACAAGCCCCCTCGGTCATCCCTGGCCTTCCAAAGCCGAGTCTAACTGCCAACCTGTATCCGGCAAAGCATAATGAGCGGTTTACACTGGAGCATCCCTTAACTAACGAAACAGACGCCGCGAATTACAATAACTTCTACGAATTCAGCTCGCGTAAAGAACTCGTCGCCCGTTTAGTCGAGCGTTTTCAGACCCGCCCGTGGCAGTTCGAAGTGACCGGTCTCGTTAAGAAACCCCAGACCTTTGATATCGACGATTTGATTCGCAAAATGCCGCTCGAAGAGCGTCTCTACCGCCACCGCTGTGTCGAAGCGTGGTCGATGGCCGTGCCCTGGACGGGCTTTCCCATGAAAGCGCTTCTTGACCTCGTCCAACCTCTCTCGTCGGCTAAGCATGTGCGCATCCTCACCTTCAACAATCCGGAACAGGCCCCCGGCTTGCGCAATGACACCTACCCGTGGCCGTATTTTGAAGGTTTGACCATGGCAGAAGCCACAAACGATATGGCACTCCTTGTGACTGGTATCTATGGCCATGAGCTGACCAAACAACATGGCGCCCCTATTCGGCTCGCGCTGCCGTGGAAGTATGGTTATAAGAGCATCAAGTCCATCACGCGTGTAGAGTTTGTGGAGGAACAGCCCAAGACCTTCTGGAATACGCTAATTCCTTGGGAGTACGACTACGTTGCGAACGTGAATCCTGCTATTCCGCATCCACGTTGGTCACAAGCTAGTGAGCGCATCTTGGGGACGAGAGAAGTCCGAGCGACCCTGATCTACAACGGCTATGCGGAGTTTGTCGCCCAGCTGTATAAGACGTGATACCCCTCTTATTGCATGACTCGTCGTTTCTTCTGCCTTATCGTTTGCTCAGCGCTTGCCTCCTGTTCGGTTCCTCCAGATCGTACGCCAGAGCTGAATCCCGATCCATCGCTGTTATACGCCGCACACGGCCAACCCAGTGCGTGGTTTAACCCGTGGCGCGGGTGGAATAAGAGCTATACGGACCTATTCCGCTGGACCGTGTCCCGCAGCGCTTATACTGGCCAGCGGCGTGATCCGCTCGATGTGCCTCGGGTAAACAATGACGGCAACTCGTTTGCCACACCAGAAGACTCGGCTTCCGTCACCTGGGTGGGCCATTCGACCTTTGCCGTTCACGACGGAGCAGATGTTTTTCTGACGGATCCGCACTTTGGCAAACGCGCCCTCCTGCCAGCGCGCCACCATCCGCCCGGCGTGCCGATTTCAACAATTCCGAACAACGCGTTCGCCGTGGTGTCCCACAACCACTACGATCATCTCGATGCGTATACGGTTGAGAATCTGCCCCAGACGGTCACGTGGTTTGTGCCCCTGGGCCTAGGTAAATGGATCGAAAAAAAAGGGCGGAAAGCCGTCGAATTGGACTGGTGGCAAACGGCGCAACACGGCCCCTGGAAAGTGACTTGTGTCCCCGTTCAGCACTGGTCGCAGCGTATCGACCAGTGGCAGAATTCAACCCTGTGGTGTGGCTGGGTCATTGCCAATGACGAACGGACCTATTTTTTCGCCGGCGACACCGGCTATTTTCACGGCTTTACCGAAATAGGAAAAAAATTCGGCCCCATTGATGTTGCGATGATACCCATCGGGGCATATGAGCCACGCTGGATCATGCACTACTCCCATCTGAACCCAACGGAGGCATATCAGGCCTTTCACGATCTCAAGGCGCGTTGGATGCTGCCCTGTCACTGGGGAACATTTCCGCTCACGGACGAGCCCATTGACGAACCGCCACGCCAACTCCGGCGGGTTATTGAGAAAGCCGGCGGTGCACTGGATCCAATTAAGATTTTGGCCGTTGGCGAGCGGTGGAAGATTCCGGAAGGGCGGTAGGGGCGAGGCCATCTCGCCTGGGCGCAGCATGCTGCGCCCAGGCGATTCATGGATCACCCCGCCAATTACTGAGCAAACGTCTCAATCGCCTTTTGCACCGCTTGGGCGTAGGTCTGGTCTCCCACCGGCACAGGATTGAGAATCGGCATGTCGATGCCGGCTTCGCGAAAGGCGGCTAATTGTTCTCTACATTGAGCCGGCGATCCGATCACAGCCAATTCCTGAGCCATTCGATCGGATGCTCCCTGGCCTGCACCTTTTCCCATTTCTGTTGCTTCAGCCTCAAAGCCACTCTCTTGGAAGAGCTTGTTGTAATACGGCAACCCGCCATAAAAGCTGAGATTATCTCTCGCCGCTTGTGTTGCCAGACCAACGTCGTCATGAATAGAAGAAAGAATACCGGTAGTGATATCAATATCCGACACCGGGCGCCCTGCTTTCGCCGCTCCTTTTTCTACCGCTGCGAGGGCTGACGGAATGCGACTCTTGGGACAGAGGTATAGCATCACTCCGTCTGCAAGCTCACCACTCAAGGTGACCGTCCCCAGGGCCAACGCTCCAATATAGATAGGGATATGGTTGGTAGCAGCACGCGGTTGCATGGCCATGCCTGGCAACTCTTTGCCAGCCGCCATGTCACGGATCGCCCCGATGTACTGGCGCATGAAGTTGCGCGGTTTTTCCATCTTTTCTTGGTACAATCCTTCAACAATGGGCCGGTGGCTCACACCAAGGCCAAGAATCAGCCGACCATTCGACGTATCGTCAATCGCAATGGCCGACTGCGCGCACAGAGCAGCGTGGCGCAGATAAATGTTCGTAATCCAGGTTCCAACCTTGATGCTGGAAGTTGCCTGGGCCATAATCTGGCAATTCATCAAAGAATCGTTCATAAACTCCGGCGAAAAGATCGCCTCAAATCCGGCCGACTCAGCGCTCTTGGCAAAATCTGTCAGCTCCGGGAACGATAATCCTGACATATTGGCAGCAACCACTCCGATACGGGCCATAACAATCTCCTTTTCTCTTGTGATAGAAACACCTCAGTGTGGAGCGCACTGTATCACCTCGCTCTTCGAAGACAAAGACATTAGGGAGGCTCGAAACAATCGCGCAGACTGCAACCGCTACGACCTTGTCATCGAAGACGGCATCGTGGCCAGCATTGAGAACGAGTACAAGGGCCGCGTTGACATCGAGATCCACGCAACCGGCTGCCTTGTGGTACCGAGGCTCGTCAACTGCCGCACCCGCGCGGGGTGGCTGAAGATCTCGATATCCTCGACACGGGCGCGTTTTACCTCAGTCTTATTCCTATCCTCGGCCTGGCCTATACCGAGCTCAGCCACGACAAGTTCGCTGCCATCATGGAGTGGGACGTACCCGCCATGCTGCTCGGAGGCGCGACCATGATCGCTGAGGCCGAGATCCTCTCCCAACAGGTCTTAGAAGAAACCGAGAAAGCGCCGAACTTTTAGAACAACAAGGCAAAGAATATCAAGCCCGGATTGCCAAAACTCTACTACACCGTCAGCGTTGGCAGGCCAAAATCCTTTTTGCTCAAACGAGCTACGCAGGAGCTTTTAGTGCGAGAAGCTTCGCAACAACGAGGACTTATTGCCGAGAGGCGAGCAGCCCTTTTAAACGAGATTCTAGAGAAAAAAGTCGCAATTGATGATGGAAGCGGCAACGCTGTGGAAAAAGACTCTCAAGGAGCTTCTTAATAGCGAGAGCGGTAAGGATCCCGATTGAGCTAATGAAGCTTCTTATCGTCCCACCAGAAGCAAAAGAGGGGCGTAACATTTTCGTGAAGATCCTAAGTGGTTAGCTCCCCGTGGGATTCAGTGCGCCGCCCTGGATTGATTACGAAATTGTCGCTCTCGGCACGACCTAGCTCGGCTAGACTTGGAAAAAGCCCGATTAGCAGAACAGAGACTGCAAGAGTCACCGCGGTCACGGCGCGGACGGATGCCTTCTCAGGACTCTCGACGAATGTTGTGACCGAACAGCTTGCGCCCTCAAGCCAGCTCTTGGCTCGGCTCAGTGTTCTGCCGGTATCTGTCAATAAACTAGTAGTTGGAGCCAACGTCATCGGGTAACTCGGGAAGTCTGAAGGCTTTAATCGGTGGATTGAGGAAAGAAAGAAGAGGGCTCAGGATGAGCCCCCAGCACGTTAGAGAAAGAAGGAGCAGGAGCAGCCCTTAGGCTGTAGCAGTCGCGTCCTCGGTTTTCACATCAACCATAATCCGTTTTGGCGTCGCGGATTCCGGCAGCGGGACAACCACCTCGAGCGTTCCATTCTTAGAGATCGCTGCTATCTTCTCAACATCCACGCCTCTCGGCAGGACAAACGACCGTTCGAACGAACCGTATGAAATCTCTCTATGGAAATAGCGGCCTTTCTCCTCTTGGCTGTCCGCCTTGCGTTCGGCTTTGAGCGTCAGCCGGCTTCCATCAAGCGAGATTTCAACATCCTTGGGATCAATACCTGGAAAATCCCCTTTGATGTGGATCTCATCGCCCTCGACGTAGCTGTCGATCCTAGGCGCGGGCCCCGCACTCACCGGCGTCCCGACCGTCAGCCAAGCACGATCATCGTAGAAATGATTAAAGACACGCTGCATGTCTTGTCGCCAGGGACTCACCGCCATAAAAGAACCTCGCCACACACTTAGTTCTCGCCTCATTTTTTATACCTCCTGTCTGTTTGAGTTGTGTCTGACAAACAAAAGATAAGTACGCTGAGAGAAGAGTCAAGAGGTCATAATAAAAATATTGACTCGTTGAGAAAAACGATGACTGTTCACGGCTCTAGGGCACCAGCGTCTTAGAAGTTGTTGAAAAGCTGTCGCGAGCGCCGGGAAACCAAGACGCGATGACGTACGAAACCGGAGTGTGCGGGCGAGTACATGAGGATTCCGGGGCGCCGAGCAACGTCAATATCCCAAGCGCAGTAGGTTTTTCAACGGCTTCTTAGCTGTGCTCCGGCTTCTTTGTCACACGGACGACCGTTCCAGAGATCCAAGAGTGTTGAATGCGAATCGTGATGGGTTTGCGCTTAGGCGGGGATGATGAGGATACTTTGCTATACACGACTGTTGAGTGAATGGATTTGTGTCCGAGATGATCCTGCACGTCTTCAAGGGTATGCCCGGCATCTAGGAGATGAGCCGCGATCGAGTGGCGAAGACAGTGACTGTGGCGCTTATGGAGTGAAATGTTTGCCTGTTCGGCATACATCCGAAACAGCCGATCGATACGCTGGCGGCTCACTGGCCGCGCGTTGCGCGAAGGAAAAAGATAGGGAAGGCCATCAGTCCGATTTCCGACATAGTCGCGCAGGAGCCGCAGATACTCGGTGGTCATGACTTTCTCGCCAGCCACGCCACTCTTCAATCGAGGAATGTGAATCTGGCGCGTCGTGAAGTTGACGTGCTCGCGCCGTAAGAGTCCCACCTCCGAAGCTCGCAGTCCGAAATAATACATCGCAGCAAACAGCACCCGATCACGCTCATCGGTCATCTGGGCAAACAGCCGCGCAACCTCTCCACGTGTGAGGGTTACATATTTCTCACGAGTCTTTTGTTGCGAGGGCGCAGTGCGGCGTGGCGCGTCTTTCTCTTCACGCTCTTGACGAGCAAACGCGGCCTGCAGCTCTCGCAAATATCGGGCAACGCTTTTTCCTTGTTGCGCAGCTTGGCGTGTAGCGAGCTGTAAGAGCTTCTCCTGTGGGGTCTGATCTTTTTTCACTATGGGCCCTCAGACGGCGGCTTGCATGAGATTCTCGCTCACGGGATTCCTAACAATTTATGGGTTTGCAGACTGAGCCGCCAACGCGGATGTTCGAGGCAATAGCCGAGCGCCGCTTGCGTGTTGTATGCCCGATTCTGACCATCCATAGGCTGGAGGAAGAAGTGTTGGAACTGGAGGTGTGCAAACTGTTCTGGCTCTGCCCCCGGTTGCGGAAAGACAAGCTTGAGTTCGCTGCCGTTCTTGAGCACGAGTTCCGCCCCGGCCTTAGGGCTGACACAGATCCAAT
Organism: uncultured Enterobacteriaceae bacterium; assembly: GCA_964495015.1. Lineage (GTDB taxonomy): Bacteria > Desulfobacterota > Binatia > Bin18 > Bin18 > Bin18. The sequence goes on along the minus strand of CAZBUD010000014.1, from coordinate 34,543 downwards.
CAATTCCGGGTGGAGGAGAGATAGTGCCATTTGTTTCAATCGCAACCGCGAATCCTTGGGCATGCAATGCTTCAATAAGATCTTCATCTAGCTGAAGCAGTGGCTCACCGCCCGTGCACACCACAAACGGCGACGCCGCTGTCGCATAGTGTGCCGGCCATTTGGCAGCAACGGCACCCGCCAACTCCTGAGCGGAGACGAAACGCCCTCCCCCAGGACCGTCGACACCGACAAAATCAGTATCGCAAAACTGACACACGGCTGAAGCCCTGTCCTGTTTTAGACCGGACCATAAATTACACCCGGAAAAACGACAGAACACGGCCGGTCGGCCGGTATGAGCCCCTTCGCCCTGCAGGGTATAAAAAATTTCTTTTACAGCGTAGCCCATACGCAAACACTGCACCTTTCACGGACCGTGCAAGAAAGAAGGGGCGTCGTATGACGCCCCTTCTAAGACCTAGACGAGGGTAGAGAAAGGAGATGGGAACTACCCATGCACCAGGTATATAAATCTCCGTGCGCGCTATTTTTTCTTTTTTACGCCGAGAATTGATTCTTTAAAAACTTTTGTTGCGGTGAAGGCCACTTTTTTTCGAGCCGGAATTTTGAGCGGCTCCCCGGTTTGCGGGTTTCGTCCGGTTCTCGCTTTTAACTGACGCAGACGGAAGGTCCCCAAATTCGGGATTTTGAGCTCTTTGTCTTTCTTCACCGTCTTGGTAATAAACGCAACAAAGTTATCCAGGTTCTCGGCTGCCTGGCGGTTCGGGATGTCGCCCCACGTCTCAGCGAGCTTTTTGACCATTTCCGATTTTGTCATAATACCAACCTCCTTACCTCTAGGGTTTTCTATAGCGTCCCTCATCAAGCCGCCGAAGGATCCGTCGATCAGATGCCCCACGACTCACCACCTACCTACTCTTCTAGGTCACTTCTTTTCTTGACAGCCTCCTCTCGTTACCTCCATATTAACAACCTGTGACATCATATTCCTAACACCAGAGATAGCGGAGAGCAGCAGGAGCATAACAGGATTGGACTAATATCAGACCAGGTGCTCTCCTTGACTGCGTCGCATCAGGGACGTTGGAGATCTCGACCTCGTGCCACAGCTGCCTGAGGCTAGACGCAACGCGCGGTCGCTATCAGCCCGAGCATGAGCCATGCGGGCCCGCATACTCTCCATCGCTCAACCTTTATCCGTCACTTACCAAATTGTCAATAAAATCAGGCAAAAATAGTGAAGTTCAAAAAATCTAATGGTACATCTCAACCAGTTCGATCATATCGAGTTGTTTGAGCGCGGAGAAAAGCTGCCCTTTGACTTCGCGGACAGTGCCCAACTGCAGGATTTCCTGGGTTAAAGCCTGGGATTCAGCATAGGACAACGAACGGATGACACGCTTAATAACAGGCACAAAGAAGGCTTCCATGCTGAGTTCATCAAGCCCCATCCCAAGTAAAAGCAAGGTACACAGCGGATCAGCGGCCATCTCCCCACACAGGCTCACCCGTTTGCCGGCGCGTTTGGCGGACTGAACTGTGGTAGAAATCGCCTTCAACACGGCAGGGTGGAGGGGCTCATACAAAGAGGCCACTTTGCGGTTATTTCGATCAACCGCTAGCAGATATTGAATCAGATCATTCGTACCAATACTAAAGAAATCGACCTCTTGGGCCAGACGATCCGCTAACCAGACGGCCGCAGGCACCTCGACCATCATGCCGATCGGCATATAGGGATCAAACGCCTTGCCTTCCTGACGTAACTCATCCTTGGCTTGTTCCAAGAGTTCTTTGACTTGGAGCAATTCTTCGACGCTGGATATCATAGGGAATAAAATGTGGACCGGCCCATGCACGCCCGCCTGGAGGATAGCCCGCAGTTGGACTTTAAAGAGATCCGCCATCTCTAAAGAGATACGAATGGAACGCCAGCCTAAGAATGGATTATCTTCTTGCGGAAGCTTCATATAGGAGGGATATTTGTCCGGACCGAGATCCAAGGTCCGGATCGTGACCGGTTGCCCCCTCATCCCAGTCAAGACCCGTTGATACAGAGCCAACTGGGCCTCTTCGCTGGGGAAATCACTATACGTGAGGAATGGGACTTCCGTCCGATACAGCCCGACGCCTTCCGCTCCATGACGATGAGCAAAGTCGATGTCACTCAGCAACCCGACATTGGCCCCAAGAGTGATGCGCACCTCGTCTAGCGTTTCAGCAGCCAGGTCGTGGATCTCTTCGAGATTACGATTAAACGCACGATACTGACGATCGAAACGACTGTATTCACGTACGACTTCAGCGCCGGGATTCACGTAGGCTACTCCGGCATTTCCATCAACGATCACAGCGTCACCTTGTTGGATCAACGCCGCGTGTTCGACACCGACGACGGTTGGGATTTCAAATGATTTCGCAAGAATGGATGTATGCGAGGTGGCCCCCCCGTTGGCCAGCACTACCCCTTTGAGCTGGCTGTGGTCTACGCGGCAGAGGTCAGACAGCGACAGCTCGTCAGCAACGAGAATCAAGTTCTCGCCTTTTGGCCCTATTTTCTCCTCAAGGCCGAGCAGATGGCGCAGCACCCGTTGGCCGATATCGCGCACATCCGTCCCCCGGTCGCGCAAGTGCTCACTACCTGCGCGCTCCAACGTTTCGACATACTCTTCGATAACCTTCTTGAGCGCGGTGTCAGCCGCATAGTTCTGCCGGATCAGGGCCTCGATTTTTCCGATAAACTCCGGGTCTTCCAGCATCATACGGTGGACGTCGAAAATCGCTCGATCAATCTCCGGCAAGCGTTCCTGCACCCGCTCTTTCAGTGCATCAATCTCTGCGACCGACTGCTCGATAGCCATAGACAGATGTTGGAGTTCCGCATCAGGATTTTCCTGATGGCACTCTTCTAGTGCGTCAAGACGCACAGGCGGATGCACCAGATGTGCCTGACCAGATCCGACTCCGGGCGAAGCACCCACGCCCGTGAGACGCAGACGACTCGTGCGCCCTTTTGCCCGCGTCTGTTGCTCACGTTTACGCTCGTACGCGCTGGGACGCATGATGGCTTCAAGCATGCGCGCCCGGTAGTCTTGGCGTTCACGTTCTTTCGTTTCTAACTTTTCCGGCAGTCGGGCTTGAACAATCACCCCAGCAACCTGAGTCACGATCGTTTTGAGTAAACGAATTTCCGTGCGGGAAAAGCGGCGGCGGCTCCGACTCTGGACGACGAGCGCACCGAGTACGTTTCGTTTTTCAATCACGGGCAGACCGAGAAATGAATGGAAGCGTTCCTCTCCGGTCTCCGGAAAATATTTATTCCGAGCATGCGTCATGGTATCCAAAACCGCAACGTGCTCACCCAGCTCGACCACGAGCCCAGTCAACCCCTCATGCTTATCCATGCTCACCTTACCGACTGCGGTCTGGTCCAGACCCATCGTCGCCCATAAGGTCAGCCGTCCACCTTTTGTATCTAAGAGGTAGAGAGAACATACATCCGTGCCCATCCGCTGCGCAATAATTTTTGTGATGTCCTGGAGAGTGTCCTGCAGATCGTGAGATCGAGACAGCAGGGCATCAATATCCTCCAGCAGGCGCAGGCCGGCCTGTTTTTCGGAACGAGTTTCCGGCTGTGCAGCGGCTTTCGTTCGCTTTTTGGTAGGGCGACGCTTCGCCCGAGATGTTTTCGGAACTCCATCCATACAATAGTCCGCGCGCATTGTATCCGAGGCCTCGGCAGGCCACAAGGCACGAATATCATGCGTAAGGCTGGAATGAGCACCTTAATTGTGCCAAATTAAGCCAGATCAACTAAATTAGGCAAAGCACAAATCGACTCGATGATTGAGCGGAGCATGCCCCTGCCCGATTCGAAACCCGGCAGTAATCGCACGGGTCACAAAATCTTTTGCCTGAGCGACGGCGTCCTCCACCGCTGCACCTTTGGCTAGCTCGGCAGTAATAGCTGCGGAGAAAGTACACCCAGCACCATGTGTACACACCGTTTCGATTTTCCGGCACGAGTATGCGCGAAAGACCGTCCCGTCAAAAAGCAGGTCACAGGCGTCTTCTTCGAGATGACCGCCCTTGATGACAACATACGCTGGACCTAAGGCTTTAATCCGACGAGCCGCCTCTTCCATACTTGGACGATCATGGACATCCATTTCAGCAAGCAGTCCCGCCTCAAACAGGTTTGGTGTCACAATAAGCGCCAGCGGCAGCAATTTATCGGTCAGCGCTTGCCTGGCCTCTTCGCGTAGCAAGGCGTGACCCCCCTTGGCAACCATGACAGGATCGACGACGAGCTGACGGACGGCATACTCCTCGACCTTCCGACTCACTATGTCCACAAGCGAAATTGAGGACAGCATGCCGGTCTTGGCCGCATGAGTTTGGATATCGCTGAGGACACTGTCAAACTCTTGGCCGACAAAGTCTGGCGCTAGTTCTACGACAGCCTGGACTCCGAGCGTATTTTGGGCCGTGACTGCGGTCAGCACACTCATGCCGTAAACCCCGCGAGCCATAAAGGTCTTGAGGTCGGCTTGGATGCCGGCCCCCCCACCACTATCGGATCCAGCAATGGTTAAGGCTTTTGGTCGTGTCATGGTATCGTCGTGTTTCCGAGGTTTATTGTTGGCTAGGAGACACAGCCGTGTCAACTCTGGATAAGGAGCCCGTAGCGACAGAGAATCTATTAGAAAATTGTCGCGAGCAAGGGTCGTAGGTTTTACAATAGCTTCTACGGAAATAGCTGCATCTGACCGGTGTTCAAACCCTGGCCAGTCTGATAGTTCCCGGCCCTTAATTCATCGATCAGCTCACGTGTCGTAGAAATGGACCGTTCAAAGACGGTCACCGCACAACCGATCGAAGGTGCCGAGTGACTGTCACTCCCCCCAACCCGCTTGCATCCGACAAGCTCGGCAACCGCTTGAGCGTAGCGATTTTCTTCTTCTGAGCAGGCCCCGTTGACGACTTCGATGGCGTCGACATACTCCAGCACTTCAAGCGCCTTGCTGCCAGATTGCGGATCGTCCAGGTCTATAGGAGGCGTTTTATGGATGAACTGAAACCGCGGATCGAGCTTGTAACGAAATGGATGATTCGCAATCAAAAAGCCATCGACGTCGTCAATGATGCGCCGTAGTTCTTTGACCTTATAAATACCACCAACATAGCGGTCGAGGCCAAAGGTCCCCACATGGCCCCATTCCGTAGTGACTTCAATGCCGAGAAACAAAGTGACCCCACGTTCACGCGCATAGGCCTCGATTTCCGCATCCACCCAGGCGTTATCGTGTTCCGTGATGCAAATGCCCTCGAGGCCGACTTTCTGGGCCTGATCAATCATGGCAAAGGGATCCAGGTTACTGTCAGAGCTGCCGCGTGTAGTGTGAACATGAAAATCAATACGCATGGTTGTGTATACTCCCGTGTTCCGTAAACCGCTCCTCTATACCGTCTTCTGTCTGACTGGGCAAGACTAATGGGAAAGAGTAACCGGAGTGAACGTTCGTTCAGATTAGCCTCTCCCGCCAATGTGCTTCCTTTGTTCTAAGGCCAGCCTGTGTTACAGTCCGCTCACCTCAAGCATTCCATGGGAGGGGAGGCCGTGAATAAACCACTGGATGGAGTCCGTATCATTGACTGGACAATTTGGCAGCAGGGGCCCGTATCAACGATGATGTTGGCTGACTTGGGCGCCGAAGTCATCAAGATTGAAGAACGCGTAGGAGGCGACCCAGGCCGTGGAGTCCTCAGCATTGCTGGGGCATTGATTGGGGCGACGAGTGGCCCCAATTTTTATTTCGAGGCCAACAACCGGCACAAGAAAAGTCTGACCCTTGATCTCAAAAAACCCGAGGCAAAGGAGATCGTCTACAAATTGATCGAAAAATCCGATGTCTTTGTCCAGAACTTTCGGAAGGGCGTAGGGGGAAGACTCGGCCTCGATTATCAGACTTTTACCAAGTACAACCCCAAGATCATCTACGCCAGTGCTACTGGCTACGGCCCGTTTGGGCCAGATTCTGGCGAACCATCGTTTGACTATATGGGCCTGGCTCGCTCGGGTATCATGACTGTAGTTGGTGAGCCCGATATGGAACCACTCAGCATTGCCGGAGGCATCGCCGATCAGATGGGCGCTATCATGCTGGCCTATGGTGTCATGGCAGCTCTGCTCGCCCGCGACAAATATGGCATGGGCCAAGAAGTCGATACCTCCCATCTTGGCAGTATGACCGCGCTGCAGGGACTCAACGTGGCGTGTCAAACAATCTTAGGCAAAGAGTTTAAACGCATGCCGCGTGCAGCCGCGCCCAGCCCACTCTGGAACCATTACAAATGTGAGGATGGCAAGTGGATCTGTCTGGCCATGCCCCAACAGGACCGCTACTGGTCGGATTTCTGCAAGGTCCTGGGCGTCGAGCACCTCATAGACGATGCACGTTTTGCGACCATGGGCAGTCGGGCGGAGAACGCAAAAGACTTGATGCTTATTCTGGACCCGGCATTTGCTTCCAAGCCTCGGGACGCATGGATGAAAGCGCTCAAGGATGGCGGAGATTTCATTTACACTGTTGTAAACACTATCTCTGACCTTCCCAACGATGAACAGATGACCGTCAACGAGTACATCGTCGATTACGACCATCCACGCCTCGGTAAGACCCAGGTTGTGGGGGTGCCCGTGCGCTTGAGTAAAACTCCAGGCGACCCCAAGGGGGCAGCTCCGGAATTTGGCGAACACACGGAACTCATTCTCACTGAACTCCTCGATTATTCGTGGGAAGACGTAGCCAAGCTCAGAGAAGGGGACGTGATTTAAGAAGGGATTGGGCGCAGCACTATGACCCTGTCCTTCGCCATCAGCCCCAAAGCGCCCTATTCTTTTGCTCTGACTGTCGCCCGTTTCCTACGATTTGACACTGAACTCATTGATCTCGTTCACGGCAATCGCTATCAGCGGCTGCTGGCAGTAGGCAGACAATTAGCCCTGGCGACGGTAACGAATACGGGCACGGTTGCGAAACCACAGCTTCACGTCGTACTAACGGGACCACCAAAGACCGATCTCAAACGGCCAGAGTTTGCAGTCCAACTCCGCCACATTCTGTGTACCGATTTCGATCTCAAGCCGTTCTATCGGCTAGTCCGTAAAGACGATCTTCTGGCGCAGGGTGCTACACGATTTCGAGGGCTGCGTATTACATCCAGTCCGACTCTGTTTGAAGCGTTAGTGGTGGCCGTTCTGGCGCAACAGGTGAATCTTACTTTTGCCTATTCAATCAAAAAGGAACTAGTTGAAACCTTCGGCAGAAAGTGGCGCTCTCAGGGACAGACGTTTTACACCTTTCCTGGGCCTCGACGTTTTGCGCAAGAGACCCAAGACGGCCTGCGTCGGTTTCGCTTGAGCGGAGCAAAGGCCGGCACCCTCGTTCGCCTCGGGAGAGCATTTGCTTCCGGAGCCTTGAATCAGAGCGAAATTGCTCAACTGCCGGATGAAGCAGCCATTGAACAACTCATCCAAATAAAAGGCATAGGCCGTTGGTCAGCCGAGACCGCGCTTATGCGAGGGCTGGCCCGGAATGATGCTTTTCCGGGTGGCGATCTCGGTGTGGTCAAATATCTGGCTCAAGGAATGCTGGGTAAAAAGGAAAAGGCCACCGAATCCGAGATGCGCAACTTTGCCGAACGTTGGCGCCCCTATCGCGGGCTGGCGTTGGTCTACTGTTATGCGGAGCTGATCCGACGACAGGCAGAGTAATGCAGGGTAGTAATAGCGACTGGGGGGTTGTCCTGTCTCAAGCGGAATTGTAGAGACTGCGCCATTTACTCGCTGCCCGGCGTAAACCGGGAGACATCGAACCCGTCGACCACACCAGGCTGACCGTATAACTCGGCTGCCGGAGCAACCTCGGCTAAGGACAACGTCAGATAAAACAAGCGCTCAGTCTGTAGCGGGACGTTGTCCGGCGGGAACTGCTCCAAATAGGGCAGGATCGCTTCCATCCGGGCCAGCATAACGCCATAAAACGCCTTGATCTCTTGCATCGTACTGGACTGCCGTTTGGCGCTACGTTCACGTTCAGTTGCCAGCGACCAGGCCAGCCAGGGCTCAAGGTCTCGAAAGGCTTCAGGCAAGCACGGCTTCGGCATAGACTTACACTGCCCTTCCGATGGTTTTGCCGTCGCTGCCTCTGATCATATTGAGGACCACGTTATGGCTATGCCGCACAAGGAGTTCGTAGTCTTGGAGGAAAAACTCTTTCTTAGCACCGGAGGACAGGACAGACTGGGTTTCCTCCACCGTTCTGGCATCCTCCAGGAAGATGTCGCGGAAAATGATCCGGCTGTATTCCTGGCTAAACCGCTGAGCAAGATTCTTTGCTTTGGGAAAGTAGGTAGTCGATTCCCAGATCGTACGGTCAACAGCTAGGGGCCAAAACTGATGGGTAAAATACGTGCCTTCCGAGACAACGACAAAGAAGGTCGGAAAGATTACATGCAACTCGAATGACCAGTCGGTGCTCCGCGTGGGATTGACCCCGACTGGCAGCGTCTTTTCAGAAAAACCGCTACGCACGAGGATGGAGCCATGCTTGTAGGACAACGCCTGGACGGGACTTGGCCGGTGGGCCGCGTTGCCGAACAACGACGCCCGACCATGGCGAGGGAAGAGTTTCATGTCCAGCATATGGGTATACGGGTTGTCGCTACTGACAAACGCATCCGGCAGCGACCGCTTGTGCAGACAACCCACATGATAGACTTCCTGAAACGAATCCTTGACGATTTTCCAGTTCGCCTTGACTTCGGCCCTCCAGGAGAAGGCCGTAGCCGAACTCTCAGCAAAGGGATAGCCGGCTAACTCGGTTGCCAGCTCGCCCAAATATTCTTGGAGCGTTTCTTGTGGGTTGGGATCGACATTGACAAAAACAAATCCTTCCCAGACATCCACATGGACCGGAGTGAGGCCCAAGCAATCTTTTTTCAGGTCAAAAAAGCTTTCTTCGTCTGGGACAAACTTTAGCCCGCCGTCCAAGCCGTACATCCAGCCATGAAACTTGCACGTAAAGGCTGAGCTACTTCCCTGCCGGTCCCAGACTACTTTATTGCCGCGATGGGAACACATGTTGTGGAAGGCGCGAATCTGACCATCTTTGCCACGCGTGACAATGATGGAAGTATTACAGACACCGATGTCTTTGACGAAATAATCACCCGAATTGGGAAGCTGTTCGACGCGGCAGACGTTCAGCCAGACCTTACGAAAAACGTATTCCCGCTCCTGTGCGAACTGTTCTGCTGAGGTAAAAACCTGAAGCGGGAGTGGGCCCGTATCTAGCTCAGGATAGTGGTCATGCCATTTACCCCCATTAGCCGTGGGGGTGGCAGTTTCGATAGTGCCCATCAAGTTTTCTCCTGGATCATCCGTCTCAACAGTGCGGGTAAGAGTCTAAGAAGTCTACCCTGGTTTTATTACAACATCTGAGCAAAGCCAACTAGTGGGGGACGAACTCCGGCATGACTTCCTTGACGAACAAGTCGTGGGATTCTGCGGACGCCGGAATGACAATATGGTAGGTGATGCCCGTGTCTTCGATCCGTGCTCCGAGATTACGCTTGACCTCGTCCGGCGTACCCATCAAAAACAACGGCGAGCGGCGCGCGGTCTCCAGATCAGGGAAGCCCAAGCTGGACGCCGTCTGGCCCAGCGCGGGGTCTTCGGGATCGCGCGACAAACTCAGCAGGGTCATCCCACCAAGCTCGATCTGGTGCGGATCGCGTCCCGCGTCCCGAGCGTATCCGTGCAACATGCCAATACGCCGCTTGAGCTGTGCCATGTCGAATTTCACGGTCATGGCCGGGTCGTTCACAAAGTCCTTACCGTTAAAGATCGGCGGGAGGATATTCAGGATGTCGGCTTCCCTTGCTGCGATTTTGAGCAGTCCACTGCCAGAACCACCCAGCATGAGGGGCGGACCGGGCTGCTGCACTGGTCGCGGATGATTATAGGCCTTATCGATCAAGAAATACTGGCCGTGAAATGTCGGCTCCTCCTGCGTCCACATGGCCTTGAGTACCTGGATAACCTCGGCCAGTTGCGCCAGACGTTCCGCATTGGAGGGATAGGGATAGCCGTGCGCCACGTATTCGGCCTGCTGCCAGCCGGCTCCCAGGCCAAGGACCAGCCGCCCATTGCTGACGTGATCGAGCGTGGACGTAATTTTAGCAAGCAATGGCGGGGGCCGAAACGAGATGGCTGTAACCGAGGGAGTCAGGCGGATCCGGCTCGTCACAGCAGCGATCGCGGTCAGAGTCGTAAAGCATTCCAATTGAGGCGTTTGCGGCGGACCCATCGGCGTATAGAAGTGATCGTTAATCGATACCGAGTAAAAGCCCTCGCTTTCGGCGCGCAGCGCGGCGCGCTTCGCGGCTGCAAAGTCTCCGGTGGGTAAGAATAAACCAAACTTAACGTCGTGCATCGACTGCGCCTCCTAGTTCTTCTTTACAAATGGGCCAATAGTCAGTTTCGCAAGGGTAAATTTTCAGCGGAGTTAGAACATACCCGAAATCTTGCCGTCCTCATCCATCCTCATACCTGCCGCTGCAGGCTTGGCGCCTAGACCAGGCATAGTCAGCATGTCGCCCGTCAACGGAATGCAAAAGCCGGCTCCGGCAGACAGACGAATTTCACGTACGCTCAATACAAAATCACGCGGCCGGCCGTAGCGCTTGGGATCGTCGGAGAGCGACATTTGGGTCTTCGCCATACAGATAGGCAGCTTGCCATAGCCGAGGTCGTTGATCCGCTTGAGGTCGTTGCGCGCCCGCGACAGAAGCGTAATATCTGCTGCGCCGTAAATTTTTTGGGCAATCGTACGGATCTTATCTTCAATCAGCATGTCCAACGGGTAGAGCAGCTGCGGGGTTGGCACAGGGCCTTCACAGACTTTGGCCACAGCTTCCGCTAACGGGAGTCCGCCTTCTCCGCCTCGGCCAAAGACATCAATAACGATCGCTTCCAAACCCAGCGCTCGACTCTCTTCCACAACCAGATTGAGTTCCTCTTGCGTGTCTGTCGCAAAGCGGTTCAGCGCCACAATCGGTTGTAAACCAAACGTCCGTACACTCTCCTCATGCTTGGCCAGATTCTGCATGCCTTGCTTGAGCGTCTTCAAGTCCGGCGCGTTGACATCTGCTATGGGTGTACCGCCATGCATTTTGAGCGCCTTGAGTGTTGCGACCAGCACCACGGCAGACGGCCACAAGCCGGACTCGCGACATTTGATGTTGAAGAATTTCTCGCCCCCAAGATCAAAACCAAAGCCTGCTTCCGTCACCACATAGTCGGCGTATTGAAGGGCCAGCCGTGTGGCCAGGATACTACTGCACCCATGTGCGATATTGCCGAAGGGGCCGCCGTGGATAAACGCGGGAACGCCCTCTACCGTCTGTACCAAGTTGGGTTTGAGCGCATCTTTTAAGATAATGGCCATCGCTTGTGGGACCTGGACCTGATCTGCCGTGACCGCTTCGCCTTGAGATGAATAGCCAATCACAATGCGTGATAAACGTTGAATGAGATCTTTCGCTCCGCTGGTTAGGGCAAGAATAGCCATAACCTCGGACGCGGCCGTGATATCAAAGCCCTCTTCTCGGGGAATACCCATCACCCGCCCACCCAGGCCCATCACAATTTGGCGCAGCGCGCGGTCGTTCATATCCATGACACGCCGCCAGCGAATCTGACGTACATCGAGATCAACAGTGCGGTGAAATAGCGCCGCATCCATCATGGCAGACAGCAGATTGTGGGCCGAACTCACCGCATGAATATCTCCGGTAAAGTGGAGATTGATATCCTCCATGGGTAAAACCTGTGAGCGACCGCCCCCACAGCCACCACCTTTGACACCAAATACCGGCCCCATCGAGGGTTCACGAATGGCAACCGCCGCTTTCTTCCCGAGTCGAGTAAGGGCTTGCCCCAATCCAATAGTCGTCGTTGTCTTGCCCTCGCCAGCCGGAGTGGGATTGATTGCCGATACTAGAATCAGCTTCCCCTGCTGCTGAGAAGGGGCTAAAGATAACGCATCCAGCCCAATCTTTGCTTTGACCCGTCCATACAACTCAAGATGTTCTGACGGCAGCCCTAAACGTGAGGCAATTTCTTCGATCGGTTTCAGCGTCACCGACTGCGCAACGGCAAGGTTTTCCTCTCGACTCATTCGTAAGTTTCCTTTCCCCCAAACGCACACCATCACCTCTCTGGCATCTCCCTAAGAACAATGAACTGTACTGAAGGCACAATCTTATACAAAATCAACGCGTTAGACTATCACCAGCCCACAGGTGGCGAGACAGGTCCTGACCAGACAGGCTAAGCATGGTATGCATGCGGCAGCGAAGGTGGTGGTATGGCAAAAGACACGTCCTCTACCCGGCGTTTGTTTCATATCGCGCTCAGTCTCGTGGTGAGCGGTGGCTTCCTCTATCTCGCCTTTCGCAACGTTCAGCTTGATGAGCTGGGGCGAGCGCTGCGGCGCATCGACGGCAGCTGGCTACTTGTCGCTCTTGGTCTCAGTCTGCTCATCATGGTCATTCGCGCCTGGCGCTGGCAGCTAGAACTCCGTCCGCTCGAACGCATTCCCGTTGGCCGGCTGTGGGTCGTCACGGCAGTCGCGTATATGGCCATCAATCTTTTACCCGTCCGCCTAGGTGAAGTTGTCCGTCCCTGGCTCCTGTCGCGCTGCTCAAATGTGTCCTTTTCAAATGTCGTCGGGAATATTGTTGTCGAGAAAACCATGGATTCGGTCGCCATCGTTTTCTATCTCCTGGTGGGGCTGTTGACGATAGAAAGCCTGCCCCTCTGGGTGCGTCAGCTCGCCATCTTTCCCGCCATGGTGGCAACGATTTTAGTGATCCTAGTCCTACTTTTTTGGTGGCGCGGTGAGGCGTTTGTCGAACGTTGGGTGCTGCGTATTCTGCCGCAGCGTTTTGGCAGCCGCCTCAAAGGCGTCTTGGCCTCGGTCGCGGACGGCATGCGGGTGATTCCAAACCCCGGCTTGCTCTTGGCTGTTTTTCTGGTCTCGCTGGCCATGTGGTTCCTGCCAATTCTCTCAAGCTACATCATGATCCGTGCCTTTGACCTCCAGGCGCCGTTTAGCGCCGCAGTGGTGATTTTTATCTTTATTAGCTTTGGGACGGCGCTACCCAATCTGCCGGGTATGATCGGGCCGTATCAATACGCTTGTCAGTTGGCGCTGGGTATCTATGGAGTCAGCGAGGTCGACGGCCTGGCGTATGGCTTGGCCCTCAACGCAGTGCAATTTCTCACCCTTGTTGCCCAAGGGCTGCTGGCCCTACCAATTGCCGGGGTCAGTTTTGCCGATATCCGCCGTGCGGGAGATGAGGCAGAAGGCTCAAATTTGGAGGTCTGAACTTCTGGGTAGCATCCTGGGCGAGGAGACCTCGGCCCCTACACGGTTATTGGACAAGAGCCCGTCGCGCTTGCAAGAAAAAGCGTAGGCGCACGCCCATTGCCAGGATCAGATAGCTTCCCCACAAGACGAGTAGTGCTTGATCGACGGCGAAGGGTAAAAGTTGCTGCTGGAGTGCAGCGTGAAGCGCCATCACACCAGTCCCAATATAGTTGAGCACTCCAGCCCAGTGGCCAATGGGATTCGACACCAATGTGACTTGCATCTCCCGACCAGACAGCCACCAGGAGTCCAGGGTGTACTGCCCAAACGCACAGCCAACCGCGCAGGGAATCCACCACGGAACGACCTCGTTATAGGTCAAATAGGTCAAGGTTACGAGCAGAAACGTAATATCCGCTAAATTGTCGAGAATTTTCCCCCGGTCTGAACTGAGGCTAAGAGCACGTGCAACTGGCCCGTCATAATAGTCACTGGCGCAGATAATGAGAAAGAGTGCAACAACATATCCGACGCGCAGCGCACTCGGCTCGCGCATACTGCACGCAATAGCCAGCAGAAAAACGGGCGTCAGAAGGAGTCGGACACAGGTGAGGACATGTGCGAAATTAAACGGCCGACGACCTGCTACAAAAAGTGTAGCCACCGGTTCTCTCCATATGGGGCATATAGGGATTGAAAAAGAAACTACTCTTTAGACTGCGTCCCTGCCGCATCATCAGGCAACTGGACCTTGTGCCGTTCTTCGGTCTCAACCTTCAGCACTTTCACATCAAAGAATAACTTTTGCCCAGCCAGGGGATGATTGAGATCAACCGTAACAGTTTTGTCTTTGATCTCTATGACTTGGGCAAACTTAATCTGCCCATCAGGTCCACGGCCACGCAGTGTTTTCCCCACTTCACGCGCTTCTTCCGGGATAATCTCCTTTGGAACTTCCTGGACACGATTCGGGTCGAGAGTGCCAAAACCTTCCTCGGGAGACACTTCGATTTTCTTGGTGTCACCCAGCTGTAATCCCGTCAGCTGTTTTTCGAGACCGGGGACAATCTCTTTGGAACCATGGGTATATATGAGCGGATCTTTGCCCACATTTGTGTAAACGGTCTGATCTCCAAGCGTCAGAGTGTATTCCAGCGAAACGCGCTTTCCTTCGGCAATCGTCTCTTCTGCACGGCCAAGGGCCACGAGCACCAAGCTGAGACTCCATACTGCGAAACAAACCTTCCACATCCTGTACTTGCACACTACAGTTTGCATAGTAATTTCTCTTCCCCACATGATCCACAGAATCCAGTGAACGCTCACTATCATGGACTAGGAGCCGCAAGTTTCTACTTGGCCGCCTTCTCCACCTTTAGTATCTTTACATCGAAGAACAATTTTCTCCCTGCCAAGGGGTGATTCGTATCGATCACAATTGTTTTATCCTTCACCTCCACAACTTGCGCGTAGAGTGGCTTGCCCTTAGGTCCTTGTCCCTGGAGTCTGGCCCCAGCTTTGCGCCGCTCCTCAGGAACATTTTCTGCGGGGACTTCAATAACCCTCTTTGGGTTTAAGGCTCCGTATGCTTCTTCCGGTGGTACCTCAAATTTCTTTGTTTCATCGGCCTTGAGCCCGACCAGGTGCTTGGCGAACAATGGAACTGGATCGTCAGATCCATGGACATACACCATGGGTTCCTTGCCGACATTCGAATCAAAAATGCTCTTATCTTCGAGCGTCACCGTATACTCAAGCGAAACTTTTCTTCCCTGAGCAACCTCGAGTTCCTCGGCATTTGCGATTATTGTGACCATGAGACACAAGCCAGACACAATGAGCTTCAGCATGCTTCGTCTGGGACTAAAGGAGATTCTCATTCTTCTAGCTCCTAGTAACAAAAAGGCACGAGGATAAGAAGTTTTGATCCTCGTGCCTTTTAGAAAGTGCTGTTTCACAAACGCCGCTACGGCAGCTATCCGAGGCTATTCCCCAGGGCGGTTTTCAGCATAGCACACTGCTCTGGCGAGTCGAGTCTCGGGCGTTATACCATACGAGGCGGTTTCAGGTTGGATCCTAGCGTCCCCTTGAAGACCTTAAATAAATGGTCAAGGTCCCACGGTCCCTGGCTATAAATAGTCTTTTCGGGGACAAGGTGAGTGTACAATGAGATACGGTACCCACTTGCCCCAAAGGCTTGCCCATTCACTTCCTGTCCTTCGTCGCTGGCCAGAAAAATAACAATTGGAGCGACATTGGCGGGATCGAGCGGGCTGCCCTGCGCGGAGTCACCACTTTCGGACAAGCCCATGCCCTGAGCGAAATTGGCGGGAATGGTATCGGTCATACGCGTCGCAGCACCAGGCAGGATCGCGTTACAGGTAATATTGTATTTTGCCAATGCGTTGGCGCTGCTATACGTTAATCCTAGGATACCGGCTTTTGCGGCAGCGTAGTTGGGCTGACCTGGCGCGCCGAGTGCGGACCCGGAAGAGAAGTTAATAATCCGGCCGCTCTTTTGACGCCGCATAAGTGCAGAAGCTGGCCGGATCGTACAGTAATGGCCCTTCAAATGAACCGAGACTACTGCGTCCCATTCTTCTTCGGTCATGTTGAAGATCATCCGATCGCGCAGGATGCCGGCACAGTTCACCAAAATGTCGAGTTTGCCAAACGAATCGACTGCGGTCTGAATCAGATTTTCTCCCCCTTTCACGGTCGCAATATTGTCCGTGCTGGCAACCGCCTCACCGCCAGCCGCCTGGATTTCGTCGACTACTTGCTGCGCTGGCGCTTTATCTCCACCTTCGCCATCCACACTCCCACCCAGGTCATTCACCACTACCTTAGCGCCTTCTTTGACCATAAGCCGGACTATCCCTCGGCCAATTCCTCGACCTGACCCGGTGACCACTGCTACTTTTCCGTCAAGTTTGCCCATTGTGATGCCTCCTTGTGTGATGTGTAGGGGCCCGGCAGGCCGTGCCCGTATTCAGCCCTATCCTTTTGGAAGTCCAAGCACTCGATCTCCCAAAATATTCTTCTGGATTTCTGAGGTACCACCACCGATCGTCAGTAAGCGATACCACAGGGCAGCACGTGGCCAGCGGCCGTTATCAACAGTATGTGGGGAGCCTTGCGTAAGTTGTGCGTATGGACCCAGCAGTTCGGTTGCAAACATGGCCAGGCGCATATTCAACTCAGAGCCCAATAACTTATTGACCGACCCCTCCGGTCCCGGCGGATTGCCTTTAAGGCGCTTACTAAAACTGCGGAACATATTATAGGTGATGGCTTTACATTCAATAGAAAACTGGGCCAGTTTCTGACGTACGGCAGGATCTTCGCTGGCCGGTCTGCCATGAATTTCAACGGTCTTACACAACTTGAGCAGCTCAGCAAGTTGCCGATGTACCGGCAGCTCTGCTCCAATCCCAGCCCGTTCGTGCATCAACGTGGTCACTAACACCTGCCAGCCCTCGTTCTTAGGCCCAATCAGATTGGTTTTCGGAATCCGGACATCCTCAAAAAAAATCTCGTTAAACTCGGAATCGCCAGTAATCTGGACCAGCGGTCGAACCGTAATGCCGGGAGTTTTCATATCTACAGCCAGACAGCTAATCCCACGGTGTTTTTGGGCATTCGGATCGGTACGGACAAAGAGCTGAATGAAATCCGCGCGGTGGGCAAAACTGGTCCAGACTTTCTGGCCGTTCACCACAAAATAGTCACCATCTTCCACCGCCCGCATTTGCATCGAGGCCAAGTCGGAACCGGCACCGGGCTCAGATAAGCCTTCACACCAAATTTCGCTGCCAGAAAGAATCCGAGGTAGATGGCGTTGCTTCTGCTGCTCGGTTCCCCAATGAATCAGGGTCGGGCCGGACATCAGGAGCCCCAGAGTATTGGCAAAACGTGGCGCGTGGGCCTTGTGCATCTCCTGATTGAAGATGAACATTTCCATCAGGCTGGCACCGCGTCCACCGTATTCCTCAGGCCAGTGTATGCCCACCCAGCGGTCTTTGCAGGCCGTCTGCTGCCAGGTGCGTTGGTACTCAAAGCGCGCGTCCGCATCGATATCGTCCAAATGCTTCGGATCGTAGCCTTCAGGCAAATTAGTTTGTAGCCAAGAGCGTAGCTCCTGACGAAAGACTTCTTCTTCCAGGCTGAAGTTAAAATCCATTCCGCTCTGCTCTCTCTTTCGGGACCTTAGCTTAACCGCTTCAATTCGGAGGGTAAAGAGTGACACCAAAACAACGTGAGGCCTTGCAGTTCCCGCCGCTTGGCGTCATAAACAATCCAAAAAAGTACAGGTCCATAGGAGGAACAGCCATGGCGACAACGCCGTTTGCTTATATCGCAACCGGGCATCATCAGATTGCCTTTGTGGTGAAAGACCTTAAAGCAGCAGAGAACTTTTTCTCTGAAAAAATGGGAGCCCCTCGTTTCTTTCGCTTCAATGATGTCGAGGTCCATGAGTCATTCTACCGGGGTGGACCGGGCGATTTTCACATGGACATCTCAATCGGCTATGCCGGGGACTCTCAGATCGAGCTCATTCAGCATATCTCGGGCAGCAGTATTTATAAAGAATTTCTTGATACACGTGGCGAAGGACTGCATCATCTGGGTTTCATCGTTCCGGACCACGACCAAGTAGTGGCCGACTTTGAGGCGAACGGATTTCCACGAATCCAAAGTGGCCGGATTGGAGACGACCCAGGCGTCCAGTTTGCCTATTTTGATACTGAGGCGGCTATTGGCGCGATCATGGAAAGTATTGTTCTGGATGACAATACCAGGAATTTATTCGATCGGATTAAACGCGGCGATTTCTGAGGCGTTGATCCAGGAGAGGGGGTCTCGTCGTTACTCCCCTCCTGGATATATTTTTTGCAACTGAGAAAGCAGGCCTTCTTGGCTACCAGGCTGCCGCGCATCTTCTGAAGGAATCGTTTCTTTGTTTTCAGCCCTCTGAGCTACATCCTGAGCATTTTGGGATTGCTCCCCCAAAAGCTGCTGCTTCAGCCGAGTGATTTCCTGATCGCGCTCTTCCAATTGCTGTCGAAGCCGATAGACGAACGCAACCAGCTCGCCATGCGACAATGCTGTTATATCCGGGCTATGTTCCATTTTCTCTTCTCAGCCTTCCCATCTTCTCAGTTTTCTCATCATGGACGCGTAGGCTTTGCAACGGCCCGCCCAGTATCACCCATTTTTGACCAACTTTGACAAGCAAGAGCTCGATTGCTACCTCGTCAGGTATGGATACAAAACTCCGCCCCGCACTGGATACGGCCGTTGCTGAGAAATGGGGGAAAGGGACCCAGATTGCCCGTATCGACCCCTTAGCTGGAGATGCTTCGAGTCGGAGTTATGTCAGATTACATCTCAACGGAGGCGGTCCAAATTCAGTCAGTTCAGCCGTAGTTATGGTTCTTGCCGGCAGCGGGCTGGCGTTGTCTTCTGACGAACTTGCCGTTTTTAACGAGCCGCTAAAAGAGCTGCCTTATCTCAACCTGCATTATTTTCTTGAACCGCTCGGCGTCCGGGTTCCACAGATCTACGTCGCGGGTCAGCAGGCTGGTTTTCTCATTCTCGAAGACATTGGTGATCTGCCTTTACGGGAGGCTGTCCAAGGTTTAACCGGGGCTGAGACCGAGCAGTGGTATCAACGCGCTATTGATCAATTGCTGCTCATCCAAATAGCGGGCACCCGTCACAAAAACGATAGTTGCATTGCGTTTCAGCAACGCTTTGATAAGCGTCTGTTCTTATGGGAGTTTGAGCATTTTGTGGAATGGGGCTTAGACAAGCGTGGCGGAAAAGCGCTCTCGCAGATAGAGACTCAGACGCTCCAGGAAATCTTTGAACAGATTTCAACCCGACTCGATCAAGCGACCTTTTTTCTGAATCATCGCGACTACCACAGCTGGAACTTATTCGTGCAGCAGGATGTCATTCGCGTCATTGACTTCCAGGATGCCCTGCTCGCCCCTGCACCGTATGATCTAGCTACACTACTCAATGACCGCGATACGCCGGACGTAATGAGCCCCGCGTTAGAAGAAGCCTTGGTCAACTACTACCACGATACCTGGAATCAGAGCGGCGGCGATTTTCTATCCTCCGAACTGGTCTGGGAGGAATACAACCTGTGCCTACTGCAAAAAGCGTGTAAAGTTGTCGGCCGCTTTTATTATCTGGAGCTGGAAAAGGGTAAAACCGGCTATATGCGCTATATTCCGCCTACACTGGCGACTATTCGGCGTGTTTTGGCACGGCTGCCACGATACACCCACCTGCAGGACATCCTTGCAGACCACTTTCCCGAACATTTCTCAGTATAACTATGCGCGCTATGATTCTCGCCGCCGGTCTTGGCACCCGGATGCGGCCGTTGACTAACTCGATTCCCAAAGCGCTTGCGCCAGTCGCAGGCCGGCCTTTGATTGAATACGCCTTACTGTTTGTGAAAGCCCAAGGCATCCAAGAGGTCGTCATTAACCTGCATCATCATGGACACAAGCTCAGAGAGACCTTGGGAAACGGCAGCGCTTATGGTTTGCAGATCATCTATTCTCCGGAAGATCCGATCCTGGACACAGGCGGAGGGATTAAGAAGGCCCAGCCGTTTCTCGACGGTGAATCGTTTCTGGTTCTCAATGCGGACACCATTCTCGATTTTGATCTCAGCGCACTGCTGGCCTCGCATCGCCAGACCAAAGCGATTGGGACACTGTTGTTGAGACCCAATCCAGACCCAGAGCAGTACGGTCGCATTGAGGCTGACCAGCAAGGAGCTATTCGCCGCATTCGGGGAGAACCGGGCGAGGTTATGGTCAATGCGCCCCTTGCCACTTTTATGTTTACGGGCTGTCAAGTTCTAGAGCCGCGTATTTTTGACTACATGCCGACAGGACGGGCGTTTAGCACCACCCACGAACTCTACCCTCAACTCATACGAAGAGGAGAAACACTCCAGAGCTTTCTTCACTCTGATGCGTGGATGATCGTTGATGACACGGACGGAATCGCCCGCGCCACAGAAGCGATAGTCTCCGGTCAGCTGCGCTTATCCTATATGCGTCCGTAGCCGCTCCATGACAATCGAAGCAAAGTTATTGAGGCAGCGCTGTGCTGCTGGTGTGCTCCGAACAGTTTTGCCAAGCCAGTCCTGGAGGGGCCCTTCGTCAGACGGCCAACGCGGGAATGATTCTGGAGGCAACGCAGCTGTGTGCAAGGCAATCATCACCTGCATAAGTGCAGGCGTATATTCCGGATGGAATTGAGTGCCCCAGATGCGATCATCGAGAGAAAATGCCTGATATGCGCAGTTGTCATTGTGGACTAAAGCACGCGCACCGGGCGGCAGTTCAGTCACGATTTCTCCATGACTCTCTTGAGCCAAAAAAGACTCGGGCACTGACGCGAAGAGAACATTCCGTTGTCCTTCTTGTGTCAAAGAGACCGTTGCCGTACCAAGCTCCCAGCCGCGAGGATTTTTTTCAACACGGCCGCCAAACGTGCGAGCAACGTGCTGATGACCGAAACAGATGCCATAGATTGGAACTGACTGATCAGCGGCCCGTTTCAGAAAATCCTCGCTCTTCGCAATCCATGGGTCGGTATCATTGGCCGAAGCAACCGAGCCGGTCACAACGATGCCCGCAATATTGCGCACGCAACCGGCCTCAGGCAGGGTTTCCTTACGCGCGTCAACCACGGCACATTGCTCTTCTCCCAGCAGGTCCAAAAACGCCTGCTCAGAGTGGCCGAATTGCGCAATCATACGGCGTGATAGTTCTCCGGTTTTCAGAATAAGAATAGGTTTCATCATACTTTCATTTCTCACAGGAAGAACGAAATATTGCCCTGAGCCTGATCTGCGTCGATAAGGTTGATCTGCTTTAGCTCGATGAGCCAGTCGTCCTCAGCTTGCCGTTGTAGTACATAGCCACCCATGCACGGTAGCGTCTGTTGCTCTCCTTTGCGATAAGTATGAATGGTTAGATTGGTGCGCACTCGCAGTTCGTCAGCACCAAACGCCCAAATCTCAATATTGCTCAAACAGTGTCGGGTCCGAGTTGGCGGAATTTGTGAGAACGCGTGACCAGTGCGAATCCGGGCAACACGGTCTTCCAAGCGCCGCCGGTCTTGCAGTTCCCAGGTGATTTCGCGACGTGGGTCCTGCGGCACCACATCGCTGGGTATCCAATAGATGCACTCCTCGACAAAGAGATTAAGCCACTCTTCGAATCGTCCATCGTCGAGCAAGCGACACTCCTGATTGAGCAAGGCAGTAACTGTAGCGGCCTGCGGGGCAGGAACCGCTAGACCTGCTTCTGACCATTGCGCGGCAATTTGGAGCAGTCGCTCGTACAGCGCGTCATCAACATACGTCGATGGCCCTGGGTGTTCGCGCAGCAGGTTGCGTTTTGTAGTGGCGGAGGCACTCATGCATTCTCTCCCTGACGCTGATCGCTCAAGTCGATATGCACCTCGCTACGCATAAGGCGTTGCCACTCACGGTAAAAGGTCCGCATGGTCAGGTCACTGGTGACGAGCGCACGTATCCCGTCCTGTTCTTGGACTTCCGTCGGACTGTTCCAATGCCGACTGCAATCAACCCACTCGTCTTCCACTATGCCTAGCCCCTCTTGGCACGCCTCAAAGTTTTCCACATCATCGACTTCCCCAAACATTGGAAAATCTTCCTGGGTTCGCATGCGGAGCGTGTTAATCTCGTCAGGGAGGTCCGCCACGCTGGTGGCAAACCACCACACGTCGGTCTTGTCGACTGCAACAGGGTCAACCAATTGGATCTGATTACCGATGAGCAAGAGATTGGGAAAGATGTTCAGGTTCATTCCCGCGCCAACGGCAAGTTCGAGCAGGCGCTTGGCCTCTGTCTCACCATAGCGGCGTTGCAGCTCAGCTTCGTAGTGCTCACGACCTGGTTGCGGGCGTTGTGCGGCCCAGGCGGAGTCGGCAAACATTTCCGGGCGTTGATCCACATAAAAATGGCCGTTATCAAAGCATTTGGCGAACATCCTGGATTGGTCAACGCTTCCACCGAAATACGACATGTCCCGATCGGCACCATAACGCTGACTTGTCATCGACAGCAGCGAGAGGTGGGAGTACGCGGGATGGTAGCCATCTCCTTGGTTATCGGTGACAAATTTCCAGTTTGCAGCGATCCGATAACGCGGTGCTCCCGTTACCACAATGGCACCACCATCATAGCGATCAATCCAATCATCCAAGGGGCCTCGCACGCCAGCCAGATATGCTTCGATTTCTGGTGCTTCTGAATTGAGCGTCCCAAAAATAAAGCCGCGATACGACGTCACGCGTGGCACCTGAAGCAAATTATATCTGCGGCTGCTTCGATGGTGTTCGTAGGCATCCCTCAGCGGTACCGCTACGGAACGACCGCTGAGATTATACGACCACGCATGGTAGGGACACACGAACATCTTGGTCGAACCTCTATCCGCCCGACACACTTTTGCCCCTTTATGCGCGCAGCGGTTGAACAACACGTGAATCTCACCAGTGCGGTCCCGGGTGAGGATGACGGGACGTCCACCAAAGCGCCGGGTGACAAAGTCATTGGCGTTCGGAATCTCGCTTTCATGGCCTACGAAGACCCAGGCGCTGCCAAAGATGTTGACCATTTCGCGCTTGAAAATATCACCATTAGTATAGACCGATCGATGGATCCGACTCGGTTGGACGACAAAGCCCCACTTATCGGCAATATCGTTCCGTTTGTGTTCAGCTAGTGTGGTGAAACTCATCGGTCTTCTCCATCTAGCGTCGATCACAGGAGCCCTTAATACAGCTCAAAATACTCTTTGTGTTCCCAGTCGGTCACATAGGCGAGGAAGCGGGCAATTTCGAATCGTTTGAGTTTCAGAAAATAATCTACGAATTGATCGCCAAACCCGGCTCGCAATGCAGCAGAGTGATCAAGCGCTTCGACAGCCTGCATCAGGCTATTTGGTAGGGGTGGTTTATCGATTTGTGCGTAGGGATCATCTTGGATCGGATCACCCGGGTCGGAGTTATTACGTATACCATCAAGGCCGGCATGGATCTGCGAGGCCATGTATAGATAGGGGTTGGCGCTCGGGTCACCGCTTCGATTCTCAATATGCGTGTCCGACGCTCCGTATCCGCCAACCAGGCGCAGCATGGCGCCACGATTGTCGTGTGACCAGATGATTCGGTTCGGAGCCAGTGGGGTAGCGTTGAGGCGTTTATACCCATTGATGGTCGGGTTGGAAAAGGCCGTCGCAGCAGCAGCATGCGTCAGCAAACCACCGATATAATACCTACCAACATCGCTCACCAAGGTGTGCGTATCGCTAGCGGCGAAC
Organism: uncultured Enterobacteriaceae bacterium; assembly: GCA_964495015.1. Taxonomy (GTDB): domain Bacteria; phylum Desulfobacterota; class Binatia; order Bin18; family Bin18; genus Bin18. The sequence continues at coordinate 10,713 of CAZBUD010000014.1, read as the reverse complement.
GCATTGCTATCCAAGTCCTTATCCCACAAAGATTGATGCAAATGCCAGCCGCTGGAATACACGTTTTGCAGCGCTGGCTTGGCCATGAAACTGGCGAGGCGGCCTTGCCTACGCATCAGGTGCTTGGTCGCCGTGCGAAACATTAAGAGGGTATCAGCCGCGTCGAGACCGGTTAAGGGATTAAAAGTGACTTCGAATTGTCCCGGTCCCCATTCAACCTCAATGGTTCGTAACGGAAATCCAAGCGCAGCCATAGCATCACGCAGCTGATCCGCCAGCGACTCAAGAGCGTCGATTTGACCACTCCCATGCAGCTGGTAGCCGTGATTAAGGGCGCGTACCGTTGGCGGCTCGGCCGGCTGCCCGGAATCGGTCAGTGACAGACGCGGATCATCAATATCAAAAATATAGAACTCGAGTTCAAGTCCAGCGACAAAGTGATAGCCTTGCGCTTGTAACGCGTTGAGGGCGTTGCGCAGGACATACCGGCAATCGAAAGGACAGCGGCTGCCGTCTTTTAAGTACAGGTCAGAGAGTATCCAGGCGGTCTGTGGCGCCCACGGCAAGACCTTCAGCGTACAGGGGTCAGGCACAAGTACGATGTCACCCACACCGCCCATTTGCTCCATACCAAAACCGCCGTCACGATCGAATAGAGGGAAGGCAATCATGTTGGCGGTATCCATACCTAGGCTCGCCACTGTCTCTGCAACACCATTGCGTAACGCCAATAGAAAGTTTTGCGCGGTTAGGCTTTTACCACGCATCAAGCCGTGCGGATCGCAGTACGCCACACGAACCGTCTTGATACCGTGCTCGTCAAGTAGCGCGGGAAGACGCTGCGCTGCATCGGATTGCACCTCGTCCCAGGCGTTCGCTTCAGCGATGAAACCTTCACGGCCTATCGTCAATACACTCGCATCGCCAGCCATCGGAGCTACCTTGGTTCAGGGTATTAGGATTCATGAACCGAATCGTATCCTGCTTGCATCAATCCTTCTGTAACCATCCTAACAACAGTAGCAGCAGGGATGCGCAGTTCCCATACCCAGGAAACTCCTCCTATTTGGTGGGGGTCAACGGTTGTGCGGGCAAATTTCATAATCTCCTCTCCTCAAATAGAACATGTGTCACATCTTTTACCGCTCCCGATGATCCCGCTCTTGGCCAGGCTCTTTGGGATGTGCGTACGGGTGAGGCCGATCCATTTGAACGTCAAAAGGAATCTGTGCTAGACGCCGCATACTGTCTTTATACGCGGCAACGAGGCGGTCTTCAGCCTCATAGTTAAAAGGGTCTTGGAGGCGCTTTTCAATCTCCTCCCCGCGCTCGGGTTGGTTTTCGAGATACCACCGCACCGTCTTTTTTATAGCTTCTTCGACTCCATACAGGTCAGTGTAGCCGAGTTGATTTTTTATCTTAGAGAGATCAACAACGCGATGATGTGCGGTTTCTTGCATGGTGTAGGGTCGAGCCGGACGGGCCAGATCGTTGGGCATACTAACCACTTCCAACTCGTAGTTCATCGCCTTGGCAATGACTTCAATGACCTGATGAATTGTAAGCTGCGTTTCATCGCCGCAGTTGTACAGCTGCCCGGCTGATGCCTTGGGCTTATCAATCGCAAGCAGAACCGCATGGGCCAAATTGGCAGCATAACCGTGCGTGAAAAGCGTCAGACCACCGTCGGCAACGATCATATACGGTCGTTTATCCAGAATACGACGCATCACGCTCCACTCTCGCGGGACAAGTTGGTAGGGACCGTACACATACGGATAGCGGAAGTAGGCGGCTGTGGGGTGATATTCCAACACGGCTTGCTCGGTCTGGGCGATCAAATAGGCAAAGTGCAGCTCTTCTTCGCTCTCGACAACGGGTGCATCCTCGGAAACCGCCAATTTGAGTCCGACTGGAAACAGAACATGCGGGTTCATATAGCCCCGATAGCTGGCGACTCCACCCACCCCTACAAAGCGGCCGATTTTCCCAACCAATGCTTCAGCCACAAAACGAATGCGACCATACGTCACGACTGCAAGATCAAACGTCCGTCCGGACAGCGCTGCGTCTATGGTTTCTCGAAAATGCGGATCACCGTGAATATGCTCTACTTCAGGCGGGATCTCAGGAATCTCGTGCGTTCCGCGGTGAAAAATGGTGACGTCATAACCGCGCTCAATCAGACCATTCACGATAAACGGCCCAGTCGGCCCGGTTCCCCCAACAACAAGTGCTTTCATGCTTCTCCTTTGTGTTTTCCCTAGCTTGGAATCACTGGAAGTGTTAGATACGACGGATAGCGGTTATCGTGAAAAATCGTTTGCTGCGCGGCGCGCAGCTCGGTGTCCCCACCAAAGTCATGGCCGGTATTGGGGTTGCGATCGTAGCGCGGGAAGTTGCTGGAGGAGACTTCTAGGCGCAGCCGATGGCCGGCTTTGAATACATGGCTCGTTGCCCACAGGTCGATCGTGTAGCCATACACTTCTCCAGGGGTAATGAGCGTCGGATTTGACAACGACTCGCGGAAGCGAGCGCGGATCACTCCTTCCGCAATATTCTGCGCGTAGCCATCTGGACGAACGTCTACAAGCTTGGCAGTGAAGTCCGTGTCGGAGGCTGAGGACGCAGCATACAGCATCAGTGAGATTGGCCCGGTGACTTCCATAGCCGCATTGAGTAGGTCGCCGGTGTAAACAAGCACATCCTCTCGGACCTCAACCTTATTTTGGTCGAGCACGCCCATGGCCATGCCCAATGTTGTCCCACCACGTGTCGGCACGGGATCTTGGGGATCGTACACATAGGCGTCCTGCTGCTCTTCAGCATTCGGTGCAATCAACGACAGCGAGCCATCGCCGTTCAGACTATTCGCCTTACCGCCACTGTGCAGATAAACGTCGGTGTACTGAGTGCGTGCCAGTGGCCATTCGTTCTCATCACGCCAGCGGTTGTCACCCATGACAAACAGTCGGATGGGTGGTTCATCAAGGACACCGGTGTCTTGGCCTTTCAGAAAATAGTCGAACCAACGAAGTTGAATGTTGTGCAGTTCGATCATTGCTTCAGGACCGAAGTCGATATCGCCGGTTCCCCCTGAGGTGGGGATGGAATACGGCAGGAGATGGGCCCACGGCCCGATGAGTAGCTTCTGGCCTTGGCGTGCCTCTGCGGTCATCGCCCGTTCACGTAGGCCGCTGAAGAGCGTCAGAGTGTCGTACTGAAACGCGTCGTACCACGAGCCAACGTGAAGCATAGGTACGTTGATATTATTGAGCTGACGGCGCAGATCTGTGGCATGCCAGTACGGACCATCGGTCGGATGTTTCAAGAAATCGGCGAAATAGGGTGCCGCATCTTTAAGCCGATCTTCCCAGTCGGAGAGAGGCAGATGTCGGTAGACCTCTTTTTTTAGCGGCGAGAGAGGAAGTTCTGGATGCGACAGATAGCTATCAAGAGCTTCTTTCTGCTGTTCGTGCAGACCTTTTCGGTCGAGCGTATTCCGCGCCATAAAAATAAAATACGCCAGCATCCAGCCCAGCTCGAACACGCCACGCCGATAGGTACAGTTCTCAAAATAGGTCACTGGACCGGACACCGGGCTCATCGCGCGAAGATGCGGCGGGCGTTCTTGAGCGGCAAGGTACTGAACCAGACCGAGATAGGATTGGCCCACTGTTCCCACGTTGCCATCAGACCAGGGCAGGCCGGCGGCCCATTCAATGCTGTCATAACCATCTCGGGCCTCAGAGATAAACGGATAGAACTCTCCCTCCGAGCGAAACCGGCCACGCGTGTCTTGCACCACAACGACATAGCCGTGCTGCGGGAAATAGTCCTTCTCGGTGAGCGCCATATCGCCACTTTTGTCATACGGCGTACGCACGACGAGCACGGGAAACCGGCCGTCAGCGTCTGGTCGATATACATCGGCGTACAATGTCACCCCGTCACGCGTCGACATTGAAACATCTTTTTCAATCACTACGGTATGACCGCTGGCATGCCCGTGATCCATGTTTCATCCCTCCTGAAGACTCTGGTAAGAACAGAGCATCATTACGTATTCTTCTCAGCGTTTTAGTGCAGACCCAGTTTCTTTTGCTCTCGCCGGTCTTCCTGGTACATACGCTCCAAGTGATGCGGATGGAGATCAGGCCCTATAGGCGGCTCTTCATCCTGAAACCACTCTTTCACCCTGCGGGTAATTTTAGAGTACAACGATTCTTGCTGGTTTTTCTTCTTTTTTTTTGTTTTACTAGACGTCTGCCAGCCAAACTCACGCTTCACCTCGTCCCACACACCTTCATCCTGTTGAACCAAGTGCGGACGATATGCCAGGCGTTCGGTGTGGGAGACACATCCTCCCTCAATCAGACCGGAGAGGCCGATACCCAGCAACAACAAAAATGGAGACGCTTTCCACGTTTTCATTGTCCAGGCCTAAAACTCAACAGCATTCGGGCGACTACCCTACCACATGCAATACTACTGGAAAAAGTCTCAGCAATATCAATCTGCCTCAAGAGGGGGCAACAGCGCCACCTGCAGGACGCACTTGCCTAGCCCGAGTCTAAACCCCGTCGCCGGGCATCTCATATGGCTGTGTTATTTTAAGACATGCCGCAGCCATGGCTGTGTCACTTTTTATGGCATTGTAAGTTGTCGGTCTGTCTCAGACTTATCTATCTCTCGGAAAATATTCGCATTTCTGCCCGATCCGCGATTGGCACGCTTTCTGCTCTTCGTGACGGTTCTAGGAAGGCTAAGAAGACAAGACTCTCGTCAGCCTCATTAGCATAGAAGGGAAAAACATGGCCACAGAAAATCAATTTGCCTCAGCACTTCAAGCAGACATTATCGTGCCCTCGCAGTATTTTGATCGGGTTCGGTCTGAGGACTCATCCCAGCCCGAAAAACGTCTCATGCTCGCGGTCATGGAAAATGCGATTGTCACCTTCCAGAAGTCGATTTACGCCGCAACCCGACGCCAACGGCGCTTACTCAAAGAGACCGAGGAGTGGATCCATTCCCTCGACACGAGCTGGCCATTCTCATTTGAGAATATTTGCGCTTCGCTCAGTATTGAAGCAAATTATTTGAGACATGGGCTGGCGCAGTGGAAAGAGACCCAGCTTGAACCATCGGAGGTTCACGGCGAACCGCTTCCTCGTTCACTACTGCGGCGCATGAGTAGCCGTCGGCATACCCTGTCAACCTATTCCTCAGCCCCACATGCAAAGGCCACCTAGAGGCCGACTCCACCGTTACGCGGTCGGCTCTGCGGCAGGCTCCGCAGAGGGCTACAGTTCCTGTCGGAATGAGACAGACTGTTCGATGGCGTAATCGTATTGCTCGTGCGTCAACCGGCCACGCAACAATTCCACCCGCAGAAAAAGGAAATAGGTTTGGATGACGTCATTGCGGCAATAGCGATGAATGTCATCCGAATGTCCGTCTTGCCACAACTGCTGGACCATTGAGCCGTCAATGTTAGTTTTCCCTGGCAGGCCTATCATCTTGGCCAACACGTTGAATCCACCCCGTAGTCGGTGTACACCGTAGTTCGTCAAAAAATCGTACAGATCGTAATGGCCTTCATCAGAAAAACGATAACGCGATTTACCACTAAAATAGCGCGGCAGACGGCATCCGTATTTGAGCGCATGGAGTTCAAGAACAGGTAGATCAAAGCCCCGCCCATTAAAGCTGACCAAGGTACCGGGGAATTTCTCGAGCCGCTGCCAGAAGGTTCGGACTAAAGCTTCTTCGGCTTTCTCGTTGTTCTGCCTTGATTCACTCACCTTATCTGCATTGACCGTCTCCACCCCGGCCAGCACGTGCTCATCGTTAACCTGACCAACAGCGATAGAAATGGGGACGTGAAAAGAGAGCGGGAAAAAATCGTTCCCCCGCTCTTCACGCAGACGCTGCCGTATCTGGCTATAGGCATCCTCGTCCGAGATTCCGTCTTCTTCCGCATGCGGGAAATAGACTGCCCGAACGAGGCTTTTCTCTATACGCGTTTCAATGTCGAAGATGGAGTAGCGCATACAAAGAAAAAGAGCTGGGGACAAAACGCGGCAGAGAGCCAGTCTCTCGCAGCCGGCTCGCGTGCGATGTTTGTCCTAGGCCACAAATCGGATCGTGCCGTCGTCTTCGACCCGCTGCACCTCGTCATTATACATAAGCAAGTGCAAATGCGCCAAGGTCTCAAATGTTGCCGCAAAAATATGAAAAATAGGAAGGTCTGACTTCAGATCGAAGACCTGAGAAGCCACTTCATAGGCGGAATACGCTTTGCCGTGCACAATGTCGTGCATCTCTTCCAAGCGATACTTGTGATGCTGGATGATCTGCTTCGCCCGGTGACGATGGTCTGTAAACACCCGGCCATGAGCGGGTAAAACAAGGTCCACGTCAAAGTCCTGGATTTTCTCATGTGAGTCGAGAAAATCTTGTAGAGGATTATCCGGCCCAGCGTAGTATACGCCAACGTGTGGCGTAATCTTGGGCAGGAGATGATCACCCACGATCATCACCTTATCTTCGAGCAAATAGAGACAGCAGTGGCCTTCCGTGTGTCCAGGCGTCCACACCACCTGCAGCTCACGTTTGCCTATATACACAGAATCGCCGTCGCGCAGAAAATGATCCGGTTTCGCAGGCATATAGCGTGAGCCATAAAAGCTGCCTGGTGTGGGCAGCTCGCTCAGGTCATTCAAGGGAATGCCATGCTGCTGGAAGAAGGCAAAGGCCTCAGGCAGGCGTTCGGTAGACTGGAGGCGCTCGACTCGGGGCAGTTCTAGTTCATTGAGATAGACATCGGCGCCGGTCAATTCTTGGTACGTCTGAGACGTCCCAAAGTGATCCGCGTGGTGGTGGGTCGAGATCAGTTTGCGTATAGATGAGGGCGGACACCCGACTTCGGCGAGCGCCGATTTCAGCGTCTCAATGCTAGCTTCCGTATGCATTCCGGTATCGATCAGTGCCCACTCATCCTCATCTTTAACGAGGTAGACGTTGATTATGGTCGGACGCATCGGCAGAGGCAGGAAGAGCTGGTAGATGCCCGAGGCCACCTCGCGAATCTTCGCTTCTGTTTGTTTCATTCGTGTATATTGTCCTTGATCGGAAACGTCGCCTTTATTGTCACTTTCCAGCGAGCTACGGCCCCATCTTCGACGACGGCGGCGATGTCTGACACCTGTATCTCGTAGATACCGCTAATAGTCACGGCCGCCCGCGCGACGGCCAGAGCAACCGCCTCTTCTATACTTGTTGAAGACACGCCTGTGAGTTCTATCGTTTTTTCGACCATACGCCCTTCTGCTGTTGCTCTGGCGGGGCACTAGCGCTCGGCTGAAGAATGTGACGAACGGGCACCACCGAACGCGGGTACGTGAATAGACGCGGAATGTGGGCCTGGTCTATACAGCCGGGCCTGCAACGTTTCTTTGAACCGGACCAGTAAGTCCCGCGCGTTTATTCTACTCCGCTGATCGACAAGTCGTTGGACCAGCAAGCCATTCAACGTTGCCATAATCAAGGCCGCATCCTCAGCGGGCCGGATATGCGGATCAAAAAGGCCGGTTTTTCGACCCTGCTCAAGACTAGAGGCGAGGAGCTGCTGATAGACTTGGTAGAGGGCGCTGACATGATCAACCACCTCTTTGGCATTCTCTTCCTCTCGGACGACTTGTCCAAGAACAAATTTCACGGAAGACAGATGCTGTGCGATGAACTCGTAATAGTCGTCAATCAGCTTTTCAAACTGTTCGCGTTCATTGAGTCCCTGCAATCTTTTAGCGTCAATGGAATATGGCGAGAGGAAATTTTGTAGGGCGGTCCGAAAAAGATCCTCTTTCGTGTCGAAATGCCACAGGATGAGTGCTTTACTAACCTCCGCCGCCTGCGCGACCTGGGCTAAAGACGTATCCGTATACCCCTGTGTTGCAAACAATTTTCCGGCAACGTCGAGAATTCTTTCACGCGTACTCACGCGTGCACGCTAAGTAAAAAATCACTACCTGTCAACGCAACAGCCCACAAAAACGAGCGGGCAGGGTCACGTGACATGTTTGTTAAAACGGTCATTGACTTCGCGGTGAATATAGAAGATCGCTCTTCCGACCTGATCGGCCGTCCAGGTAATAGACGGGAAGTCCGGATAGGTCATATACCCTCCCGAGAAGACCTCATTCCGGTTGCCGTTGGGCCCCAGGAAATAAAGCGTCGTGCCACGTGTGATGCCATGCCGCGCCGGACCGAAGTCGATCTGTACATTATTGCGACCTAGGATGTCACCCGCCCGCAAGATATCGTTCCAACTGTCCAGCCAGAAAGCAAAATGATGCAGCTTGCCATTCGATCCTTTGACAAACGCGATATCGTGCGCCTTGTTAGAGCAAAAAAGAAACGCAGCCAAAAGTTCTTCATTATCAAAAGAGGGGATAATGCGTTCGCTCAACCGAAAGCCCAGGACGCGGGTGAAAAAATCCACATTCGTCTGCACATCCTCAGCCGTCACTAAGAGATGATCAAGCCGGTCCGGACCGATCCCGCCGGACGGCCGGTCACTCGGCCACGGGTCGGGATTCAGTACCCCAACCCGTGTTCCACTCTGCTCCGCCTTAGCATACAATTCCAATACATGTTCAGAGGGCAGCGTGCAGCGGATGGCTTGTCCAATGCCCAGGTTCTCGCCCGCTGAGACTCGGGTTACGGGCAGTCCAAAGTTCTCAATGGCTTTTTCTAAGTGGGACAGTTCGTCCGGGCTTGCGACCTTATAACCCATCTTCACCAGACCCAGCCCGCCATTTTCGACCACAAGACTGTGATGGTCATACTCATCCCAGCATTTGAAGTAGTGTTTGCCATCCTGCTGAGCGACCTCCTCAAGCCCGAGGACATTGATATAGTAATCAATTGCCTTATCCAGATCTGACTCGCGGGTGTGTACATAACCAAGCCGCATTACACTCATGGTCGTTCCTCCAATCTTGCGATTTTACAATCTTGCGCCCTTATGCTCATTGCTAGCTCTATCTCCCTCTTGCAGTAGTGTCCAGCTCGAAATGCAGTTAATTACGGCCTCCGCTTGTTGCCCGGCAGACGAACCGCTAGGCTGGTCGCGTGAAGTGCTCGTACTGTCAGAAACGCGCCGGTTGGTTGTACAAGACGTGTGCAGACTGCCGGCGTCTACTCGATATTTATAACCAGCATCAAGGGCAAATCGGATTGCTCCGGTTTCTTGACCTGTTTATAGAAACCGGCCTGTCCCGCGAGAAAATCGAAGCGTTCATGAACGCCGACCCGCACGGCAAGGGCAGCGTGAAAGATCAGATTACTGCGGATATGAGCAGCGAACTCCTCGCTGCAATGGGCATCCGAGGGGAGCAAACGGCCCAGGATGTGAAGCAACTGCGCGAAAAGGACAACTGGCAACGGATGGGCGAGCGGACAGAGGAATAGCGCAAGACCCTTTGCCCGCGTTTCATCTGGCTCAGCTCGGCAAAAACCGCTGCTCCAACTTGCGCGCATACGTCCGCGTCGTGTGCAAGGAAAATGACCGGCGCTTAAGAAGATCGAGTCGAATGATCTTCCACTCAATTTGTTTGGCAATCGCCCGATGCTCACTCTCGTCCTCAATGTAAACGAGCAGGTCTTTCAGGCACCGAATCTCCCTGCGCAGTTCGACCTCTGGCGGCACTACGTGCGCATTCTTTTGTACATGGTAAGCCAGCCGGAGGTCTGCATGTACAAGGCTGAGGTCCTCGAAGACCAGGAGCCTACCTTTTCCCGGCAGATTATCAAAGACTCCATTTTTTGCGCCTCACGGATGCGTTCTTCAGCCAGACGAGAAAAATGGGGAAAAGCCATCCCCCGTCCGCCACCATGCGCCTAGGCCGCGTCGAGCGTCAACGTGACTTGAATTTGCTTGGGCCTCGGCTTGATTCATTGTCCCTTGCAACGATATGAGAGAACATCACTCAGGCAGGAGGAAGCATGGCAAAAATAGAATTTGGTACGGCGTTGCCGAGCATGGACAATATTGCGCAATTTGCTCGGCGAGTAGAGAACTTGGATTTTGACTATCTCGGCTGCGGGGAACACGTCATGTTCCACGGGCCGGTGGGCAATACGTTTATCTCGCTGTCGGTCGCAGCCGGAGCCACTCAGAAAATCAAACTGCTCAGCTCTATCGTGCTGCTGCCGCTGTATCCGGCCGCACTCGTGGCCAAGATGGGCGCGGCGCTCGATGTGGCCTCAAATGGACGTTATAATTTTGGGGTTGGTATCGGGGGAGAGTTTCCAAAAGAGTTCGAGGCCTGTGGCGTGCCGGTGAATCAGCGTGGTTCCCGGACCAATGAAGCCCTTGAAGTCATCAATAGATTGTGGACGGAAGATAAAGTCTCTTTTGAAGGTAAATACACCACGCTGAACGAAGTCAGCATTGAGCCGGCACCCATCCAAAAACCACGTCCGCCGATTTGGGTCGCCGGTCGCAAGGAACCGGCCATGAAACGCACGGCCAAATACGCGGAGGGCTGGCTGCCGTATATGTATACGCCGGAACAACTGCACAAGAGCATTGAGAAAATTAAAAGTCTGCGCAAAGAGTACGGTCGGGATGCGGAATCTTTCACCCCGGGTGTGTTTATATTCACCGCAACACACACCGATGGGGACAAAGGCCGTGAGATGGCAGCA
>CAZBUD010000013.1:39319-82672 GCA_964495015.1 uncultured Enterobacteriaceae bacterium | reverse complement strand
TTACGGTACCAACGTGTTCCCGAATGATTTCTGTGATCGTTTGGTACGCAACGGTGCCACAGGTGCTGCTGACGACTACTCAATTGCTTCCGTATCTGCACCTATTCTGAACGTAGATTCTCAGGAGCAGAGCGGACTGGATCTCGAGGTTCGCTACCAAAAGGACTTCAACTTTGGTGAACTGACAGTCGAAAGTAGCGTAAACTGGGCTTTCGAGCGTTATATCAACGTGTTTGGTTCGGACTTCGTTTCTGGTATCTCAGACAACGACTTCAATGGACCACGAACAGTAGCATTGGTATGACCCTGCAAGAACGCTTTGCTGACCTCAATATTCAGACCTCTGCGGATGCTGAGGCTTTGGCCGCCCAAGGGAAGCAGGCCAAAGCCCGGTATTTTGTCTTTCCGCCATTCGGTAGATTTTTGTCAACGTATATCGGTAAAGGCGAATGGCGGCATGGGACAGAAGGCCTCACAAGCGCACTCTTCGCCGCATATTCCGTATTTGCGACCTACACCAAACTGTGGGAAATCCAAAAAGGACTGACCCACAAACCGCTCGAACCTCACAGCGATTCCGACTCAACGACCTCGGAGCGTTCACATTCGGATGCGGCCTGACGGTCCAAGTAGTAGCTTTGCCCCCGGAGGGATCCGTTCATGCTGAGCCTGTCGAAGTAGGACCGCGAATGTGCAACGATCAACCGGAAACCGTACAACGCCATGCGCTCCCCCTTCCACCGCCTCACGCCTCCAAGCGGCTTCCATGAACAGAAAACAGATACCCATACCTGGTGGTTCAAAAACAGCCTGCTCGCTGAAATCCTCAAAGCGCTCGGACACCTCGAAGACGGAAGTGCAGAAAGCCAGCATGGCGGGAGAGGCACCATCCAACGCGTCCCGCTTGGCGATAAAGGCAATGCTATCATCCGCCCCTATAAACGTGGTGGATTTGTCCGTCACTTGGTCCACGACCTCTACTGGGATCACCCGCCCCGCCCGTTTGCAGAATTGATCAGGACTGAAACCGCCCGCGAACGTGGTGTTCCAACTGTCGAGGTACTCGGTGCTGGAGTAGAACGCATAGCCTTTGGTCTCTACCGAGGAACCCTCATCACGCATGAAGCCGAAGGCTTTCTCAATTGGTGGGCCTGGTTGCAAACTCATCCACCAACGGAAGAACGACAGTTGGTCACACAAAAAGTCGTGCAGGCCATTACGCACATGCACGATGCCGGCATCCACCACTCCGATCTCAATCTTACGAATCTTCTTGTCGGCCCCGAATCCGGTCAGCCTGAGACTCGGATTATTGACTTCGACCGCGCCCGTATTTTCACGACTTCCCTTCCTTTTTCCCGTCGCAAACGCACCCTTGCCCGCCTCTTTCGCTCGATGAATAAGCTTGATCCAGACGGACAATTTCTTCCGTTCGAGGAACGCCCCGTTTTTCTCAACTAAGGATCTCCGGACCACAATGATCTACACGCATTTCTTGAACCGTGGAGGACATCGTGTCACATGTCCCGCTGATCGTCTAGGGAACAGCTTGGAGTGATATCTTGCGGGAATCGCAGCACATCACTCCAAGACTGGTTCGAGGATTGACCGGATAAGTATTGTTAATCTAGACGGTTTCTGTCATGATCCAACCGATATTGGAGGGGCCAAATGTTGCAAAAGTTGCAAGGTTTATCCATTTTTGCGGTAAACCGCGAGCGGGTTTTGAGTGATAGTGTTTGTGCCTCAATACAACAGAACGACAGAAGATTTTTTGAATGACATTCGACTCAGCGATTTCCCACGGCGGTGGCTTAGGCAGGAGAGTGGTAGAGGATTATGGCCCTGGATGCCGAGAAGGAGCTAGACGTATACCTGGACATGAAGTCCCCGCACGCCTACTTGGCGGTACGGCCTTCGCTGGCGGTCGCCCGGGACTACAGGGTCCGGGTGCACTTCCTCCTGTACACGACGAGCTACGCCGCGTCTGGGCTCACGACGAGGGTGGAGGCCGACAAGAAGCGCCGCCCCGGTACGCCGACGGCCGATCGGAAGGCGAGCAAGTACTACACCGCCGCGCGGGAGTACCCCGTCCGGCAGGGGGTCCCGTTCCGGACCCCCTGCCGACTGCTCGACTCCGACTCGGCGAACAAGGTCTTCTTCTTCGCCAAGCAGCAGGGGCGGGCGGTGCGCTTCCTGATTCGGGTCTATGTGCAGGGCTGGGGCAGCCGCTGGCGCGCCTACGCGCTCGAGTCGCTCAAGCAGCTATGCGGCACGCTGGCCGAGGTAGGCGCCCGTACCGACGGTTTCGAGGAATTCATGGCCCCGAACGGTACTGGGGAGGCTGAGATCGTAAGCTGCATGGCAAAGGTCGAGGCCGCTGGGTTCACGTGCGTGCCGCACTACGTCCTCAACGACGCCCCGTCGGGCCGGGAGCACCTCGCACCCGTCCGGGAAAAGTTTGGGGCGCAGGGGCTTGCGCGGACGGACGCACCGCGTCCGGAGTTCACGCACGCCCGACTCGGCGCCCCCGCAAAGCGCTAGGGGAAGATCGCTTCGAGGGATGACCGGTGTCGACTAAAATACAATGATTAAAACAATAGAAGAAGCGCACGCGTTTGTTCGCGACGTGAAAATTTGCACGATTTTCACTCGAAACACGGTTCATTCTTCTCTCTGGGAGAATGTCGACCTGCCTGACAGACAACCCGGGGAGAAAGGACGAGGGCAGAAAGTCACAGCGGTTTGGGCGTGGAAAAACAAATTGCCCGCACTCTACCCGGATGAAATCTTTTACGGAAAAATACGGGGCGGGCACGCAGTATTAATGGAGATGAATTATCTGCGTGAAGAGCATTTTACAAAAGCGTATCAGCCTGTGGAGAATTTAAGTCAACGTGCACAGTTTACTTATGAGACGGTTCGGTTGGAACCTGGGGAGACTAGGGCACTCAGAAATCTCGTCGTCTCCGAGTATGGCTCAACAAAGAGTCAGTTCGATACAGCGTTGAAGGATTTGCAGATTTCACTGAATGTAGTTCGTTCAAATGGCCTTCATGTTGAGAGGGATACGTGGGTAACATTTGAAGAGCTCTATCCGGAAATTTGGGACCAACATGTCCAAAATGTCACTGATGAGCTATAGCCTATCAAAGAGCAGCGCCAACAAGCCGGCGCAGAGGACTTCCTCCCCCGTGCTCGTTCCTCGTTCCAGCAAAAACCCCGCTGAATTGTTCTTTGGGCGCTTGCTGGGTTTGCTCCGTGACAATTTGTAGGAGACGATCTGCCTGTGGCACAAGTTGGCGCAAACAACAGTGAGATTTATCCGCTTATCTCCAGCGTGTCGTAGCTGGGGAGACGCTGGCGATTTTCCGCGCGGGTAAACCTATTGCTGAAGTCAAACCAGTCGTTTCGCCCATAGAGACGCTCCGCGCTTTGGTTGCGCGCGCGAGAGTTCACAGTGCCGGATGACTTTGATGCGCCTTTACCCGAGGACTCCCCTAGCGCGTTTGAAGGTAAACGAAGGTCCTCCTTGACACCCATGTGTTCCTTTGGTTCATCAGTGGGGACGCGGGGTTGTCGGCGGGGCGGCGGGATACGATTCGTCAGCCGCACATTAAATCTATTTGAGCGTCGTGTCCGTGTGGGAGACAATCATCAAGTACCAACTCGGCAAGCTCCCTTCATCTGAACCGCCAGAACGGTATCTGCCAGCCCAACGCGAACGCCATCAGATCGCCAACTTGCCCCTGGATGAACGCAGTGTACTGCAACTCACAACACTACCTTCGATTCACAGTGACCCCTTTGACCGCATGTTGATCTGTCAAGCAATGGAGCAGGAGCTGACGGTCATTACTGTAGACGAGGTGTTTCAAGCCTACCCGGCACCAGTCTTGGGCCATGCCTAACGAAGCCGTACACGGGACTGCGAACGTGAGGCGCCCGAATTACGAAGAGCCTAGATTTCAATGGATATCAAAGTTGATGATTTGACCGACTCCGAGATAGCTCAATTGTTGCGAGAACATTTACAAAGTATGGCGCAACATTCTCTACCTGAAAGCATCCATGCGCTGGATCTAGGGGGCTTGCGCAAGCCTGAAATAACATTTTGGAGCGTATGGGATAATTCTGAATTACTGGGTTGCGGAGGTCTGAAAGAATTAGACTCTCAACATGGCGAAATTAAATCTATGCGTACTGCCTCGTTGCATCTACGTTAGGGTCGCCGCCACCCTGTACGCTGCTCAAGCATATATTGGAAAGGGCAAAAAATAAAAACTAGAAGAGGGTGAGCCTAGAAAGGGGTCAAAGGAAGCTTTTGTTCCAGCCGATAATCTATATACTCGATTTGGGTTCAAAAAATGCGACTTACTCGCAGATTATGTTGAAGATCCATACAGCATATTCATGACAAAAGAGTTGTGAATGCGCCTTTGCCGGCGATCCTTGTGCTGAACGCAATCGTACCATGACCCTGATCCCCCATTTCCCGGCACCGAGCAGACGACCCTCCCGCCGGTCGGCGGCAAGGGTATTACCATTGCGTCACAATCCACTGCTGAAAGGAGTCCCCTATGACAGTCCATGAGCTGTATCCCTATCTGTGTGTAACAAATACTGAGCAGGGCATCGAGTTCTACACGCGGACATTTGTCGCCGGAGAGAAGTACCGTCCCACCGAGCCCAGCGGGCGCATCGGGCACGCTGAAGTCGATTTCAACGGCTCCCCGCTGATGTTGTCGGACGAATTTCCTGAGTACGAGATCAAGGGGCTGCCGACGATTGGTGGCACCCCGGCCACGATTCATCTGCACATCGATAACGCCGACAAAAATCATTAGTGGTACCGTGAAACTGGGCGCAAAGCTCGAAATGGAACCGCAGGACCAGTTCTACGGCGAGCGCTCAGGAACCGTGCGTGATCCATTCGGTCACCGCTGGAATATCGGACACCACATCGAAGAGGTCTCTCCCGATGAGATTCAAAGACGCTGTACCGAGATGCCGAAAGGCAGGTGAGGGAATGTCTGTTGCGCCTGCGAGTATTACGGCGCACCATCATCGATGTATGTGTAGCCCCACCAGGTGAAATGAAAGCTAGTTGAGATGCCGGCACGACCGGTACTGAGAAAGGCGCAAGCGTGACTGCCGATCTTTTTGGAGCGACGAAGGAGCTTGAACGCATTCCAATGCAAGACGCGGAGGTTTACTACCAACCGCAACTCCCGCTTGCAGAGCCGGACAACGTCGCCATGCGTCACCTGATTGATGAAGTTCCTTGGAGGGCTGAAACGGTCGTTGTCTGGGGAAAAACGTTCCCACAACCACGTCTGATAGCGTGGTATGGCGATCCGGGCAAGGATTACACATACTCTGGCATTCGTCTCGACCCGCTGCCCTGGACGCAAGCCTTGCTCGCTATCAAGCGCAGCGTTGAGGCTGTGGCTGGCAACTACTTCAATAGCGTTCTCCTGAATTACTACCGAGACCACCGGGACAGCATGGGGTTGCACAGCGACGACGAGCCGGAACTCGGGGAACGACCAATCATTGCGTCATTCAGCTTGGGAGAAGAACGGACTCTCATCTTCAAGCATAAGACCAAGAGAGCTCTGAAGCCCGTTCGACTGAGGCTAGAATCTGGCAGCCTGCTCTTGATGAAAGGTCAGACTCAGCGTCATTGGAAACACAGGATCAACAAGGAAACGCGCCCGCACGGGCCCCGTGTCAATTTGACGTTTAGGAGCGTCCTTCCTGAGTGTGGAATCTGAAGACTGAAATAGGAACGCTGGGAAAAATGGGGCCAGAAGCATTCTGAGTTGCTTGACTTCGCTTATCTCTCTATATTCGTGAATCGCACCCTGGCCATCGCTGGGACGGGAGGAAGGCGTCATGAGCATTGTGATATCGGTTGAGCTAGTCCCTTGCTCCCGGGCTGCCATCACCGCAGAGCTCGAGCTACTCGCTCGCGAGTTCCCCAGTGTCCGGATGGTCAACATCCCCGACCTGCTACGGTTCGATCTCCGAAGCTGGGAGGCGCGCGCGCTTGGCTAGGCGAGTCTCGGCAGGGCCGTTCCCCACCTGCCTGCCATGGATTTCCCCGTCGAGGCAGCGGCTCAGCTGTCCAGTCTGCTGCGGGGCCTGGCGCTGCGCGAGGCCCTCGTGGTACGCGGGGACTCGCCGCAGGATCTGACACGACCGGTGTATTCCACAACAAGCGCAGAACTCATCCATGCGCTCAAACGGGCCGATCCAGGTCTTCGCCTGTATGCCACCTTCGACCCCTACCGCCGCGGGTAGCGAGCGAAAATTGGCATCTTGCACGAGAAGATCGCCGCCGGCGCCTCGGGCCTCTTACTCAGTCGTTCTTCGACCTGCGCCATCTAGAGGTCTGCGTCGATGTTCTGCCAGAGACCCATATGTTCTGAGGGGTCTCTCCAGTTCTGAGCGCGGCAAGCCACCGCTACTGGGAAGTAAAGAACCGCGCGCTGTTTCCGTCCAGCTTCGAGCCAACGCTAAGATGGAACGGGGCCTTTGCACCTCTGTGCATCCACTGGGGTCGTAACGCGGACGCGGCGCTCTAGTTCATGTGTATCCGCGTTGGTCTGTCTGACTATTTAGGCGGATTGCTGCAGAATACGCGGCCGAACCCTTATCAGCCTGCCCCCAGCCCCCCATTCTCCGGCCTCCTACCAAGCCCTTCTCTTCAATCGATCTTAAATTCATTTTGTGAGCGATACTCAAGCAAGAGAAACGAAATTAAGGTCACAGTCCCTACAAGTGAAACATGAAGAAGAATATTTAGAAAGTGATGCCAACCATCCACTTTGTCTGCGACTGCCCCGCCTAAGAAATCGAACACCATGGCTGCCAGATAGCCAATTGCATCAATAATACCCACGAGGACACCGCAGTGTTTGCCACCAAAATCAACCGAAAATACACTCATCGGGATGTAATAGCAGGGGGCAATGGCCAAACCAAAAAACATAATGGCTGAAAGCGCCGTCCACAGGCTGAAAGAATTCGTCATGCCCAATTGTGGGATGGCAAGTAAAACAGAGACACAACAGACAGCGAGCCCCATCAAACCACCGAGAACAAAAATACGCTTTTTCTTGGTGAGCCCGTCGAAGACAAACCCTCCTGCCAGAACGGATATCAAACAACCGACCGGAAAAGCGGAGGATGTAATCGCGGCAATCCCCGAAGTCAATCCAAACGTTTCTTTCAGATAGATTGGAATGAAGCTTTGAAACTCCATGAGGACCGTTAGGCACATGATACTGGCACAGATCAGCCAAACGCGCGGGCTCCGGATAAAACTGAGCAGTGCTTCAACCAGGGTGGCATTATCGAGGGGATGAGGTCGAAGACGAGGTCCCTGCTGAAGATCTCCGTCGTGTAAAGAAACGGCTTCTAAGCCCACATCTTTTGGCGACTGTTTGAGGACAAAAAAGAGGCATAAAATCACGCTGCCTGTAATTACGACAGAGACCGCGATAACCTCCCGCCAGGAAATCACGAGCAACAGGCTGCCAAGAACCAGCGTCGTAACCAAGGAACTCAATCGCGAACTAGAAGAGAGGATGCCCCATATGCGTCCGCGCCAGTTCGGCGCGTACCATACCCTGATGAGGTTGGCCATCGAAGGCCAACCGGCCGACTTTGCGAACAGGGCGATGAAGTAGGCCACCGAGAAGTACAGCGCACCGGATAGCGTACCGAAAATTCCAGTGGCCAACATACACAAGCTGAGAGAGAGCAAAAAAACTCGACGTCCCCCGATCTTGTCAGCCAGGACCCCATTTATGAGCTTGCCGCTCAGAGTGCCGGCTGTACCCCAGCCGATGATAGCTCCCCAAGCAGTCTTGTTGAGGCCTAGTGCTGGGTCACTGAGCATGGCAGGACCCGAAATCACGACAGTGGCCAGGCACATATAAAGTGCGGCGTACCCCACATACATGCACCCGAGGACGATCATCTCCCACCGAAATCGTGGATCACGACGAAATCGGTTAACCACGTCAGCAAACATGCACCCTCACAGAGCCAATTACTGAGAGTATAAAGAGGACATTACCCTTAAAAGCCGAAGGGCAAAGGGCTCGGTGATACCTCAGAATCAGAAGCGTTTTCAACTGTCACGCAGCCCTTGACTATGATGGACCGCATTCCGTCCCGAAGCCCTACGGGAGCGCCTGCAACCCTCCCGTCACGCTCCCGCCGTATGGCCGCCTGCTGACGGGAGGCTTTAGGCTTTAATCGTAAGGGCAGTCGTTTTAGCCCGCCAACGAAGTTTGCGTGCACGCGCTCGACCGGACCGATGATTTCGATGCCGTCGTACCGATCCAACACCTCTTGCAGCCCAAAGGAGATCTCCAGTTTTGCGAGCGGATCGCCGACGCAAAAATGTTGCCCGCAGCTAAAACCCACATGCAGGTTCGGCTGCCGCTTCACGTCAGATTTGTGCGGACGCTCGAAGCCCTCCTCGTCACGGTTCGCCGACGCTAACCAGGCGACGATGCGATCACCCTCTTTGATTTTCTTACTGCCGAGCTCCGTGTCGGCCGTAGCCACGCACATGACTGAAATCACAGGGCTCCTCCAGCGCAGCATTTCCTCAACCGCCAGGCGGATCAGCTTAGGATTCGTACGCAGTTTAGACATCTGATCGGCATTCTGAAGCAGCGCCAATACACCGCCGGCGAACGCGTTTCGGGTAGTTTCGAAACCTGCGTTCAATAGTACCAGTCCGTTATACGCGACTTCGGAATCCGTCAACCTTTTTCCAACAATCTCTGCGTTGGCCGACTGCGTGAAAGGGTTGCTGAACGGACAGCCACGCCATTCAAAAGCCAGCTTGCTACAGTAGGCGAGCATGCTGAGAAAGCCGCTCAATGTCGTTTCGAGCATCGAGCTACCCGCCTCTACGTACTCGGCGTCACCGCTGCCGAGGGTCATCTTGCCCCACTTAAAAATGGTGTCCCAATCTTGCACGGGTATCTTGAGAATGTCGCAGATGACCGGCATAAGAATCCTCGGACCGATATCGCTAACGACATCGCATTCGCCGTTTTCGGGCAAGCAATCGAAGACGTCCTTAATGAGACGACCGCATCGTTGGGAGAGTTCCTCCAGCGCCCTGGACGTGAACGGGCGATCGACAAATTTGCGCATCTCTGAATGGCGCGGGGGATCGGCAACCAGGATGCTTTGGCCGATCCCGAACGCCTCGGTCGCAACGATTTCGTCATCGCTATTGAAGATCGGCATATTCCCTTCGGGCTCGAAGCCGAACAGGGGCATGTCGTTGAGTATCTTCTTGACATCTGCATTTTTGAACACGGACCAGAGTCCTAGCCCATCCGGACCCACCTTCCAGTGCACGGGATCGTCGCAGCGCTGTTGCGCAAACAAATCGTAAAACCAATCTTCGTCTGTGAAAAACGCGGGGTCAGTGAGAGTAACAATACGACAATCGTTTTGGAAGGGATGCGCACCGGCGCTCAGGTCGTAGAAAAGGTTGCCTCTAGTCTCTGGAAAAGGAAAGGCAAGGAACGGAAGCAAACTCGAATTCAGTGAGAAGAGCCCCCTCCCCCACATTGCGCTTGGTTGCAACGTGGGTGCGCACTCCCGCGACTCCGTTGACACCTTTCAAAAGTTCCCATTCCATTCAGGTGCCGTCGAAACGGAGAAACCAGGTTCGGAAAACTGGGCGGAGGTTCACAATGGGACTAGAAGTCGTGAAACAATTCTTCAAAGACAAATCTGAAGTGCTCGAAGACATTGAACAGACGGGCTATTGGCCCACAACCTATGTATCTGATCCTTCACCCGCCCTTGATACGCATTGGCACGGTGTGGATATCAACGGGTATGTCATCGAGGGTTCAACCTGGGTTCGGGATGGCGCCTCGGGCGAACGGCTCTCGGTCGAGGCCGGCGACAAACTCATCATCCCGGCAGGCCCTCTGCATGCCGAGGGCAAAGTGACCGATACCCTCACTGACATCGTCGCTTGTTTGCGGGCTGGACAACTGTTCCATCACCTTAAAATGCGATCGCCCGATGACCCGCAGCGGCCAGCGGCGTAAAACTTCCGTCTTGGCCTTCCCCCACCCCAACCCACGCAGCGTACGTACCCCCAGTTCCTCGGGTTCTCAGGGCCCTTAGGAGAGAGTTGATGAAAATTGGCATTTCACTTCCGGTGAGAGAACTGCAAAACGACTTAGGTGCTATTAAGGCATTTGCGCAGGCGGCTGACGAACTGGGCCTTACCCATCTGAGAGTCCCGGACCAGGTCTTGCGGCCCGAGAGCGGTCACGTTCACGAGCCGCTAACGCTGCTAGCCTACATCGCTGCAGTCACAGAAAACATACAGCTGGTGCCGTCCGTGATCGTCTTGCCCTTGCGGCAGACGTACTTGTCGCCAAGCAGGCGGCTGAGCTGGATGTCTTGTCGGGAGGACGCCTGCGTTTGGGGATTGGGATAGGCGCCAACGCGGCGGAGTACGGTGCGCTGGGTGCAAATTTCCACACCCGAGGCGCCCGCTGTGAAGAACAGATGGTACTGCTCAAACAGCTCTGGACGCAGCCGACGGTGGAATTTGATGGACGCTGGGACAAGGTATCAGCCGCCGGCTTGAATCCGCTCCCCATCCAAAGACCGATGCCGTTGTGGATAGGCGCGCGGCGCAATCCAGTTGCGCGCATTCGTCGCCGGATTGGGCGGCTGGCCGACGGCTGGTTTGTGTTGTGCGCGCCGGAGGAGTTCCCCGCCGTACAGGCTGACATTCATCACGCGGCAGAAGCAGCCGGTCGCAATCCACACGACATCGGCACCGAGGCCGGCGTCGCGGTCGTGGGACCCAGGCAAGCGGAATGGCGCGAACGGGTTTCCTGCTGGCGGCGGGCTGGCTTGAGTCATTTGTGTTTGCGTACGCTCGGAGGCGGCCTGGAAGCCCAGGGCCATCTGGACACGATGCAGCAGGCTTATTCAGAGGTGCCCACGCGCTGATAGGCAGCTCAAGCAGGTTGGGCGCAGCAGACGTAACAATAACTGCTTATTCGGGCAGGCCGAAGGCAATCACCGCATCGCCTAGAGGAAAATCAAACAGCTTGTGGCCACCCGCCGCCACAACCACGAATTGCTTCCCGTCCACCGCATAGGTCACGGGCGGGGCATTGACCCCCGCCCCGGTGTTAAAGTGCCACAGGTTGGCACCGTCCAGTGCATTGCGGGCCACAAAGTTGCCGCTAGATTCGCCGTGAAAGAGTAGACCACCCGCAGTGGCCACCGAGCCGCTCAGCAGAGGTAAATCCGTTTTGACCTGCCATTTTATTTTTCCATCACCAGGATCGACAGCACTCAGGGTCCCCCACCGTTCGACATTTTCCTCAAACGAAAGCACCACGCCCGCAGGCTCTCCAGCCCCACCTGGCTTGAGATAGTAACGAGTCGGGTTGTGCGTTGCCGATACGTATAGCCACCCGGTGTGAGGGCTGTACGACGTGGGCGGCCAATTGGCTCCGCCTGCCGCGCCAGGCGCAATGAGGACACCCTCGGGGGTGGGTCGGTGGAACATCAAGTCGTTTTGCGGCACGAACGCTTCGGAACGCCGCAATACCTTTCCGGTCGCACGATCGAACAGATACAGCCAGCCTGTTTTGGAAGCTTCGGCCACGGCCGATACGGTTGTTCCGTTGGACGGGAAGTCGAATAATACGGGCGGGGTGGCAACATCATAGCCCCAAATGTCGTGCGGCACGATCTGGTGATACCAACGCAGCTTGCCGGTGCCCACGTCTAGCGCGACAAGCGACGAGGTATACAGGTTATCGCCGGGGCGTTTGTAGTCGGCATAGCCGGGGGAGGCATTGCCGGTTCCGAAATAGATCAGGCCCAAATCCGGGTCGATGGAGGGGGAGGAATAGATAGAACCGCCGCCCGCCTTCCACGCATCACCGTATGTCTCGGCGTTGGTGCGTTCAGCAGTAAGATCGCGATCAAGGGCATCACCGAACGAGGTGTGCTCGGCAAATTCCCCTTCCCAGCCCTTGGCAGCGGTTGAATACCAGCGCCAGATCAACTGACCGTTTATGGCATCATAGGCCGACAGGAAGGCGCGCAGACCGCGCCGAGGACCGGCACGACCAAGTGCAGACGGGTCGTCGGCTTCCGCCTCACTTAATACCTGACTGTAGCCGGTACCACTCACTCCAACGAACACCTTGCCATCGTAAACGGCGGGCGCCATATTGCCGGCAAAGCCCGTTAGCGCCTTTAGTTTGGCGATGCTTTTAGGCTTCGACTCATCTGCTGCGTCAATACCTTTTAGCTCCTTCAATGGTTGCAGGTCTGCCGGGTCTCCCGTGGTAGGATCGACAACCGGCATATCCCACACTACGGCCCCTGTCGCCGCATCCAGCGCCACAAGGCGCGCGTCGGCGGTGATCATATACAGTCGGCCATAGCCGATGGCCAAACCTCGATTGTGGGAACCGCAACACAGCGTATCGACCGCCATCTCATGGCTGTAGCGCCAGCGCAAGGTTCCTGTCGCAGCATCCAGCGCCACTATATGGTTGTACGGTGTGGTCAGATACATAATCCCGTCGGCAACAATCGGGCTCGTCGGGAAGGTGCCCAGCATACCAGTCTGGAATATCCACTTCGGCACCAGCCGCTGGACGTTGTCGGTATTGATTTGATCCAGGCCGCTATAGCGCTGGTTGGCATACCCGTGCCCGTAAGTGAGCCAATTGTCATGGTCCTTGTGAGCTTTAAGCAAACGTTCGCCCTGGACCGCCATGACAGGGCTGCGTCCAATAGAGATGAGGGCGGCAACAAGGAGCACGATTCTCGTGAGATAGACAAGTCCGGTAGAAATTTTCAGATTGTTCTGGTTAGGCATAGAAAACCTCACTGCAATACTGTGAAAAAAGTTTCTTTTACGTATAGTAAAATCTACAGCGAAACTATGGACCCAGGGTGTCGTTCTTCGCTCTTGGCCGGTGGCCTTTTCACGATTGGTGTGGTTTGTTTGATCTGACACGAGAAAGGAGAACAACAATGCAAACGGGCCGATGTTACTGCGGAACGGTGAAATATCGAATTGAGGGGGATATTGGCTACATCGTGCATTGCCATTGTCGTAATTGCCGACGGGTTTCGGGCGCAGCCTTTTATACCGCGGGGTTCCTGCCTGAAGCGAACTTTTCGATTACTGCCGGCCAAGATGCGGTACGTGAATATCACTCACCCCAAATGGACGGGTTAGCTCGGTGTTTTTGTGGCAAATGTGGCGGACGGGTGTTCATTCGTCTGCCCATCCCAGGCCTCCTCAACATTGCTATCACCACGCTTGATCAAGAGCCTACTGAAGATCAAGGCGTCCATATCAATGTCGATTCCAAAGCTCCGTGGGATACCGTCGCTGAGACGTTACCTCAATTTGCTGAGTTTCCGCCAGGTTTTTTTGAGAAATTGCAGGCCCTTGTTCATGAGTAAGCATGGTTAGGAGCAGAACGTGTTGCAGCAAGCCATAGATTTTCGAGAAGAGAGTGACGCCATCTTCGCCCTGCTAGATGGGATAGGTGGATTAGACGATCAAGTCTGGGAGACAAAAACTCAATTCAAAGAGTGGACGATCAATAATATCATCGCCCATCTTCACATGGGAAACTACGCGGCAGATCTCTCGTTGCAAGATACCAAGGCTTTTCAAGACCTGGTGCAAGAGTTCACATCAGGCAATAAAGAGCACGGACGCCTTGCATTCACTGATGCTTGGCTGGATGGCTTACGGGATCGTGCTTTGTTAAACCACTGGCGCGATTACTACGTTGAGATGGCAGACCGATTCACTGACGCCGACCCCAAGCGACGCGTCAAATGGTTCGGCCCGGATATGAGCGTGCGCTCCAGCATCACGGCACGTCTCATGGAGACTTGGGCACACAGTCAAGCCGTCTACGATGTGCTGGGTAAAACGCGAACCGATGTTGACCGTATCAAAAACGTGGTCGTCATCGGTATGAATACATTTGGCTGGACCTTTAAGAATCGTGAAAAGGCCGTGCCAGCAGACATCCCCTCTCTCCGGCTCAGCGCACCGTCGGGAGAGATTTGGGAGTGGAATCATCCCAGCGAAGAAAGCTGCATCGAAGGGAGCGCGGTCGAGTTCTGCCAGGTCGTCACCCAAGTGCGTAATATTGCCGACACCACACTACGAGTAGTTGGAGAAACGGCTACCGCCTGGATGTCAATTGCGCAGTGTTTTGCCGGGCCGCCACAAGATCCGCCGGCTCCAGGAAGCCGATTTAGGCAAGTCTAAGAGATTCTTCGGCCCGATCGAAAACGACACGGGAGAGCGCTCTGCACTTGCGTGTTGCCCCAGCCACCTCCTTTTCAGTCCAGACGACTTCCCGCTTCACGAGCTGCTCTTTCACTATTCGCCTAAAATCTTCTTTCCAAACAGCGATATATCAAACAGAGGAAATAAAAATCATACCTGACTATTCCCTGGAGCCCAGCTCCCCTGTGGTGGCGCAGCCCCTCTCAGCGAGGAAATTTGCCAGAGTTCTGTGGGAAGGTTTGAATGATGGTTGGTTGAACATCACTACGATGTCCGCTCCCATTTCCACCCACCTTATCGATCCAAGTGTGCATTTTGCTATTCAATCGCTGGTATGTGGAAATGGGGAGGAGGCTTTCTTGATGCGCGCGCGATACCGTTTATGGTTTTCCCGGTTCAACGCTGGTGCACAGCGTCGGTGGCTGGCCGGCCCTTATCGGTGCACCTATGTTTGGGCCACGACTCGGCAAGCACGTAAACGGGAAGATAAAAACTATCCCGCCTATCAGTGTGCCTCTGGCAACAATCGGCGTGTTTTTGCTGTGGTTCGGCTGGTACGGGTTTAACGGCGGCTCGGTTCTGTCTACCGATCTAGGCAGCGTGTCGTTCGTATTTTTAACCACTTCGCTTGCTGGCGCGGCCGGTATCCTTGGCGCAATGCTCACCAGCATTGCCGTGCTGAGGAATCTTGACTTAACAATGATGCTCAAAGGCGCCTTCGCCGGCCTGGTAGGCATTACCGCCGGGACCGATCAAATGGGAGCCTTCGAGGCTGCCATTATTGGGCCCATCGCTGGAGCGCTTGTTGTTGCGGCAGTGCTCACAATCGACCGGCTGAAAGTCGACGATCCCGTTGGAGAAATCTCCGTACACCGCGTGTGTGGCATGTGGGGCACGCGCGCTGTTGGGATCCACGGCAATCTCGCGTCACGTGAGCAGCTCGTCAGCCACCTGGTTGGTATCGCCTGTTACGGTATTTTCACGGTTGCGTTTCCAGTAGCCGTCTTTGGCACCCTGAAAGCGACAATAGGCCTCCGCAGCGCCGAGGATGTCGAGCGTAGCGGTCTCGACCGACACGAGCATGGTATTTCAGCCTACCTTGGGGCACGCGGCCTGGGCCACGGTGGGCATAACAAGCCTGGTAACGAATTTCACTTAGACGAGGCCTCCTAAACCGGAAGTATGAATCTTCTTTTTTCTCCCCCTCGCACCATGGGCGAGAGTACCTGAGACCGTCAGGAGGAGGGACGGAAGCCAGAAAAAATTTCCTAGTCTCTAGGATCCACGACTAAAGAAGCACCAACAATAGAGATATTCACGGCACGAGGATTTATTCGCCTTTCTATTGCACTTTTTGGCGTACCACTCGTCTGCCTCTCAATCCTGATCATCATCTGGCCGGGATAAGGACATGTGGCCCTGTCCCTCTCATTGGGTTTACCCCGTACGGGCGAAATTTCACCACCTACTCCGTATTACGCACAATCCGCTTTTGCAGCTTCTCTAAATAAGGTTTGACGTCTGGAGCAAACGCCTCATGCTCAGAGAGCTTTGCAAAGTGGGTCATCGCTTTCGGATACTCAGATTCAATACCTTCATGAAACACAAGGTCTAACCCGTTCTCCGCGAGCAGCTTGCCCTGCGCCTTTTCGTTCGAAAACAAGGCGATCTCAGCTACGAAGCAAATGTCGGCCAGAGTGATGTTATCTCCGACGAGGTATTCACGGTTTGGTGCAAGCCCGCGGTCAATGCCAGACAAGTAGATGCCGAACGCATCTTTCACCCGCGAGTGGACGTCTGCCTTCATCGAACCTCCCATAAGGGCAAGCAAATAAATTTGCGAATCACGGGCAAACACCAGGCTTGCGTCAAGAAAGCTATCAATGCGAGTGGCGGAATACGCATCTGTTCCATAGACTGGGTACTTCTCCTGCCCAAGCCGGCCTACCACTCGCATAATGCTATTCGATTCAAAAATTCCCGTCATCCCATCGGGGCTAAATGCGGCAGGAACCGTCCCAAACGGATGCGCATTAAGAAAGGCGTCTGTCTTATAGAGACGGCCGGTGAAACCGGCCATGCCTTGGCGTTCAGTGTCTTGTGGAAAGTTTTTCTCTTCGTCGGTTAGTGGGTGCGCCTCAAAATCCCATAGCCAGTTCTGCAAATCGGCGGCGGCACTGCCGCGTACATCAATCCGTATATCGCACAGTCGCGCGGCAATAGTGGCCTTCCAAATGCGGGGGTTGGGCAGATACGAAAAAATGCGAAGGTCGAAATCAGACATGACGGCTGCCCTTTCAAGATAAAATAAGACAATACTTAGAGCACGAGAGAATAGCAGAGCAGGGAGGCGATGGACATGGCGAAAATGAACGACGAACAGCAGTCCCAATACGGTGAAGGCGATGCGTCTTTCCAAGCTGCAGACGCCGGAGAAGGGCTTCAAAAGTTAGTTGACGATTTTTACGACTTAATGGAGCAACTTCCCGAGGCCAAAGAAGTTCGGGACATTCATCCCTCAGATCTGATCGAGTCGCGAGACAAGCTCTCACGGTTTCTATGCGGCTGGCTAGGCGGCCCGAAGCTGTGCCGGGAAAAATATGGGCCAATTAGACTTCCGAGCGCGCCCGCTCATCTCAATATCGGCAGCAGACAACGTGACGCATGGCTTTCGTGCATGAAAAAAGCGCTGGTCAGGCAGCCTTACGCCGAGAGCTTTAAGAAGTATCTCATCGAACAGCTCTATGTCCCGGCAGAACGCAGCCGGAAGCGCGATTAGAGAAATGCGCAAAGGGGTGTGTCGGACAGTTCTGAAACGCAGTAGAGTGGGAACCGTTTTCTATGCCCACGGTTGGCCGAATCGCTCGACTGCCGCTTGTGGAGAATAGGGAGACGAGTAAAATCCCACCTTGTAATTTGACCCAGCGGGTAAGTCCTCGCGCTGGATCTCTACCAGCACAATATCGGCAGCAGTAAACTCTGATGGAGGCTGTCGGTCGTCAAGCACTAGCGCGAGATCAGTATAAAACCGATGGAGCCCGATATCCAAAGACCACTGGACCGTCTCCAACGGACGGGCGTAGGCTGGCTTTCCGGCCAAGGCGCAGAGACGATTCTCCTGCCGTACAAACCATACTTTTGCCATTACTTACTTCTCCCTCACTTCAAAATCGGGATGACGGCCGTTTGCACTGGGTCGCCGGTCACAATGGCCTCGTGCTCCGTCACATAGACGTCGACCTCACTGCGCACGCCGAAGTTTCCGGCCAGGTAGATCCCTGGTTCAATCGAGAAACACGTATGCGGCAGCACTCGGCGGGTATCCTGAGTCTCTACACCATCCATATTCGCGCCGTTTCCGTGGACTTCTTCGCCGATCGAATGGCCGGTGCGATGAAAAAACTGCTCGCCATACCCAGCATCGGCAATGACTTTGCGCGATGCTGCGTCCACCTCGTGTCCAAAGAACACCTGCTCACTCTCGACTCGGTCTTTCACAAACGCCACTGCTACGTCACGTGCGTCGCGGACCAGATTGAAAATTCTGTGATACTGCTCTGGTACATCGCTGCCCATGAAACCCGTCCAGGTGATGTCGGCGTATACTCCGTCCGGCTCTTTCGCCCACAGGTCAATCAATACAAAATCGCCAGACTGAATCACGGCAGACTGTTCCGCCCTAGGGGTGTAATGCGGGTCGGCACTATGCGCGTTAGCCGCCACCACGGGCGGATGATAGGTCGTCAGACCATGGCTGGCAAAGCGCTCCAAGATGAGCTGCTGGACCTGGTATTCCGACACGGGAGCACGTTCGCGCAGATAGGTAAAAGCGACATCAACCGTCTCGCGTACTACCTTTGCCGCCCGCACATGGCTTTGCCATTGGTCTGCTGTCCACACGGCTTCAAAACGTTGGACCAAATCTGCGGATGAGACCACCTCAGCTCCAAGCTGGCGGATTGTTTCAATAGTTCCGGCATCAACACGAGAAATATACGGGATGGCATTCCCAGGCGAATACTGCATGGCAATCCGGCGCGCGCCGCGCAACACTTCGGCCAGCCGCTGCGCGTGCTGCTGCCAGGTAAAAAACGACAATTTCTGCCCTGGCAGCCCATCTAAGCGATGCGGCTCAATCGTAGAGACGATACCAACCGGCTCACCAACTGCTGGGATGAAATAATACCAACGCCGCGTGGAAATCTCTTTTGGGTCGAGTCCGAGAATGCGATACGCTAAAGGATCGCTGCGCCGAAAATCATAAAACAGCCAGCCATCCAGCTTTTCATCCTTTTCATTTTGCAGCGCGCTCTGAATTTCACGCAAACGCTGTTCTTCCATATATCTCTCTTGACTGTCTTCTCCTGAGTTGCAGCCCACCTGGTGAGATGGTAATACTAGCCCTCGGAGGTTGAGAATGAAAGACGGAATTCATCCAGCAGAGTACCAGCAAGTAGTTTTTCAGGACACATCGGCCGACTTCGCCATTTTGACCCGTGCCTGCGTCGAAACCAAAGACACGATTGAGTGGGAAGATGGCAATACCTATCCCTTATATAAATTAGACATTTCGAGCGCATCGCACCCATTCTACACGGGCAAACAGCGTATTGTTGATGCGGCGGGTAGGGTCGAGCGGTTCCGACGTCGATACGGAATCAAAAACCCGGAAGAGACCGAAGGGACGCAAGGAGAACGGGAAGGCAAAGAAGAAGGATAACGATTCATATCCTCTGTCCTTGGACGAAGAAATAGGCAATCATGCGCAGGGGCGGTTTTACACCGCCCCTCGTTGTATCCGCTTCGTGTTTGCTTCCCATCTGCCGCGTTCCGTCACTTTCTTGTTATTATGAGCGAAACAGTTGCACTGCTTGGAAAATTAGCTGAGGTCGAGAGGCGCTACGAGGAAGTTGAGGCCACATTAGGCAAACCAGAGGTTGCCAGTAATCCCACCGCGTATGCTAAACTGGCCAAAGAGCATGCGTCCCTGGAAGAAGTCGTTGCGTGTTTTCGGGAATGGCGCAAAGCCGGCGACGATATAGAGGGCAGTAAGGCCCTGCTCGACGATGCCGAACCCGATGTGCGTGAACTGGCCCAAGAAGAGATCGGCGACCTGCGCGCACGCTCCACCGAACTCGAGGCTAAACTGCATGTCTTACTGCTTCCCAAAGACCCCCTCGACGAAAAGAACGTCATCCTCGAAATTCGGGCTGGCACGGGCGGAGAAGAGGCCAGTTTATTTGCCGCTACCCTGTTTCGGATGTACACCCACTACGCAGAACGCCAGAATTGGCACATGGAGGTGCTCAGTTCGAGCCCGACCGGTGTTGGTGGGTTTAAAGAAATCATCAGCACGGTGAATGGTAAAAACGCCTACAGTCGTCTCAAATTTGAAGGTGGCGTGCATCGCGTCCAGCGCGTTCCAGAGACCGAATCGTCGGGCCGTATCCATACCTCGGCAGTGACGGTTGCCGTCCTGCCCGAAGCTGACGAGGTTGATATCGCAATCGACGAGAAAGAGCTGCGGATTGACGTCTTCCGTTCTTCTGGTCCGGGTGGACAGAGTGTTAATACCACAGACTCGGCAGTACGCGTTACTCATATCCCGACGAACTTAGTTGTCTCGTGCCAGGACGAGAAATCCCAGCACAAGAATAAAGCCAAGGCCCTGAAAATCCTGCGCTCCCGGGTCTTAGAACGCGCGCAAGAAGAACAGCACGCCGAAATCACAGCCTCGCGCCGCAGCATGGTAGGATCGGGCGACCGCTCAGAGCGGATCCGGACATATAATTTTCCGCAATCAAGGATGACGGATCATCGTATAAACATGACCGTGCACACGCTTGAGCGTATTCTCGATGGGGAACTCGATGCAGTTGTTGACGCACTCGTGACCTCGCATCAAGCTGAAATGTTGAAATCCTCAGCAAGCTAACGTCACCCGGCTAAGAACCTACATATCGTGAAGGACCGTCGTTCCTTTGAATCCGACACTATTGCCGCCCTCTTGACCGAAGCAGAGGCCGATCTTGCTCTCTGTCGTGTGGATACGCCTCGCTTAGACGCAGAAGTCCTCCTCAGCCATACGCTGAAGACTAACCGTACGTCTTTGTACACACGCCTCCAGACACCTATTTCTGCTGGTCACAAGAGACAGTTTACGGAACTCATTGCGCGACGGAAACACCGCGAACCGCTCGCCTATATCACCGGCAGCCGAGAATTTTGGTCCTTGGAATTCCATGTTGATACCCACGTTTTGATTCCACGCCCGGAAACTGAGATTGTTGTACAAACAGCCCTGCACCTCCTCCACAAACCCGCAATAACAACACCGATTATTTTGGACATTGGAACAGGCAGTGGGTGTATCGCCGTTGCCCTCGCAACGGAGCTTCCTCAGGCAGCCGTATGGGCACTGGATATCGATTATGACATTCTGGCGCTGGCACGCCGGAATGCCCGTCGCCATGCTGTTAGCGAACGGTTGACCTTCTGTCAGGGGGATCTGTTTGCGCCTGTCCCGCACGTGGCTGAGCGCTTTCACCTCATTGCCACCAATCCCCCATACATCGCCCGCGAGACCCTCAGCACGCTCCAGCCTGAAATCTGCCACTGGGAGCCTCAGGGTGCTTTAGACGGCGGGCAGGACGGTCTCGATTTTTATCGACGTCTGCTGTACGACAGTCCGAACTATATCCGCCCTGGCGGATGGCTCGTCATGGAGATCGGGCACGACCAAAGGGACGCTATCCTCCAGCTAGCACAGGCCCAATGCCGCCTTTCCATCCAGAGCTGTGTTCAAGACTACGCCGGACATGATCGGGTTGTGGTGTTCCAAAGAGCAGCCTAAAAGGGATGTAGGCAAAAGCGCACGCGGATGCATATAAATGGATAAAATTATTGTCCAGGGCGGCATTCCTCTTCACGGTACAGTAAGTGTAAGCGGGGCAAAAAATGCGGCCCTGCCGTTGCTCTTCGCCTCTCTTTTAACACAAGACGAATGCACCCTGCGCCATATACCGAGACTCGTTGATATTCAAACGGCACTTCGCTTGCTGAAGGAGATCGGGGTCCAAGCCGACTGGCTCAGCACCCACGAGGTAGCACTGCATGCCAGAGGAGTGCAGCAAATCGAAGCACCCTACGATTTGGTCAAAACCATGCGCGCCTCGTTCTTAGTGCTCGGGCCGCTCTTGGCCCGCTTTGGCCACGCCCGAGTCTCAACACCCGGAGGCTGTGCCATTGGCACTCGCCCGGTCAATATTCACCTTAGCGGTCTGCAACAGCTCGGCGCAGCTATTCATATTCGACAAGGCTATGTCGAGGCCGAAGCTAATCGGCTCAAAGGAGCGGACATCACGCTCGACTTTCCCTCTGTTGGCGCAACGGAAAATCTGATGATGGCCGCTACCTTGGCCAACGGGACAACTGTCCTCAACAATGTGGCCCGCGAGCCCGAAATCGAAGATTTAGCCGCAATGCTTGTCGCCATGGGCGCTCGCGTTCGTGGTGCTGGCAGCCAAACCATTGTGATTGATGGCGTGGAAGGACTGCACGGCGTGACTCACACCGTTATCCCCGATCGCGTTGAGGCTGGAACCTTTCTGATTGCTGGAGCAATCACATCGGGCAACGTGCTGGTCCGTCGCGCGCGCGCCGACCACCTCAAGAGCTTTTTGCAGGCACTTCAACAGGCCGGAGTCCAGGTTCACGAAGAATCGGAAGGCATCCGCGTAATCGGCAATGGTCGACCTGCCGGAGTCCAGATTACGACCCAACCCTATCCTGGTTTTCCCACTGATCTCCAGGCGCAAATGATGGCGCTCTTAGCCTTGGGCCGGCAGCAAAGTGTGCTGACTGAAATGATCTTCGAGAATCGGTTTATGCACGCCCAAGAACTCGTACGTTTGGGCGCAGATATTTATGTTCATGGACATACGGCCAATATTAAGGGTGTCGCCTTTCTGAACGGGGCGCCGGTCATGGCAACCGATCTGCGCGCCAGCGTTTCGCTGATTTTAGCCGGACTCGCTGCGCGCGGAGAAACGGAGATTACCCGCATTTATCATCTTGATCGTGGTTACGAGCGGATAGAAGCCAAGCTCTCACAACTGGGGGCGAAAATCCAACGCCAGAAAAGCATATCACAGCAATGACCACTGCGCGCAAATCCACAGACCTGGTTGTTCCTCTCCTCAACACAACGGATCCTGCCTGCCAGCGTCATCTCAAGAAGCTCCTCTCTCGTGGAGAGAGTGCAAGCGCGGAAGTCGAAGGGACAGTCCGCTCAATTCTGCAGGACGTGCAGAAACGGGGCGACCGCGCACTGATTACTTTTACCAAAAAGTTTGACCGTGTCGCGCTCACCGCATCGCAGCTGGGGACGCCTCCAGGTGCGATGCGAGCGGCACTCAAAACCCTGCCCGTACCGATCAGAAAGGCGCTTCAGGCAGCAGCCCAACGCATTCGACGTTTTCACAATAAGCAGCGTCAGTCCTGCTGGACGTATCAAGATGACCTAGGGGTCACTCTGGGCCAAAAGATCACGCCGCTCGAACGCGTCGGCGTGTACGTTCCTGGAGGGACAGCGTCCTATCCGTCCTCAGTTCTAATGAACGTCATTCCGGCCAAGGTTGCTGGTGTGAAAGAGATCATTATTGTCTCTCCACCGTCACCCCAGGGCGCCAACCCAGCTCTCCTGGCTGCGGCCCATATTGCCGGTGCGGATGCGTTCTTCCAAGTAGGCGGGGCACAAGCAGTGGCCGCGCTTGCATACGGCACCAAAACCATTCCCCGCGTAGACAAAATTGTCGGCCCCGGCAACATGTATGTAGCGACGGCCAAGCGACTCGTCTTCGGACGGGTCGCTATCGACATGATCGCCGGGCCCAGCGAGGTCTTGGTTATTGCCGACCAGAGTGCGAGACCAACCTATGTCGCGGCCGATATGCTCTCGCAGGCCGAGCATGATCCGCTGGCTGCAGCCTTATGTCTGACAACGTCACAGCGTGTCGGCGAAGCCGTCGTCCAGGCGCTCACTCAGCAGCTGAGCACGCTGACACGACACGACGTCGCAGCGGCATCACTGCGTCGCTTCGGAGCTGTGATTGTCGCCCGGAATAGGTCGGAGGTGGTTGAGCTGGCGAATGCCATTGCCCCGGAACACCTCGAGCTGGCTGTGAAAGCCCCGCGCAGGTGGCTCAAAGACATTCATCACACGGGTGCAATCTTTCTGGGGCATCTCTCAACCGAACCGTTTGGGGATTATATGGCTGGCCCAAACCACGTCTTACCCACCGGCGGGACGGCTCGGTTTTCTTCCCCACTCGGGGTCTATGATTTTCTGAAACGGACGAGTGTGATACAGGCCTCATCGCGAGCGCTTGCCACCTTGGGCCCCGAAGTTATCCGACTGGCCGAGCTTGAGGGACTTGAGGCCCACGCCCGCGCGGTGCAGTATCGTCTGAACGGAGGGAGACATGAACGCACGTGAAGCAGATGTGCACCGTAAAACCAACGAAACCGATATCCAACTCAGCCTCCAGATCGAGGGCGAGGGCGCGTACACAGTGTCAACCGGCGTCCCCTTTCTGGACCACATGCTGGAGCTCTTTACGCGACACGGTTTCTTTAATCTGACGCTGCAAGCAAAAGGTGACATTGCCGTTGACGACCATCACACAGTCGAAGATGTCGGCTTGGCACTCGGACTCGCCTTTCGAGACGCACTCGGTGACAAACATGGTATTCGGCGCTTCGGGGACGCCACGGTCCCACTGGATGAAGCATTGGTATCGTGCGTGGTCGATCTGAGTGGCCGGCCCTTTTTGGCCTATAATCTCGATATTCGCCAAGAAAAAGTCGGCAATCTTGCTACCGAGCTCATCCACGATTTTTTTCTAGCTTTTACCAATCAGATAGGCATGAACCTGCACTTCAATATGACCCAAGGCCGAAATCCACATCATATAATTGAAGCCGGATTCAAGGCCTTTGCCCGTGCGCTCAGCAACGCGGTTCAGCCCGACCCCCGGGTGAAGGGCGTGCTTTCTACAAAAGGAAGTTTGTAGACTGTCTTTCTGCGTCGAGCAGTGAACCGTCACGAATGGGGCCGACTAAAGAGATTTAGATAAGTCTTTCTGTATTTTAGTGTAATACGAATGGCCCTATTCAATGACCCATATGCGCCCACTTCCGCAGACCTAGGGACTTGATGGTTTCCGGCTGTTTGATGAACTTCTGCCAGGCCTCCCATCATAGTCTTCGAAGACGCGGTTGGAGCGCCAGTTGACGCGCAAATATTGCCTGATATTTTCAACGGTATTCGGTTCCGGTGCGAGCGTTGGCGACAGGATTATTGTTAGTTCTCTTGGCATTTTGAGTTTGCCTGTTGGGTGCCATCCGGCCCGGTCCATGAGGGCGACGGCGTGAGCCTTTCTCTCAAACGCTTTGCTGATCTCGTCGAGATGTAACTGCCTGGCTTGCCTCTAGGCCCCGGGCAGCATGAGCGCTACACCCTTGCCCCTTTTGGGGCAGATCGCACCAAGCAGATACGCGTTTTGATAGCGCTGATCGGCGGGCGGGGGAGCGTGCCTTTCCTCGCCCACAGGCGTGTCCGTCCGTTCTTTTGGCCAAGCCTGGCTTCATCTTGAAACCAGACTTCGATTGGGGTGCCAACCGGCAGGTGAGCTATATGCGCCCGGAGGGTCTGTTCGAAGTTTTTTTTAATGCCTCGATAACCCGTTCATCCTGTTTGGGATGTTGCGGTCGGACGCTCATGTGGGAGAAGCCCAGAGCCCCAAGCAGCTTGGAAACCGTGCGCTCGCAATAGACCACGCCAAAGCGGTTGGTCAAGCCGGTCGGCCCTTCCTCATTGAACCGGTAAACCCGGTCGCGTCGCGTCTGGCTATCCAAGCCGCCGATCTTGGCCGCTTCCCCCAAGCTCCTGCCGTCATAGACGGCTGCCAGCGCGAGCAGTCGACAGGTTTGCCGACTATCTGGACATTGCTGGGAGAGCTTACGCAGCTGCGGGGCACAAAAATCATGGCGCAGAGCAATCTTGGCTGACATCGGAAATTTCCTTTGCCAACCTTGAATCAGAACGGCAGTGATTCGGAATTCTCCAAAAAGTCGAAGCTGCAGGCCATCGCCATTATACACACTTGTATGAAAAAGAAAAAAGGATCGCGGTCTTCTTAGGTAAAAAACGCAGGGCCGAGATCGCCTCTCCCCTTCTAGCACAGCCATCCTCTCAGACGAAGAACCAGCAGCTACTCAAATCTTTCATCCTGAAGTCTCTCGATGCGTTGGAAGAGTCATTCCGGCGTAAATATCCTGATGCATGTCGGGAAGAGATCCTCAACCAGATGACCCATCCCCTCTCAGAACGCACCCGTCTTGAACACGAGCAGCCAAGGAGATCGTTTCGTTTTGGCCGACATCATTGATCACACGTTCCGGTAACTCCAGAGGCTTTTTCGTCACTTCCTCATTCCTTACACCATTGCCGGATTTCTACGAAACGTCTGGAGCGTCGCACGCGCGACGCTCGACATCGATGTTCTCGTCGGCGAGTGTCCATCTCAGGGTCACACCGTAGTGCGCCCCGTTCTTATCGCTCTCACCCGTGACAGCATCAGCTTACGCATCTGTAAAGTTCGGCAGGACTTCTTTTGTCAGCATGCGCTGCGAGTTTTCCCAGGCTTCATTATTTTCTGATTGATCGAAGGTTAACGCCAGCAGACACCCGAATCCACCCGTCTCTTCATGCATATCGCCCAGCTTTTGAGTGACGGTTTTGGGCGAGCCCACAAGCCAGACATAATCGACTAGGTATTCCAGGGTCACATCAGAATCCGGCACTTCGGGATGGTGCTTGAACAGACTCAGCATGCCGTACGACCGAAACAGCGGCAGCAAATATTCTCCCCAGACGCGTCCCAGCATGCCATGCAGGGCCTTTTCACGTGCTTCCTGATCGGTTTCTGCGATATAGACCTCGCGCGAAATGCGCCAGTCGCTGCGTGAAGGGGTTAGCCCGGATTTCTCAGCTCCTTCGACTACCGCCTGCCAATGCGTTTTGAGATAACTGTTACTCAGCGCAATGCTGAGCGGCAAAAACCCGTGTTCGCCGGCAAATTTCAAGGTCTCGGAGCCAGGGGTCAGTCCGGCAATGCCGATGGGCGGGTGCGGTTTTTGATACGGTTTCAAATGGAATTTGAGCGAGTCCAGCATAGTGTCAATGCGGTTGAACGACCAAAACTCGCCTCTATATTCGAAAGGCTCTTCGCTCTTCCACAGCTTGAGCATGATGTCGAGCGCTTCCAGCGTCATCCGGCGGTTTTCTCCGGCGGCACCGTCCACATTAAACAGTTTCCAATCGCTAGGCAGCCCGCTCGTTCCCACCCCCAGCATAAAACGGCCCTGAGCCATGTGATCCAGAAAAGCCACCCGATGAGCCAGCTCAACAGGGTGGTGATACGGCAGAAGGTGCGCACCAGGGCACAGCTTCATCTTCTTGGTGCGTAGCAACGCCTGGGCAATGAGCAGATCCGGAGCCGGATTCGGCTCCCAGGGCGCCGTAAAATGTTCACCTATCCATGCCTCGTGAAAGCCCACTTTGTCGGCGAATTCTAAGTGGTTGAGGTCCCACTGGTGGCCCTGGAATAAGCCCCTCTCGGGCGGATGAGAGGGCATCATAAAGACTCCAGCTTTCATCTTTTTCTCCTTACTTCGTTTCTTGGTAGCAAACTGAAAACGTATCCGTTTTACTCTTCCGCCTCAAGTCCGCAGCCTAGCTTTCTTATTTACGGTCCAGGCTGACATGAGGCACCGGGTCTTCACGACCTGCCTCTGTTCGCCTTCCCTTGATTCTCGTCGGTTGGACCGGAATAATGGCCGTCCAGTGATGACAGCATAGGATGATTGTCCAGGATGATTGCCATTATTGATTACGGTATGGGGAATCTGCGCAGCGTTCAAAAAGGTTTTGAAAAAATGGGCCACGTTGCGGACATCACCCGTGATGCACAAAAGATCGAAGCCGCCGCCGGTGTGGTGCTCCCTGGCGTCGGTGCATTTGCAGCGTGCATGAACGGGCTTGCCGAATGTGGGCTGGTTGAGACTGTCCACCGGGTCGTTGAGCACGGCACTCCGTTTCTCGGCATTTGTGTAGGGATGCAGATTTTATTTTCCGAAAGTATTGAGTTCGGCCGGGTCAAAGGCCTCGATATTCTCAAGGGAACCGTGCGGCGTTTCGATCTTGCAACTTTACACGGCAATAAAATCCCGCACGTGGGCTGGAATCAGCTCCATATGGAACATCTGGAAAATGGCCCGCCACATCTTGACGGTATCGAAGAAGGAGCGAGCGTGTACTTCGTCCATTCCTACTTCCCCGTTCCGGACGATCCTGCGATCATTGCGACCACAACCAAGTATGGTGCCACCTTTGCCTCAAGCGTGAGGTCGGGCAACGTGTTCGCTACACAATTCCACCCGGAAAAGAGCCAGGCTGTCGGTCTGCGCATTCTTGCTAATTTCGGCAACCTGGTCGAAGACCACCTGTCGGGCACCACCTCTCTACCCCCTACCCCCTAGTCTTGCGCTGTTATGCTTATTATTCCCGCAATTGATCTCAAAGCTGGCCAATGTGTCCGTCTGTATCAAGGCGATATGGACCAGGCGACCGTCTATTCAGAAGATCCGGTCGCGACCGCTCTGCGCTGGCAGCAGGAAGGCGCACAGCGTCTGCACGTCGTCGACCTTGACGGCGCCGTTTCAGGCAGAGGCGTCAATACCGCAGCTATTGAACAAATCTGTCAAGCGCTGACCATTCCAGTCCAAGTCGGTGGAGGCATACGCAGCCTCTCAAGCCTAGAGCATATTTTGTCGCTGGGCGTGAGTCGGGCGATTCTCGGCACGCTGGCCCAACGTCAACCAGAGGTCGTTGCCGAAGCCTGCAAACAATTTCCAGGCCATATCACAGTCGGCATAGACGCGCGCAACGGCAAAGTTGCTGTCCAAGGTTGGACCGAATCGACCGATTTGGATGTCACTCAACTTGCAAAGCGCTGTCAGGATTACGGTGTCAGTGAGATTGTGTATACCGACATCTCCCGGGACGGCACCGAACAGGGGGTCAATCGTAAGGCGACTGGTGCGCTAGCCCAGGCCATGAGCGTGCCTGTGATCGCATCCGGCGGGGTCGCGAGCGCAGCCGACATTGAGCTCCTGCTTCCACTCGAGGCGCACGGCGTTATGGGCGTGATTATCGGACGCGCGTTGTACACCGGGGCGGTAAAATTGGACGCGGCTATCCGAATAGGGACCGGTCTGGCCTAGCTCTCTCGTTAGCGAAAATTTGCGGCTATTCTTCGGCCTGCGGAGGGCTCTATTACCCCTCGACCCCTTCTTGCATGCGTTGAAACGCCTGAAGCAAGTAGGTCGAGGTCAGGATGCCACAGAGCCCGCCGTTCTCATCAATGACGGGCAGACAGTTGATACGGCGGCTCAACATCTGACCCGCAGCCTCGGACAGCAAGGTTTCCGGTCGGATCGTCACAACATCATGCCACATCACATCCGAGACAGTTGCTAACTTGAGGTCCGCCCCGCTACTCATAAAATGCAGCATATCCCGGTCAGAAATGACGCCAGCCAGGCGTGCATCAGTTTCAATCACAACGAGATGCCGAAAACGGTGCCGTGCCAATAGGGCCAAGGCTTCAGTAAACGGCTGCGGTGGTGTGAGCGTCACAACCTCGCGCGTCATCACATCTTGCACCTGTCGAGGGAGGTTGATCTGTGCTGACATCGGACCTTTTCAACTCTATCAGGAAATTCGCTGAGCTGCTGAGATAGAGCGAGCCTACCATAAGACCATAGAATGAAACACTACACGCACTGGCCTTACGACACGCTTCGGGGCTCCTTGTCGTCTCCTAGTGGCTTGCCTTACAATATGCATAGGGGAAGATAGGGTATTCATGCCACAAGGGTTACACCCGCTCCGTCATATACGACAAACGTTAATTCGCCAGTTTGCCAGTCTTCTGACCAAGCCGCTCAAGAACTATGCCTTTCGTTTCCCCAACGATCTCGATGCGCTCAAGGGGCAAATCCAGAAAGGCGATATTCTTCTGGTTGAGGGGTCACAACGAATTAGCGAAGTTATTAAATACCTCACGCAGAGTTCCTGGTCACACTCGGCCATCTATATTGGTGATGAGCTGATTCGGCGTAAACATTCTTTGGCCGGCCAGGCGCAAGCCGTCCTTGGCGAAGACGCAAAATTTCTTTTGGTTGAAGCCCTTGTTGCCGAAGGTGTGGTGCTGTCTCCCCTGTCCAAATATGCCGAGTATAATATTCGTTTGTGCCGACCACACAATCTACAGCCGGAACATTTGCAGGTCATCCTGGACGATGTGATCAGTCAGCTCGGCTATACCTATGATCTTCAAAACGTCCTTGATCTGGCACGCTACTTCCTGCCCGTTAGCCTCGTTCCCCGTCGCTTCCGGCGGAGCGTGCTCCACTTTGGAAATGGGCTCCCGACTCAAGTCATCTGCTCCAGCATGCTCGCCACGGCGTATGGCAAAGTCGGCTTTCCCATCTTGCCCCAAGTAGAGTCAACCCCTGCCTCTCAAGAGGCGCCGCCGCCCTTGCTGCGGCGTCTGTTCTCCAAAAGTGGAGGTGTCACCTCACACCCCATCTTTCGCCGTCGCCATCCAACGCTGATTACCCCTCGCGATTTTGACCTTTCGTCATACTTCGACACCATAAAGTTCAATGTTATTGCCTCGCGGCATTTCGATTATCGCAATATCCTGTGGGCTGAAGATGTTGAATCAGTAGCCGCCGCGTCTGCTGAAACAGATGCAGTCGCAGATCGCCAAGAACCCCCCCTTCCCTCGCCTGAAGACCCACAACCCGCGGCATAGCCACCGCCTCTCTTGACACCGTATCCCAAACCTCAGACACTTCAGCCATGCTGAGTAAACGCATTATTCCGTGCCTAGACGTGAAGGACGGCCGCGTGGTCAAAGGCGTCAATTTTGTGAATTTGCGCGATGCTGGAGATCCGGTAGCAGTGGCTCAGCGGTATGACGAAGAAGGCGCAGACGAGCTCACTTTCTTGGATATCACTGCCTCACACCAGCGACGTAAAATCATTCTGGACGTAGTCCGGAAGACAGCTGAAACCGTTTTTATGCCTCTCACCGTTGGCGGGGGTGTGCGCGAAAACCAAGATATTCGCAACCTACTCAGTGCAGGCGCCGACAAAGTATCTATCAACACCGCTGCGGTGAACCGCCCCAAGTTTGTCAAAGAGGCTGCGCAGCGGTTTGGCAGTCAGTGTATCGTGGTCGCCATTGATGCGAAGCGCAGGCCAGACTCCAAACGCCTGAGCTGGGAGGTTTATATTCACGGCGGACGTACGGCGACGGGCATTGATGCCGTAGAATGGGCTCAGCGCATGGAGAGCTACGGATCGGGTGAAATTCTGCTCACAAGCATGGACCGAGATGGCACCAAGGAAGGCTACGACGTTGCCTTGACTCGTGTCATCTCGGAAGCAGTCACTATTCCAGTTATTGCTTCAGGCGGCGTAGGGAATCTCCAGCATATTTATGAAGGGCTTACTGTCGGGAAAGCCGATGCTGCCCTGGCAGCATCCATCTTTCACTTCCGTGAGTACACCATACGAGAGTGTAAGGCGTTTTTAGCTGAGCGTGGCGTACGGGTTCGGCGTCCAAGTTAAACGAGTTTGGTTGAACGAGTTTTAAGGAGGGACACATGGCCAAGATCATGATAGAGGCGGCGATCAATGGGAATGCGGATAAGGCGCTCAACCCCCATATTGCCTATAGCCCTGAGGAAATTGCCAACGACGCGATTGCCACCTGCCGGGCGGGCGCGGCCGCTGTTCATTTTCATGTCCGTAATCCTGAGACAGGCGAATGGGTCCAGGATGTGCCGTATTACAGCGAGGTGTTTAAGCGGACGCGGGCGCAGTGCAATCCCATCTTGTGGCCCACGTTTCCTTTTGGCGACGATCCGGTCAAGCGATTTGCACATTTCTTGGAATTGGCAAAAGACCCGGCAACCAAACCGGATCTGGGCTGGGCAGACCCCGGCTCAGTGAATCTGGTTTCCTATGATGCCCACACGAAAACCCTCTCCGGGGGGAACTTCGTCTATCAAAATTCTCACGATGCCAATCGATATTTTCTCGAACAGTCACGAGAGTGCGGGGTGCGACCGACACTTCAGATTTTTGACCCTAGCTTCCTCCGTGCTGTTTTGGTTTTTCTTGACCAAGGGCTCTTGACCGAACCCCTGTTGCTCAAGTTGTATTTCGGTGGACCGGAGCTCCCATTCGGGCTCCCGCCTTCACTCAAAAGCCTGGACGCGTATTTGGACATGCTGAAAGGCGTGCGCTGCAACTGGTTTGCCGCTACCTTGGGCGGAGACAATCTTCCGCTAATTCCGCAGGTTATCAGTTTGGGCGGCCATGTTCGGCTTGGGCTTGAAGATTATCAGTACGCGCACGGCGGACAGTTGACCAATCCCCAACTCGTCGAACGCGCCGTCGCTACGATTACTAGCATGGGACATGAGGTCGCCACTCCAGACGAAGCACGCAAGATCATCCAAGTGGCAGTATAGGCATGGAGAAAGACCAAGCGGCACTCATCGCCCAGATTCACGCGAGTCCAGTGATGGCGATGCTGGTCGTAACAGGCGGTGGCACCCAAGCGCTGGCTGACGTGTTGGCTGTCCCCGGGGCATCACGCACGGTGCTGGAAGCCTTAGTTCCGTACACTGCAGCCTCACTCACAGAGTTCCTTGGGGCGCTACCAAAGCAAGTAGTCTCGGTAGAAACTGCGGCTGCGCTGGCCCGTGCCGCTTATCAACGAGCGTCGACATTACACTACAAGCAGGAGTACCCGATCGTCGGGGTCTCATGTACCGCCACCCTAGTGACAGACCGGCCCAAAAAAGGCGAGCACCGCGCACACCTAGGGGTCAGTTCCTCAGCTGAAACACACGTCTACTCGCTCACCCTTATAAAGGGAGCCCGTGATCGGCGGGAGGAAGAACGCGTCGTGAGTGATCTTCTGTTGGATATTCTCGCGCTCACATGCGGAATTCCGGTTGCTTTGAATGGATCCCTGCCAGGAGAGGAGCGCGTCGTTATGCGGGTTATGCCGCTACCCGCAGGATAGCCTCTTCCGGTCCTGAGTGTGGTCCAAGTGTGAGTTGAGCATCAATTGACTGCTGAGTTTCGTCCGTTGCCCCTCTATCTCGGTAGAAGAATGAGCACAGGCCCCAAGAGGCTCAAGAGGTTTAAAAAGCCCCTGCCCTCTTGCTTGGACAATCCGCAGCCCATACAAAATGAGGAAGTTTTTAATATTATTCTCTTTTGGAATGCGAACGAATGTATGAAAATTGGCATTGTTTCTGACATCCATGCTGACGCTGAAGCGCTGAGACGTGTTCTGGACGACATGCCGCCAACCGACTTGTTGTTATGTCCGGGCGATGCGATCAGTGAGTATCGATTCTGCCCTGACACGGTCGCTATTTTGCAGGACGAAAAATTCCTGTGCATTCAGGGTAATCATGAGGTCGTCCTGTTTGGTGGCCGGAATCCCGCTTATTTACGGAAATGTCAGGAGACTTTTTCCGCGGCATCCCTCGCCTTTCTTGCCGAGGCGCCGCTTACACGTGAACTAGAATGTGACAGTCTCAAAATCCTTATGATCCATGCCAGCCCGTGGGAGCCGTATGATGAGTATATTTACCCGGGAAGTAAGCGTTTAAACGATTTTTCCGTCCTGCCCTACGATATGGTCTGCTTTGGTCACACCCACGTCCCTCTCGTCCACACAGCCGGAGACGTTGTGGTCGTCAATCCAGGCTCGTGTTCCCAACCACGCGACCAGGACCGGCGTGGTGCCTACGGTCTTTTTGACACCCAGACAAAAGAAGCTACGATCCATCGCGTGACCCCCGCGTGATCCTCGTACGATCCTGGATTGATTTCCGTCTACGTCCACGTAATCATGGGGAGTGTTACATCTTAGTCCTAGTCTTGCCCCTGACCGTGCTCGTCTCGTGAGTGGACGGACTTTGTCTGTCTTCACCATCAGAAAGCAGAAAAAAGAGGAGATATTCCATGCAGAAACAGCAGCCCGACTCACCTGAGTCTCTCCAGCAAGAAGAACAGCCTCTACAGCCAACCAGCCGTCGCCGGTTTCTGAGAAATGCAGCGCTTGGAGCCGTCGGCAGCGGTGCGGCCCTTGCTGTCGGCTGTGAGTATAAAAGCCAACTCTTTCTTTTGAGCAGGCCGGAAACAGAGGCGGAGGAGCCGAGTCCAGACTGGCAGGAAGCCCATATTCGCAACTTCCGGCCACTGGGAAACACCGGCCTGGAAATATCTGATATCTCGTTTGGCTGTGCTGGCCTTGATAATCCCGATGTTGTCAAACGCGCTCTCGACCGGGGGATCAACTATTTCGACACCTCACCGGATTACTCGCGGGCCGGTTCGGAAAGAACGTTGGGCCAGGGAATTAGAGGCTATCAACGAGATAAGCTGTGTATCGTCTCGAAGTTTTGTACAACTGGGGGGCATCTGAGCAATACCACCCCGGTCAAAGATGTTATGGCCGCGGTTGAAGCGAGTCTGCAACGAATCGGCACCGACTATCTTGATCTGGCCCACATCCATGCGTGCAATTCCATAGACCGCCTCATGAACCCGAACATCCACGAAGCGTTTGACCGCCTCAAGGACCAGGGCAAGCTACGCTTTTTGGGCGTTTCATCTCACACTCCTCGGTTGGAAGAGGTCATGCGGCATGCGGTTGATAGCAGACGCTTTGACGTCATTATGGTCGC
Source organism: uncultured Enterobacteriaceae bacterium (assembly GCA_964495015.1). Taxonomy (GTDB): domain Bacteria; phylum Desulfobacterota; class Binatia; order Bin18; family Bin18; genus Bin18. The sequence goes on along the minus strand of CAZBUD010000013.1, from coordinate 48,396 downwards.
CTATAATTTTCGCAATTGGCCCAAGCTGACCACTATTTTCCGCGATGCCAAAAAGAAAGGCGTCGGCGTGGTTGCTATGAAAACGCTCAAAGGCGCCAGACATACGGCCCTGTCAGACTTCACGCCAACAGAGCGTGAATCCTTTTCCCAGGCTGCCTTTAAATGGGTGCTGTCCAATTCCGATGTCAGCGGCCTTGTCGTGACCATTCGTTCGTTCAATCAGATCGACGAATACCTGCACGCTTCTGACCAGCCGTTCCAGCAATCCGATCTCAATCTGCTCGAAAAATATGATCGTCTTGTTGCCAATGACTACTGTCCGCCGGGCTGTGGCGAGTGTTTAGCCTCGTGTCCGTCCGACGTTCCAGTCGATGATATCCTTCGTTATGCGATGTACTATGAAAACTACGGCCAACAGCGGGTTGGCATGGAAGAACACGCCAAACTTTCAAGTCAGCACAACGCCTCGCAGTGCATTGACTGTCGCGCGCCGTGCGAGCAGGCCTGTCCGCACGAGCTGCCGATCAAGGCAAAATTACTCCGAGCGGATCAACTGCTTCGACTTACGTAAACAAGGGAAAGGCCTGCCTTTCTCCTGATCCTCTCTCGACGGCCGCAGCAGCCGACTCACGAAGAAGCCAGCGCATTATTTGTCGTGCGCTCGCCACCGTTCGTCATTTAACAGGTGCAGTCAGCACCGTATAGGCAGTAGCTATGTAAGATGGACTTTATCTTTTGGGAGATACGATCAACCAGCATACCTTTTAGACGAATACCAAACGTATTGATGCTAATAGATGCACTCAGAGATTCAACTTGGTGCCACCAACTGCGCGGTATGTACAACATCTGCCCGGGGTTTAGGTGAGAGGTTTGCATAGGAACCTGGGCAAAACGTGGGAATTCCAGTGGGTCGAATTGTCTTGAAACGACTTGGCTCAACTTTGACCCATAGTCGAACTACGTGCTTGGAGACATGCAGGCTGACTGCTCCGGCGAAATGAGTTGAACAAATTTTTGACCGCAAACCTGGGCAAATAAACTACCGGCGTAGTCAAAGTGGAAACCAGTAACGGTTCCTTTTGGTCCGAGCCAGACCAGCATAATATTTTTCCATTTATGCGGAGTGAGAATACTGAAGTCGACGTCAGCGGACAGCTTAGGGAATGCAGTAAAGATATAAGTCTGGGAAAGGTAAGGCCTTGGTCCTGGATTTAACCCAAGTTCTGCCTTCTCATCCATCAACCCTCTCACAAAACTCTGGAAATCCTGTTTACAAAACGAGTCTCCCCTTGTAATACACTGCCTTGCTCGACATCAAATTCCGGTTTCCCCGGTCAGCAAAGAATTCGAACGACCACTTCCTCATCGCCGGTCAGTGGGTTACCAGGTCACCAATAATGACCGGCGTATGAGGTCTAACATAGAACTGATAGAAGTCGTCAGTACTAATCGTATCAATACGTTCGATATCGGTAGAGGGCTGCTGGTTAGACATAGTACCTCCTGTGCGAAGAGAAAGATGTGTAGTGGAAATAAGAAACTATCGGCTTCAAAGAAATGATGCGCTACGGTGACTTTACTTCGCAATCCGCTTACCCGCGTGGGTCATATGGCAGGTGTAGTCCTGCCCATACAGACCATAGCGGTTAAAAATCAATCTGATCTTTTTCGGTATCCGGCCACCAACGAATCCCTTCAGACTCACCACAAAACTACTCACGCTAATCCACGGGCTTACCATCTTGGCCTGGTGCCACCACCCACGGGGAATCAACAGGATCTCACCCAGGTTGAGTGGGGTCGTCAGGACCCGGGCTTTCTCAAGAAGAGGCCCAGAAAGCATGGAAACTCCTCAGCAGCCAGACCACCATGTCAGCCACGTAGTCCACAGCCGCAAAAGAGACACTCTCTCGGTATATCCGCGTTGCCTCGTAGCAATGAAAGCGCGTCACCAAGAACCAGCGCGAACCTCCTGATTCTTGATGATTGGGTTGTCACTCGACCTCCCTTCAGGTTAGGCTGTTCTACACTATACGAGGAGAACAGCCCGGATCAGGGGCTACGGTCAACGGATTTGTGCGCCAAGGAAGTCGTTTCTAGAGTGGAAGCCTGACGAGGCCGGAAAAACCGAGGTGAGCATGCAAAAACTCAGTCATGTCGACGCCCAGGGCGGCGCCCAAATGGTCGATGTCGGGGACAAATCTGTAACCGCACGGGAGGCAATTGCAACAGGCACGGTACAGATGCGTCCAGAGACGCTAGGCCTCATTGTCGCTGGCCAAATACCCAAGGGAGATGTTTTGGCAATCGCTCGTGTAGGGGGCATTATGGCTGCAAAGAAAACGCCAGAACTCATCCCGCTGTGCCATCCCCTCCTCATTTCATCCGTCACGGTAGAATTTACTTCACATGAAGAAACAGGCCGAATTGATATTGAAGCGCGCGTCAAGGTCAGCGGAAAAACCGGAGTCGAAATGGAAGCGCTTACCGCTGTCACGGTGGCCGCCCTGACGATTTACGATATGTGCAAAGCCGTGGAAAAAGATATGACCATTTCAGCAATCAGCCTCCAGCATAAAAGCGGCGGAAAAACTGGAACCTACACCAGAACTCCGTAACCAGTCTTAGAATTCAAAATGGCTACGAAATTATCAAAACTAGATGGATAAAAGATAGATTGAATATTTCACTTGATACAAATACTTTGCCTCTACTCATATAATCATGAGAAATTCATATAATCATGAGAAATGCCATCTCATTATTCTTTTGTCTGTTAGGAGAAAGTTTTTTCCAACTTGTATTTTCTGCCACCGGAAGTGGATAAAGATTAGTGTTCTTCAGCACTTAGGCGGAGCAAACGGCCATCCAGTCAACGCAGTGCACTCGGAGGGGCTTATTTAACAGATCTAAGACTGCAGGTAGGGGATTGAATTATATGAGAAAAAATGAAAATCTCTTACTTTCTGCGATGTCTCAGGATGTCTCAGATTGATGTGTTCAACTACTCCTCGTGATTGTCCTTCTTTTGCTGAGTAGTGTGAGTCAGACATCAAGACCACCTGTCTGGCCCCCTATGCGCCTGGGAGAAGAGAGGCATATTCGCCGGTAAAAGCCAGGCTTTTTAGCATTCCGTCGTTAAGGGAAATTGAGAGGAAGACGTATAATGAAAAGCCGTGCTGTCAAGAAAACCAAAAAGGAGTCACCTAAGACGAAACCGGTCAAATCGGTCAAGAAAACGGCAAAAAAATCGGTTCGGGGTCCTGCTCGTACAGCGGTGGCAAAAAAAGTAACATCCTCCAAGAAGATGGCCACAGGAGAGAGTCTGTCGACCTTGGTCGTACCGACGAAAGCTGTTCTCCAAAAACTTGATGCCTCGAAAACGACCACAGACACAGCACCTATACTGCAATCAGAACCTGTTACGCCCCCTCCTGAGCTGCCACAAGGTTCCGAACAATTGCCTGCAGAGGAGGCACCCCTCGCAACAACTCCGCCTGTTTTTATAAAACGCGAACTAACGGGACCAGATGGCAGCAAAAGGCCGGGCTGGGAAATGTGGATCGGCGATCATTGTTTTGGCCGCGCAGATAATAAAGACCTCTTACTTGCCAGCTTTGAGCGGTTGCAAAGCCCACCAAGCAGTTTTCACTGGCGCGAAGTCCGTAATCGTATGCCCATGCGCGGCCGACCCAGAAACGCGCCTGGGCAGAAAGCCCCGAGACAGGCGATGACCTCCAAACAAGAGAAACTCCCTGGAGAATTAGAGGAAGAAGCTCAAGAGATTTCATAGAGGGTGTCACATAAGTTTCTCTGCGGGCAAAGGCTGCGCGAAAGCACAGTGACTAAGGCGCCCGAAGCAGCCATAGCCACTGTGCTATGACGGTGCAGGGCAGCAGGGACACGCAGTTTGCAGCCGGGCGACGCCCAGAGTTGGCTTTTTGGACACGCTCTTAGGGTAAAGACGGTAGCCTGTTCAAGAAATGACATGAAAAAGGGTATCGAAATCGGTACCCTTCTTTTCTTCGTGCAAAAAGAAATTTCCTACCCATTTTTTGGCACCGACCTAAGTCATAAACCTCTTGAAGAAAAGGGCACCAACGGGAGTACGTTTGGAACGAACTGGTTTTATTGGTCTGGGGATCACGGGGAAACCTATGGTACAGAATCCTCTGATAGCAGGCTATCACGTAACCGTCCATAACCGGAGTTAGGCACCCGTCGATATCTTGGCCGTAGAAGGGGCAACCCCGGCCTCATCACCTCGAGAAGTTGCGGAAAGATCAGAGGTCATTGTTACCGTTGTCACGGACACACCGGATGTTCAACAGGTCCTCTTGGGGAAAAATGGGGTGGTAGACGGTCTTCGGACGGACACTGTCGTGATCGATACGAATACCATCTTTCCGACGGCAACGCGCGAAATGGCCGATACAATCCAGCAAAAAGGCGCATATATGCTGGATGCTCCTGTGAGTGGTGGAGAAGGCGGTGCCATTGCTGGAACGTTATCCATTATGGTGAGAGGTAATGAAGCGATATTCAACTATTGCCTGCCTATATTTGAGGTTATGGGTAAGAATATTGTCCCCCTAGGCGGAACCGGTTCTGGTCAATTAACGAAACTCTGCAATCGAATTGCCGTAGCAGCCACAAACTTGGCAATGAGTGAGGCCTCAATTTTCGGTGCGAAGGCCGGAATCAATCTCAAGAAAATGCAACAGGCCATTAGCGGTGGTGCAACCGGCTCATGGCGGCTGGCTAAACTTGCCCCGCGTATCCCGGAACGCGATTTCGCACCTGGATTTATGGCGGAATTACAACATGAAGACCTGTGTCTGGTCCTCCAAGAAGCCGACCACCTCAAGCTCGCCCTGCCCGCTACCAGTCTTGTCCACCATTTCTTTCACCCCCTCGAGACCCGAGGTGCGCGAGGCGAGGGGACACAAGCAATAGTGAAAGTATTGGAACAGCTTGTAGGGGTGACGCTGAAGTAGGAAAGCTGCTTCCGCAAAATGGACGGCATTGTCTGATCTTCGAGTCAGACAGCGTCCTGTTGGACGACATTGTGTTGTAAGTAAGACAGAAGGGCGCAACACACTGCGTCTGCTGCGCCCTTCCCTAATGGGCTTCACCACGGTTCAGCAGATCTCCGGCCACACCTGCTAGCCCTCAGACAATTTCTTCAGATCCTCGGCCCAATTCTCGTAGGGGCGGAGGGGGATGATGTCCACGTCTTTGACGATATGCGCGTAGCCGAGCTGCCAGATGGGTAGACTGAGAAATGCATTATCGAGTGCGTCGGCGGATTCCACGTCCATCACCACCACCACCTCAGGCTTTCCTGCGACTTTCCATATCGCTTTGATGACGCCAGCTTCCTTCGCAGCTAAGGCAGCTTCAGACTCCTTGCGCCATACCGTATAGAAATCTTTATTCGACATATCGGCGGGTTTCTCGATGTGCGCCTTGAACAGAACCAGCATTGTCTCCCCCTTTCTCCTGCATTGTACCATTCCTTGATTTGACCTATAGCCGACGCTTCTCCAATCCGTCAAATCCTCTCGATGGGTAAAAGTCCTTTTCGCATACGCTAGACAAGACGCCGTTGCAAGAGTAAAGGAAGTACATACACGCCTAAGATTATGGAACCACAGCACTCAACGATATCTAGTGCGTTCTGGGGAAAGCCTCCACAAGGGACTGGGTATCGTTCAGCCCCGAGCGAGAAGGTCCTTGCCCGACTGCGTTGGTTGGCCTTGGGCATATGGGGCAGCCTGCTGTTGCTCGATCTGCAATCCACGCCCCTCCCATTTGCGCGCTACTGTCTCGGCGCAGGGTTTGTCTACTGCACCTTGGGACAATACTTTGCGTACCGTCATTACAAAGGCCGGCCCCTTACGTTTCCCATTGGCGTCACGGACGTTGCCTTTGTGGCTGTTCTGTGTGCACTCAGCGGCGGTCTCTCAAGCCCAGTCTATGTCTATTTCTACGGGCTCACATTGATCGCAACGCTCCGTTTCGGTTGGCAAGCAGGGTTTGGTATGGCCCTCCTGTCAAGTCTGACCTCCGGGCTGTTGTTAGCTCTGACGCAACCGGCAACATTCCCGCTCGCCTATTTGAGTACAGATCTAGGCTTCCAATGTATCCTCTTGTTCGGTACCGCTGGATTAGCCGGCCTCTTTTTTGATCGAGAGCAACCCCAGGCCATACACGCTGTCAAGAAACAACCGTCGCAACAACCGCCCGACAACCCTCTTCAGTCCCTCCGTGAAATACCTTCCACACTTGAGCTCAACAGTCTGTTGCAACGCATTGTGGATGAAACGCTGCAGCTCATCCCCTGTCGTGGAGTCGGTTTTGTCCTGCTCCAGCCAGATACCCGAGCGCCCGGACATATAGTCTCCGCCGGAAGCTTTCCCCTCTTGCCCGCACCCGCCTGGGAACGGGCATTGGCCGAGGACGGTGTCCTGCATACTGCCCTTAGTCACGGCCCTGTCGTCCTCAATACGCCGCAAGATCTCCAATCTCTTCCAGATAGTGCATTCGCGCAAAGGCATCTCCTCGTTCTCCGGCTGGGTGACGCACCTCCGCTGGGTTGCTTTGTCTTGATTGATAGAAACAGCCGGGATGGATTTCGTCCAGAAGATATTAAACTCCTCACCGAGATCGCGCAACTCACGACTCCGGCCGTAACGAATGCCTGCGCTTTCACCGAAGCCAGCCGGTCATCGAAAGAACTGCGCGGCCTCTTACATGCCGTACTCAATGCACAGGAGGAAGAACGCCAGCGCGTTGTCAGCCAGTGGCATGACCAGTTGGGCGAAAAGCTATTACACATGCTGCAAGATTTCCGCGGTTGTCAGGAATTCGTGCTTCAACACGCCCCTGAAGGACGCGAACGCTTCGCGAAGCTAGCCTCTGAGATCGATTCGACTGCCGCCTTGGTTCGCCAATTTGCTGATGACCTCCTGCCCCCCGTGCTTGATGATTTTGGCTTTGTCCCCGCTGTGCGCGAGTATGTCACTGGGCTCCAAGAGCACGAAGCTTTTGAGGTCATTATGCAGGCCGACAAAAACGACCCGCCATTATCTACTCAGACGAGTCGTAAGCTCTTTCGTATTACGCAAGAAGCTCTCTTGAACATCCAAAAACATGCCAAGGCCCATCATGTCCAGATTGCACTCACCTTCGAGCAATCCGGGGTATCCCTCATGATTAAAGATGATGGTCAAGGATTCAATCGTGTAGCCTTCACCCCAGGCCATTACGGTCTTCTCTATATGAGGGAACAGGCAGCTGCGTGTGGCGGACGGTTTTCTGTACAGAGTGAGCAAGGACAGGGAACCGAGGTCCGCGTAGAGCTGCCGCTGGAAGAAGACGCTTCTCCCTCTCCTTCTCAAAACGAAGAAGACATACCCCTCTCACCGTCGACGTAAGTGTAAGTGTCTGGTTTAAGCCACCGTGGTTAAGCAGGTGTGCTCACGCACCTTGCCGCTTTTGGCTGGCCTCGTAGATAAAGGCAAGAATCTCGGCCACAGCTCGGTATAAATGCGTGTGTACCTCCTGATCAAGATCAACCCGTGAGAGGACCTGGATGAGATCCTTATCCTGGCGAATTGGGATCTTATGTTCACGCGCAAGGTGTAGGATGCGTTCGGCCACATCTCCGCAGCCTCTGGCCGTGACCTGAGACGCACGATCTTCCCGCGTCACGTGTCGGACCGCAGCCGCTTGAGGCGATGCACCTTTGGTACGCAAGGGAGTCTGCTCTGCTGCCATATTAGACCTTCACATCCAGGAGGCTCACGTTATGCGGCACTCCACCAGCTACTGTTAATGCCTCAAACGACTGACTTTTGCCTGGCGAGAACAGCGCATAGGGTTTTGCTGAGAGCTGCACTTGGGTACAACACAACGCTTGTAAGATTTTCTCAAAACTTGGAAATTCTGCACGGAGAAAGGCCTCGGCGCCCGTCTCCTCAACATTGAGTGTCAACTTGACGGACTGTTCCGTCAGCTGGTCGTCGATCCGTGTCTGGCCTAAACCCTCAAGGGCGAGAAGAAATAGAGGATGATGGCGTGACTGTTCTCCACCGACTTCCTTCTCCCCGCAATCTCGCGTACTTTCCCGATCGTGTCCAATCGATACATACACCGCCGTCAGGACGTTCCCGTCCAGAATCAGCAACTGAAGTTGTATGGGTTCTCCACGTACCTGCGCCAAAAGATTCGTCGCTTGTTGGCGTTCGATCTGGCTCAAATGCGTTGTTAGAGGAGAGAGGTCGTCCGCCCCTTTCACATCAGTTTCCGCAACTGTTTTCAGCGCTTGCAGAGAGAGTTGGTCCAGACCCAACAGTTTTGCCTCATATTGCAAACCGGTATCGTGAACCAATGCTGCAATATGTTCCGTATTCAGTTGTGTTCCCTCTGGCACAAGCGCGGTGAACAGAGCGCGGAGTTGGGCCAGACTTGCGGGGACTTCGTATCCCGCGTTATCAGTGATGCGCACCAGCGCTTTCAAAAGAGCGGCGGGTGAACTATCAGTGTCGGTTTGTTGCGGTAAGGACATCCGGAGTAAGTCGTGCGCTTGCCCCTTATCGTCCTGCACCTAGTTCAGCATGCGTAAGATCACCTGCGGCTGAAGTTGTTCTACACGAACGAAGAGTGAGTCGCCGACGTTGAGCCCACCTGAAGCAGTTGTCGCTAATAGCGAGCCTCGGACATTCACCAAGTAACGACCGCTCGCCATACGATCAGCAACGGAAACGTGGAGTTCTTTACCACCCGCGAGGTGGGGTTGCGGTTGTCCGGGTCCTTGGACCGTTGCGTGTGTGCCGCGTACGGGCCAGCGAGCACGCGAGGGATCTAGCCTAACACCTTCGCCCTTCACATTCCTCAGTACACCGGATATGCATGGGGAGTCGTCGCAATCATCTCCTATATCCCGGGCTGTTGTCCTATAGACACTGAAGGAGTCTATGATATGAAATTTCATCTTTTCATCTATGCCACCCTGGGCCGCCGACATGAACTTGAAGCCGGGATGGCAGGAAAACGACCCGAGCTCTATC
>CAZBUD010000013.1:0-39219 GCA_964495015.1 uncultured Enterobacteriaceae bacterium | reverse complement strand
GGCCGCCGACATGAACTTGAAGCCGGGATGGCAGGAAAACGACCCGAGCTCTATCAGCGTATGCTCGATGAGGTGGCGGAATATGTCCAGTTTGCGGATGAGGTGGGCTATGCCGGGTTTGGCCATCCCGAACACCATCTGCAAATTGAAGGATTTGAAGCCAGCAATGAACCCGGTCTGTTGTCCATGTGGATCGGCCAGCACAGCAAAAAGCTACGGGTGAACATGGTCGGCTGGGTGGCACCGACACATAATCCGGTCCGCACGGCAGAGTATATCGCCACACTTGATCACATGCTCAAAGGACGCCTTGCAGTGGGCATGGTCCGGGGCTATCAGACACGCTGGGTGCATAATTTTCGTATTCGGCCTGACCTAAATGCCGTCGGCGAATGGAACCGTAATTCGGCAGAGGACGACGCGAACCGCGAATACTTCCGCGAGTTCGTTGAAATCGTGCTCAAAGCCTGGAAAGAAGACACATTTAGGTACAAAGGGAAATACTGGACTATTCCGCCGGATGATTTTGTCAATCCGCACCAGCAGTCGGCGTACACCGAGTATGGAACAGGCGTGGATGAGAACATGCGCATCCGCGAAATCGGCATCGCGCCGAAGCCGTATCAAGACCCGCATCCGCCCATCTATGGCGGGTTTACACACAGTATGCGTACGGCACTCTTCTGGGCCCGTTATGGCGGCAAACCCATCGTGCTGGCCTCAGACCTCGACTTTTGTCAGCGACTGTGGGCCGGCTATCACGACGAAGCCTTGAAACATGGCCGCGATGTTCAGCCGGGAGACGAAGCCGCCTGGGGCGGCGCAATGATCTGCCATACACATAAGGCGACGGCGCAAGAATGGCTGACTGATCCAATGTGGATGTGGGACAAGTGGTTTACCCCGTTTGGACAAGGTCACCCAGAGCTGTTGGTCGGCGATCCAGACTCCATTTCTCGGCGCATTGACGAAGCCAGCAAAAAGTTTCGGATCAAAGAATGTTTTCTGCTCATCCCGCAAGGCATTCATGAACGCGAGCAGGTCATGAGTTCACTAGATCTGTTCGCCAACGAGGTCATGCCGCGCTTTGCTGACTGACTTCGTGGCCTAACGATAAGGCCAGACGGTGGGGATAGACCGCTGAGAATCCCCTCCCCATCAACCAAGCATCCCCATAAGGGCAGGGTTTCGCGATGGCTGAGATACGCGTTGGCATCGACATCGGCGGGACATTCATCGATGTCCTTGCCTACGATGAAGAAGGTCTGGTCTTCCGCAAGAAGCTGCCTTCTGCCTCAGACTCGTCTGCCAGCTTTCAAACCGCGTTTACTGCTCTGCTCAGCCAGCATCTTCACCCTGCCCAACTCTTCTACAGCACGACGGTTGCCACAAACGCACTGCTCGAACACCAGCTGCCGCCTATCGGGCTACTTGTCACACAAGGTTTTCGTCATATCTTGGGGCTCACCCAGCCTCAACCCGATGAAGAAAACGTACGCACGCAGAAGGGAGAGATGCCTCGTCCGCTCGTCCCCCTAGAACGCGTCCGAGAAGTACGTGAGCGCATAGACGCAAAGGGCACAGTGCAGCACCCGCTCGATGAGGATGCCGTGCGTAGTGTTGCAGCCTGGTGCCGCGCGCAAGGTCTGACAACCATTGCCGTCTCGCTGCTGCACAGCTATCGCAACCCTGCACATGAGAAACACATTAGGCATCTTCTTGAGGGAGAAGAGCCTCATCTGCGCGTCGTACTGTCTTCCGATGTCTTACCCGAATTTCGCGAATACGAACGCACGGTGGCCACATGTCTGAACGCGACCTTGCTCTCCCTCATGGGAGAGCATCTTGAGCAGGTGAGAAAACAGCTTGAGCAGCATGGGGTTGCTCGGCCTCTTCTTGTTATGCAGTCGAGCGGCGGACTGCGCAGTACAAAAATCATACGCCAACACCCTCTGGCAACCATCTTCTCCGGGCCAAGCGCTGCAGCAGTCGGCATGGCTCGACTTGGAGTCCACATCGGCGTTCCTGACCTGATTACGCTCGACATGGGTGGTACCTCAACCGATATTGCGCTTATCCAGGACGGCTGCCCCCTCCTGACGGCCCGCGGTCAGGTCGGTGGTTATCCGATTCGGACGCCTACAATCGATATCCTCTCTATTGGCGCTGGCGGAGGGTCGGTTGCCACGGTCGGGGCGGACCAACGCTGGCATATTGGGCCACGCAGTGCGGGCTCCAGGCCGGGTCCGGTCTGTTATGGACGAGGCGGAACAGAGGTCACCGTTACGGATGCCAATCTCTTGCTTGGCCGGCTCCCACGTGCCCTGCTGAACGGAGAGCTAGCGCTGTATGCCCGACCGGCTGAGGGCGCGCTGGCCGGTTTCGGACAGTCACGCGGCAAAGGTCCCGCTGAAACGGCCGCTGGTCTCATTCAATTGGTCAATCATAATATGTGTGGAGCCATTCGGCGCGCATGCACCCAACGCGGTCTCGATCCGCGCGATTCGGTCTTGATGGCCGTCGGTGGAGCCGGTCCTCTTCACGCGGCTGATCTTGCCGACCTTTTGGGCATTGCCACTATTATTGTTCCCCGAGATCCAGGATTTGCCGCAGCTGCGGGTCTTTTTGTTGCAGATATGAGAGAAGATCTTGCTCAGGCGTGTCCCCAGAAGGAATCCGCGCTCGATCCGATGCAACTGACACACCTCATGACGGAACTTGAACAGAAGGCGCAGATCGTCTTTACTGAAGAGGGCATTCCTACAACATCCCGACGACTCATTCGTTCCGTGGACTTCCATTACCTCGATATGTCAACCCAACTGACCATCGACCTACCTGAGGGAGCTCTCACCTCTGATATCTTGCAGCGAGCGATTGAACAGTTTCATGGCAAACACGAACGGCTGTACGGTTTTGCGTTTCGCCTGCGTCGGAAAGTCATGTTAACGACCCTTCGTATGACCGTGATTGGCATTCGGCCTAAGCCTTCTCTGCCCACTCAAATTCCCCGTGGAGAAGACACTATCCTGCCTAAAGCGGAGCGGGCAGTTTTCTTCTTTGCTGCGAACGATTTTGTCGATTGTCCAGTCTACGACCGGACCGCGTTAGGAGCTGGCACCGGTCTCAATGGCCCAGCCATTATTGAGCAGTATGACTCCACAACGCTCATTCCGCCGCATTTTCATGGACACGTCGATATGTTTGGCAATCTCATTTTGAAACGAGCAGTCTCAGGCTATAATACTGCTATATGATCACTGAACAGTCTCCTCGTTGGGCTTTCTTGTCCTCCCCCCGGTGGCAGCTCGGCTGGCAGATTGGCCTCAATCTTGTTCTTCTTCTATCAGCGTTTGCGCTCTGGAAATGGGTCAATTGGCGCGCAGTGTATTTCATGGTTCTCGTCCCGATCGCCATTGTCCCCTTCTCTTATGCCCGGCTGCGGCTCCACTCTCAGTGCGTTCACATGTTTAGTTCTCATTCAGCGCCTCTCGCTCTCTTCGCCATTTTGGGCATGTTCTGTGACGCGACGATGATCGCCCAGATCCTCACCGCGCGTTCCGGTAGTCCCCTCGCCTTCCTCCATAGTCCAGGAACCGCCTGGATTGGCACAATCTGGTTCAGCACTTACGGCCTACTCTTATTGGGGTATGCCACGATAGGAATTTTGCGGATTGGCCAACGCGGCATGCAGTGGTTTTTGCAGCAATGCCAGCAGCGCCAACCGGCTGCTCTCCCTTCTCTTGAACGGCGACAATTTCTGCAACAGCTTGGTCTCGTAGGCGCTGGAGCACCGTTTTTCCTTTCTCTCTCGAGCGTAAAATTGACGTATGATTTTCGCGTCGAGGAGCGAGAAATCAGTCTGCCCCCTTGGCCGAAGGCGCTTGACGGTCTACGTATCGCTCATTTATCGGACATCCATGTTGGCGGAGGCATGGATCTCCCCAAGCTCCTGGACGTGGCGGCACTGACAAATGCGGCCAAGCCGGACATCGTTCTCCATACAGGAGATTTTCTTACTCACCGGGCCGGGAATTTTGACGCCCCCCTGTATGAAGCGCTGGCACAGATTCGTGCGCCCTACGGCCAGTGGGCGTGTTTAGGCAATCACGATTTTGATGCGCCTAGACGCCTCGTCCACCATTTACGCCGGGCTGGAGTGATCACGCTGCGCAATCGCGTTATTACTCTGCCTCTAGATGGATGTCCGATTGAGCTGGCTGGCATCGACTTTCTTTTTCAGCGCTTTGACCGGGCGGCCTTATACCAACGCATCGTCGCGTCCTGGGGGTCGCGAGAATCGGAGTCTCGCATCCCTCGCATATTGCTCAACCACGACCCACGTACTTTTACTGCACTACCTAACGGCTGTGCGGATCTCGTGTTGTCCGGCCATACGCATGGCGGCCATGCTGGCATACAGCTTGGGAAAGACCTGGCACTCAGCATTGTCGGCCTGCTCGGCATTCCGGATCAAGGCATTTTTCACCGAAAGGACATGCAAATGTTCGTTACCCGCTGTGTGGGTTTCTACGGCTACCCTATGCGGCTAGGTATTCCACCCGAGATTGCCATTTTGACGTTACGCTCTCCCCGAGCCGTAGACGCCTGAACCGAAGAACCTCAGAAGTGAATGCGCAAATTCAAATCAATCTCGTCGTACGGAAGAGTTGGAGCTTGAGCTGCACCACGACGATTCCCTTTTAGCTCGACCAATCCCAAACGAAAGAGAAAGGCGAGATCTTGACTAACATTTTTGATAGCGCGTTCTACTTGCACCGCCAGCTCCCGCACAGACCGCGGGGCATGCTCAGCAATAGCCCACAATAGGTCGAGCCTTTTCAGGGATAACGCCTTCCGAAAGACATCTAAATTGGAGAAGTATAACTCCTCTTTCCGTTCAGGAAGTTTCTCCCCCGCATCAATCCGTCTTGCTAAGGCTTTCGCCTACTTCAGCGAATCTGCCGGGCGTTGCGCGCGAATCTTAATTCGTCGAATTTTCATAGCTTACCTTCCAGAACACGTTGAACATCCAGGACGAAATCGTAGAGTAATTCTTCAAGTACTGGAAAGATGTATTTCGTTTCTCGTCCGCGAATATGTCGATGATGCCCTCTCCCTGGATGAATACCGTACCCAATAATTTCCGCCCCGTTTTCCGGATCGACCAAGTAGCAAGGATACTTGATGCCTTCCGTGTATGTTCGACTGACTGGCACTTCATATATCCGAATCTCTCTGAGTAGCGCGGCAGGCAAATAGTCCTTGAGGTACAATAACTGGCAAGCCTTTCGCATACTGATGGTATCTTTTACCAACACAAAGTTTCATTCGGTAAAATTCACTCCAGAAACCCTACCTTCTTGTCACAGTCCCCCAATTTCTAGGGCTACTTTCTGTAGACAAGGCAAGCGAAGCCTCATACACTGCGCTTGGGGAGGGGAAGCATGGCCTGGCGGCTAGCTGTTGATATTGGCGGAACATTTACTGACATTGTTGCTCTGGAAGAAACCGGTGGTGCGCTGCACTTAGCCAAAGTCCCCAGCACCCCGGATGACCCGGCAAGCGGGTTCCTGACTGGAATCGAACAGATCATGCAACAGGGCTCCATTGCCGCCCCAGATATCGGAGCGGTGTTTCATGGGACCACAGTTGCTACCAACGCAATTCTGCAGCGCAAATACTCGGAGCTGGAGCTCATCATCACCCAGGGCTACCGAGAAGCGTTGGAATGTGCTCGCCAAACCGTGCCCGGAGAATTTGGGGACATCACCTGGTGGATCAAGCCCCCACGCGTCGTTCCGCTTGAACGCGTACATGAGATCAGCGCCCGGATGGATGCCCAAGGGAATATTGTCCAACCCGTGAACAACGAGCAGGTTACCGCCCTTGCCCAAGGATTAAAAGCAAAAGGCATCCGGGCTGTGGCAGTCTCCCTCCTGCACTCATATCGCAACCCCGCCCATGAGGAGGAAGTCCGTCGGATTATTCAGAAGGTCTATCCTGAGTGTTTTATTTCCATCTCGTCGGATATATTGCGTGAATACCGCGAGTACGAACGCACCAATACTACCTGCTTAAACACAGCCCTTATGCCCCTCCTGTCTGCGTATCACAGCCGCATTGAACACGATCTGCGTGGACAACAGATTAGTGCGCCCTTTTACATCATGCGTTCGAGTGGCGGACTGGCGCAGGCGCAAGAGATCTCGCGCTTACCTATTGCGGCGGCCCTCTCCGGCCCAGCAGCGGGTGTGATTGCGGCCACCCACTTCGGGATGCTGGGCGGAAATCAAGATATTATCACATTTGATATGGGCGGTACCTCGGCTGATATCTGCCTTGTTGAAGACGGCAAGCCGCGCATGCTGACCGAGGGCAAGGTCGATATCTATGACATCAAAACGCCTATGATCGATCTCCACACTGTTGGCGCTGGTGGGGGCTCGATTGCCTGGCTAGCAGGAGGACGGAGCCTGAAAGTTGGCCCTGATAGTGCGGGCGCCAATCCGGGGCCAGCGTGTTACGGCCGTGGCGGTACCCAGCCCACAGTCACAGATGCCAACCTCGTTCTCGGTCGGATTACTACGACTATCGCCGGCGGCTCGATTACGCTGAATCCGACACCAGCAACCCAAGTCATTGAAAAACTCGCCGCCGGTCTCAAACTCGATATCACCGCAGCAGCAGAGGGGATTCTGCGTATTGCGATCGAAAATATCGCGGCAGGTATTCGGACGGTCTCGGTCAAATGCGGGCGTGACCCACGCAGCTACGCCTTGGTGGCCTTTGGTGGAGCAGGACCACTCCACGCCTGCTACCTCGCCGATTGGCTAGGCATGCAACGGGTCATTATCCCGCCCAATCCTGGTGTGACTTCAGCCTACGGACTCCTTCTCACAGATGTACGAGTTGACCTTGTGCATACGGATGTCCAACGTGAAGACCGCCTCGATATCGGGCGCATTGAAAAAGAAATTCTAGATCTTGAGCATCGTGTTACCGCACGCTTGGCAGAAGAAGGCTTGCTGACGCAAGGGACACAACTGCACCATTTTGTTGATATGCGTTACGCAGGCCAAGCGTATGAAATTCGGATTCCGCTACCGCCTAGAGCCGAAACAGAACCGATACAAGCGCACATCCAGCAGGCAATCACTACGTTTCACCACAGTCATAATGACCTCTACGGCTATTCATATGCAGGCAAGGAACTGGTCGAGCTCGTCAATGTTGGCGTGACGGGGTTAGGACTGCTGAAACGTCCGCATGTGCCTGAAGGCCAAATAACCAGCACGAATCCGGAACCTGCCCTGACCGGCCAGACACAAGTGTATTTTGCCCACGATAAGAGTCGCGTCCATTGCCCAGTGTATGATCGGGCGACTCTGCAAGCCGGCAACAAAATAGCCGGCCCGGCCATCATCCAACAGTACGACTCAACCACCGTTGTAGAACCCGGTTGGAGTAGCAGCGTCGACCAGTGGGGAACCTTGCTCATCAATAAAGACTAATCTTGAAAAACTAATATTACAGTTTTTTCTGCAGTCTTTGCAGTAGTCGTCTGAACAGGCGGAGGCAGTATGGCCGACGAGAAACAGTTTTCACAAACTTATTACGACAAAGCTAACGAAGAAGAGGCATTCAAGGACTATGCGCCGTTCCGGTACGGCAAAGTCGAGCAAGACCCTACTGCCGTAGCGAGTGTAGAGGCGTTGCGCAAAGACCTCGACCCCATCCTAGTAGACATTGTGGATGGTGGAATCGAAGCCGCCATTATGGAGGCAGAAGCCGCCGTCGAACGCACCGCCCGTTCCACCATTATCCGGGAACAACATGACTACCGGGCATCGCTCAATACCCTCGATTGTTTGTCAGTTTCTCGAGTTTCGTGGGCGGCTACGGCTGATCCGATTCGGATGAAGTTCCCGGCCGAGAAGATCTTGGAAGGTGACGTTTTTATCTACAACGACGTGTATGAATCCGCAGGCACGATTGGGCATCTTCCCGACTATTGTCTGGTGACTCCCATCTTTTGGGACAAACGGTTGATTGGATTCGCCCAGATCTTCGGTCATGTCAACGATGTCGGTGGCCGGGTGGCAGGCTCGTGGCCGAGCACGTCAACCAGCATCTTTGAGGAAGGGACAATTTGTCCCCCGGTCAAACTGTATGAAAAAGGCCAGCTCAACGAGGGGCTGTACGATGTACTGCTCAGAAACAGCCGTTTTCCTGAAGACCTGCGCGGTGACATTGACGCCTTTGTTGGTGCCAATGAAGTAATTCGACGACGGGTCACTGAATTATGTGAGCGCTTTGGCGGCGATCAGGTTGAGGCGGCATTTTATGAGATCCTCGACCGATGCGCAGAAGTGGTCCGCGAGAAGGGCCTCACCCTCTTCCCTGAAGGGGAGTTTGTTGGTGAGGATTTTATTGAGAACGACGGCCTGACCTTAGACAAGCCAGTCAAGCTCCAGATCACCATGCGCAAGTATCCAGACAAAATGATCCTGGATTTCGATGGGACCAGTCCCCAAGCCAAGGGCCCAATTAATTGGCCGGTCGATGGACGGCATTATTCAAAATGGCTAGGCGCGTTCTTTAAAGCCCAAATCCCGGGGATCATCATTAACGAGGGTGTCACCCAAGTCTTTCGTTGTCGTATTCCACCACGAACGATTTTGAGCCCGGAGTTCCCTGCTCCGGTTGTGAGTCGCATGACCTGCATGTTGCGCATGATTAGTGCGTACACCGTTGCGCTGGCCAAAGCCTTTAACGGCGAGGTTGTCGCAGACATGCAGAATATTCAAATTTATGGCCTGTCTGGCCAAGATTTTGACGACAATCTTTTTCTGATGCGTGAGATTTTTGGAGCGGGCTCCGGGGCCCGTCCTTATGCCGATGGCACGGATGCCGTTGACCTTGTCCCCTATTCAAAAAATTTACCTGCCGAATTCATCGAACAGCGCTTTCCAGTCGAAGTGTTGCGGGTCGGTTTAGCTGCGGATTCCGGAGGAGCCGGCAAATTTCGCGGCGGGCTAGGTTACGAAAAAGAAATTCGAACACTGGTCGATGGCTATTACTTAACCGTCACCGAACGGACGGCCTTTGCTTGCACGGGTATTAAGGGCGGTAAGTGGGGTGCTCCCAGCTCATCTATAAAAAACCCCGACACGCCTGGGGAAGAACACGTCTATTTCAGCCGTGACACCATCCCGGTCAAAGCCGGCGACACCGTCCGCCTCACCACCCCAGGTGGCGGCGGTTGGGGCGATCCATTAGAACGCGAAATCGAAACCGTCCGAATGGATGTCGTACGTAGGCTGGTTTCCGTTGAAAGTGCGCGGCAGGATTATGGTGTGATCATAGACCCTGTCTCGCAAGAAGTCGATCAGTCGAGTACAAAAAAACTACGCAAACGTATTGCCGAAGAACGCGGGCCGGTCAAACTCATCGACCGTGGGCCGTATGCCGAGACGTTAATCAAGAAGGGATTGCTTGAAGTATCTGACCCAGACCTTGAGTGTCTTAACTGTGCTGATGACAAGGTTCTCGATAAGTATTGGAAGGATTTGTACAAGTATACGCCGAAGCCGATGGGAGGATAGTTAAAAAGGTGGGTCCAAAGACATCTTCGGACCCACCCTGCAGAGCTATGCGGCTTGTTTGGCCTCGCTGGTGCCCCAGCGGCGACGGAGTTCGGGGCTGACTTCTTCGGCATACAACGTCATGCTGCCCTCGACGTCTTCATAAGACATGCCAGAAAAGCTGAACGTCATACACGGCTGAATGTCTCCGACAATCGCACGACGTTCCTCGTATTTATCGAGAATCTGTTTGGGCGTGCCCCAGATATTGCTTTCGACAAAAGCCTTGACCATCGCGTCGTGGCCAACGACCTTCACAGCTTCCCCAGCACCACTGTAGTGCGAGTAGCTTTTCGAGTTCGTCAGGTGATCGCCGAAGATTTCGTAATGTTCGGCAAAGCTGCCGAAATATTTGCCTACATAGTTATGAGCCAATTCATAGGCGCGATCTTCGCTAGCATCGCAGAAGCCCAGGTCTACGGTCATAGTGGGAGGGGCAACTCTGCCGTGGTGTTTCATAAACAGAGAGCGATAGTTCTCAATATCCGGCATGACTTCAGGCCACGGCTTGTAGGCGAAGAGGGCCTGCACTGAGCCCGTTTCCGCACACACCGGAACGGTATCCGGCGACATCGCAACCATAAACTTTCGGCCATCAAACGATTTTAACGGCCCAGGTCGAATCGCCGTTTTGGGCTGCTTGTAATACGTACCGTTGCCTTCCATATAGCCCTGCTCGACGGCGTTACTCACTAGCATAGCAGATTCGTCAAAACGTTCGCGCGACTCTTCCAAGTCTTGCCTGAAGCCA
This sequence comes from uncultured Enterobacteriaceae bacterium, assembly GCA_964495015.1. GTDB lineage: Bacteria > Desulfobacterota > Binatia > Bin18 > Bin18 > Bin18. The sequence continues at coordinate 28,821 of CAZBUD010000013.1, read as the reverse complement.
AGGTATTCCCGCTTCGCCAGTCCTCTGGCCATGCCAAGCACGGCACGTCCCTCGGAGAGATGGTCTAAGAGCAGGGCCTTTTCAGCAACGCGAATCGGATCGTTCCAGGGTAGAATGACTCCCATAGTCCCTAATTTGATGCGATCGGTAATTCCAGCCATATAACTCAAGAACTGAAAATTATCCGGCGACATGGAGTAGCTATTAAAGTGGTGCTCCACACAAAAGAGGATATCGAACCCCAGCGGCTCCGCGAGCTTATTGAGGGCAATTTCTTTTTTGTAGAACTCTTCGTCGTTCATCTGGCCCTGATAATTGTTCCAGAATGTAAGATAGCTAATATTCATGATTTGCCTCCCGTGCGCATTTCGCTTCTCTTCTGCATAGACGTCCCTCCTGTTGTGTATGACACATTCTTATACTTTGAAATCTGTTCACACTCCACCCCCACGAAGCATACATTCGGTCTTATAAGGGACGCCTAAAGACGCTTGGCGACTTCTCCAAGCATGACTTGCGTCGCGCCGCCGCAGTCACCAAGGTCAATGCAGGGCAGGCGATTCTGTTCGGCGATCACCTGTGCCCGTATATGCTTTTTCACGGTTTCGTGAAAGAAAGAGCCGTCCTATCGCGCACTAGGATCTTTCCGCGTTGATAATGGCGAGCCCGGAGTCTCTCATGTCCTCCCAGGATGGAATGACCAATGCCTTCGCGCAACGTTTTTAGCAACCCATCGTAATGCTGGCGATTCGTAGCAAAAGGTTCCGAGTGCGTGTCCATCCGGCCTTCAGTGCGGCTCATGGCATAACCTCCTTGTCTGAAATATTCTGGAACGGCCCATGCAGCATAGTGCACGGCGAACTAGAGCAACTCACGGGAAATCCGATTTCCGCAGACCAAGCCATTAAGCCACCGCTTAATACTCAAGCACGAATTCAGTCTCATACAGGTTTTAGCTTGTCGCCGTGCGCTTCCATATACGCGCCGAGGCGTTGGCCCTGTTCATCCGTGACCTTGTCTTCCAATAGACTAATCCGATCCTCCTCAAAGACTGCTCGCGCCTCGCCTTCCATACGACACTCAGGCGCACCGTCCAATGTGTAAATTGCAGCCCAGCGCATCCATACTGCGCCGTCCTTTTCCATTGGTCCTTCAATGAGCTCTATTCGACGCGAACTAAAGCGACGGTCAAAGCCGTTCACCGCGTCTTAGAAGTCTTTTAAGATTGTGGCCAGACTTTCGTGACGTCCGCCTAACGGAGGGGCGGCAATAAAATCATACACCGCATCATCGGTAAAATGCGGTTCAAGCATGGACTAGTCATCGCTGGCATAGGCTTGCACAAAGGCTTCAGCATAGGCTCCAAATCGTTCGATGCTACTCATTGTTCTTCCTCCTGCTACTTAAAGACTTTATGTTCCAACCACCGTCCATGTACTGCTGACTGTTGCAACCACTTCGTCTTTTTCATTTTCTATCGTGGCTTCTACGAACGCTACCCGTTGGCCTTTGCGGAGGACTTTGGCCTGCCCTGTCACTCGGCCCTTTTTGACCGGCTTAAGGAAGCTTATTTTCAGTTCAGCCGTGGTGGCAAACTCTCCTTCTTCCATGACTGACCCAATCGCGCTACTTAGTAATTCGTCGGCAAAGACGCTCAGATAACCGCCGGCCACATAACCAAACGGATTTAATACGCGTTCGTTCGTGGCATCCCATTCCCATTCAGATGTCCCAGGACCAAACTGTACCGGCTTGAGGCCAATCTCTCGGTGGGCATCCGTCACATACTCTTTGGGCCGATTCTCACGCAACGCGGCATTCAGTTTTTCTACAGGCGAAAGCATAGTTCCACGTACCATTTTTCAGCACTATTCTCAAAAGGGGACCGCTTTGTAAAAGGGTAGCCCGTTTCTGGTATTTCCGGCAGTATGAGCAGTCTGGAAGCTCATACGGATCGTCAGATGCTTAAAGACATACTCACTGCCCGTCTCGCCGAGGTCAAAGAAAGCGGATTATATCGCCGCTTGCGTGCCGTCGAGAGTTCACAGGACGCGGCCATTATCCTGGAAGGCCATGAGGTCCTGTTGTTTTCTTCTAACAATTATCTTGGCTTAGCCAACCATCCGGCCCTCAAGCAAGCAGCTCAGGAGGCCACTGAACAATATGGCTGCGGTAGCGGCGCCTCTCGATTGATTTCCGGTTCAATGGCCATCCATCATAAGCTGGAACAACGCCTGGCCGCGCTTAAAAAAACTGACGCAACCCTCGTTTTTCCTACAGGCTATCACGCCAATATTGGAGCGTTGTCTGCCCTAATGGGGCCCGACGATGCCATCTTCAGCGACAGCCTTAATCACGCCAGCATTATTGACGGCTGCCGCCTGTCGCGGGCTGACACCCAAATTTATCGTCATGCTGATACAGACCATCTCAGCGAGTTGTTGAAAGCTCGCCCTCAGTCCGGTCAGCGTTTGATTGTGACCGACACTGTGTTCAGTATGGAAGGCGACCTAGCACCTTTGTCCGAGATCGTTGCCTTGGCGCAAGAGTATAATGCTTGGATAATGGTTGATGAAGCGCATGCAACCGGAGTCTTTGGACCGCACGGCGGCGGCCTAGTTGAAAAACTCGGACTCGCTCAACAGATCGATATCCAAATGGGAACCTTAGGCAAAGCGTTAGGCTGCGTTGGTGCGTATATTGCCGGTAGCCATGAGCTGATTGATTGGCTGATTAACCGCGCCCGGAGTTTTATTTATACCACGGGTCTTCCTCCTGCAGTTGCAGCCTCGGCACTTGCCGCCCTCGATATTGTCGAGTCCGAACCTGAGAGGAGAGAGCAATTGTGGGACAATACAAAGTTCTTATCGGACGGATTGCTGTCCCTGGGGTATACGCTTGGAGATACACGCTCGCAAATTCTACCGGTCATTATTGGCGAGGCAGACCAGACCATGGCGTTAGCGCAGGCGATGTTGCAACACGGCGTCTTTGCTCATGGCATCCGTCCTCCAACAGTTCCAGAAGGTACATCGCGCATTCGGGCCACGCCCATGGCCACGCATACTCAGGCACAGCTCTCCCGCACGCTTGATGCGTTTGCCGCAGCAGGCAAGGAGGTGGGAATTCGATGATTACGCCGTCGTATGCTGACCTGACAGCTTGGGATCATGCTCACGTGTGGCATCCGTTTACCCAGATGCAGGACTGGCTGAGCGAAGATCCAATTGTCATTGCCAGGGGAGAAGGCAATTACCTGCTTGACATGCACGGCAATCGCTATCTCGACGGCGTCTCTTCGCTGTGGTGCAATGTCCACGGCCACAACCATCCCGCAATCAACAAAGCCATTACGGACCAAGTCAACGAGATTGCTCACTCGACCATGCTCGGGCTGGCGAATATTCCGTCGATACTGTTGGCGAAAAAGTTGGTTGAGCTTGCTCCGCCTGGACTCACCCGCGTGTTTTATTCGGACGCAGGTGCTACCGCGACGGAGATCGCACTCAAGCTGGCCTTCCAGTACTGCCAACTCCGAGGAGAAACTCAACGGACGAAATTCGCTTCGTTAGTTGAAGCGTATCACGGCGATACGCTGGGAGCGGTGAGTGTGGGCTACTCGGAACTCTTCCATCATTTTTATCGTCCGCTCTTGGCAGACACGGTGCGACTCACTCCACCCCATGTGTTTCGGTTCGTGCAGGGACTGTCTCCTGAGCAAGCCCTGTCAGCAGCTCAAGAAGAAGCGCAGCAGAAACTCTCACAACATCATCCGGAACTTGCCGCGGTTATTATCGAGCCGCTCATGCAAGGCGCGGCTGGTATGTGGGATCATCCGGTTGAATACGTCCGGACTCTGCGGCAGCTTACGAAACAACTCAACATTCTGTTTATCTGTGACGAGGTCGCCACAGGCTTTGGTCGAACCGGTAAAATGTTCGCCTGTGAACATGCTGAGATTAGTCCTGACTTGTTCTGTGTAGCTAAGGGAATTACTGGCGGTTATCTGCCGCTTGCAGCCACACTTGCGACAGAAGACATCTTCTCTGCTTTTCTGGCTCCGTATGAAGAGTTCAAGACCTTTTTTCACGGTCATACGTATACGGGCAACCCGGTAGCCTGCGCTGCTGCCCTGGCCAGTCTGGAGATTTTTGGAAACGAACACGTCATCGACAATCTTCACTCTAGGATCTCGCTGCTAACGGAACGCCTTCAAACAGACATGGCCGCCCTCCCGCACGTTGCGGACATTCGACAGTGGGGCATGATGGTCGGCATCGAACTTATGCGCGACCCCGACAAGAAGATACCTTATGACCCCGCCGAGAAAGTCGGCATTCAAGTCATTCAAGAAGCGCGCAAACACGGCGTACTGATTCGACCCTTAGGTGGTATTATCATTCTCATGCCGCCGCTCAGCATCACACAAGACGAGTTGACTCGTTTGCTTGACGTGACCGGCAACGCGATTCAGACAGTCACATGCGTGGCCTCTTCATAACCGGAACAGACACCGGCATCGGCAAGACCCTCGTGGGTTGTGGGATGGCCGCAGCATGGACCGCACAAGGCAAAAGGGTCGGCGTGCTCAAGCCGGCGGAGACGGGCTGTTACATGCGCGACGGCGCGCTATATCCGGACGATGCCATGCGTCTGGCTGACTATGCTGAGAGTACGTTGCCAGTTGGGGCGCTGTGTCCCTACCGGTTTTCCCCACCGGTTGCCCCAAGTGTCGCGGCTGAGCAAGCGGGTGTGACCATTCAGCCAGACCAGATTGTTGAGACGTTTCAGACTATTGCCAGCGAGCACGACGTGACGATCGTGGAAGGTGCAGGCGGCTTGCTGGTTCCGCTCGTTGATCGCTATTCATTTGCGAATCTAGCCCAAGACCTCAGCATTCCCATTCTTGTGGTGGTCGGCTCAAAACTGGGTGCGTTGAATCACACATTGCTGACACTCCACTGTATTCAAACTCGAGGCTTACCTCTGGCGGGCTATGTCCTCAACCATCCAACTGAGACATCGGATGATGCGATTAAGACCAACGCTGCAACCTTGGCCTGCCTGACTGATGTACCGTGTCGCGGCATTATCCCGCATCTTTCGTTGAGCGGACGTCTAGATCAGGACAGTGCTACGCTGAGCAACCTGTTCTCCACGGCGGTTGATCTTCCCGGACTGCTCGGATAGAGCAGTGTCTTTCGGATTGTGTTTCTACCGAAAGGAAAAGTATGAATAATTTTCATCACTTAGCAACCAAATCATTAGCCGGAGAGTTTCTCTCCCGTGAGGAAGCCTTCTCCGTCCTCAATACGCCCGATGAGGATTTAACCGAGCTCCTCAATGCGGCATTCACGGTTCGAGAAAAGTTCTTTGGCCGCAAAGTAAAACTTTGTGTATTACAAAACGCCCGCAGCGGGCTCTGTCCAGAAGATTGTAGCTACTGTTCACAGTCCTCTATCTCTAAGGCTCCAATTAAGAAATACCGGCTTCTCTCACAAGACGAGCTACTTGCAGGCGCACGCAGGGCAGCCCAGGCCGGCGCGCGACGCTACTGCATGGTCGCCAGTGGACGCGGACCAGGCGAACGGGATATTGCCCATCTGACAGCTACTACCCGACAGATCAAGGCCGAATTTCCAGGGTTAGAGATTTGCGTGTCTCTGGGGCTTATGAGCGAACCACAAGTCAGAGAACTCAAGGAATCCGGCGTCGGCTGGGTCAACCATAATCTCAACACCAGCCGTGAGTTTTACCCGGAGATTTGCTCGACGCATACCTATGATGAACGGGTTGAGACGGTCAAGAACGTCAAACGAGCCGGGCTTTCTACCTGTAGTGGCGGCATTCTCGGCATGGGTGAAAAAGACAAAGACATCGTAGAGTTAGCCTACACGGTACGGGCACTAGAAATTGATTCTATTCCCGTGAACTTTCTGCTTCCCATCGACGGCACCCCGCTCGGCCTACGCAAGGACTTCAATCCCATACACGGACTCAAGGCGCTGTGTCTCATGCGCTTTCTTAATCCGCACAGCGAGATCCGCATGACCGCCGGACGCGAACTCTATCTCGGCAAATGGTCCGGGCTAGCCTTTTATCCAGCCAACTCCATTTTTGTTGAAGGCTATCTCACCACACCGGGACAGCAGGCCCAAGACGCCCACCAACTTATTCAGGCCGCCGGGTTTGAGGTTGAGCAAGAGGATGATAGCGCGAGCGAAGTCGCACAGAGTGCGGTGTAGTGGCGAAGCTGTACGCACGTTCCACTCACCAGATCTTCATCTCGTAGTGCCGTGTCCGAGTCGAAACTGTGCGTTGTGTTGTCGCCGTTCCCCCCTTTAACGTTGGTCGGGATAGGCATCGACAAGCTCAGGGCGAAAGGAAACAGAGGCGGCAGACGAGGCCGGTTCGGGCTGAGCCCCGGCGGAGTATGAACGCGCAAACACGCTCACTTTTGGCCTTGGCCTGCCGGTAATCGTGTATCAATAGTAAGGCCGAATGCCTCCCCCACCGGGCGCTAAAGCCTCAGGCGGACGTGGCTTTGAGCCGAAGCGCTCGCCCGGGACATCACCACCCAATCCCCCCCCCCCGGATTTTACTCCGTTCCATCCAGGCTACACAGGAACTTGAGCCACCTCCGCATAGCTGGTAGGCGTGCAGAGGGAGGGGCTGCTTTATGCGTAAGTCTTTATATTGGCTCGTCACTATCTGTCTAATCTTTCTCGGCGTTCCAGTTCAGGCCGAAGAAAAGAAACCGAAAATTCGCTTTGGTCTGCAAGTTGCCCAACAGCAGACCACAATCGACGAACTCAAAGCTGTGTGGCAAGAAGCCGAAGCTCTGGGTTTCGATACCTTGTGGGTGAACGACCACCTGCTGCCGAGCGTTGGTCCGTCAGACGGACCAAACTTTGAGTCGTGGACGTTGCTCGGAGCAATGGCCGTCTCTACTTCAAAGATTCAGATTGGCTGTATGGTAACAAGCAATACATTCCGCCAGCCGTCCATCCTGGCCAAGATGGCAACCACGGTTGATCACCTCAGCAATGGCCGTCTTATTCTCGGCATCGGCGCAGGTTGGTTCAAGCGTGAGCACGAGGCCTATGGGGTCGAGTTCTCAACTATGAGAGGCCGCGCCAAGCGACTCGACGAAGCGCTACAAGTGATTACGAAACTCTGGCAAGCCGATCCCACAGCTTCGTTTGAAGGAAAATATTATTCCCTGACTGATGCGCCGTTTGTCCCCAAGCCTGTTCAGCAACCAATGCCGCCGATTATGATAGGCGGGATCGGCGAAAAACTTACCTTGCCGATTGTGGCCCGTTATGCCCAGATGTGGAATGTCCCGATTCTCTCACCCGGCCAGTTTGCCAAAAAGAATCAAGTGCTTCAGCAGTACTGTAAAGATATCAACCGAGACTGTAATGAAATTGAACGGTCCTACCTCGCACCGATGTATTTAAATCCCACGCCTGAAGCTCTGCAAAAGGTGCTGTTACGCGTTATGAAAATGCGCGGTATGACTGCGGACGAGGCACGTCAAACCGTATTGGCTGGCACTACCGACGAAATTCGCCTGCAGCTTCAGGCCTATATCGATATTGGCGTCACGCACTTCATTATCAACTTACGCCGTCCCGGCTTATACGATCGAGAAGCTGTGCGCGTTTTTGCCAAAGAGATTCTGCCAGCGTTTCGTTAGCCACGAATACGGTTCCCACTTGATCGCTATACATTCGCGTTCATAGTTCGACAAAACCAGTCCTGAGCTTGCGGAAGGGCTCAGTACGAACGGGGCCCCGCCATAAAAGACCCGCTCACCCTGAGGCTATCGAAAACTGTCCCGAGCAAGATCGAAGGGACAAGCCAGCCGCAAGGACACAAGTGATGAAGCAACAAGCAGAAACAATATAACCCCCATGGCACTATCACCCCAACGCCGCGGCCTTCTTCTCATGGTTCTAACCGCAGCGGTCTGGGCCGGTTTGTTCCCAACTGGCAAAATCGCCCTGCGCAGCGTTCCGCCCTTTACGCTTGCCGCCATTCGCTTGAGCATCGGGGCAATCCTCTTATTCATCTATCTCCAGCGGAAGCGAGGCACTGAAGCTTCGAACATCGCCTGGACTCCGCAGCTGGTCGGCAGTTTTCTCCTCTTGGGCGTAACCGGATATCTATTCTCTGTCGGCGGGAGTTACCAGGGGCTGCGTTTAACAACGGCAACCAACGCCGCACTACTCAATGCCGCCTCCCCTATTGCGATTGTCCTTTTGGCGGTCTTGTTCCTGAAAGAGAAACTATCGTTCACAATGATTCTAGGCATTCTCATCTCTACTGTTGGCGTTGTCGTTATTGTTGCGCGTGGCTCATGGCAAGTGGTTATCCGAAACGAGTACAATCCAGGCGATCTCATTATTATTGCCACTTTATTTGCTTGGGGCAGCTATACGATCTATGGCCGCCACCTCATGCAGCAGGTCTCCCCTCTCACCGCAACAACCTACGCCTACATCGCCGGTGCGCTGTTTTTGATTATCGCGTGTTGGTGGACAGAGTGGGAAGACTGGCAATTTGCGGAAACGCGCTGGGATTCATGGCTAGCGATTGCGTATCAAAGCACGCTCGGGACCTTTGCGCATTTTTGGTATTATCAAGCCGTCGAGATTCTTGGCCCAAGCCGAGCCGGCGTGTTTATTAATCTGGTGCCGGTGATGGCGATAGGCATCGCCTACTTTTTCCTTGACGAAGCACTCACCATTCCGCACCTTGTCGGCGGTTTTATTGTTATTGTCGGGGTTGCGGTAGCGGCGCGGCGATAGCGACGCGAGAGAGAACCCAACAATCTAGCGGACATCATGGATAGTTACTGCGCTACATCGATATCTGTTTGGAAAAAGTCCTGCCCTTTGAATAATAATCGCTGTCCTGTCGCCTTGGTGAGCGCATAGGCAAAGCAGTCCCCATAATTCAGTCCTGCAGGGTGGTTGTCTTTACCATAGATTCGATATGTCTCACGGACGATACCAGCTTACTGGGCAGCGACAGGTTCAATGTCAATGCCGAGTGTCTGCATTAATGCATCAAGAGCCTGGACTTTGGCTGAATTGCCGTATCGATTAACGACGATCCGGGCTACCACGGCATTTGCTGAAGACATGAGCGTTGTTTGTGCTTCAACCACGAGCCGCAAGACCTCAGAGCCATCAGGTTCGTCGAACACGATCGCCGACAAGGCGGAGGTATCGATAATCATTTGGGTAGTCCCTATTCGTCATACAAAAGCTCAACATGATCTTCGTAGACTCCAGCGCCGCCGGATTTCCGAATGATATCCTGCGCCTGAGCACGAATCTCTGGGACATTCCTTTGCCACTGGACACGCTCAAGTCGCTCTCGAATAGCAACCGTTACAGCCGCCGTCATATTCTCATCGGTCCACTCAGCGAGTGCGGTAGGAAGACTATGCGTTTCTTCGTTCTTGTATTCTGTCCCATATTGCTCTCTCGGGGTAGAATATTATCATCCACCGGTATCTTGAACTGTCGAAAGGAACACCATGTTACGGACCAAAAAACGATTTCGAGCGTACCCAGCGGCTCATCCGCGAGTACAATGCAGAAATGGCAGCGCAGTCAGTAGAAATCGCCCCATACTACGATAATCCGACCCGGACTACTTATGCGACGATCATCGCGCTTGGCATCACCGCAAACATCGCTCGTGGGTTGATTTTAACCGTGGTGAGAAGGTCAAAAACTAAACCTCACGATCCAGCGGCTGCTTCGGGTTGTTTATACCCGACAACCCACTCGCCTGCCCGGCTAAGGGTAATACCGCCCGGGCCGAGATCGTCAGGCAGTTGGCTGGCGGATTGAACCGCCTTTTCAAATGCGTCATTGTCCTCAAGCCCCAAAGCTTGCAGTACTGGGTTGTGGACCTTTTCACGGTGGATCTCGGCGTTGTATATCTTGGTACGCAAAACGGCGCGGAGATAGCGACGTGCATTGGGAATAACACGCAGCGCAGGCATCTCGAATCCGAGGAATACTTTGTTCAAAGTCTCAAACGCGAGCGACGGGAAGTATTTGATATAGCTTTGAACAATTTTCAGGAAGAGCCCATGATGTGTGATCTCATCTTGGCCGACAACACGAAAGGCTTCCGAAGCACCAATCTCATGACCACGCTCTCGCTCTTGGAGTGTCTGGGTGGGCGTCAGGCCATATTCTTCACGAATACGCGCACGCATTTCTTGATAGTTGTAATAGGTTGCGCGCTCCTGGACCATGGCGTAGGCGGCGCTTCCGAGTGGGGTGTCGAGACCTGGATGTTGTTCCACATCCCAACGGGATTCTTGCACCTTGCCGAGATACGTCTGAAGTTGAGCCTCGGTGCGCATCCCGGAATGTTGTAAAACGAGTTCCCACGCGACGCCGTGGCGTGCTTCTTCTGCTCCCCACTGCAACTGCATATTCCGCCGGGTACGGTTGTGGCGAAATAGCTCAGTGCCCGCCAGCACGTAGTCGGCAACATATTCTTCCACGCCCAGGAAGCCTTCTATCAAGTTGGAGGTTTCTTCGCCTAGCCGATCCCCGAATTGCCTCATCTCTTCAAGGGAGAAATCCTGCCACGGTGACCAGTTGCGCGTTGTCATGGCCCGACGGAAATATTCGCTGTAATGCCCCAACACTTCTTGCTCGAGCGCTTGCCGTTTTGCGGCAGGCGTCCAGGGACTTTTGACTATCTCCAGGTGGGCGGGTGGTGCTGCGCATTTTTGTGAAGTCATAGACGGCTTAATATTCCTTTCCGCACAACACCAAGGAAACTCTGTTGCCTCGTGGTACTCCGCCGGCCTCAGGTCATGCCTATGGCCGGGAAACGGGGCGTACCGATTATCCTTATATATTCTGCACGGTTTGCTGCTTTTCTTCACCCGCACCCTACACTATTCTTTAGCCTATTGTCACTCGTCCTCAAGGCTCCCTTACTGACGTCAAGAAACACGCTTTTTCATCCCCTGCCTCTTATGCTATAGCATAGACAGAAATGATTACTCATTATGCGAGGGAGGGTTGAGCATGTCTATTGAAGTAGTTGAACTGCACCATCATGGCATTCGGATTGGGAACACGCAAAAAGATGCGGAGAAAGCACGCGAGTTTTATTCTGGTGTCCTGGGATTAGGGACAGATCCCGCCCGGCCCGATATCGCGTCTATTCCAGGTTTTTGGATGTATGTGGGTGAGGGGAAGAATACGACCCAGATTCATCTCATGGGAGCCAAGGGCAAGTCGCCGATGGCCCGATCCAAAAAAGAAGACCCTACCCTGCCCCATGTCGCTCTTGCCGTCAAAGATATCAAAGCTGCACGTAAAGAACTCGATAAGCGCGGTATTTGGTATTGGGGCATTCAGGGCCTAGTCGGCAAAAACTCGGATCAAGTGTTTGTCCGTGACCCTTTTGATAATGTCATCGAACTGCATCAGGTTGGTACCTGTACGTGTAATAAACTAGCACTCAAGCCCGTGAAAAAACGAACAGCATCAGCAAAGCGGGCTCCCGCAAAAAAGCGGACGACTGCAAAAAGATCAGTTTCGGCAAAGAAGTAAAACAAACGGAAAAAGATATGACCGAGCCGTATCCCAAACGCCTACTCTCGGCTGACTCTCATATTGTTGAGCCAGCGGACTTGTGGCTGACGCGTATGGACAAAAAATGGCGGGATCAAGCACCCCGCATCGAGGCGCTTGATGAGACTGGAGACTATATTGTCATTGACGGCCTCCGCCCGCGCCCTTTGGCATTTGAAGGCCCCATGCAGGATCTCAAGGCCCAAGGCATGGATATTCCCGCCCCTAAGGGCTTTAAATATTCGGATAATCGCCCTGGGAGCTGGGACCCTCACGAACGGTTGAAAGACCAAGATATCGATGGGGTGTCCGGGGAAATTATCTATCCTGGGGTGGGCCTTACTCTGGTGCGAGCGCCTGACGGAGAATACCTGTACGCTTGCTGCCGGGCGTATAACGACTGGCTGGCGGAATACTGTTCGGCCTATCCGGATCGGCTTAAGGGTGTAGGTATGGTCCCGTGCCGAGGTCCGATTGAGTGGGCTATTGAGGAAACTGAACGCTGCGCGAAGCTGGGCTTGGTCAGCGTCATGCTGCCGGCGTGGGTGGATGACCGTCCGTTTAATCTACCTGACTGGGACCCGCTTTGGGCCGCGCTGCAGGATATGAATCTCATCGCCAGCATCCACATAGGCGGCCGTGATCCGTTTGGCCGGGCGCACGGTCCGGGTGCGGGTGGGATCATCATCGGTATTGTGAAGTTCGAGATGAACGATACTCTGCAACATATTATCTGGGGCGGCGCGCCGGTCCGCTTCCCCAAGCTCAAATGGGCATTGGTCGAAAGCGGCATCGGCTGGATTGGCGCGGCTTTGGGATTTATGGACCACTGGTGGAATGACCATAAGGGCTGGATGGAGCCACGCCTGCCGGAGCCGCCCAGCACGTATTTTCACCGCCAGTTTTACGCCACCTTTGAAGACGACCGGGCTGGCGTACTAACGCGCGATCTTCTGGGAGTCGAGAACCTGATGTGGGGCTCGGACTATCCGCACACCGAAGGTGTGTGGCCTTTCTCGCGCCAGCAGGTGGCGGATAATTTTGCTGCGATTCCCGAAGAGGATACACGCAAGATCGTTCACGATAACTGCGTGAGGCTATACGGGTTTCCTGCGAAGTAAAATCGGTAAGGGAATTAGGGCCTAGGTGTTGAGGCACTCAGCTAAAACCCATAACGAGGGATCTGTCATTCTGAACCGAGCAAGCCCGAAGGTGAAGAATCTCTCAGACGTACACGGACGGAGAGATTGTTCGTCGCGTAGCTCTTCAGAATGATGCGTAAGGTCAATATTTTTGCGCCTATATCAAAAACTTCTCCACCGCCTCTCCCCCTTCCTAGCCCCCAACCCCCGTCCCCCAAGCCCTAAAAAGGCTGTTCGTGTTCCAATCGGAAAGACCTCCGATTTCCCGCAAGGACAAGGTACGCCGGTTGTTGCAGCAGGAAGAAGACTGGTAGTGTTTCGTCTAGGAGAAAAACTCTTCGCCTTGCATAACGCCTGCCCACACAATCGCGTCCCCCTCTCCAGCGGTATCGTCAGTGATCAATTTCTCGTCTGTCGTGCCCACGGGGCACGCTTTGATCTGAAAACCGGGCAGGTCATGCGTGGTCCAGCGCGTAAGCCGGTTCGGACCTATCCAGTGTATTACAGTGGTGAAACAATAGAAGTTGAAATCGACTAAGGTCTTCTCCTATTCTCATGGATTTTTTACAAATTCTCGCCATCCTGATCTCGCTGACTGCGATCTTTAGCTATCTCAATCACCGCTACATCGGACTCCCCGTCACTATCGGGGTGATGTTGATTGCGCTCGTTATGTCCCTTGGGCTACACCTCTTGGATCTCTTCGGCTTCAACGCAGCGCACCAGGCGGAAAGATGGCTCAGCTCGATTGATTTTAATATAACCGTCCTGCACGGCATGTTGAGCTTTCTCTTATTCGCTGGGGCACTGCACGTTGACATCAACGACTTGGCCGAGTGGAAGTGGAGCATCACTGCATTGGCAACAATCGGGACGCTGATCTCGACCTTTCTGGTAGGGACACTCAGCTGGTGGATAGTAGGCTGGATTGGCGTTGCATTACCGTATGTTTACTGCCTGCTCTTCGGCGCTTTGATCTCTCCCACTGACCCAATTGCGGTCCTGGGCATCTTAAAGACAGCCAAGGCACCTAAAAGTCTTGAGATTAAAATTACCGGAGAGTCTTTATTTAATGACGGCATAGGCATCGTGGTCTTCCTGGTCATATTTGATATTGCGACCGGAGCAAACGCAGTCAGCCCAGGGTCCATCATGGTGTTGTTTGCACAAGAAGCCATTGGCGGCGCGGTCTTTGGTCTTGGGTGTGGCTATCTGGCCTATCGCATGCTCAAGAGTGTAGACAATTACCAGGTTGAGATTTTGCTGACCCTCGCTTTGGTTTCCGGTGGTTATGCCCTCGCCACAGCACTCCATCTCTCTGGCCCTATCGCGATTGTGGTCGCTGGGCTGCTGATAGGTAATCACGGCCGTCTGTTTGGCATGTCCGAGGAAACCCGGCATCATCTTGATCTCTTTTGGGAGCTATTCGACGAAGTCCTCAATGCCGTCTTATTTGTCCTTATCGGTCTAGAAATGCTCGTCTTGACCTTTTCTCAGCAGTACCTCTTTGCCAGCCTTTTGCTCGTTCCGTGCGTTCTCTTTGCCCGATTTATCGCGATTGGTATCCCCGTTACTCTGCTTCGTTTGGTTCGAGAGTTTAGTTCTGGCACGATCCGCATCCTTACCTGGGGTGGCCTGCGAGGTGGGATATCAGTCGCGCTCGCCCTCTCATTGCCTCCGGGTCCGGAACGTCATGTGATCGTTGCCATCACTTACGTCATCGTTATTTTTTCTATAGCCGTTCAGGGGCTGACAATTGAGAGAGTGATAGGATGGACCATAACGAGTCCGCCTGTAGCCAAGGATGAATGAAAAACATGGTCACAGACGAATGCTGGGTTTTCTGCGCAGTCCTGTCCGCACAGTGCAGGGTGCAACCGTTCGCACTGACGTGCGGCCGCACCTGGTGCCGATTTGGTTTGATATTGACAAAGGGCCTCTTGTGTTCACCACCTGGCATAAGACCGCCAAATCGGCCAACCTACGCCGAGATCTGCGAATCTGTCTGAGCGTTGACGATCAGGTTTCGCCATTTTCTTTTGTCCAACCACAAGGCACGGTCAGTTTGGGTACCGACCCAGACCAACTCCTCTATTGTGGGCCATCCGTATTGACGGTCGGTATATGGGGCAGGAGCAAGCTAAAGCCTACGGCAAGCGCAATGGCGTGCCAAGCGAGATTCTTATTCGTGTCACACTAACCAATTTATTTGGGAAGCGAGAAGTAGCTGGATGGTAAGAATTGCTTCATTTTAGAATTTTTCTTACCTGAGGCGGGCCTACCGGGGATGCTCCTCCCCCTCGGTTTGCGGTACTAGTGTCGTGCATGGCCCACAGCAAAGAGGAGAAGGAGAAACACGCTCTCTTCGAACAGTGGGCGCTTCCGCATAAGGATCATCTTTATACGGCCTGCGTGCCCCTGACGCGGAATCCAGAGGACGCGGCCGACCTGTTTCAAGAAACCTTTCTGCGCGCGTTCCGCTTTTTCCACCAGTTCACAGCAGGCACAAACTGTCGGGCCTGGCTGCTGACCATCATGTATAACGCTTTTCGGCACCGGTACGCCCAACGCGTCCGGGCGGGCCACTTGATCGATTTTGAAAATGCGCAATACGAATATGGACGAAATTATCCTCGCTCGCCTCCTAGATGGGGACATCATCGACGCCCTCCGAGCTCTTCCAGAAGAATATCGCTCAACTCTGCTCCTGGTTGATATTGAGGAGTGTACCTACGAAGAAGCGGCTAAAGCTCTCTACTGTCCGATCGGCAAGACCCGCTCTCAGCGGTCCCGCGCGCGACGGTTACTTCAGCAAGCCCTCCCGGACTATGTCCAGAAAAAAGGCTTATTGAAAGACAAATAGGCGGCTTGGGAAGTCCAAAGGGAGATCAAGGAGACGTTTTCTCCATCTCCCATTCCCACGGCAAGGCATATTTTTTCCTGCTGTTACAGGTCTTACACGCAGCCACAAGATTACCCTTGGTGGACTTTCCACCGCGTACAAGCGGAATCAAATGGTCCATCGTGAGTTCAGCGGGAGGGAATTTCTGCTGACAGTAGTGGCAAACCCCACTGGCGCGTTTGCGATTCCACCAGGCGGACCGGCGCAGTTCACGCGCACGGTTCTTCTCACGCTGGATGTCCGCTGAGGTCACATCCGAAAAGAACGCGTCGCTAAACGGTGTATGCCCCACTGCCGCTCTCCCTGCTTGCATCCGCATTTTAGCCTAGCACCAGAAAAGGAGGGGGGAAGGTATTTCCCGCCTTCGTAGGTCGATTTATGACAATAAATCAACAGTGTAGTGACGAGTAGGCGGGAAACGGGTTCCCCCTAAAGGGGAACCCTGCGTGTAGAAGGACTAATGCGATCCTTCCTGGCCTCTGCCCTCGTTCATGGCTTCTTTGGCCTCGCCTTCCATCTTATCCGCCGCATCAGTGGCACTCGCTTCTGCCTTTTCTTCCATTGAAGCAGCGGCCTCTTCTGCCTGGCCTTCCATCCGGTCCGCGGCGCCGCTCATTAGACTATCACTATCGCTATGACCTCCCTCATGGTGGTCTGCGTATACTCCCACCGGAGCGCCTACGAGTCCTACCGTCAGAGCACAAACCAAAATTGTTGTCCAACGCTTCATCTATATTCTCCCTTCGGCTGTGACATTATAGATATTTTGAGCTTTCTCAAGCTCGTTTTTCTTAACCATTCTCCTACGGCGCAAAGTTCCCCTGCCTTGTGCAAACACACGGATTGCGCTTTGGTCTCTTTGTTATACTAAAATCTATTTTTATCCAGTCTCTAGCTTTACCGGTCGGTTAGATTTTGCCCAGCCTTCGGAAAGTGCTGTGTTCCTGACCCCAGATTGCGTGAATCATTTGCTCCTGCGTCCTAGGATTCTCCTTTTTTCCCACCCCGTTCGTTCTTGTATACAGGGTCCGTGACACGGTGGCAATATCTAGTGGCGTATGAGAAACGGCATTCGATTGAGCCGCCTTGGCCTGTGACCCTACCCTACCGGCATCTGGACTCGCTTCCGTTCTACCATCGTTTTTGCTATGCTTGCAAAAGTTAACACCCATTGCTAGCAAAAACTGAGCCGCTACCTCTGAGAGAGCAGCAGGATGGCAACCCACTCTTCGTTTTCCGACTCATTTACAGCACGAGCTGAAACTACAAGATTTAGCGCGCTGTTCTGGCAACTGACCGCTGCATACCCAGACGCATACCGACAACTGGCTTCCTTACTCTACGATCCAGTCTATCGCAATCCACCCGGCCCCAAAGTATCCGGTCAGCCGGTTTTGCTCATACCCGGCTTTTTAGCCGGCGACTGGACCCTCCAGTTGTTAGCCGGCTGGCTGAGCCGGATGGGCTATAACCCATATTTTTCCGGATTGGACTGGAATATAGATTGTCCGAATCGGACCGGGCATCTGCTGCGTTGGCGACTAAATCAGATTATCCGTGAGACAGGCCGCCCGCTCATCGTTTTCGGTCATAGTCTGGGTGGCATGTTGGCCCGGTTCCTAGCCGCAAATTCTCCTGATCAAGTACGCTACGTGGTGACCATGGGCTCACCCATACAGCGTACAGACAATATCAACCCTTTGGTCCTTTTTGCTTCGCGCCTCCTCCAACCCTTTCGGCGCTGGCGCGGAGAGCTTCCGCCGGAGTGCGGCACCCTGCACTGTAACTGCCACTTCAACCGCAGCGTGATTTCCCCATTGCCGCAAGAGGTGGGGTTTACATCCATTTTCTCGAAACAAGACGAAGTCGTCGAGTGGAACGCCAGTATTGATCCACAGCGGGAGAACCGGGAAGTGACAGGACGCCACATCGGCTTGATAGTCAACCCTCAGGTCTACCGCGTTCTGGCGGACGTTCTTTCTCGTCTGCAGCAGAAAGAGCGCGACACCAACCTGACCGTTGCGTCTTTTTCAGAATAAGAAGACGTTAAGGAAAATGCTGAGAAAAAAACAACAGAGCTTGTAAAGCGAGGGGGAACAACTGAAATGCTGTTCCCCCTCGCTTTGTTTTCACCACACGGGCAGATCAGTATGTAAGCGTTACGAGGCTGGTGACGTCATAAGTTCTTTGGCAGCGTCATTTTTCGCCTCGACGCTCTTTTTGTAGAGATCGATCTCCCAGAGTGCTTCATGCACCCCATCGTTATCCGTATACGAGAACCGGACCCAACGGCCGCCTGGGGCTTCAAAGATATTAAAATACTGACTCAGTTCATCATAAATGCGGTCCTGCTGAGACAATAATCCGGCCTCCCACGACTTCGTTGTCCATGCATTACCGGCGTGGCCAGCATCCTGCCCATGCTTCTCAACATTCGAGACAACGCTGAAGTCGTCTCCTTGTTGGTAGCTCTTCAGAGTTCGAATGGCCTGCTCTTCCTTCGGCCCCATAGGCCGTTCACCGCAAGCCCAGACAAACAAGCAGCTGACCATCACCACATAAGAAAGTAGTCTGTGATCCATCTGAGTGTTTCGCATCCGTCCTCCTTCATCGTCAAACGCAGACTTTGTGCTGTATGCACAGTCTTTTTATAAGGCAAGTATATTACATGAAAAGCAGGTCACGTCTATGCACATCTCTGTGTGAAAGAAACAGTAGTATGCGCAAGCCATCTTGCATTTTTGTCACCTAGGTGACAAAACTAAGAAAAAAGGAAAGGATGCTGCAATGCTGAATCAATACATTCAGCCTGACAGTTATTATTCTTGCATGGGGAGAGTATGGCCCGCACACCAGTCTTAAATGTAACGACTATCCGCAGACTCAAAGCCTTTCCCTGGGCGTCTGATCGGCAAATCGAACGGCTTCTTGGTCAGATGACCCTCCAGCATATTGAAAAACGGACGATTGTCTTTAACGAGGGAGTCCCGTCGGATTCGGTTTATCTCTTGATATCCGGCGTTGTCAGACTGTCCCTACGCAGCCCAGATGAAGAGCACGTATTAGTCAGTTTGATCTCGCCCGGCGAACTCTTCGGTATTACCTCATTGATGCCCGGTATGTACCGGGCCTTTCGCTCCGCAGCCTTTAGCGACTGTTGGGTCAGTTCCGTTACACCGGACGTTTTTGTGACAACGCTCTTGGACATCCCCTTTGGCGAGTTTAGCTCAATGATGGAGGGGACAGTCGGACGTTGGTTCGCTTTACTCTACCGCTATACCCGCTTCCAGAATTCGAACCTACACCAAAAACTCGCGTTGGCGCTCCTTGAACTCGCCCAAAAATTCGGCGTTCAGGATACGCGCGGAACGATGTTGATCTTACAACTCACGCATGAAGATTTAGCCGATCTCGTGGGTGCGTCTCGACAGAAAGTCACTGAGCATATGAAAGAGTTGGAGCGACAGCAGTTCCTGATCAGAGATGGCCGGAAGCTGATTGTCAGGCCTGCAGGCCTGAGAGAAGTCGCAGGCTTGGCCTTGCAAGGTAAGTAGAGAAACAGACAGGAGGATCGATGGCTGGCTCGATCCCCTTGTCAGCGCAATTCACTATCCAGCGGATTAGTCAGCCGTCTCCTCAGCCTTGGGCTCGAGCTGCCACATCTGGCGGCCCATTGCCATCGACGACTCAAATGCCTTACGGGCGGGCGTCCACTGCGTATCGAAAATAGAGGCAACCGGAGTATCCTCGGCCCACTGGGTCGCCTTTGTGTTAAATTCGAAGGCCTGACTCGCCTATTTTTATCCAGACTCAATCGGCTGGACTGCCATTTGCTTCACCGATTCGCTGAGCGGGGCGTTCATCTCACTCATCATCTTTACGAACGGATTGTCTTTCCCATCGAACATCTTGTTAACAGAGCTACATCCCCACATATTGTCCGCCTTAGAATCCTCCATGTTGCATTTTGATTTATAAGTTTAAAAGCTCGGACTTGTCGATATATTATTTGCTAGCTCATATCGCTAACCTTTGCAAGCATAGATGAACAAAGATGCAATTCAGGTTTCTCCGCGCGCCTCGTTAACTTTCCGGAAGGAGCGATACATATCAATCATCATCTCTCGTTGCCGTGCCGAGAGATCCGGATCGTGCAAAACGGCCTTGACAACGCCACTTCCCTCGGCGTCCTGCGGATCGATAATTCCCGCTTGTGCGTACAATGTCTCAGCCGACATACGCAACCCTTTGGACAGAGACTGCAAGATCATGCTGCTAGGTGTTCGCAAACCGCGCTCAATTTGGCTGAGATAAGGATTGGATATGCCGCACATATCCGCTAACTGACGAACTGAGAGCTCCGCCAGTTCGCGCTGACGCTTGATGAACTTACCAAGATTGACATACGGATCTGGTCTGCTGCCGCTCATACAAAAAATGCTAACAAAAATTGCTAACCCTTGCAAGCAAGAAACATCTTCTCCGATCGCGTCACTCCACGACTCCCATAGTTTGCAACTCTTGTCGCAAAGCCCCACGGGCTTCGTCTGTCAGCACAGCGATAGCGCTATGGGCCGGACTGGGAGGAAGACCCCGGAGTTCCATGGCGGCCTTGATTAGGTGCGGGAAAGCATCCTAATCACATGGCTAACCAAAAGCGGGTTAAGCGATTTTGGACCTTCCAGGCCGTGTCGCGCTGACCGGTAGCAAACAAACGGACGATCTCCAGCGAGAGTTCAGGAAACACATTCGCGCTGCCTAAGATAGCGCCCTGGCTGCCGGCCAGGATCCCTGACAGCACTAAGGTAGCAATCCCGGCCAGCACGTTAAAGTCAGCTCGCCGCTGGAGCATCAAGTCATTGAGCAAGGTGAGATCACGACTACTGTCTTTAATTCCAGCGATATGGGCATAACGCTCGGCCAAGGTTCGTACAGCCGGTGACTCCAACACATTACCGGCCGGCATGGGTATATTGTACAGTAGCATGGGCACTGTCGTAGCCTCAGGAATAGCACTGTAGTGCTGGATCATTTCTTCCTGCGTAGGCCGGACAAAGCTGCGCGGCACCGCACACATAATCCGCGCCAGCCACTTGGGCCGCTTCGGTCAGACGAATCGCCTCTCGGGTTGATGGCATGCCTACACCCGCAATGACCGAGACTCGTTTATTAATAATCTTGACAGTCTGCTTAAAAAGTCACGTCTTCCCCTCAAAACTCGACGCCCACGTCTCACGCGTACTACTCACAATAAAGACGCCGTTAATGCCCTTGCCGATTGTCCATTCCAGCAGTTATTCTAACCCCTTCTGTTCACTGTTTTCGTTTTCATTAAAAGGCGTAATGAGTGCAGAATAGAAACCGGGTAGCATGGTGTGCTCCTTTTTCTTCTTTCATCTGAATCAGTCCTAATTCTGAGGTTCGCACGTCTAGCAGCCTGTAGTACACGTCAAACCAAGCGCCCGGCTCGGATAGCTGTTGTCTGATGACGGCGGTTCTGGTTGACAGCCGCCCTCCTGCGAGGTGTATGATTTGCCAGCCACAGAGACATAATAGGAGGAGTGACGATGTTTAATGCCACAAAAGATACAAAGCTGCCCACAGCGATGGTCGGGTCATTTCCTAAGCCAACCTGGTTTCACGAAAGCCTACGCGGACGACCGTTTAAAGTCGCCATGGGGGATTCGTTATATCGAGAGCAATATATTGATGCGGTGGCTTGTTATGTAAACGAGCAAGCGCAAGCCGGACTCGACATTTTCACTGATGGAGACACACGCTTCGATCTCGAAGTAGGTGGTCGCTCCTGGTTTTTCTACACCATTGAGCGCCTCAAAGGCATTGGCGGCTTCCGTGACTCATCACACTTTCTGGACTATGCGGATATTAAACCAGGGCACATCCTGTACGAAGTCCAGGAAGCCTATCATCCGCCAGCGGTGACAGACAAAATCGCGCGCGGCCCGCTCCATTTTGCCGCGATCTGGAAAACCGCGCAAAAGATGACGAATAAGCCGGTCAAATTTGGCTCGATTAGCGCCACCTGTTTACCCATGATGCTCTGGAACGAGTATTACAAAACCGACCACGAGTTGGTCATGGCCTTGGCTGCCGCTCTCAACGAGGAGTTGCGCGAGCTGGCCGATGCCGGCTGTCCGGTCATCCAGATCGAAGAACCACCGCACCATTTTGCCTGCTGCACCACCCCGCCAGCCACTGAGAAAGAACTCGAATCCTACACCCAAGCTTTCAATCGTGAAGTCGAGGGAGTCAACACCGAGATTTGGGCGCATACGTGTTGGGGCAATCCCAATCAACAGAGCTTCTACTGGGAACGGCCCAGCTATGAACGTTCGCTGCCTCATTTGCTTCAGCTCAATGCAGATGTACTCATGCTGGAAGGGGCCAGCAACCAGGGCCGCGATCTGCCACTACTCAAGAACTATAAGACCGATAAGAAAATCGCCATTGGCGTAATCAACCACACCGTCACCACGGTCGAGCCGCCACAAATGATTGCCGACCTTATTCGTAAGGCGCTCGAATATATCCCACCAGAACGGCTGATCATTACCGCAGACTGCGGCTTTGGGCGTGAAGGCTTATCGCGAAGGATCGCCTTTTACAAATGTATCGCCCTGGTTCAAGGTACAAATATGGTACGCAGGGAACTTGGCCTGCCTGAGGTCGAGGTCCGGGCAGCGGACCCAAGCTTTGCGTTTCGGGCGGTTGAGTAAGGAGAGATCTTAGAAGAACCGCAGAGATTATGGGACAGGCGATGGAGGGGCCGCTCCGCGTGGCCGTCCGCCCGTCCTCTGGGAGACCATGTGGGGTCGCTTTTCTACTGAGACAGCTCTCGCCCTGACTCGGCACGGCGTACCGGCCTGGTCTTTCGCCGTTGAAAAGATAGTCCTTTTATACAGTGTGGCGTACAAGAGGAAGTATACTGGCAAAGAAGTTCGTCAGCTTGGTCGAAGCACGGGCGCCCCCCGCCGTCTGGCACGAGAAGTCGCACAGAGCGGAGGGGCCATCGCCATCACCCAAAGGTCGAAACTTTCTGCCGTATTGGTTGGCACTACCCGGTATGAGGCGGATATGGCGGAGTTAGAACAATACCGTCGTTAACGACGCGCC
The DNA here is from genome assembly GCA_964495015.1 of uncultured Enterobacteriaceae bacterium. Classification (GTDB taxonomy): domain Bacteria; phylum Desulfobacterota; class Binatia; order Bin18; family Bin18; genus Bin18. The sequence goes on along the minus strand of CAZBUD010000013.1, from coordinate 6,016 downwards.
CACGCTGCAGCCTCCTTTTCAAGCATGATGGAAGTCGTTGGATATTTGGAAGAAGGTTCCCAACAACTCCCTGCAGCCTACGAATCCGCACTCCACCGCGGTGGAGATCAACTCAACGATGCTCCAGGTGACTGACGCGTATCCTTTAGTGTACTTTTCAGCGGGAAAGACGCGCAAGCACGGTAAGCAGGCCCGCCGGGCTTTTCAAGAGGCAGAGCGCGGACGGGGAGTTGTGGTCAGTCCGATGACTGTTTTAGTGGAGATTCTGCGCGGGAGCAAACTTGGCATGATTCCCCTAAAAATCTCCTTTCGGGAGTTGGTCTCACGGTATCAACAAGACCACGGTCCTTTTTCTCTTCAGGACTATACTGCCAATATGCTTCTCGCAGTAGAAAATTTCCCGGCTATCCGTGACCCATTTGATCGCTTGATTGTCGCAACGGCTCACACGTTGGGCTATCCCCTCATTACGCACGATGGGTTTCTTCAAGAGAAACGGTTTGTCCCGACCGTCTGGTAGATCAGGGTGAGGGATCCGTAACAGACTCGGCCTGAGCGGTGGTTTCCCGCTCCGAAGCCTTTTCTTCTTGCCCAACAAGAAACTCCAATAAATGCTGATTTACGAGCTCGGGCTGTTCCTGTTGGACCCAATGGCTGCACTGGGGAATGTATTTAATCTCAAAGCTACCCGTGAAATATTCATCCATGTCGTAGGTGAGTTCTTTGCCTAAGGCACTGTCATCTTCACCCCAAATCAAAAGAGTCGGACTTGAGATCTGAGCAAACTCCAATTCACCGTTTTTCAGCCGGTGACGAAACGCGGCTCTGTAATAGTTGATCGCCGCTCGTGCGGCTCCGGGTTTTGCAAGCGCCTCAGCATATTTGTGGAGTTCAGCAGCAGGGAAGGCTTCCTTACGTATCGCCATGCCACGAAATGCTTGTTCGACAAGGCGGCCGCGAAAGAGACGCAGGCCCAGCTCAGGCAGCCACGGAATCTGAAAATAGAATATATACCAGCTGCGCCGCAGCTGGCTACGATTGGCCTTAAGCTGTTTCTGAAACGCGGCCGGATGAGGGCAATTTAAGACCACAAGCCGTTCAGTCGCCTGTGAATAATTGGCGCCAAACGCCCACGCTACGCCGCCACCCCAATCATGACCGATAATGATCGCCCGTTCCTCTCCAAAAGCCCGGATAAGACTCATCACATCCGCAGTCAAACGATCAATATGATAATTCGCAACTCCAACCGGCTTTTCACTCTCGTTATAACCACGCATATCAGGCGCAACAACTTTAAAATGCTGGGCCAGAGCAGGGATTTGGTGCCGCCATGAATACCAAAACTCGGGAAAGCCATGCAGCAAAATCACGAGCTTACCTTCGCCCTGGGTAACGTAATGTAAGCGCACCCCGTTCACATAGGCTGAGCCGTGGGTTAAAGAATCGACATTCATCACTACACGCCCATCCCGGCCTTACGTGCCCGGTCCAATACAATCTTTTCAATATCGGCAATCGGACCATCGATCATCCTGCCCCGAAAAGTCACGGCGCCTTTCCCCTCAGCAACCGCTTGTTCAAAGGCAGCCACGAGTTCTCGGGCGTATTCAACTTCTTCCGACGTCGGTGTGTAGACCACGTTGACAGTTTCAAGCTGGACGGGATGAATACACGCCTTGCCTTCATACCCCAGCCGTTTCCCTTGCTGTGTTTCTGTGTTCAAACCGTCGATATCCTTAATGTCGAGATAGACATTATCAATCGGCATCACTCCGGCAGCCTTGGCTGCCATGACCACCTGACAGCGTGCTTGCAGCACAACACCCTCAGCCGAAGGGGCAGCTTTGATTCCCATGGACAGCGAGAAGTCTCCATGCCCAAAGGCGATGGCCGTTATCCGGGGTGTGGCGGTGGCGATGGCAAAGGCATTGCCAATGGCCTCAGGCTGTTCAAACAACGGTATGAGACCGACCGTTCCAGAATTTCGACCTGCACGTTGCTCTGCCAGCGATACCAACTGATCAACGAACTGGATATTTTCCGCGTTGTTCGTTTTCGGCACGACCAGGCCGTCCACACCTGCCTCAACCATGGCCAATACATCATCCAAGAAGTAGGGCGTGTCGAGTCCGTTAATACGAACCGTCCGTTCAAAACGCTGAAAGTCCGAGTCTAGAAGCACCGCTTTCATTGTCTCCCGCGCGTCCGCTTTCCGTTCTGGCGCGACTGCGTCTTCCAAATCAAAAATTAGCGTATCTGCCGCAGACTCCTTCGCTTTGGCAAAAAAGCGCTCACTGCTGGCCGGTACGAATAATAAACTACGCCGCAGCCGTGACATCAAATTACGCCCTTTTCTTTCAGCTCCACGAGCTTCTCTGGAGACAGGCCTAGTTTGTTTCCATAAATTTCTTGATTGTGCTGGCCCATATGGGTCGGACCAGTCCAGCGAATCTTTCCAGGAGTGCGAGAGAACTTGGGAACGACATTCTGCATCTTGAGCGGCCCCAGCTCAGGATCAGAGACGGTAGTGATAGTTTCACGAGCCTGGAAGTGCGGATCAGCAAAAATCCCGGCAATATCGTACACAGGCGCACAAGCGCAGTCGAATTCGTCAAATCGCTGCAAGACTTCTTCGGCACTGTGTTCGCCAATCCAGCCACCAACTATGGCATCTACTTCGTCAATATTTTTGATCCGGGCTCGGTTGTCCCGAAAGCGTGGATCATCAATCAGCTGAGGCTGACCAATGGCGGCAAAGACGCGTTTCGCCCGAGCAGGCGCATTGTCCGGACGTGCAAGCCATTTCCCGTCTTTACTTTGATATGTATTGCGCGGCGCACCAATGGACGGCACCCGATTCCCCGTCCGCTGCTGGATCACGTCAAGCTGGTCATAGGCAAGCACTTGATCGCCCGCTGTCGTGAACAACGGCTCCAAGACGCTCAGATCAAGCATTTGGCCTTTATTACTCTTATGATCCCGCTCATACAGAGCAAACATCACAGCCCAAGTTCCAAACTGCCCAGCCATAGAATCTGCCAATCCAAAGCCAGGTAGAGTCGGCGGGCCGTCTGGCTGTCCCGTCATATGGGCGAAACCGCTCATCGCTTCAGCCAGCGTGCCAAACCCCGGCCTATCTTTATACGGCCCGGTTTGACCAAACCCAGATACCCGGACCATAATCAGGCCCGGATTGATGGCATGCAGGGTCTCCCAGCCCAACCCCCAGCGCTCCAACGTACCTGGTCGAAAATTCTCGGTGAGGACATCTGCATCGGCAATGAGCTGCTTAAGTAACTCCTGCCCGTCAGGCTGGTGCAAATCTAGGGTGACACACTTCTTGTTCCGGTTAGTGATCTTCCACCACAACGGCACCCCATCTTTGGCCGCCCCGAGCGTACGCAAGCTATCACCAAGTTTGGGGTGCTCGACCTTAATCACCTCCGCCCCAAAATCACCCATATTTTGGGAAATGGTTGGAGCGGCAAACAGGACGGCTATATCAACAACTTTCAGACCTTCGAGCGGCAGGCTGGACATGCAGTGAGTCTCCCTCATTCGCGACTGCCTGCGGTTGTATCGCGTTTGGGGAGGGAGCGCAAAGCAGGAAAACATGCCTGGAATTCCTGCAGTCTGTAGGCAACCAGTAAGGGCAGCAGACAAGAAAAAGCAGAGATGGCTGTTGACTAGTTCTCTTCGCCCACATGGCGCGGATTAAAAGACGAACTCTTCTGAAGTTCTTCAAACAGGGCTTTTTCTTCGGCTGTCAACGTTGAGGGGACAGTAATGCGAATAGTTGTGTAGAGGTGTCCGGGCTCTCCCTTTTTTTGGGGCAAGCCTTTGCCACGAGTACGAAACCGCTGACCGCCTTGCGTACCTGGCGGGACGGTCAACTTTATGCGTCCGTTCAGAGTCGGGACCTCAACCTTTGCGCCGAGTGCCGCTTCCCACGGTGTAATAGGCACTTCAACAGACACGTCATGGCCATCCAGCGTAAAGAGTGCGTGCGGCGCAATATGCACCCGCAGCAGGATATCGCCGCTTTCGCCCGTCCCTCTGCCGCCTCCCCCCTGTCCTGCTAGACGAATCCGGTCGCCTTCAGTAACACCTGGCGGAATTTTCACATCGAAACGCTTAGAAGTTATTTTGGGCTGGCCTCCAGACCCGTCTTCTTGTGCTGAGCGCAGCGTGATGGTCTTGGCCGCCGCTCGATGCGCCTCCTCAAGAGAGATCGTAATATCTAATTCAACGTCTTGGCCACGGGACGATAGCCAACCGGGTTTGTTCTCTCTGCTCTGCGGCTGCCGCCTTCCCCCACTCTGCGATTGCCGCGCGGCCTCCTCCCCCAAATTTTGTCCGAAAAGAGACTCGAAAAAATCGCTGAACCCGCCGCCACCAAGACCGCCGGTGTCGAAAGCCCCCGGTCTTCTTGATCCACTTCGGAAGCGAAATTCCGTCCGGCCGCCGGCTGGCCGTCCTGATCCACCTGCTCGACTTGTAAAATTCTCCCAACCCGGCGGAGGTCGAAAATCCTGTCCCGCCTTCCAATTTGATCCTAATGTGTCGTATTTTCTTCGCTTTTCCCCGTCTTTGAGAACTTCATGGGCTTCATTAATTTCTTTAAACTTCTCTTCCGCTTCCTGACTTTTGTTCACGTCAGGATGAAATTTCCGGGCGAGCTTACGATATCCCTTCTGTATTTCTTCTGGCGAGGCAGTACGTGGGACCCCAAGTGTTTTGTAATAATCCTGAAATCGCGTTGCCATTGGAATACTGTTTTCTCTACTTCAGCTATCTTCTGTCTGCAATATCGGCCCTCGCATGCTGCTCTATACAGACAGGGTGACACACTTGCACAACGAATTCGTCTTTTCAGAAAATGTAAGATCTTCAGAGCGAAACGCAAGGTTTTGCCTGGAGAAATAAACTTCCCCGGACTTACGTCCGGGGCTTTCTTTGGTCGCTCGCTCCGCGAGTCCGTCAACAAGCTGCTGAGGGAGCCACTTCCATCCATGGACTCACGTCTGTGGTTCTGGCAAGGTGCCAATAGAATCGCCTGGCAATCCCGAGATTGTGTGCCTCCTGAGCGCGGCTCAGGTCAAGTCTATGGAAGCTTTCTGTGTGTGGTGGAGTAACACCCTACTGAAGGTCAGTAAAAAGTGCGTATTGCCAAACATTTCGAGGGTCTCTTCCCCCTGCCTGAGAAAATGCCGAACGAGATACGAAGTCAAGGATGGCAGATCCATGCCCTCGACAGCGTCTAAACCGACGGCAACCACCAGACGCCGCAAAGCCGCCACAGCAAATGAATGTGACCGACACTGTGATCGTGGATCACGCAGATGGAGTTCGTTTTCAGCCCGACTTTCAGTGGCTTGAGTTCTTTGTCAAGCGGTACGCATCAGTTGTGTATCCGGGTGGTCACAGACTTCCCAGCTATACGTTCTGCCGTACACGTGAAATCTAAGTCGTCAAATCCTCCATCAGAGTCTAAAATTACCTGCCCTACGAGGGTACCCGGTTGGCCCAAGCTTGTTATGGTTGTAGTAAAAGTTTGACACTCAGCTGTCTCGACAGAGACTGTACTGGGGCCAGCCACTATATTCCCATAAATCTGAAGGTAGAGAGTGGCCGCAAGGGTGCCACAACCAACGTTACAGACGGTGTAGTTTAGGGCAGGTTGCGGACCACCAGGATAAAGCGCACCTAAAAATCCCGTGTCAGGCAGCGAGCAGCTGAGCTGCGGATTAGGCTCAATTATACGCGATAACGGGATTGCTCCATTTCCCCAATCGGAAGTTAAATTCACTACTCCGTCGAACTGGCCTGGAGTAGAGCCTGCGGTCAGAGTGAATACAGGATTGCTAGATTAACCTGCACGTCAGGCAGTTTCGCGGCGTTGGTGTCGCCGTTGTTATCAGCCTTGGTTCCTGTTCGTGATGGTCGGCGTGAACGGCGTGTTCGTGATGGTCGGCGTGAACGGCGTGTTCGTGATGGTCGGCGTGAACGGCGT
>CAZBUD010000012.1:73710-89089 GCA_964495015.1 uncultured Enterobacteriaceae bacterium | reverse complement strand
CGCGCTCGTTGGTGCCGTGCTGGGTTACCACTCAGTGAGGGATCAAGCGCCCCCGCCACCCCCACCACCACCCCCACCACCCCCACCCCCACCCCCACCGCCGCCACCCCCACCGCCAGCACCGGAGCCGCCGAAGGAAATCATCCTACGCGGTATTACTTTCGACTTTGACAAGTCGGACGTGAAGCTTGAGTTCGAGCCTGTTCTCGATGAGGCCGCCCGCATTCTGCAGGAAAACCCTGATGTGAATGTCTTAGTCGAGGGGCACACCGATTCGATCGGCTCTGAAGCCTATAACCAGACCTTGTCGGAGGGACGTGCCGGCGCAGTTAAGGCCCACCTGGTAGGCAAAGGCGTTGGTGCGGACCGGTTCCAAACTGCTGGTCGAGGGGAAAGCGATCCTGTCGCGCCCAACACCAACGAGGACGCCACCGACAACCCAGAAGGGCGTGCCATGAACCGAAGAGCAGAGCTTATTATCCAATAAGACAGTCTTCACAGTCGCGGAGCAGATGAGCCTGCTCGTCTCCTCCGCTAGCAGCAACACAAAGGGGCGGGAGCTTGGTCATAGAAAACCAATCCCGCCCTTTTCACATTTCCACGTCGCGAATCTATGATTTGCCCACAACTGCCCATAATTTGTCGCAGACATATTTTTTATAGCGTCGTTTTCGCGCTGAATACACTTGCCTTTCCCGACCTTACTTTGTCAGAGACATCTTCTCCATTGTATGACGTAACCGTGATAGGGGAGACACAGAGCCGCCTTGCCCAGAATCAAGTTTCCGCACGTTCTGTTCAGGAGAAAGCAGAGGATGCCGCGCGTGAGGATTTTGATACATTTACTCGAGAGTGGATGCGAAAATTAGTCAAAACCGAAGATTTTCAGAAAAAGAAGAAGATGAGGATGACACAAACCGAAGCAGGGTTTGTCGCCGAATATACCGGATACCTCCCCCACCGCTACACGGTTGTGAAACCTACAGAATCAAAAATAACACCTTTTGTTGGGGTCCTCACTTATTCCAAGGAAAAGATGCGCTGCGTGGGACAGACCAAAGAGGCCGCTCTCGAAGGCCCCTTCGAACAGGCCGGAACAAGCCAAGTCTCCGAAATCTTTCGTTTCACAAAAGGGAAATGGGTTTATTAGCCGCTTGCATCGGAAGAAAGGCCCCCTGCTTTCTATTCCTCACGTTTCCTCTCCTCAGAGTGCGCTCTCCCCTTGCAAACAGGGCAGACGTTCGCAAACATGGTCATAATGAATACACACCTGAAACGGTTTCGTACGCTTATCTGTTTGCTGGCCTATCTGAGCTGGACACAACTTGGATACACACAGCCTACGGCAACCGAAAAAAGCGATTGGAAAGTCACACAAAATATCCTCGACAACGGGCTCACGGTCCTCATTTTGGAGGACCACCGTGCTCCGGTCGTCACCCTTCAGGTGTGGTATCAGGTTGGTTCGCGCAATGAACGTCCGGGTATTACCGGTATTTCTCATCTGCTTGAACACCTCATGTTCAGAGGCACGCCAACATACGGCAAAGGCGAGTTTTCCCGCTTAGTTCAAGAGCGTGGCGGGCGGCATAATGCGTTCACGTCCACAGACCAGACCGTATATTTTGAAAACGCCGCGGTTCAGCATCTCGATCTTTTCCTGGAGCTTGAAGCAGACCGCATGGCGCATCTCATTCTTGACGACGAAGGTTTTGCTGCGGAACAGAAAATCGTCATGGAAGAGCGTCGGCTCCGCACTGCCGATCAGCCCAGCGCTGATATATGGGAGCAAGTAAGTGCCGCTGCGTTTACTGCTCACCCGTATGGCTGGCCTATTGTTGGTTGGATGCACGATCTCGAGTCTATCGCCCTCGAAGATGTCAAAGCCTATCGTCAGGCGTATTATGCGCCTGGCAATGCAACGCTCGTGATCGCCGGAGACGTCACGTCAGCCACTCTCTTACGCAAAGTACAGGAGACGTTCGGCGAAGTTCCGGCTGGGCCAGCGATTCCGGCTGTGACCTCTGTTGAGCCTCCTCAACGCGGTGAACGACGTGTCTTTCTTAGACGGCCAGCATCTTTGCCCATTTATATTGCAGGGTATCATGTCCCCAATCTCGAACAGGACGAGAGTTTTGCCCTGTCTCTTGCAGCGGTAATTCTTGGCGGCGGTCGGAGTGCACGTCTGCAACAATCTCTGGTCGAAGACAAACAACTTGTCCTCGGTGCGAATGCGAGCTATGACCGGACATCAAAGGACCCCCCACTGTTCACCCTGTCCATGCGTATTGCTCCCGGAAAAACCTGGCAGGAGGCTGAAAAAGCCTTGTATGGCGAGATTGAACGACTCAAAACACGGCCAGTCACTGTAAAAGATCTGGGGCGTGCCAAGAACTTGGTTGAGTCTCGCTTTACGTATGGGCAGGATTCCCTCTTCTATCGTGCGATGCAACTTGGTCAGTATGCCTCGCTAGGCGATTGGGGCTTGATTCACAAAGTGATTCCAGGCCTTCGGGCAGTCACGGCTGAACAGGTCCAGCAGGCTGCTCAAAAGTATTTGATCGAGAACAATCGGACAGTTGGAATTTTAGAGCCAGATGGCACTCCCATTCGCGAATCGCCGAGAGGGGGTCCAGGGCGTACGAGTGCTCACTGACACGGAATGAAATCCCTCTGATCGAGTTATTCAAGTCACAAGGAAAGCAACGTATGAAACGATCACTCATAACCAGTCTTTTCCTTATCGCTGGTTTTGTTTCGCCCCTTTCAGCTGCACCGCTGGGGACGCGGACCGTACTCGACAATGGAGCAACACTTCTAGTTGCCGAACGGCCGGGCCTCCCGATGGCGATTATGGCCATGATCCTCAGGACAGGAGCCGCCGTTGACCCCCAAGATAAACAGGGAATTGCAAACCTCACTGCAGACCTGCTCACGCGCGGAACCAAAAGCCACTCAGCCCAAGAGCTGGCTGAGGAACTCGATTTCTTAGGCACCTCATTATCCGTAGGAGTGGGACACGATACGATTACGATAAATCTCACCACGTTGACTAAGGATATCGATAAGTCTTTTGACTTACTGGCGGAGGTTCTTCTCTCGCCCACATTCCCACAAGATGAATTTGAACGTATTCGGAAGGAAATTGAAGGGGGTATTCAAAGTCGTGAAGAAGATCCAGGCTGGGTTGCGAACAAAGCCTTCAAGGAGAGCCTCTACCCTCAGCATCCATACGGTCGGCTGGTCTCCGGACAAGCAGAAACGCTGGCGCAGATCAGCATCAGTGACGTCAAGCAGTTTCATGCTACCTATTACCGTCCTAATAATGCCATCATCGCCGTGGCTGGAGAAATCACAGTGGAGCAGATAACCACGCTGTTGGCAACACATTTTTCAGAGTGGAAACCGGCAGACATGCCAGCCGTCTCCTGGCCTGATGCACAGACGGTGCAGGCCAAACAGTTGCATCTCAATAAAGAAGTCACCCAAGCCAATATCCTCCTTGGTCAGCCCGGCATTGCCCGTTCACATCCGGACTACTATGCAGTCATGATCATGAATTATATTCTCGGTGGCGGGGGCTTTGGATCGCGCCTCATGGATCGTATCCGCGAAGAGAAAGGCTATGTGTATTCCATCAATAGCCATTTCTCGGCGCGCAAGCACCCTGGCCCGTTCATCGTTTCACTCCAGACCAAGAACGAAAGTGCGCTGCAAGCCATCGATGAAACTTTTGCGGTCATTCGGCAGTTCATCGAAGAAGGCGCAACCGATGCGGAACTCAAAGCCGCCAAGGCCTACTTCATTAATAGCTTTCCGCTTCGGCTGGTCTCAAACCGTGATGTCGCCGGTATGCTGCCGGTACTAGAGTTTTACGAGCTGGGCTTGGACTATCCTGATCGCTATGCAGACATCATCCGGGCAGTCACCCTAGAACAGATCAAGGCGGCGACCAAGAATCACCTCAAGCCTGATCAGTTTCTCCAAGTCGTCGTTGCCGATTTAGAGAAGGCGGGATTCGCCAGCGTACCAGGTGCAGAACCCTCGTCCGGTGGAGACAGTGACCAATCAACGCCAGAATAATCCGGCGCGACGGCAAAGACGCCGGAGTAAGCTCAGCCGAGCCAATGCGGAGTGAGCCGGTATGCTTCCCCTGGGCAAACTCCCTATCGATTTTCTCAAGACCTGCATCTCACAGACAGGGAGTCAAGACTCACGTGTTCTCATCGGTCCGCGCTTTGGTGAAGACTGCGCGGTTATTGATGTTGGCGAACAGTATCTTGTTGTTAAGACAGACCCGGCAACGTTCACCGCAGAAGACGTGGGTTGGTATGCCGTACACATCAACGCCAACGACGTCGCCACCATGGGCGCTCGTCCAACCTGGTTTCAGACCTGTCTCCTATTTCCGCCAGACACAGCAGAAAAAACGGTACGGCAGACGTTTGCACAGATCGACTCCACTTGTCGAAATTTAGGAATAGCCGTTACTGGTGGGCATACTGAAATCACAGCGTCTGTCAGCCAGCCGGTCGTTGTCGGCAATATGTCCGGCCTAGTTGCCAAAGACAAATTGATAACAACAGAAGGCGCACGAGCTGGCGATCTGGTTATTGTAACCAAAACCGCCGGGCTGGAAGGCACGAGCATTCTATTTGCGAAAAAGCGACAAGAGCTAGGCTCTGTCCTTTCAACAGAGCTTCAACACGAGGCTCAACAAATCCGTACAACGTTTGGCATATCGATAGTCAAAGAAGCCCTATTGGCTGCTGCACATGGCGCAACCGCCATGCATGATCCGACAGAAGGAGGGGTTGCCATGGGATTATACGAACTTACCGCCGTAAGCGGCCTGGGGATGCACATCGACCTCGACAAAATCCCTACCCTGCCCTCTACCAAATCCGTTTGTAAGCACTTTGCTATCAATCCACTCGGATTGATTAGCTCGGGGACGCTATTGTTGACGATTCCTTCGGATAAATGGCGAGATCTCGAAAAGGTCCTTCAGGCTGAGGACATTCCTTCCAAGGTCATTGGCGCAGTATCAAAAGAGCCTGGCATCCAAGCCCAACTGAACGGCAAACCCGCACCGTTTACTTACAGCGAGACGGATGAGCTAGTGAAGGTCCTTAAGGAATAGGCTCAAAGCCAAAAAATCGGGTCCGATGGATTGACTACCCAGACAGCGAGAAAGTTCGACCGGAAGTTGTTGAAAAAAGCAACAGAAATCAGCAAAACTAGCGGTCAGGTCTACTTTAAACGCGCAGAACGCGGAGCAGTACGAGAAGCGCTAGGGCCTTCCTCAATGAAGCTCTCCGACCTCAGGCTGGGAAAAGCCTATCTCTGCTAGAAGATAGACCCACCGTCAGTCCCCAAGGTCCCGACGTTCCCTCTTCTATTGTGAAGTAAAGCCTCGTCTCCTCCCTTGTGACCGCTCAGTTGACCATTTCTACTACATGGTGGGTTTCGTATTAGACTGCGGCAATGGGTAGTATTTACCAATTACATTCAGCAGTCTACTTGTAGTCAAACAGCTCAACCCGCAAGCAGGACTTCCAAAAGGAGACAGCGATGGATTACGGAGTTATTTTTCTTTCCCATGTTGAGACCTATAAGGACGCGGTGATTGCCGAGGACAAAGGATACACCCATGCCTGGTTCGGGGATTCTCAGATGGTTTGGAGCGATGTCTACCAGTGCATGGCCTTGTGTGCGACCCATACCAAGACGATAAAACTCGGTACGAATGTGACGAACCCCAGCTCGCGCATTGCACCCGTGACTGCCTGTAGCTTCGGCACCTTGAATGTTTTGGCGCCAGGCCGCGTGATCATGGGCATTGGTACAGGCAATACCGCCAGACGGACGCTTGGCATGCCAGCCGCCATGCTTGCGGAACTGCGCTCCAATGTGGAGGTGTGTCGCGGACTATTGAGCGGGCAAACCGTTCCGTATCAGGAAGGGGCACGGAAGCGCCAGATCAGGTTTCTTAACCCCAATAGCGAGTTCATCAACCTGAAAAACCCAATTCCCATTTACGTGGCAGGCAGTGGACCAAAGACGCTCGAGATGGCTGGGGAAATCGGGGACGGGGTAATCTTATTCGGGACGGTTGGCGACAGTCTCCTCAAGTATACACTAGACCATATTCGACGTGGGGCAGAACACGCGGGCAAGCGATTAGAAGACCTCTATATCACCGTGGTCACGGCTTTCCATCTGAGAAAACCGGGAGAGACTCTGGAAAACCTCCAGCAGATAGTCGGACCGCTTGTCTCCTCTGAGTGCAATATTTTTGCCCTGTCAGTGAAAGATCCTTTTCAGTTGCCCGGAGATATCCGCGATGACCTCATGGCTTTTAAGAATGCCTATCGCACTCCGGACGCACCCATCGAGACCCGACATCTAGAGCTCTATACTGACTATTGCGCAGCGTTTAAGCCGGAACACGCTCCGTTGGTAACAGAGAAGATGATCAAGGAGACTACACTAACAGGCACGCCAGAAGAGCTTCAGGAAAGAGTACGGAAGATGCAAGAGTTGGGGGTGAGCCAAGTATCAATAGCAGGCGGCGAGGCTGAGATGACCGATTTCGCCACACACGTTATGCAGGAACTGCAATAGCTTTTAAGGAAATAAAAATTAATACACAAAGGATAATCGCAATTTTCGGTAGTACCTGGCGTACATCCACAAATTTGCAAATCATTGAAGTGGTCTCAGAGTTATTAACGGACACTCCTTTTGAGGTTGAGATTTATGCAGGCATAGGAGTACTGCCGCACTTCAATCCAGACATAGAAGACGAAGGGCCTCCCCGAGTGTTGAAAACTTTCTGCTGAAAATTACAGAAGCAGCTGGCGTGGCTGTTTGTACGCCTGAATATGTCTTTGGTCTACCTGGGACAATCAAGAATGCGCTGGACTGGACTATATCGACGACAGTCCTCTCCGACAAACCAGTGGAAATAGTCACGGCTTCCACGTCAGGGGAAAAAAACGCATGAATCCTTAGATCTGATTATGACCACGTTAGTGGTCAAAGCGAGTGAGAAATCCGAACTTTTGATCCAAAAAGCAAAACGCAAAATCAATACTGGAAGAAAATTTGCTGACGAGACTACATCGAAAGAGATAAAAAAATTACGCCATGCGTTTATTGGAACGATGCATATGAGCGAATAGGGTTTTACACGATTACGCGGGCATCAACCAGGAAACGATATTATGACGTGACCGAAATGCATTTTGAACGCGATGTTTTGCATGTCACCATGGATGGACAGGCCAAGACGTCCAACATAGGCGAGATCTCTCAAAGCCTCTTGGATGTTTCTAAGAAGGATCGTCGGACATTTGAGATTTCCCCATGGGGTATGGGATTCATTGGCCGGTACTCGATGACGATTTATCGATAGATGGATTGCTCGGCATTGTGCATACGCTCTCGAAGAAGGCATAGAGTGCCTAACCGTTAGCTGGGAGGTAGCGGAGCGGAGTCCAGGAATACCCTGCTCACCTGGGGTAATCCTCCGCTCTCATTCCCCGAATTCCACCCCGTTCCATCCTGGCTACAGGGTGGAATTTCAACACCTTATGAAACTACACCTACCCTGCAAGCTCCAAGGAGGGGAGTTTACCCTATGCGCTAAGCCGCATCCCGTGATCGACCTTCTCAAAATAGGTCATGTTGGGGTTGGTCATGGCTTCGCCAATTTTGGAATCCAAGCGGTGATTCATCGCCTCTGTGGCCCATTTACCAATGGCGACGGCTTTGTCGAGGTCAACGCCGGTTTCAAGGCCAAGGCCATTAAGCATATAGATCAGTTCCTCTGACGACAGATTGCCTGTAGCGCCTGGCGCATTCGGGCATCCACCTAACCCACCGCAAGCGCTCTCAAGGACGGATACACCCAACTCCAAAGCCGCATAGCAGTTGGCCAGTGCCATGCCGCACGTATTATGAAAATGGGCTGTCAAAGCAGAAGCCGGCACTCCTTCTTCCTCACAAGCTAGTATCAACGCTTTGATTGACTGCGGCGTGCCGACGCCAATGCTGTCACCCAGCGCGATCTCGTAGCAGCCCATGTCATGGAATCTTCTAACGAGTGTGGCGGCTTCCTTGGGATTGACATCACCTTCGTACGGACAGCCGACGATACACGAGACCGCTCCTCTTACTTTGATGTTGTGCTCTTTGGCGGCGGCGACAACAGGTTCAAACCGCTCGAAGCTTTCTTCAATCGTACAATTGGTATTGGCTCGACTGAACTGCTCAGTCGCCGCTCCAAAGATCGTGATGATCTTTACTCCGGCCTTGAGTGCGTCATTAAAGCCACGCATATTCGGCACCAGCGCGCTGTATTCCACGCCAGCTTTTGCTTCGATCTGCTGAGCAACCTGATCCGACCCCTGCATGGCTGGAATGACCTTCGGACTGACGAACTCGCCGACTTCAACAGACGGAAAGCCCGCATCCGACAGGCGATTGACCAGCTCGACCCGGAAATCCACCGGAACTAAGTTCTTGATCCCCTCTAAGCCATCCCTAGCGGTCAGATCAACGATTTTTACTTTGCTCGGTAGTGTCATGGGGATCTCCTTTTTTATGTTGGCGCCTACTCAATAGAAACTTTGACCAGACGTCTGGTACTTCATACCCTTTTCTATCAAGGTTTGTGTATATTGTTATGAGGACACGGACAGCAAGCGCCACAAGTGTAAATCTTGAGAAGCTCATTGATGAGACTGCTACATCACACGAGCCTATTCTCATAACAAGCGAACAACGTAACGCGATCCTACACTCGGAAGTAGACTGGTCTTCCCTCCAGGAAACCATCTACCTTTTATCCACTCCAGGTATGCCCGAGTCCTTAAGAGCGGGAATTCTTACCTCTCTCGACAAATGTGATGACGAACTAGATCGGTAAGCTAGACGATTTTTTAGCTTACTCCACATGTTTCCATGCATGATATGAGCTACGCACGAGCGGTCCGGATTCGACATGCCGGAAGCCCAGTCCGAGCGCTTCTTCACGTAAAGTCTTGAATTCGTCCGGATGGACGTAGCGTTCAACAGGCAACTGCTCTTTAGACGGTTGGAGATATTGACCAAGCGTAAGGATGCTACAATCGACAGCGCGCAAATCACCAAAAACGGTCAATAGCTCTGCATATGTCTCCCCAAGGCCGAGCATGAGGCCCGTCTTGGTCTTTAAGTTGGGCCGGACTTCTTTGACTTTCTCTAGGACGCGCAGGGACCGTTCATACTTTGCGCCAGGTCGGACACGTTTATATAATCGCGGTACGCTCTCGGTGTTGTGATTAAAAATATCAATGGGCGCCTGCGCCACTATAGAGACCGCGTCTTCATTGCCCTGGAAATCAGGTGTCAACACTTCAATAGTGCAGTCTGGTTGGAGCCGCTTAATCGCGCGGACGGTTTCCGCAAAATGGCTAGCCCCACCGTCGGGTAGATCATCTCGGTTGACCGAAGTCACCACTACGTGAGACAGGCCCATCTTGAGCGCTGCATCGGCTACACGACGTGGTTCGTCAGGATCCAGCTCAACCATACGGCCGTGGCTCACGGCACAGAAACGACAGTTGCGAGTACATACGGCGCCCATAAGCATAAACGTTGCTGTACCATGCCTCCAGCATTCGCCTATATTGGGGCACTGCGCCTCCTGACAGACAGTATTCAGCTTGAACGCAGCAACTATCGCATTGGTCTGCCTATAACCCGGACCGCCCGGCATACGGACCTTAATCCAGTCCGGGTGACGGCGCTTTACAGGTCGTGAGCCGGTTGCTCTATCAGAGCTGACAGCGGCAAGCTCGTGTTCCATGCTATCTCCTGGTGACCAAATACCTGGGCAAAACTGCGTACCACAGCAGACTTCATATCGCCGAGTGGAACCTCTGTTTCGAGCAGCTGTTGCACGGACGTTATGCGGACGCCATACAACCCACACGGAATAATAGCTGAGAAGTAGCTCATGTCGGGATTTACGTTGAGCGCGAAACCGTGAAACGTGACCCAGCGGCGGACGCCTATACCGATCGACGCGATCTTGTGCGATCCAACCCATACCCCGGTAAGCCCGTCTTGCTTATGGGCATCAATACCCCATTCGGCCAAGGTCGAGATCAGAACGTCTTCCACCCGTCGCAAATAGGCATGTACGTCTTTACCATGCTGCTTGAGGGCGACAATGGGATAACAAACCAATTGCCCCGGCCCATGAAAAGTAACGTCGCCGCCCCGGCTGACCCTCTGAACAGGGACCTGACCAGGGTTAAGTAGGTGTTTCACGTCTCCGCCTCGACCCAAGGTAAACACGGGGGGATGTTCGAGCAATAAGAGCGTATCGGGAATTTCATCTGCATAGCGCTGGGCGACAAGCGCATGCTGCAACTCCAAAGCTGGGGAGTAGTCCATAACACCAAGATCAGTACACACCAGTTTCATCCTGTGCCCTCAGACTCCAATATCTCAGGAATATCTCGGCAATATCCCAAATAGAGCTAGAAATTTATCCCTCGCCCTTCTGCATCCAACGCAGCTTCCATGATGGCCTCAGACAACGTCGGATGAGCATGAACGGTTTCACGCAGTTCGGCAGTTGTGGCTTCGAGCGTCCGTGCTAGCCCAATCTCGGCAATGAGATCGGTCGCTCCTCGACCAATGATGTGACACCCAAGAATCTCGCCATACTCTTTATCAACAACCAATTTGACCATGCCTTCGTCATGACCGGAGGCCAACGCCTTGCCCAACGCGCGAAACGGGAATTTACCGATTTTGACCTCGTACCCCTGCGCTTGGGCTTGCTCTTCGCTCAGCCCAAGGACTGCCACCTGAGGCTGACAATAAATACACGCCGGGATGCGGGCTGGATCGAGACCTTCCTCCCGCTCGCCCGTCATGAATTCGACTGCGGCTATACCTTCTTGCGTAGCTGCGTGGGCCAAAAGGGGTGGGCCATTTACATCGCCTATGGCATAAATCGCAGGGTTGCTCGTCTGCAATTGCTCGTTGACCTGAATATAGCCCCGATCTAACGCAACCCCGGCGTCTTCAAGACCCAGATCTGCACTCAGTGGAGCCCGACCCACGGCAACCAGCACTTTATTAGCCGTGCGCTTCTTCTGATCGGTCCCATTATCCAAGAGCACTTCAACCCGGCCCGGATATTTTTCCAGACTATGGAATTTCGTATTAGTCAGGATCTCGACACCCTTTTTCTTAGACGACCGTTCAAGCTCGCGTGCTATCTCTCCATCAACGCCGGGCAGCAGCTGTTTTTCCATCTCAACAACAGTCACCTGACTGCCAAACGTGCTGTAGATATAGGCAAACTCGACCCCAATAGCGCCGCCGCCAATAATGACAATCGCCTCTGGTATTTCCTGCTCTGTCAGCGCTTCATAACTCGTCAGAACTTGCTTGCCATCGATCTCGAGCCCGGGCAAGGTCCGTTCGCGTGATCCCGTGGCGATTAAGATCCGGTCGGCTTCCACCTGCTGCGCATCCTGCACATTTTGTCCGCCCGGCTCAATAATCACCCGATTCGTATTCTCAATGCGGCCGGCTCCCCGGAGTAACGGCACCTTGTTCTTTTTGAGTAGGTATTCAACACCTTTGGCCAACCGCCTGGCGACATCACGCGAGCGTTTGATGACCTGGGCATAGTCGACAGACAATCCGCTGACCTTGATACCATACTGCTCACCGTGCCTGAGGTCTTCATACATTTCAGCAGAAGTGAGAATCGCTTTTGACGGAATACAGCCCCAGTTGAGACATACTCCGCCGGGGCGGTCTTTTTCCACTATCGCGGTTTTGAGACCAAGTTGGGTAGCACGTATGGCCGCCACATACCCGCCAGGACCCGCGCCTATCACCACCAAGTCGTATCGTTCCATTGTTTGCCTTCACACCATCAAGCCGACAGGATTCTCCAATAAACTCTTCAGCTCTTCCAGAAACTGGGCTCCGGTTGCACCGTCCAGAACCCGGTGGTCACACGAGAGGGTCACCATCATGGTCCGGGAGATAACGACCTGCCCATCTCGTACCACGGGGCGCTCTTTAATCGCGCCGGTCGCAAGAATAGCCGCCTGCGGCGGATTAATCACCGCGGTAAAATGCTCTACAGAATACATGCCAAGATTAGAAATCGTAAAGGTCCCACCGGATAAATCTTTCGATGTCGGTTTGCCCGTGCGTGCACGCTCAACAAGCGCATGGGCCTGAGCTGCAACGTCGAGCAAGGACATTTTCTGACAGCCGTGCAGTACTGGGACGATCAGCCCTTCCTCAACCGCAACCGCAATCCCGATATTGATCTCGCTCTTAAGCTCCCGTCCATCACCGGCAAAAGCCGCATTCATGCTCGGGTGTCGTTCGAGCGCCACCGCCGTCGCTTTGACCATTAGATGGGTATAGGTCACCTCGGCTTCAACCCGGTCACTCAGCTTGAGTGAAGTGCGCAGCCGGACCGATTCTGACATATCGATTTCGGCGGTGACGTAAAAATGTGGGGCCTCGCGCATGCTATCAGCCATCCGTTTGGCAATAGTCGCGCGCATGCGTGAAAACGGCTCAACTCTGGACTCAACTGGGCCTGTTGAAGAAGCTGCTGCAGCCGTCCTCTGCTGTGCATTCTCTGCCCCGTGTGGCCCAGCCGATGCCGCGACAGGGGGCGTCTCAGAAATCTCCAGATCGTGTTTCACAATCCTCCCGCCTGGGCCGCTGCCTGGGACGGTCGTCAGGTCAATGCCGCGCTCGGCAGCGATCTTCCTCACAATGGGGGAAGCTAAGAGTCGTTGTCCCTTCTTGCGAGTCGTCAATTTTCGTTTTGGTGTAGTATCTCGCAGTTTGCGAACTTTCTTCTCTTGGGGAGAATCAGACGGGCGTATCGCTTTTTCAAGCGCTGGTGGCGGTGCTGCCCCAACCTTCCCAACCTCAGCTTCGTCTCCTAACAACGCAATGACATGCCCAACCGGGACAGACTCACCTTCCTGGGCTCTGATTTCAGTCAGGAACCCCGGGTCAAGCGCTTCCATTTCCATATCCGCCTTATCCGTTTCGACCTCGGCGATAATATCGCCCAGCTCTACCTGATCCCCAACCTTTTTGAGCCATTTGAGGATCTTGCCGTCCTCCATGGTGTCGCTCATACGGGGCATGAAGACTTCGATCGCCATACCATCCTTCCTTATCTTTGGATCAGTATATCTGCCTTGAGGTCACGCTGAAAAGACATCTAGAGCAAACGGAATGAACGCCGGTGGGCGGGACATGGTCCATACCGACGTAAGGCTACGCGGTGAGCTATCGTACCGTATCCCATGTGTCGGGCAAAGCCGTACTCCGGGTATATACGATCAAGATCAGTCATAAGACGATCACGATAGGTCTTTGCAATGATAGAAGCTGCGGCAATGGAGTAGACATCACGGTCGCCCTTCTTAAAAGATGACTGCGGCCAGGGGTTATCTTTGAGCACCCGCCCGTCAATTAGGACATGTTCAGGAACGACCGGCAGTTGTTCCAACGCTAAACGCATGGCCTTCAGCCCGGCCTGATAAATATTGATACGATCAATCTCTTTTTCATCCACTGTACCAATACCAAGGCCAGTCGCGATCCGGCGAATTTCAATCTCAAGGCGTGCACGTGCTTTAGGAGTCAGGGTCTTGGAATCACGTACTCCTTGGGGGAACGCCTCAGGCAGACCGTCCTTCGGGTCTTGCCGGTCTTCCGTGCACTCGGCCCCTTCCATAATAGTCGGCGGGAAAACGGCAGCCGCGGCAACGACCGGACCGGCTAACGGTCCCATCCCCACCTCATCAACTCCGGCCACAACGAGGAGGCCGTGTTGCCACAGCTCTTGCTCGACAATAATTTTCGGATAGATCAAGCGAGAAGCCACGCGTCTTCTTTAATATTAAGCCGTCGTCCCAGACTCCTGCCGCTTGCGCGCGGATACAGCGAACAGCGGGTCAGACGTTCCGGGGTTGGGACTCCAGTCCTCGAAGACAGCTTCACCATACCCACCAGCCTGGTGGAAATACGCCTGGACGAGCTCAGCCCGGCCTTTATCTCGGAGCATTTGCCATACGCGCACGGCTTTGGTTGGAAACATGCGATTGGAGTACAGAACCAGGAAAGGGCAACCGATCTTCAAGACCCGATTGACCTCTGCAAAGACTTCAACGGGTTTGACGAGGTATTGAATGGAAACCGTCACGACCACACCGTCGAAATATGCGTCAGGAAACGGGAGCTGTGAGTCTGCATTCAGGTTGTGAACAATATACTCGTCTAAGTCAGGATTGCTTGCCATTTCCTCGGCGTCCAAAGAGTTTTTGCTTCACAAGCGCCTCAGGCAGATGAGACCGCCAGCTACTCATCAAGTCGAGCAAGAGACCGTTCGAGGTAAAGGTTTTGGCCATGCATTCACCGGCTGCGGCAATGGCTCCGTCGTCAATATGCACCAGCTTACGTGGGGCGATATAGAAGAGTCCGTCGTCGTTTTCGTCCAAGCGATCAAACATCTCGCGGGTCAAAGGCTGATTCAGCGTGTCCATCTTGCCCAGTTTGTACGCCTGCGTATTTTATAAAGAATGATATACGAGCATGCGACAGAGCAGGGCGGTGTCCTGTTTATGTCCGTTTCGTTATGCCCGGAAAAATTCTTCCAAGTGCTGCGCCGTCTTTTGCGGCTTTTCAAACGGTGGGGCATGGCCACACTCGGGCAATATGATGAGCTGTGACCCAGCAATGCCGTCATGATACGCTCTGCCATGCTCGACCGGCACCAGACGATCCGCCTCTCCCCACACAATCACCGTCGGAACCGTAATACGATACAATCGGTCCCGTAGCTTAGGATTGGATAGATAGGGATTCCATCCTACCCGGGCAGTCGCCTCTCGCGCTCGAAGCGCATTTTCAAGTACTTCCGGAGACGGTTCATCAGGAATAAACGTCTTGGCCACCTCAGAGTCCGGGTCATGAAAAATCAGCCGACGAGTTTCCTGTGGGTTTGCCGCAAAAATATCCGCCATGGGGGAACCCGGGACGCGCAATCCCACCGGATTGATCAAGGCTAATTTGTTAATCCGGTTCACATACCGCGTTGCCAATTCAGCAGCCAACCAACCGCCCAGCGACAAACCTACCACATGGGGTTGGTCGAGGCCGATTTGATCCATTAGGTCTGTGTAGTGGAAGACCAAATCTTCTATGCTATCGATTTGATCCAGTCCTTCAGATTGGCTGAATCCCGGGTGGCCGGGAACATAGACGGGGTAGTGCGGGGAAAGCTGTTCGACAAAAGGTAGCCCGACACCTGCCCCCC
>CAZBUD010000012.1:65860-73700 GCA_964495015.1 uncultured Enterobacteriaceae bacterium | reverse complement strand
GCCGTTTACCACGGTGGCGGAGACGACGGTGGAGGGCTGGGACACCTGTTCGAAAAAAGGCAGCCAGACAACTTCCCCCCCACCGCTGTGCAAGTAGAGCAGCGGGGCTCCGGAGCCGCCCGAGAGCATTTGAATCTTTTTCCCGCGTACATCAAGAAATTCTTCCCGAAACGCCATGTTATCTCCCCTTTTTCTACTTCTGGGGCCACCAGTTCACATGCCGCTCATGTACCATATCCCCGACGACTTTCATACTAGTAATTATCTGGCGGGAGAATGACCTTCAGTGCCTGCGGAATCGCGCGAAGCGTGACAGGTAACGGGCCGATCCGTTCACCATCCGCATAGATATCACACGGGATATCGGCACTGATCACCATTTCCCTTCCTCGCAAGCTCTCAATACCGGTCAGGTAGACGTGCGTTCCGTGGAACACACGCGGAAAGACGCGCAGCAAAAGCTCCAGTCGCCCCATACCATGCGCCAGACAAGCATCTAATATACCGTCATCCGCCCTCGCTCCGGGAACGAGTCTCATCCCACGGCCAGAACTCCAGGTGTTGCCGACCGCAATAAGCCAGCTATAGCAGCGTTGCTCACGACCATCACAGCTGATGGTAAAGGCCCGAGGAGAAGATAAAAAAACTGAAACAACAGTCAGCAGGGTGTAAATGGCACTGATCCGGAGCCGTCCCAGCCGATTCGCTCGACGATTAATTTCGGCCGCTAAACCGATCAAGGCAACCGAGAAGAAATAAGTGTCATGCGCCTGACCGACATCAACCGCCTGCATCCGTTGTTGCGCCAATACCTGACACGCCGCAGGGATATCCAGAGGAAGACGAAGGCCTCGCGCAAAGTCGTTACCCCGTCCGGCGGGAATAATCCCCAGGGCGGTGTCCGTGCCAACCAGGACGTTTGCTACCGCGTTCAGCAAGCCATCACCACCAACACCAACCACCAGGGAGCAGCCTTCATCTACGGCCTGGCGCGCCAGCAGCGTTGGCTCAGTGGGTGAGCGGCTATACACGACTTCGTGTTTCAGCTGGCACTGATTTAGCTCTCGACTGACTTGCTGCGCAATAGCAACGCCTTTCCCACCGCCGGCGGTCGGATTCACGATAAGACGCATGGGAGGGATAGTCATATAAGGGTATTCGCTACAGGAGTGGTGCCCCCCACAGGGGGTTCGTGAACCACCCTTACAAAAGTATGGTCATTCCCGCAGCCCACCACGCTCAGAATGGGCCTGCAGAAAATTCCGACTGCCATCTGTGGCCATACTCGCCGATGCCGACAGCTCAAGGCACAGGGCCGTCGCGGCAATGATCTGGGCAAACCGGTAGACTTTATCCTCGCCTAAGCAATCCAACAGTTGGAGATAGGCGCGCGCATGCGGCAGGCTAGTACCACCGCCCAGGGTTCCGACTTCGAGTCCAGAAAATCGAATGGACAGATGCAAGCCTCTCGTAACGGCAGTCGCTGTCACCTGGGCCATACTACTCGTCCCGACCATACCAAGATCTTGTCCGGTTGCGGCAAAAATGGCGGCAATAGCCGAGGCTGGAGTAAAGGCGAACGACTGCATACCACTCGCATGCGCCCCGTGCAGCCCGGCGTGTTCCAAGGCTAGAATATCCGCCCCCTTCACACGTAACACCCGCCGCAGCACCGTATCTGGCATGGTAACCTCAGCATGCACGACCTTGCCGTGGCCAGGGAACTGAAAGAAGGCGTGGCTCGGTTTTTTGTCCCCGCCCATATTGGCTTCCAAAAAAATCCGAAGCGGTTTGATGCCGGTGTCGATCGGGAAGCGCTCAAGGATATAGGCGTGATTGAGCGCGTACGTATTCCGCGTCATCATGTTCGGTCCACATGCGTCGCCGGTGGTGAACCGATACAAGACGTGACACATCGGTCCGATGACGTGCGTCTCGACTTCATGCAGCACGGCATGTCGGCTCAAGAGACCGATTTTATTCACCTGTTGGGATGGCAACGGACTGTCCGGATCTGTAAGCCAAGCAATCATTTCTTCCGTATGCTCACTCACCCAGTCAGACAGAGCGATGGCTTCTTGCGTTGACGAAAACACAAAACAAGAACCTCGTGTGATACGATCCGCCAGCACCTGAGTTCGCACCCCACCGGCAAGCGCAATGGCCTTCGTGCCACGCTGAATCGATGCCGACAGGCCGCCCTCGGTATGTGCCAGGGGGACGTAGACCTGGCGGTTTTCCCGTCCTAACTCGTGCAGCTTGCCTTTCGGATCACACTGGTACTGACCACAATTTAGCGATAGCGGTCCCACTACCCCGACGGGGAGCGTCATCTGTCCGGTGAGACATTCCTGAAACGGAGTGAGTGCGGAGAGCGATCCATCCAAAACATGTTGATGTTCAGCATCCCAGTGCGGTAGAGCGCGCAGCGTCTCTTGACGTTCCGCAATCCACTCAGGTTTATTCCCGCGTGGCCAGCGCGACACACGCGGCCGATGGGAATCAACCGGCTGAACAGCGCCCGCCGGCTGAGCCGCAACCTTCATATCGAGGCCGAATCCCCTTCCTCGCGAAGGTGCAACCGTTTTACCTTATTCTCAATATCGCGATTTATGGCACCGAACAGTGTCTGTCCGTCAATGCCAATGAGGATAGCCTCAGATTTAAGGGCAGCATAGATTGATTCCATCAAGCGTAAGAGCTCATCTCGCGTCTGGAGGAAAGCCGGTCCACGCTGCGGCTCACGTTCTAATGCCGCTCGCAAATATAGCTCGGCAAAAGCGAGATGGCGGGCTTCGTCCCGCAAAATGCGACCGGCAATTTGCGCAAACAGAGAGTCCGGATGGGCTTTTGCTAGTATGCTGTAAAAATGACGGGCGAGAATATCGCTCAGCAGAATGCCCCACAGCCACTCGACTCGGTCGCGCGACTTAAACAAACGTGCTTGATAGCGGAACATGTCTCGCAACTCACGGACTTCAAGCGGGCGTTGATCGAGCGTGTTGTAGAACCGGGTTAGTGTCTCAAAATGACGAGCCTCATCCAGGAGGAAAGTCGACAAATACAGCTGCGCCTCAGTCTCATGCGCGGCAAAGCACTGCGGAATGGCCGTGCTGGCACCGAGCATGGCCATCTGCTCACCCAAGTAAATCGGGGTCAGGACCATCGCGAAAGCCCGCTTCTCATGGCAGTCGAGAGCCTGTGGGTGTGCCCAATCAATTTCGGTTGCCGACCACTGGCCCGAGACTCCCTTCCGAAACAGGTCCATCAATTTGGCATTGTCGATACGGGGAAATACTTGGATCACAATCCTCAACCCCTCCCACGCGCCATTCGTTGTATGCAGCAGACGGACAGCATAGCAACCCCCCACAGCGTACTCAAGTAAAGGTCCCAATCCTTGTCTTAGATAACCTCCTCTTGCTGGTTAAACCATATCAGGGCACGAGACAAATATTGCAAGCCCGATATGGCAGTCGCGGCTCCGGCCAGAGCCAGGGTAACATGCCACAGCAGCGGGAACGTCCAGTTCGCGTTGTGGAGCGCCACCAGGGTTAAAATTACGGTCACTAATTGAAAAAATGTGCAGGCTTTTCCCACGAAACTGGGCCGGACTTCAATCGAGTGACCGGTGACAAAGAACAGGACGATAAAACCACTCAGAATTATAATATCGCGACTGATCACCAGCACAGCCAACCAGCGCGGAATGAACCCTAAGAAGGCAAGAATGACAAAGGAGCTGATCAGCAGGAGTTTATCAGCCAGTGGATCAATGAAAGCACCCAGCGTCGTGCGCGAGTCCATCAGACGCGCGATCAGACCATCAAGCGAGTCAGTGATACCAGCCAATATAAAGACAATGAGCGCCTCGGTATATCTCTCGTCCGTCAAGAGAATAAGAAAGATCGGAATGGCTCCAATGCGCAGAAAAGTGATAAAGTTCGGAAGATTCAACACGGAAAACACCGCTTGCAACAGATCTCATTCGCCGTCGAGTTAGCCTTCTGACCCCAGTCGCTTATGGAGTTGGCCCGCCACTTTAGTTGATACACGAGCGGCCACCTGCACACACGTATCCGTATACGTTTCTTCTAGCACTGTGCCACTTCGCCGTAACCAGGCCAGTAGCTCGCCGCTACCGAGCGGCAATTCCAGCTGGATGAGATCCTGACCAACAGTTAGCCGGCGCGCGATTTCCTCCAATAATGGAGGGATACCAGTTCCCTTCTTCGCGGAAACACCATACATCAGACCAGAGTCCAGCCCCTGTCTATTCACTTGTAGAGAAGGGGCGAACGCCCCTTGAGCGAACCCGCCGGCGTCTCGCACACCGGTATCACCCCCGAGAGGCAGATTGTCGATTTTATTCAAGACGGTAATCGTCGCCTGCTCCCCGGCCCCTATCTCGTCCAACACGTTCTCAACAACCGTCTGCTGCTCAAGCCAGCGGGGATCGGTCGCATCAATGACGTGCAAGAGCAGGTCAGCCGTTCGGACTTCCTCAAGAGTACTTTTAAAAGAGTCCACAAGTTGATGCGGGAGTTTATTAATAAACCCGACAGTATCAATAATAATCGCGGGCTGTCCGTCTGGCAGCTCAAAGCGACGACTGGTCGGATCAAGCGTGGCGAAGAGCGTATCTTCTACAAAAACACCGGCTTGGGTCAGCCGATTCATCAGGGTGGACTTCCCCGCGTTGGTATATCCGACCAACGCCACGCAAGAAAAGGGTACACGCTCACGCTCGCGCCGATGCAGCGACCGTGTTCGTTCTACTTCTCGCAGCTTGCGCCGCAACATGGCAATGCGTTCCCGGATACGCCGACGATCGACCTCAAGCTGCGATTCTCCGGGACCGCGTGTTCCCACACCACCGCCAAGTCGAGATAGATGGGTCCACTGGCGGGTCAGGCGGGGGCGCAGGTATTCGAGCTGAGCGAGTTCGACCTGCAGCTTGCCCGCCCGACTTTGGGCCCGTTGTGCAAAAATGTCGAGGATGAGTTGGCTTCGGTCTATGACCTTACAACATAGACTACGCTCCAAATTCCTCTGCTGAGCCGGCGACAGACTATCGTCGAAGATAACAACCCCGGCTTCGACTTCCTCGCTGAGACGCTTGACTTCAGCGACCTTCCCGGCGCCGATAAACGATGCGGGATGCACGCCCTTGCGTAAAAGTTGAATCGCGTAGCCTGAGACGGCGAGTCCCGCAGTCTCACTTAATCGTGCCAGTTCAGCAATGGATTCGTCAGCCCCAAAATACTGCGCGCCTGCACTGCCATCCTGACGCCGCTGATTCTGGGGCCATTCAACACCGACAAGAAAAGCCTGCTCCGGCGCTGACGTCTGTTCGTGAGTATTCCAACGGCGACGTCCAGACACAGGCAATCCAGTCCTTTCTCGTCTTCTAGACCGACCTAGTGAAACGACGCAACGCCGCTGCCGAACAACTGCTCAACAGCCATCAGCATGGCATCCGTCGGTGCAACCTTGAGATGCTCAGGAAGTGCAATGACCGTTTCCGTATGATCAGGTCGCAGAAGATGGAGAAACGTATGACATTGGCCTTGATGCTCAGCCAGGACCGAACGCAGTGCCACAAAATCTTCTTCTGTTGCGATATCGGCTAGTACTTGGATATGTACTTGCTCGACTTCATCCTTCGCAACGGAGTCCAGCGGGACTATCTCGTTGGCGATAATTTGACATCGCTCGTCATCAACATCCAGGGAACCACTCAAACGCATGGGCTGGTCGGAATGAATAGCTGTTTCATGCCGACGATAGGCTTCTGGCCAGACAATCACCTCGACCCCGCCGGCTTTGTCTTCGAAGGTAAACGTCGCATAGCGGTCGCCTTTTTTATTATTCTTCAGCTTAAGGGACTGAATCACCCCGGCTAAGCGTACTTTCTCTTGGTGGCCGCGACCTGCCAGTTTTTCGGTGGTGGACGAGATCACGCCATGCAGCCGGCCTAAGTATTTGTCGAGCGGGTGACCAGTAATAAAAAACCCTAGGGTTTCACGCTCACGGTTGAGTTTGTCGATATCCGACCACTCTTCAATCTGGGGCAGCTCAGGATAAGTCGGGTCAGTTGATCCGTTGGCACTCACAAAGAGTCCCATCTGGTTCACATTGCCGGCGCCACTAGCTTTGAAAGCCGCCCAGCGCATCGTCTCTTCTACGCCGGCCAGGAGTCGGGCGCGTGACACGCTAAAGGCATCACACGCCCCACATTTGATTAAACTTTCTACAACCCGCTTATTGACTTGAGAGTTGTGCACCCTGGTACAGAAGTCATACAGATCGGTAAACGGCCCATCCTGGCGTGCAGCCTGAATTACTTCAATCGCTTTTGAGCCCACACCTTTGATTGCACCAAGCCCAAAACGCAGAGTTTTTCCTCGGACCGTAAAACTCTGCCCGCTCTCATTCACGTCCGGTGGCAGGACCGGAATATTGTGCACCCGGCATTCAGCAATATTTTTATACGTCTTATTTGTATCGCCCATCTCCAGACTCGTTAGCCCGGCCATGAACTCCTGTGGATAGTGCGTTTTCAGATAGGCGGTTTGGTACGAGATCAAGGCATAAGACGCCGCATGGGATTTATTAAACCCGTAGGCGGCAAACGTTTCCATGGCATCAAAAACTTCGCCGGCCAGCTTGTCCTTAATCTTATTCTGTGCGGCACCCTTAAGAAACCTCGACCGCTCCTGTTGCATCACCTCTTTTTTCTTTTTTCCCATGGCCCGGCGCAGATTATCGGCGTCACTCAAGGAGTATCCAGCCAGTATCTGGGCAATCTGCATGACCTGCTCTTGATAAATGGTGACGCCATAGGTTTCTTTGAGCACCGGCTCAAGCGATGGGTGGGGATATGAGACCGGCTCTTTGCCGTTTTTACGCTTGATAAACTGTTCGGCTGCACCACTATCAAGCGGCCCCGGTCGAAAGAGGGCGATGACGGCAAAAACGTCTTCAAAACAACCCGGTTTAAGCTGCGTGATCAGCTTGCGGATGCCGCTGCCCTCCATTTGGAAGACACCAACCGTATCGCCCTTCGCAAGTGACTTATAGGTAGCCCAATCATCAAGCGGCAGGGTACTCAGGTCAACGTTAATGTCACGACGCTCTTTAATGCGTTTGACCACATCATGCACCAGGGTCAGTGTCTTTAAACCCAAGAAGTCAAACTTAATCAGACCGATGGAATCCACATCCGGACCGGCAAATTGGGTCAGGACATTCTTTTCTTTATCGACATACAGCGGTACATGCTCTACCAGTGGTGAGGGCGAAATCACTATGCCGGCCGCATGCTTTGAGGCGTGGCGCAGAAGTCCTTCGAGTGTGATCGAATGCTCAAATAGCTTCTGTTCTCGCTCTCCCCGTTCGCGGACCTCGCGCAAGCGGGGTTCCATGCTCAAGGCCTCTTCTAAGGGGTGATCCTTGCCTTGTTTCGGCGCGGGATAGAGTTTGGCAATCCGGTCAGTCTCTGCATACGAGAATTCTAGTGCACGGCCCACGTCTCTAATGGCCTGCCTACCCTTCAGCGTTCCAAACGTAATGATCTGCGCAACTTTATCCTCACCATATTTGTCCTTGATATACCGAATAACTTCATCCCGGCGCACATAGCAAAAGTCCACGTCAATATCAGGCATGCTCTTACGGCCAGGGTTGAGAAATCGCTCAAATAGGAGTTGGTAGCGGATGGGGTCAACGTCGGTTATCTTGAGTGCATACGCAACGAGACTGCCTGCCGCTGAGCCACGACCTGGGCCGACCGGAATGCCCTGCGACTTAGCGTAACCAATAAAATCAGCGACAATCA
>CAZBUD010000012.1:57915-65850 GCA_964495015.1 uncultured Enterobacteriaceae bacterium | reverse complement strand
GAAGCCCATTTCGCCGATAATATTGAGTTCGTAGGCGAGTCGATCCTGATACTGCTGCTCTTTATCTGCGTCCCAATCTTTCTCGCTGGCACGCAACGGTTTGAGGCGTTCTTCAAGCCCCTCTCGCACAGTCTTCTCGAGGCAGCATTCAAGCGTCTCGCCTTGCGGGGTAGCAAAAATAGGGAACTGGAAGTTCCCAAAGGATAACTCCAGATTGCACCGATTCGCCACGTCGAGCGTATTCGCTATAGCGTCCGGGCAGTGGGCGAACTCCGCTTCCATTTCCTCGGGTGTTTTAACGTATAGCTGATCGGTCCCAAAGCGCCAGCGGGTTTCATCCGACATGACCTTAGCGCTTTGGACACATAACAACACCTCATGTGCCTCGGAATCTTCGGCTTTTAAGTAGTGACAGTCATTTGTCGCCACCAAGGGTAGCGACAGTTCGCGAGCAAGCTCGATAAGCGGCGGATTAATTTTCTCTTGTTCCGGCAAATGGTTGGCTTGGATCTCGATATAAAAGCGATCGTTAAAGATTGAGGCGTACTCTTGAGCGGCCGCACGTGCACGCTTGCCATCGTCCCGCAGCATGGCTTTGGCCAGTTCTCCACTCAGGCAGCCCGATAGAGCAATAATACCGCCGTTTAGCTCGCGCAGCAGCTCTCGATCAACACGCGGTTTACGGTAGAATCCTTCAGTAAATCCAGCAGTGACCAGACGACACAGATTTCGGTAGCCAGGCAGATTCATGGCTAATAGAATGAGATGAAAATTCCCGCCGTGCTCAAGATCGTCTGCGCCCCTGGGTTGCTTATCGAAGCGGCTTTTCGGCGCAACATACACCTCGCAGCCGATGATCGGTTTCACCCCATGGCTGGCAGCCGTACGGTAAAAATCAATCGCCCCAAACATATTGCCATGGTCGGTCATAGCCACCGCCGGCATACCATACTCTGCTATACGCGGCATGAGATTAGACACCTTATTCGCCCCGTCAAGCAGGCTATATTGCGTATGCAGGTGGAGATGTACAAACCCCATCGTTCCGCCCTCCCCTCATTCCCATTCAATCGTCGCCGGTGGCTTTGATGAAATATCGTAGACCACACGGTTAATACCACGCACCTCGTTTATGATGCGGTTCGATATCTGTGCCAGGAGATCTCCTGGCAGACGCGCCCAATCTGCGGTCATGCCGTCTACGCTCTCTACTGCTCGAATGGCAATGACATTTTCATAGGTACGAGCATCGCCCATGACGCCAACGGTCTTCACCGGCAGCACTACGGCAAATGCCTGCCATACGCGATCATAATAGCCTGCTGCACGAATCTCCTCATCGACAATGGCGTCTGACGCTCGGAGCAGGTCCAGCCACTCGGCCTGCACTGGCCCAAGAATACGAATCGCCAGGCCGGGGCCAGGAAAGGGCTGGCGACTGACAATCTCTTC
The DNA here is from genome assembly GCA_964495015.1 of uncultured Enterobacteriaceae bacterium. Lineage (GTDB taxonomy): Bacteria > Desulfobacterota > Binatia > Bin18 > Bin18 > Bin18. Next base: position 64,398 of record CAZBUD010000012.1, on the reverse strand, counting down.
CGATAGGCCAAGCAAGCGGCCGATTCCGCGCGCCTCGTCCTTAAACAGCTCGCGGAGCGGTTCGACCAAGGCGAAGCGCATGCGCTCCGGCAGTCCGCCGACATTGTGATGGCTCTTAATTGTTGCTGCCGGTCCTTTGAAAGAGACCGATTCAATCACATCCGGATAGAGCGTGCCTTGGGCCAGGAATTCCACATCTGGTAAGGTCACGGACTCTTCCTCAAAGACCTCAATAAACGTATGGCCGATAATGCGCCGCTTCTGTTCCGGGTCGTCGATTCCAGCAAGCCTCTCAAGAAAACGTTGGGCCGCATTGACCGGACGCAGATTCAGTCCCAGCTGAGAAAAGACCCGCACCACGCTTTCTGCCTCTCCTTGGCGTAGCAAGCCGTTATCAACAAAAATGCAGGTTAATCGATCACCAATGGCTTTATGAACGAGTAGGGCAACAACGGCGGAATCAACTCCGCCGCTGAGACCGCAGACGACCTGTTTATCTCCGACCTGATCACGGATGCGTTGTATCTCACGTTCAATAAACCCTTCCATGGTCCAATCCGGGACGCAGTCACAAATGCGAAAAAGAAAGTTGTGCAGGACTTCCTTACCCCGCTCGGAGTGCACCACTTCAGGGTGGAACTGGACACCAAAGAAGCGGCCAGACGCATCTCGGCCAGCGGCAATAGGCGAGTTATCCGAATGAGCCAAGATATTCCAGCCAGCCGGTAGTGACTCCATCTTGTCACTGTGGCTCATCCAGACCTGGGTTGAGTCATGCCGTGGGAAGCCGAAAAATAAATCAGTTGTATCATCAACAAAGAGTTGGGCTGGCCCGAACTCACGCCGTTCAGCCCGAGCCACATGCCCACCCGCAAGCCGCTGCATCACATTCATCCCGTAACAGATGCCGAGAAACGGAACAGGCACCTCCAGGACAGAAGCCTCAAGAATGGGCGCGTCTTCTTCATAGACGCTGGCCGGTCCACCGGACAGGACAATACCCTCAGGGTTCATGTCCAGGATACGTTTACGTGGAAGATTGTAAGGATGAATCTCGCAGTACACGTGCGCTTCACGAATACGCCTGGCGATAAGTTGCGTGTACTGACTACCGAAATCAAGAATGAGAATCATAGTGTAGCCGTAGCGGCAGCGGCTGGAGCCTTATTCTAAGCGGTAGTTTGGAGCTTCCTTGGTAATAATGACGTCATGCACATGATTTTCTCTGAGGCCTGCCGGGGAGACGCGGACAAACTTGACCTGGGTTCGGAGCTCTTCGAGATTGCGACAGCCGGTATAACCCATGCCAGCCTTGAGTCCGCCAACAAGCTGGTCGATCACAACCGATAGTGCCCCTTTATAGGGAACCCGACCTTCAATCCCTTCCGGCACGAGCTTGCCTAAATTTTCCTCGGCGTCTTGAAAATAGCGGTTACGACTGCCTTCCCGTTCTCGCATAGCCTCAAGCGAACCCATGCCGCGGTACTGCTTATACGAGCGCCCCTGGTACAGAATGGTCTCACCAGGGCTCTCTTCTGTACCGGCAAACAGGCTGCCGATCATAATGGCTTGCGCGCCCGCGGCTAAGGCTTTCACAATGTCTCCGGAAAAACGAATACCGCCATCCGAGATCACAGGTACCCCAGCTCTTTCGGCAACGCGCACGCAGTCCACAACTGCGGTCAGCTGGGGCACGCCAACGCCGGACACCACACGTGTAGTACAAATCGAGGCAGGTCCCATACCGACCTTTATGCCGTCCACACCGGCATCAATGAGCGCTTGTGCTCCTTCCGCCGTAACCACATTTCCAGCAAGGACTTCAAGTCCCCGGAAGTTCTTTTTGAGAAAGCGGACCGTCTCCATCACACTCGTAGTATGGCCATGGGCGGTATCAAGCACCATGACATCGGCTCCGGCTTCAATCAGGGCATCAGTCCGCGCCTCCAGGTCATCTCCGGTGCCTACTGCTGCCGCAACGCGCAGTCGCCCGTATTCGTCTTTACATGCATATGGATGCAGACTCGTTTTCTCGATATCTTTGACGGTAATCAGCCCCTTGAGATGCATCGCTTCGTCAACAACAAGCAATTTTTCAATACGGTGCTTGTGCAGGATTTCTTCCGCTTCTTCACGACCGATCTCCGGGCTAGCCGTCACCAGATTATCTTTGGTCATCACCTCTGAGACGAGTCGATCGAGCCGTTTTTCAAATCGCAAATCCCGATTGGTCAGAATACCAACCAGCTTGTCATCTCTCGTCACCGGAAGGCCAGAGATGTGAAACCGCTGCATAATCTCGCGCGCTTGGGCGATGGTAATATCAGGGGCAATGGTTATGGGATCGGTAATCACCCCACTCTCATGCTTTTTCACCTTTGCTACCTCAGCCGCTTGGGCCGGCATGCCAAGATTGCGGTGGACAACACCGATCCCGCCCGCCTGCGCCATGGCAATAGCCGTCCGTGCTTCGGTCACGGTATCCATGGCCGCACTGACCAGAGGCGTATTCAGCTGAATGGTGCGGGTCAAGCGGGTTGAAACATCGGCGTCCTTCGGCATGAGGTCAGAATAAGCCGGCAAGAGAAGGATATCGTCAAATGTGAGACCTTCTGGAATTTCCATGGGCAGCATTATTCTGCTCCTTCGCAGATACGCGTAGATACGAGTTGCAAAAAAGCCCATCTCGTCGACACACAAGATGGGCTCCATTTACTGTTCGCTCGGACAGTTAGTACTGCCATTCCTTTTCCTAACAAACCCCTATCCCTTTGGCAAGCCATGTTGCGTAGCACAATATATTGTGGGTGCGGCATTCTTTGTATGGTCTATTAATCCGCGCCATTTTTAGTACTCCAGCCTCTTAAAACAACGTGAACATAACGAGAACCAGGCTGCGGCTAGGAAATCTCTTTCATACCTTTATACGTCGGATGATCCATCCACCCCGAGGAGAGCCTACGCGGATTGGTCTCGACCTCCACATCATCAAGAACCTGAGTCTGGCATGCCAAACGGTAGACTTTCCCCTCCCAGGCGACCTTTTTTTCCTCTCTCACCGTCCGAGGAGAAAGCGCGCGATGATCGTTCACCTTAATCCGACACGTCCCGCAGAAGCCCTTTCCCCGGCAGTTAAGCAGTTTTGCAGGGAACGGCATACCCGTGAAGGGGTCAGGACCAAAGAGAGGATACAGGTCAATCTTATTTTCGAGGGCGACCTCACGCAGGTTCGCACCTTTTGGGACCTCTATTGTCAAATCTTGCTTAATGAATCTCACTAACGGCATGCGCTTGCAGCCTCCTTCGCCCTCATGCTAGGCAGATGTTTATCCGGTCTGGCCATACAAATCCAGGGGTAGGTATGCACGTTGATGTGAGTTGCAAAAAATGTGGACAGCGGAAGCGAATCGATATCGGCACGCCAGAGAACGGAAATTTTGAAGACCATTTACACTACCTCAACGAACGGCTCTCGCATCAACCCAGTTTCCAGTGTTTTGGGGGACATTTTGAGCTGGCTGCCCCGCTTCCGGACTTCTGGGATGTACAGTGGGAGACGGTAGGAGAAGCATGAATCATTCCTCTCCCATACATGTCTACACCTTGAACTCTATCCTCAGTACCTGTCCCCTCTGTTTCCCGTATGTAGAAGAATAGATACCCTTTTTCCATACGGCAGGTCATGGAGAATAAAACGCATACAGGACACGTCCCGCGCAACTAATAGTGCCGATAGTAAGGCGGTAGCGGAGCAACTATGTCACAGCAACCGGAACGCGATGCACAGTTTTTCGACGAGGCCACCATTCCGCAGGCGTCACGAGAAGTCGAACAGTGGCGCAAAGACGCTCAGCACACCGCCCCTTTTAGAATTGTGCGCTGGCGCGTTGTGGACGAAGTGTGGAATGGACAAAGCTCCATTGACGCCGTCGTTCTCGTCGAAATCAGCGGTCAAACAGACTTTGGCGCCGCCCAAGGTGTTGGCGGGGTAAATGCCCTCGACTTAGCCTTGCGGGAAGTACTTGTGAAACACTTCCCGTTTGTTGAGGGGGTGGAACTCGTCGAACTGTATACCCATCGTGGGGGAAAGGGGACGGCGGCCGAGGTCGTCTCTATTATGAAATTTAGCGATGGTCAGCGGCAGTGGAATACCATGCGCCAGTCGCGCGATCTATTGGAATCAGCCTGGCTCTCCCTCATCGACGGGTATGAATGGGTGATTACAAAATTTCACCAACCACGCGGACACAAATAGGAGCGGCAATGGCAAAAGGGACAACGGTCATAGACTGGCATTATCACCGACCGAGCTGAGTGACATGTAAAAAAGCGCAAGAGTTTCTTGCGCAACAAGATTGCACGGCCAACACCCTCGTGAACGCACGCAAAGAGCAGTTTGATCGTGACGCTGCCCTGCAGCTCCTCCAAACTGTCTCACAGGTTATTGCGGTCAAAGGGAAAAAAATTCTACGATTTCTTGTAACAAAGGATCCATCGGTCACAGATGATCTTCTTTCAGCAATACTCGGCCCCTCGGGGAATCTGCGGGCACCCGCGCTCCGGAAGGGTAAGACATTTGTCGTGGGTTTCCATCCCGACGTGTATAGCGAAGTCTTGAGGTAGGGACGAGGTTACCAATGGCTGCCTCGCCCACAAAAGGGCGACCGGCCTGTCGCCCCGACGATCATTGAGGTGCCCTACCTGTTACACCGGCGGCCTCAGCGGCGTCCCCCATTGATCAACGCACGTCACTTCTTCAGCCGCCTGACGACGAACCGGTCCGAATTTTCCCATGGGATAACCGACCGGTATCAGGGCATATGTAGCAATATCGTCCGGCAGGTTAAGAATAGGCTTGAGTGCATCCTCGTGCAGCGAACACACGGTTGTCAGCGTCGCTCCGAGTCCGAGACCACGGCAGGCCAGCAGCATATTCTGTACAGCAGGATAAATACTCGATCCAGACAGACGTGCCAGCTTGGCAGCCAACTGAGCACCAGCGTTACCCGACGGCATAGGCCGCGCCTTGAGACAAGCGAAAATCAAGACCGGCACTTCAGCCAGATTACCGGCCAGATAACTGGCGGCATCCAAGAGACGTTGAAACTTGCCGTCCGCCATATGGGATGGCCCAGACTGCCCTTGATATATACTCCGCGCCTCTTCCCAACCCTTCTGGTAGACGTGCTGGACCTGACGCTTGACCTCAGCGTCTTTGACCACCATAAAACGCCAGTGTTGGGTGTTTCCGCCACTCGGGGCACGTATCCCCGCATCCAGAATTTTATAGATAACGTCATCCGGTACAGGATCGGTTTTGAGCCGCCGCATGCTCCGGGTTGAGAACATAATGTCAAAAAGATCAGCTTCTGCCATAAGGACCTCCTTTTCCGTCCTCTACCCTTGTCGGAGTCGCGCAGCAAGGCTAGATTAAGCAGCCAGAATTCCATAATCCAACGCTGGGGAGAGAGTATAAGTATGTTGTGTGCTGGATTATTGTGCGCGTCGCCCTATTGTGTGTCAAATGTGTGTCAATTGCGACACTGCTGTTGATCAGATCGGATAAGAAAAGGAGTCCCTAACAGATGAAGCACTGGCAAATGGGAAGTGGTGTGGTACTGGCGGTCATTTTTTCCCTCGCGGGCTGTGGCGCTCCGCCGCCCAGTCTGACCGGGAGTGAACTTGAGGAAAAATATCCTGACGAGACATATACCGAGATTGACGGTGTCAATCTCCATTATCGACAAATAGGTTTAGGTCGTCCGCTCATTTTTCTGCACGGTTTGCTTGAGGACTCCCGTATGTGGCGGCATGTGACACCAGGCCTGACGTATGGCAACACGGTGTATGAGATTGATCTGATGGGATTCGGCCTGTCAGAGAAACCCCAGGATCGCACGTATGATATGGACACCTATGTCTCCCAGCTCAGCACCTATATTGAAAACTTTCATCTCGAGAACATCGTTCTTGTCGGCCATGATTTTGGCGCAGTCATTGCCGCTGCCTATACGATTCGCAATCCAAACAAAGTCTATAAACTCGCACTCATGAGTGCCCCCATCTCCTCTGCTATCCCTCTTCCTTTCAATTTTCGTCTCCTTGGTACTCGCGTTATCGGGAATATGCTCACTGGCGACTGGTTCCTGCAGCGCATCCTCACAGAGGGCATTCATAATGAAGATGAGCGGCGTGAAGCGAAGCTCAAAGAATATTTGCAGCCCTTTCATGACGATCCGGGAGCCCGCCAGGCTCTGCCTAAGTTTTTACGCGAATTCGGTCTGCGCCAAGCGGTGGAAACTGAGCTCTTGCCGAATCTCGACAAACTCAGTATGCCTACTCTTCTCTTGTGGGGGGGCCAAGATCCATTCACCCCTATGGATGTCGCACGGGAGCTGGATGTAGCGATTTCAACCGCAGATTTACAAATCGTTACACGAAGTGGGCACTATATTCTTGAAGACCGTCCGGAAGATGTCCGGC
>CAZBUD010000012.1:20649-57815 GCA_964495015.1 uncultured Enterobacteriaceae bacterium | reverse complement strand
ACCTATACCCTCCAACTGCCCACTTTGGGTGGCTTATATCGAGTCTCCGATAGTGATGCAGATGCGATTGGAAAAGAAAGCAAAGGGCCTGCCCCGGAAGCAGCGCCTAGTACGAACGGCGAAGTCTCTGAGGATCAAGTCTGGGCTCAGCTCAAAAATGTGTACGACCCCGAAATCCCGGTCAACATCGTCGATCTTGGCTTAGTGTACGACCTCGCGGTAAACGATCTGCCGAAAGGCGGAAGCAACGTGGATGTAAAAATGACGCTGACGGCACAGGGTTGTGGCATGGGACCTGCCATTGCCATGGATGCCCAAACGCGGATTGAAGGCATCCCTGGGGTAGAAGAAGCCAGCGTAGAAGTGGTCTGGGACCCGCCCTGGACCCCGGCCATGATTTCTCCTGAAGGCAAAGAGAAGCTTGGGCTTGATTAATCTGTAGGAACAAGATTCATTCTTCCGGCTCCTTCCACTGGGGCTGGAAGTCTTCAACGCCTACGAGCTTGCGATATGCCTCCGGCGGTGGGCTGTCCGTAAGTGCGATTTGAAAGAAACTCCCGCTCCCATCTGCCCGTAAGACATTGACAACGATTTCTTCGCGCGGATTATACGTTCGCAGCATAGTCAACGCATCTTTTTTCTGTGGCGTCTGCGACAGTCCAGCAATGCGCCCCTCAGGTAGATAGCCAAGTTGGGCTTCTTTGTCCTCCTCCGTATGGTCGTCCTTCCAGCTCCTTACATCCATGAGGACGATACCCCGGCCGTAGCGCAACAAACCACTCCAGCTTAAGGCTCCAAGCTTCTGGCGATTGTCCCAAATGAAACGCTCATACGGATCTTTTGGGTCTTCAGCATCTACATCGAGCGCGCCTACTCCTCGTTCAGGCGAATCGTCCGGTTTATTCTGTTCACTCATTATGGGTGCGTCTTCTCTTTTCTTTCAGGCAACTCATTCTTCAATAATGGCGGCCAACGATGTTCGCCAGCCGGCCATGGCAAAGCGTTGCTCTAGTCCATACTGTTTAATTTCATCAAGGCCTGGCATGCGGGTCACTTTCCAGCCTTCACACTGCGTCGAACCACACTGGCACGGCTCCGTCATGGCATCCAGAAGTTTGGCCGGCATATCCAGCCCTTTGACTAAGCGGGCAACAAAATCGTCTTTGAGAATATAGGCCATATTTCGAAAGCCTCAGAGACCTCTAGAGACCCTTTTTGCCCTCTGACATAACGATGACGAGGCCAGCGATGACGACACCAATCACCGCACCAACGAGTATGGGGCTGTTTGAAAAAAGGTCATATAACGCACTCATATGACTCTCCTGCTAGCCTTTCTTTCGCTGCAATTCTGACCGCACTAACCATGCTCCATCGACCAGCGCTTTCATCTTACCTCGCGCGGCTTGACGTGAGCGCGGGATCATACCACAGTCCGTACACGGGTAGAGGTGCTCGGGCGCAACGTATTGCAGCGCCGTCCGAATACGGTCGGCCACAGTCTCTTGTGTTTCCACTTCTTCGGAGCCTACGTCGATTACACCGACCATCAAGTCTTTACCCTGGGCTTCAGACAAGACCGCGGGATCAACTCCAGAGGCCGCGCATTCGACCGAGATCATATCAATCGTGCTCGTGCGTAGGAGTGGCAATGTTCGACCGTAATGACCCCAGTCAGTGTTCTTGCTTTTCCACTCGAGTACAGCAGGGATACCGTATCCATAACAAATATGGACCGCAGTTTTCGCTTGCACCGCTTTTACGCACTGTTCGAGAGCCTTGATGCCCCACTCTTCCACATCGTCAAGATAAATATTGAAGCACGGCTCATCGAACTGCACAATGTCACAGCCGTTCTCCGCCAGCTCGCACGCTTCTTCATTGAGAATCTGGGCCAGTTCGGTAGCCAGCTTCTTACGATCGCCATAATATTCGTCAGCAACCGTGTCTGCCGTCGTCATCGGCCCAGGCAAAGTGACTTTGACGGCCTTGGTCGTGTGTTGCTTCATAAAACGGAGCGCGTCTACTAAAATAGAACGCGGACGACGCAGTGGCTCAACCACCCGAGCGGCTTTTACTTTTATACCGTAGCGATTGCCACGTGTTTCAATTTCGACCAAACGGCTAAAATCCAGACCAGTCAGGCCTTCTACAAATCCCCAAATATAATGTCGTCGGCGTTGCTCCCCGTCAGTCACGATATTGAGGCCTGCGGACTCTTGGTCGTGCAACGCCAATAGGACGGCGTCGTCTTGGCCCTCGCCGAGTTTTTCATCCTCAAGCTTCCACGACACATACATCTGGCTAGGTGGAACGAGCCAAGTCGGTCGGGGAAGACTTCCGACAATCATGGTTTGGAGCATATGTCTCTCCTACAGCTCCTGCACTCGATACCAACCAAGGGCTTTCATAACTGGTGCATCAGAAAAAGAAAACAGAATGGCATCTTTAGACGCGGAACTGTTTTCATGTGCGTGGGCTGCCCAGGTTGGCACGGCAAACACGTCCCCTGGCTTCCAGTCAAAGATTTTGTCATTGATCACAGTCTGGCCATGACCTTCGACGGCTAAATACACGCTGCTGGTACTGTGCCGGTGAGCCTGGGTTCTTTGGCTTGGCCGCAGACGCTGCAGAAAGCTGGCCATGGTTGTCAGCGAAGGGCCACCAGTGACAGGATTCACGTATTCCAGCATGGTGCCGTCAAACGGGCTTTCCGCATTTTGCCCAAGGTCCATCAATGCCGGGCGAGCTTCACTCCAGGCGTATTTGAGCAGCGGCGAATCCCCATTTTCTTGGCGTTGCGCATTCTGTTGAAAACATGGCAGCAGGCCGCCGCGTTTATAGCCAACCGTTGAGCTATCCGTCGGCTTGGTCAACTCTTGCGATTCAGTTGGAGACGGTTCGAAAAACGTTCCAGCCATCCTGCCGGTCAGGGGTAAGTCCAGGCCGTCAAGCCATACTACAGGTTCGTTGCCTTCGCTGCCGTGTTCATGCCAGGTCCAATTTGGCGTGAGTACAAAATCGCCCGGCAGCATGGGTAGTTTTTCTCCATCAACAACCGTGTAGGCACCCTGCCCTTCCATAATAAAACGCAAAGCATTCGGCGTATGCCGATGGCTGCGAGCCACCTCACCCGGCAGAATAAGCTGAATACCCGCGTATAAAGTATGTGTTGTAGCAACTCGGCCTTCAAGTCCTGGATTGAGCAACATGAGCACGCGCCGTTCAGCTTCACCAGCGGTGACCAGTTCGCCCGCGCGTAAAAGCTGGGGACGAATATCTTGCCAGCGCCACAAATGCGGTTTGACCGGAGTTTCCGGCGTTGGGGTGAGTTGCTTTCCCAACACTTTCCACAACGGCCCAACGTCGAATTGAGCCAGGCCGGCCAGAAATGTTTCGACTTGGTTAAATTTATCTACAGCCTGGGTCATCGTCTATCCCCTGCTTGTGCTCAATCTGGAGCTGCAATTTCTTCGCACAGCATGACTTGGAAATTGAGACCCGCGTATTGCTCGTCAGTCCCATGAACCGACCAGCGCTTAGTCCAACCCTGGGCAAATTTCTGTAGCTTTTGATTCCCCCAGACCTTCTCCCACGCGTCGAGGTCGTCGAGTTGAAGCAAATCGTAGTGGGTAAACCCGACCGTACCGAGCTTTTCACCGAGCACTTTCCAATTGGCGTAGCGCTTCACGCCAGGCACCTTATTGAAAAATGGATTATCCACCTCACGCAGCCATTGTTCGTATTCCTGGTGATCCACATGATCGCCAAGGTTATAGGTCAGGAGGAGCATTGCTCGTCGTTTGGCCATAACGAAACCCTCTTGGGCCGGACCATAGCCTACCCAGGAGTCGAGCGTCAATCTATGAACAGATGAGTGAAGGTGTCGTAGCTCCGAGCCAGGCACAGAGGCCTGGCCTACTAAGAAGATTCATCTTCTCTCTAAAAACGTATCCCTACGCGGCAGCCGTAGGTAACAGAGCGCTGACACTGCTCTCGCGCAAACGCTCAAAAATAAGCTGCGTCGCCCGAGAGCGATTCATGGTGTAGAAGTGAATGCCAGGTGCACCACCGGCCAGCAACGCCTCGCACTGACGCCACGCCCAATCGACCCCAATTTCCAAAACCGTATCAGGATCATCCGCCACAGGTGCTAAGCGCTCATGCAGTTCGGGTGGAATGGCGGCACCACACATACCGGTGAAACGGACAATTTGCCGATAGTTAGTGATCGGCATGATGCCGGGAACAATACGTTGCTGAATGCCAGCGCGTTTGGCCCGGTCGACAAAATCAAAATAGTCCTGACTGTTAAAGAAAAGCTGGGTCGTGACAAAATCGGCTCCACAGTTAACCTTAGCCCGAAGATGCTCCAGATCCCGCTGTCTATCCGGACATTCGGGGTGGGTCTCCGGATAGCCCGCGACGCCAATACAAAAGTCGCCAACAGTGCGGGCCAGTTGTACTAATTCGGCTGCGTACGAAAATCCGTCTGGGGCGGGAATGAACTCAGTTTGGCCCTGGGGCGGATCGCCACGCAGACACATCAGGTTCTCCACCCCCCGGTCCTGGAGTTCGTGCAGGGCCTCCTGCAGCTCGTTCTGAGTATGGCCAACACAGGTGAGGTGGGCCATGCCAACGAGTTCAAGTTCAGCCTGGAACCGGCACACTAGGTCGATCGTGTTTTTGCGTGTAGAACCACCCGCCCCGTAGGTTACTGAACAGAAGCTGGCTCCAAGTTGTTTGAGATCATTCGCCCGGTCAAAAAGCTTTTCGACATCTTCAGGATTTTTTGGCGGGAAAAACTCAAACGAGAAGGTCTGTGCTTGGGGCTGGAAAAAATCAGAAATTTTCATATTGTACCGTGCGTATCCTCACAGTCTTGTGCAAAATTATGTACAAGATTTAGAGGCAGTTAATTCCCTCTCTTTCTCAACCTACCAACCAGGCTCATGCCAGTCAAAGCCGTAGCAGCCTCGTTGGCTTTACAATCCGCCTTTCCCCAGTATACGATCTGCGCCGTGAGTACAGAAACAAGGAGGCGGTTATGTACGGGCTGAAAGATCAAGCTTGTGTTGTTGGTGTAGGGGATACGGAATACACGCGAGGCTCGGGTAAAACCGATCTCGCGCTCATGCTTGAAGCGTCAATGAACGCCATCACCGATGCAGGCCTGAGCCCGCATGATATCGACGGCATCATCCCCCCACCCCTGGCCTCAACGTCTGAACATTTTGCCGCGAACTTGGGCATAGAAGACCTCCGCTACGCCGTCACCGTCCACATGGGTGGGGCGAGTCCAATCACCTCGCTCCAAAGCGCAAGCATGGCCGTGGCCTGCGGCGTGGCAAAGAACATCTTAGTCCCGCTCGGCTGGAACGGCTATTCCACCATGCGCGTGCGCGATATGGGCAGCAAAGCCAAGGCCAATGGTGGCGGCGGCGGTGCTCCAGGCGCACTGGCAAACACCATTGGAGAATATTATCTCCCTTACGGGGCAAACGTTCCGGTCCAATGGTACGCCTGGCTGGCGACGCGCCATAAAGAGCTGTACGGCACGCCGGACGAAGCCATGGGTACTATTGCCGTCACCTCACGGAAACACGCCCACCTAAATGACAAAGCCTATATGCAGGGCCGTCCGCTCTCTATGGAGGACTACCTCAATGCGCGCTGGGTGTCCAAACCCTTCCGTTTATTTGACTGTTGCTTAGAAACCGATGGGGCTGCGGCAGTGGTCGTTACGTCCCCTGAGCGCGCGCGGGATCTCAAGCATGACCCGGTGTATATTTCAGGGATTGCCGAAGGCCACCCTTACCCAGCAGATGACATTCCCGCCCGCCCCGATCCGTTTAAGATCGGGCTCAGCTTCGCGACCCCGAATGCGCTCCGCATGGCGGAAGTTGACCTCAAAGACCTCGACTTTGCTGAAATCTATGACTGCTTTACCTATGTCGTGCTACTTCAGATAGAAGCCATTGGATTTTGCAAACGGGGTGAGGTTGGCGACTTTGCACAAGGGAGTCGATTCGAACTCGATGGTGAGCTGCCGCTGAATACGCATGGCGGCCTACACTCAGAAGCACATGTGTGGGGCATGAACCACATCGTGGAAGCGATTCATCAGTTGCGTCACGAGGCAGGCAAACGCCAGGTCAAAGACGCCCAGCTCGGGCTGGTTACAGGCTGGGGTGATTTCGGAGACGGGAGCCTCGCGATTATGCGCCGTTAATGAGGGAGCATATACACACGAACTGCGGAGGAAGAAAGCATGACAACAGAAAGGAAAGTATATACCCGGCCACTCCCAAAAATGCGCGGCTTTGCAGGTGAGTTTTATGATTATTGTAAAAAGCACGAACTCCGCTTTCAGCGTTGTTTGGGCTGTCAAACCTGGCGACATGTCCCACGCGACATGTGCGCCAAGTGTGGCTCATTTGATTGGGAATGGACTCAGTCGGCCGGCAAAGGCAAGCTATTCTCTTGGACTACGGCTATGCAACCTATGTTGCCTCAGTTTGCCGACCTCGTGCCCTATAGTCCCGTAGTTGTAGAACTGGAAGAAGGCGTGCGGATGTTGAGCTGGCTCACAGACGTGGAAGAAGGCGATTTGAAGCTTGACCTCCCAGTTGAGGTCGTCTTTGACGATGTCACCCCAGAGGTCACCCTTCCAAAATTCAAACGCGCTGGTTAACCACCTATCGTAGGGACGAAGCATTCTCGCGTGCCGTCGAGACGTTTCCTGTAGAGAGAGAAGGCTTCGCCCCTACCCTGACCGCAAGGATTGCCTATGAGCGATTTTCCAGGCTACACCCTGCCGCAAGAGCTCCAATTGCTGAAAGACCAAATTCATCGCTTTGTTCGAGAGGAAATTATTCCAGCCGAGCAAGCGATTGACCCTGACGCGGCAGATTTGCCCGACGACGTCTATCAACGCTTGGCTGCGAAGACGAAGGCCGCAGACTGGTGGTGTCTCGGCGCGCCCAAAGAGTACGGCGGCGGCGGAATGAATACATTTAGTATGTCCATCGCGCTAGAAGAGATGGCACAGCATCGCATGGGTTTGTATAACCCCGGCTGCGGCACGTTTGGGCGTTACCCGCCGAATCCTATTTACGCGGGTACCCCAGAGCAGATTCAAAAATATGCCGTGCCAACATTGCAGAATGGAACGTATACGTTCTTCGCCATCACCGAACCGAGTGGCGGTTCGGACCCGGCTGGTGCTATTCAAACGCGCGCGGTCAGAGACGGCGATGCGTGGGTGATTAATGGTTCAAAAATATTTATCTCCCACGCGCATGAAGCTGAGTGGGGTGTCGTCTTTGTTCGCACTGAACCAGAGAAAGGACGAAGAGGTATAAGCTGTTTTATTATTGACAAGGACACGCCCGGATTTACCGCCCGCCCATTTGAGACCATCCGAACTGTGGCACTGCCGAACGAGGTCTCGTTTGAGGATTGCCGCGTGTCAGCGGACAATTTGATAGGCGAAGAGGGCCAGGGGCTTTATCTGTGCTTCGACCTGTTGACCAAAGCCCGCTTTCCTTATTCTGCTGCAAACCTCGGCGTAGCAGTGGCCGCGCATCGGATGGCGATTGAACATTCCAAGCAACGTGAGACGTTCGGCGAGTTACTCAGCCAACGCCAGGCCATTCAATGGATGCTCGCCGATGCTGAGGTAGAAATGCGCGCCACCCGCTGGCTCATCTGGGACGGGGCATGGAAAGCCGACCGGGGGGAAGACGCAAGGGTCGAAGCCTCAATCGCCAAGCTATACTCAAGCGAAATGCTCAGTCGAGTGGTCGATAATGCTGTGCAGATCCATGGCGGATATGGCGTCTCAAAAGAGTTCCCGCTTGAACGCTGGTACCGCGAGGCGCGCGTGCGCCGTATTGGTGAGGGGCCGTCCGAAGTCCATCGGATGGTTATTGCACGGGCGCTGTTGCGATAAAGGAGGCAACGACAATCGGAACTCGGATGCGCCTCTCCGCAATCTCCTTGAGATTCTATACGCGCGGGCCCTCAGCGGTCAGGGTCTCTTTCGCGCTGATAGGCCTGCTGGGTGTCGTCTGGTCACTCCCGCTTGTCGCGCCTGCAGCTAAGACACACGGGCCTTCGTTAAACCGTCTTCTCAACCGGTACAGCCTCCAAGCAAAAGACGTCAGCTACATCTTGTTTCAGCTCGCCACCGGTCGCGTTGTCTCAGCCCATGATCCGGATACCCTTCGTATCCCGGCGTCAACAACAAAACTCATCACTGCACTTGCCGCCCTAGAAATTCTCGGACCGGACTACCGCTTTGAGACGTCTCTGTTGGCAACCGGAGAAGTCCACCAGACAGCCTTGGACGGCGACGTGTATATTGTTGGTGGTGGTGATCCAACGTTATCGACCAACGACCTAGGGGGCTTTGTCGATGCACTCAGAGCCGCCGGGATCACACAGCTGACCGGACGTTTCCTGTTTGACGAAAGCTTCACCGTGGCAACGGATCAGATCAACCCCAAACAGCCGGTCGCCGCCGTGTACAATCCAGGAGTCAGTGCCCTGTCGCTCAACCACAATCGTGTTCAGCTACGTTGGAGAGGCAAACCCGGAGCTAAAAATTTTCGCGCACGGCTGCGTTCTCCCGCCGATGGCGTTTTCCTGCCCGTGTCTGGGATCAGCACCGGTCTGCTGCCCGAAGGACATCCTACGAAAAATTCCTTTCTGCTAGATGGCAGCCAGATGGATCGCTGGCTCCTGTCGCGCCAGTTACCGACTCGGGGATTTAAGGAGCTCCCGGTAAAACGCGCACCAGGACGAATGGCGGCCTCCCTGTTTCGGACCTATTGCCGCCGCCGTGGCATTCAGCTGCCGATTCCCCAAGCAGCCCAAGCACCGCCTAACGCCCGCTTGCTGTATACCCACAAGAGCCAACCGCTGCCAAAGATTCTCGCCAACGTTCTCCGTCATAGTAATAATTTATCGGCGGAATTAATTGGCCAAGTCACGGCCCGCTCGTTACAAGACCGGCCGTTATCGCTTACGGATTCATGCACTCTTCTCACGGATTGGTATCGCCGTCACCTACCAGAGACGGACTGGACTCGCTTTGTGAGCATGAATCACTCGGGCTTGAGTAGCGCTTCACGCCACTCGCCGCGCCAGCTTGCCGCAGCCATACGCCACGGTGCAACCCTACCGGTTAGGCAAGACAGTGTCGGCACCTTCCTCGACCTCTTACCGCACCCAGATTGGCGTAATGATAAGACTCGAATCAGAACAAAAGTCAAAGCAAAGTCGGGTACTATGAGCTATGCCGATGGCCTTGCCGGGATACTCACGACGCGCGCAGGGCATCGGTTAGGATTTTCCATCCTGATCACAAATTTTGCCAAACGCTCAGCGTTTGATGTGGCGCTGGATGTTGGGAATACCCAAACACCGCCACGAGCGCGAGTGTGGACCGAGCGAGCCAAGAAATTTGAGCGCGCGCTGATCACCCTGTGGATACGAAGCCGTTGACAATTTGGCTCGCTGACGGGTTGACAATCGCGTACCCAGGACCAATCTTAGTGTCTAAAGGTAGAATTAAGCACTATGGCAACGACACGAATAACTCGGAAAAAAAAGGTTTATAAGGTCATTTTCATCAATGAAGGCAAGGTGTACGAAATCTACGCCAAAAGCGTCGGGCAAGGCGGAATGTTCGGTTTTGTCGAAGTCGAAGGCCTTTTATTTGGCGAAAAATCGAACCTGGTGATTGATCCTTCAGAAGAGAGCCTGCAACGCGAATTCTCCGATGTTGAACGGACCTATATTCCGCTCCACTCGGTCGTACGTATCGATGAAGTAGAAAAGCGCGGCTCCAGTAAAATACACCAAGTGTCGAATACTGACGGGAAAGTCACCCAGCTCCCCACCCCGATTTATACGCCAACGAAAATAGACTCCTAGCCGTTTCTCCTACTCCACCCGCGCTCCGCCATCCAGACCAGAGCCCACCTTCCCCCGGGCCTGTCACAACTGCAGCGGAATGAGGAAGAGGGCAAACAGGTTAAACACAAGCATAAAACCGGCAAAAAGAAAGCAGTAGCCCATGATGTCGCCAAACCGTAGGCCGGCCACAGTCAGAATGGGAATGGCCCAAAACGGCTGGAGCGGATTGGTTGTCATGTCACCGTACGCGTAGCTGAGAGTAACAGTAGGAATAGAAAGCCCCAGAGCCTGGCCCGCAGGTATGAGATAAGACGCCTCGACAATCCACTTTGAGCCACCTGACGGCACGAAGTAATTCAGTACGCCGGAGTACAGATACACAATAGATGGAAAAGCGCGCGGCGAACTCGCGCTGACAAAAAACTCGGCTAAAACCTCACCGAGTGCGGTGTACGACATCAGGCCAAAAATACCGGCATACAAGGGATACTGGATCACAATGCCCCAGGTATTCTTAATCCCCTGTTGGCATGCGTGCAGGAATGATTTTGGATGCCAGTGCAGCAGCAATCCAAGGGCGAGAAACAGCAGATTGTAATTATCAATTGTCCAGGTCTGTCCAAAACCTTTTTCTCGCACCTGCAGGACGAAGTACAGCAGCATGGCACCACTTGCCATGAGGGACCAACCTGGCCACCACTCCATTTTCTCCGCTGGCCTCATGGCTGCTGGTTTCACTACCGGTTCATGCATAGATTCCAAGCGGTCGGCTTGCTCAGGTGACGCCGTAACTGCGTCTGAAGCCGGTGGTACAAGAGTTGCGGCAATAAAAATGCCGCTAAGCCCGGCCAGGAGGGCGTACCACAGGTTGAATGCGGCAAACATGGTCTCGGTGGTCGGAATGGTTTCGGCTAAAACGCCGGCCTTGATCAGAAAGTTATCCGGTGTTGCAATGATAAGCGGCGCAGATCCCGATAGACCGGTATGCCAGACTGTTCCCACACCTAAGTAAGCACAGGTCACCAGTAAACGGAAGTCAACGCGCGGGTTGGAGCGCACGATAAAAGGCAGAAACGCAGCGGAAATAACCAGGCTCAGGGCCCAGTTCAGCCATGCCGTCACAGTCGAAAACAAGGCCATCAAAATGATGGCTTGGCGCGGTTTATCTGGATCTGGACGAGAGGCGATCCAGACAAGCGCCCACTTAAGGGGCGGAGATACAGCAAGAGCATAGGCTACCACCATCATGACCGTAAATTGCATGGTCAGACTAAGCAACGCCCACAAGCCGTCTCCCCAAGCCATCAATGCTGCACTCGGGGATGCCCCGCCGACGGTCAGCGCCAGCAGGGCCACAAAAACCGTCAGCATCACCGCAATTACCCAAGAGTCGGGTACCCAGCGTTCTGTCCAACGCGTCAAGATCATCCCCCGGCGGGCAAGCCATCTCATTATGGTACTCCGTTCTCGTGCCTCTCCGGCGTCACACCGTCGGCCCCTCAGAGGTGTTTACTATTGAAGAACATTCGAGAACTTGAAAGAACATTGAAAAACTTGGAACGGAAGACCGTGGTCTCCCTAACGCGACAGGCCCAGTTCTCGCAGCATCGCCAGCCTATTCATCCACCCTTTTGATACCTTGACAAAAAGCACCAGATACACCTTGCAGCCAAAAAAGGTCTCCATACGATGGCGAGCAGACTGTCCGATCTTTTTGAGACGGATGCCCTTTCGTCCAATCACAATTGCCTTTTGTGAGGGCCGTTCCACATGGATCGTGGCATGAATACGCAGCAATGATTTGTCTGCGTACTCTTCAAAGTGTTCAACAAGAACGGCCGTCTCATACGGAACTTCTTGCTGGGTTTGAAAAAAAAGCTGCTCCCGAACCATTTCTTGGGCTAAGACACGCTCACTCTGGTCGGTTAATTCGTCGCTAGGATAAAGCGCCGGCCCTACAGGCAGGACGTGACTCACAGTGGACAGCAATTCATCGGTATTTTCGTCCCTCAGAGCACTTACAGGGATCACCTCGCGTTCGGGCAGTAACGTCGCCAACTGGCTCAGCAGAGGGATGAGACCGGCCTTCGGGATAAGGTCAATCTTATTCAGAACAATCAGGACGTGTGTCGTCAGGTGTGCGACGCGCCGAGCTATCTGCTCATCGACTGGGGTAATGCCGCGCGCAGCATCGACCAGGAAAAGGGCGACATCGGTTTCTTGTAGTGCTCTGAACGCACCATCGACCATGCGCTGATTCAGCAACGACCCGGCGTGGGTATGAATTCCCGGCGTATCAACAAAAATGAGCTGAGCGTCCGATTCCGTTTTGACCCCGGTTAGACGGGTGCGTGTTGTCTGAGGTTTAGGCGAGACAATGGCGACCCGAGCACCCACCAAGGCGTTAAGCAAGGTTGATTTGCCCACATTGGGTCGACCGACCAGGGCGATAAAACCACACCGATACCCTGGGTGCTGCGCGTCAGACTGGGACAGCATGGGAACAATCAGGACGCCGGAGCCCCCGCTGCCTCAAAGACAATCTTGAGGACGCGGCGTTTTCCAACTTGGACAATAATTTCCCCTTGCGTCTGAATTTTTAAGTCCGAGTCTACCGCCCGTTCACTATCGACGCGGACACCGCCCTGCTGGATGAGGCGCCGGGCCTCACTGGCCGATTTTACTAATCCGGCCGTGCGCAGCAGGTGACAAATCCATACCTGTGGTTCCGCTGCTGACCAGACAAAAGTTTCAATCTCGCTCGGGAGTTCATGGCGCTGAAAACGTAGGGCAAAGTCCGCAGCCGCGCCCTCAGCTGCGGCTGCGTCATGAAAGCGAGTGACGAGTTCAGTCGCCAGCTGCTTCTTGGCTTCCATAGGATGCATACGACCGTCCGTAATTGCCTGGACATGGGCCGCATCCACCGCACTCAGTAGCTCATAATAGCGCAGCATCACTTCATCAGAAATTGACATGAGTTTGCCGTACATCTCAGTCGGCGAATCGGTAATACCCACAGCATTGCCGAGCGACTTGCTCATCTTCTGCACCCCGTCAGTGCCTTCGAGAATTGGCGTTATCAAGACAACTTGTGCTTCTTGGCCGAACGCGCGCTGCAACTCTCGTCCGACAAGCAGATTAAAGCGCTGGTCGGTTCCCCCAAGTTCAACATCAGCACGCAGGGCAACGGAATCATAACCCTGAATCAGCGGATACAGAAATTCATCCACGTGGATGGGCACGCCGGTTTTAAAACGCTTGGAAAAATCATCCCGCTCAAGCAGGCGTGCAACCGTATAGTGGCCGCACAGCCGAATCATATCGGTAGAGGAGAGCGCGCCTATCCATTCCGAGTTAAAGCGCAGCTCAGTGCGGTCCGGATCAAGAATCTTAAAGGCCTGCGCGGTATAGGTTTCCGCATTGCGCTTGACTTGCTCACGGGTGAGCGGCTTGCGCGTTTCTGATCGGCCAGTGGGATCGCCAATCATAGCTGTAAAATCACCAATCAAAAAAATAACCGTGTGCCCGAGTTCTTGGAACTGGCGCAGTTTATTCAACACCACCGTATGGCCGAGATGCAGGTCCGGTGCGGACGGGTCCGCCCCCCACTTAATGCGCAGGGGTTTTCCACGCTCAAGCTTCTGTCTCAATTCCGCCAGGGGAATGATATCAACCGTTCCCTGCTGGATTTCTTTGAGCTGTTCTGCCACCGACACGGACATAGACCACAGCCCTTCAACGAGCGTATTCCGTTGATCGAGACTCACGAATGACGATAACCTTGATCTGGCCGGGATAGGTCATCTCACTCTCGATCTTCTTGGCGACTTCCCTGGCTAAACTTGAGGCCTCCCCATCCGTTACCGAGCCTGGTTTGACCATAATCCGTATCTCACGTCCGGCTTGCACTGCAAACGATTTTTCAACCCCATTAAACGATCCACTAATGCGTTCCAGGTCTTCGAGTCGCCGCACATAGCTTTCCAGCACTTCTCGACGCGCCCCAGGCCGTGCTCCGGACAGTGCGTCGGCGGCATCAACAAGCGGAGCAAGAACGGTTTCCGCCCGAACTTCTTCATGGTGGGCGGCAATCGCGTTGACAATTTTTGCCGACTCGCCATACTTGCGAGCCACGTCTCCGCCGATGATCGCATGTGATCCTTCAATCTCATGCGAGACGGCTTTTCCGATGTCGTGCAATAATCCGGATCGTTTCGCTTGCTTTTCATTCAGCCCTAATTCCGCTGCCATAATACCGCAGATATAGGCTGTTTCTATCGAGTGCATGAGTACATTCTGGCCGTAGCTATAGCGATACTTGAGCATCCCAATGAGCTTGATTATTTCAGGATGCACACCGTTAATGCCGAGTTCGAGCACTGCGCGTTGTCCGGCTTCACGGACTGACTCTTCAACTTTACTTTCCGCTTTCTTGACCACTTCTTCGATGCGGCCCGGATTAATACGACCATCTGAAATCAGGCGTTCCAACGCCACACGGGTAATTTCACGCCGGATCGGGCTATGGCTCGAAATGAGAACGGTTTCGGGGGTATCATCAACGACGAGATCCACCCCAGTCGCAGCTTCAAACGCCCGGATATTTCGTCCCTCGCGGCCGATGATACGCCCTTTCATATCATCGCTCGGCAGGCGAATGACAGCAGCTGTACGTTCCGAAATGAATTCTCCGGCCAAGCGCTCGATCGCAACACTAATAATTTTCCGTGCGCGCCGCGTCGCTTCTTCCCGGGCCTCTTCCTCTATAGTCATAATACGCCGTGAGGCGTCTTGCCTGGCGCCGTCAACCATTTGGTCCACGAGCAACTGCTTGGCCTCATCACGACTGAGACCGGCCATTTGTTCAAGCTGCTGGCGCGTCTCATCGATTAAGCTCTCGTATTTCTCCTCCTTTCTCTGCGTGTTGTCTTCCTTGCTTTTGAGGCTCAGCTCCCGCCGAGCCAGCCCATCTTCGCGTCCTTCTAGCGCCTCAGCACGTTTCTCCAGGGTCTCTTTACGCCCCTGTATGCGTAGCTCGATCTGCTGAGCTTCTTTTCGGCGGTCCCTAATCTCCTTCTCAACTTCTGATCTTGATTGAAGAATGATATCCTTCCCCTGCACCTGCGCTTCACGCTTCACCACCGAGCCTTCTTTTTTCGCTTCTTCAATAATCTGTTGAGCAGCCTCCGCTGCGCTTTGTATGGTTTCTTGATTCCATTTCTGGCGCAGGAAGACCAGTCCTCCAGCACCGGCTGAACCCATTAGCAGCCCTATAACAAGTTCCATCATGACCATTGACCTCCCTACCAAAGCAAAGTCTGAAAACCTCGCCGCGGTATCTACTTCCCCAGCTACTCATCCTCTGCGTACGTACTCGTCTCCTTGTGTCATTTATATACCTCTCCACAGACCATCCGAAACCGGGATCTACCTCTCGGCCAGGTATAAAAACAGCATTTCTCTTGTACAACCGACCTCCTTCCATCTTCTTCATGGGTGGGGAGAAGCGCAAGAGGGGGTCTGTGCGTGCGAAGCGGCTCGCTTTCAGGAGGCAAGGGGAGTCGCTTTTTTCTCTTGGCCGTCAAGGGTCGCGTGCGAGTGAGGGGCTGATTGTGAGTTCGATCTATCAGCAGTCATTGCCCTATCCTCAAGGGCTTGCGCCTGCTCTAGACTATGGAGCAAGCCGCTAGAAATCAGCTCTGTTTCTTGCCTGAGGTCTGTTTCTTGCTGACTTACCTTAAGCAACTCGTCTGCAATGCTCAGGCCTGCCATAATTGCGACCCGAAGGGGCACGGTGACATTCGCACTCCCCGTAATCTGCCGCATGCGCTTGTCAACGAAAGAAGCAAGTTTCCGGACATATTGGTCGTCATCTTCACTGTTCACGGTGAAGGTTTGCCCAAAAATATCCACTTCTACCAAGCGTTTCATAAACTAGCCCTCATCTTCCAAAGCAAGTCCTAAATTACCGAATTGAGTAAGGATTTTCTCTAAACGGTCACGAACCTCATTCCGTTCAGTCTCATAATCTCGGACACGTTCGAGTAAGAGCGACACTTCGTGCTCTTGTTCATCTAGTCGCGTAGCGAGTATTACATTCTCACTCCGAACCTTCTCGTGGCGTTCTAAGAATCCACTCAATTTCGCTTCAAGAAGTTTGAGGCTTTCCAATGCCATACCACCCTAGAATAAAGTAAAAGTTCACATTTACCTTATGGCCTCTCAGGCATGTCGTCAAGGGAAATTTCCGGTGTAGAATCATCAAATGGTGTAATCTCATCAAATAAGGCTGTGATAAAATCCTCAGCGATGAATTCCTCTAAGTCTTCGACCTGCTCGCCCAATCCGATATACCGAATAGGAACGCCAAGCTGGCCGCTCACCGCCAGAGTTATTCCTCCTTTTGCCGATCCATCCATCTTGGAAAGAATCACCCCAGTCAGTGGCAAGGAAGTCTGAAAGGTGCGTGCCTGGTTTAACGCGTTCTGGCCGGTCGCCGCATCAAGGACCAGAAAAACGTCATGGGGCGCACCGGGGATTTCCCGGTCTATGACACGCAGAATTTTTTTGAGTTCTTCCATGAGCGGCGCTTTTGTATGTAAACGCCCCGCCGTATCGATGAGAACCACATCGGCCTCGCGTGCGACGGCAGCTCGCATGCCATCGTAGACAACGGCTGATGGCGATGCACCATGCTGATGTTTAATGACGTCCAGACCGAGTCGCTCCGCCCAGAGACTCAGTTGTTCGATCGCCGCCGCGCGGAAGGTATCCCCCGCAACAAGCAATACCTTTTTATCTTCTCCTTTCAGCCGAGCACCCAATTTGGCTATACAAGTCGTTTTTCCTACTCCGTTTACACCGACAACGAGGATGACCCATGGACGAGGCAGAGTCTGTGGTGGGACATACGAATTTCCCTGGAGTACAGAGCGGATTTCTTCCTGCAGATACAACCGGAGCGCAGCACTGTCAGCCGGCTGTTCGCGGAGAGAGCGGTCACGAAGCTGATCGATAAGTTGCGATGCAGTCTGTACGCCAACATCCGCCCCGATTAACACCTCCTCTAATTCAGAGAAGACTGTCTCACTAGCGGGCTGTCCCTGGCCCGCATATCCAATATGTTCAAAGGGACGACCAAAGGCGTTCCGCAACCGAGACAAACCGCGGCGCCACCGGGCTTCTTTGGAAGCAAGGGCTGAAAGCGCGGCTTCAGTCTGGCCATAAGCAGGAGTCTGAGACGACGTCGGACTCGCCGGAGGCTGCTTTTTTCGACGCCAAAACCGGACGCCCATTACGGCACACGAACCGACACCATGGTCGATACGCCGGGCTCCTGCATCGTGACGCCGTAGAGCGTATCTGCTGCCTCCATAGTGCGTTTATTATGCGTAATTAGAACGATCTGTGTTGTCTCGCTCATTTCCCGGAGTAATTGGTTAAATCGGCCGACATTCGCATCATCCAGAGGGGCATCGACCTCATCCAGGATGCAGAACGGACTGGGGCGTATCAAAAACAGTGCAAAGGTAAAACTCAGCGCGACCAATGCTTTCTCTCCACCCGAGAGAAGTTGCATAGAACGCAGTCGTTTGTTCGGCGGCTGCACAGCAATTTCTACCCCACTTTCAGACAAGTCCGCTTCGTTCGTGAGCGATATTTGTGCCTTTCCGCCCTCAACCAAGCGCGCGTAGACCTCGCGAAACTTCTCATCCACAAAGTGAAATGTTTCGCGAAAGCGCTCATGGGACTCAAGATTGAGTTTATGAATGGTATTCTGTAAATCCTCGATAGAGCGGAGCAGGTCGCTCTTTTGGGATTCGACAAATGTGAAGCGTTCCTCGACCACCGCGAGCTCTGTTGTCGCGCTCGGATTCACCTCACCCAGTCGTGTCAATTTTTCGCGTAATTCCAGGCGACGCTGCTCAGCCTCAGCTTGATTCAGCTCTTCAGCCACATACTGTTCGAGTACGGTAGTCAATGCTACGTCATAGCGTTCTCGAACCGTGGACTCGAGATGTTCGCTACCAACACGCTTTTCCGCACTGCTCACCTCAATGCGAGTTTTTTCTTCCTGCAGTTGTCTTGTTGCCTGTAGGATTTCTTCGAGGTGCTCTTCGCAAGTTCGGTATGTAATGCGGAGGGTAGTGCATTCTCTCTGTCGCTGGGCTTGTTCTTCTTTCGCCGCATCCAGATCAACCCGTGTCTGCCCAATGTGAGAGCGCAAGGCCTCCTTTTCAGCCAGCAGCCGCTGCTCCTCTGCCGTTCCAGCTGTGAACGCAGCTTGGCTTGCACGCAGGCGCTCTTCCAGTTCACTAATCTGATTCGTCAGTTGGGCCACCTGGATCTGAAGCCCCTCATGTCGCTCTCTCTGTTCAGCAACTCGGACGCGCAGATCATCGAGAGCGGTGCGTTGACGATCGAGATTTACTTTTGTTTCGGCAACTTTAGCCTGCTGAGAGGAAAGTACGCGCTCTCGCTCTTGACGCTGTGTAGAAATCCCCTGTTCTTGGATTTGCGCGTTCAACGTTTCGGCCCGCAAAGTTTGGTACTCTTGTTCCAAAACGTTCCGTTCGTACGCGATCCCCTCGCCTCTATCAAGTAAACGCCGCAGTTCTCCCTCCAACTTGCCAACTTCTCGCTCCAATGCTTCCTTCTCTTGGCCCAAGGTCCGCGCCTCGGCTTCAAGCTGGGATAACTCTCCCTCCAGTTCGTGTTGACGTTGCTTCACCGTCTGACGCCGTTCGACGAGATCGGCCACTGTCTCGTCTTGCCGAGATATCGTTTGTTGCAGCCCCCGTATTTCTCGCCGCCGCTCCAGTAAAACGGCCTCGGCAACTCCACCACTCCCACCGCTGACCACACCAAGGGATGAGATCATTTCCCCCTGTGGAGTGACATAGATGTGGGGATCCGCATTTCCGTTCCATAATTCCAAACCGACCTGCAGATTGGGGACCATAACTGCATTACCGAGCAGGGCTTCGATCATCTGCCGATACTCTGACGAAATGGCGACACAGCTTATGAGCGGCGAGACGCCCGCCCCCACCGTAGCCCAAACCGGTCCATTTGGGTCAGGCCGACCAGAAACTTGAGTCTCTCCCTTCGGACGTAGAGGCACGAAATTTCCATGGCCGGACTGCGCCTGATTCAAATAGTCCACAGCAACTACGCCAGCCCCCGTATCAGCAACGACCATGTATTCGAGTTTATCCCGCAGCACCGCTGCGACAGCACGCTCAAATGCTTGGGGCACCTCAATCATTTGAGCCACGACACCAAGAACAGACGCTGGGAAATCTCCATCAGTCATAACAGACTGCACGCCTTGAGCGTAGCGGTCATATTCGTGTTCTAGCTCTTCCAACGTTGTCAGGCGTGCGCGGAGTTCGGCTTGTTTGGCCCAGCCCGCCGAGAGTGTCGTATCGAGCTGCTCCCCAACACTGCGGGTCTCACGTAGCCCGCCACTCTTTTCCTCTCGCTGTTGCTGCCCGTGTTGTACGCGTCGGCTCAGCCCGGTAGATTTATCCTGCAGTGCGCTCAGCGTTTGTTCCGTCTCCTGACGCAGCTGTTCAACCTGCTGCGTTTCTTTCGTCAGGACATCAAGGCGCTGGGTGACCTCACCAGTCCGTTTTCGCGAGTAGGTGAGAGTGTTTTGGACCTGGGCCTCTTGGGTCAGCAAATCAACGATCTCGGTCTTCAGTTCTTCCGCCTTAGCCTCGCCCTGTACGACAGCGTCTTGCAACTTAGCAAGCCCCTGCTCTTGTGTCTGAAGGGCAGTTTCATCATCGTGCACCTGTTGACGCATATCCTGAGCGGTACCGGACAGCGCCGTTAACTCCTGTCCTACATTGCCCCTCTTCTCTGCCACCAGACGGCACTCTTCTTCTGCATTGGCTATCCTCGTTCGCGCCTGCTCTTCTTGCTGAAGCAGAAACTGATGTTTCTGCTCTCCCTGATGACCTGTCATCTCTAGCCCATGCACGTGCTCGTCGAGTTCTCGCAGCGTCGCCTCTTCTCCTTCTATTCGTGCAGCCGCTGCTGACCGTTCGGTCTGCACAGACTTGGCCTGTTGACTCAGTTGGCCCTCTTCTTGCCACACAGTGTTCTGTCGATCGCTCAAGATACCGATCTCTTTGGTCAGAGTTTGATAGGCTCGGCTCAGTAGGGTGAGATCAACCGTCCTCAACTCGCCCTGGAGGATATGATAGCGCTCAGCCTTTTTCGCCTGACGGCGCAGCGACGCGAGCTGGCGATCCATCTCATGCAGAAGATCAACCACTCTCGATAAGTTATCATGGGTGCGTTCAAGCTTGCGCTCGGCAGTTAGGCGACGACTCCGATACAGACTGACCCCGGCCGCTTCCTCAACAAGTATACGAATATCTTGCGGTTTTGCACTGATCAGAGAATCTACACGGCCCTGCTCAATGATGGAGTAGGCTTTTATCCCGGCTCCGGTCCCAAGAAAGAATTCGACAATATCGCGCAGACGACAGGGGACTTTGTTGAACAGATACTGCGACTCACCTGAACGAAAGTACCGGCGCGAGACCATGACTTCCGTCCAATCCTGAGCACCCGCATTATCGCCGTTGCCATTCGTCAAGCGGCCCGGGGCATCGGTATTTTCCAATAGCAGTGTCACATCGGCCATGCCGAGCGGTGCATTCTCGTCATTTCCGGCAAAGACAACATCGCTCATCTCCTGGCCTCGCAGATGCTTAGGACTCTGCTCACCTAAGACCCAACGCAGTGCATCAACGATGTTCGACTTGCCGCAGCCGTTCGGCCCAACGACTACGGTAATCCCAGCCGGAAAAGTCAGCGTTGTTTTATTTTTAAAGGACTTGAAGCCGAGCAGCTCAAGCTGTTTGATCCGCATTTGCCCCACAACTCCTCCAATCCTCCCCGCCCCCCTCCCTGAAGCAAACCACCCAAGGGGAAGGGGCTCTGAGTTCATGCGGCTACTATATCTTGTGGATCCAAAGAAATCCACCCGGAAAGCTAGCCTTCAAGCAACTCCGTATTCCAGTAGGCTGCGTCGACTTCGTTGAGAAAAGGCAGCCATTCGCGATAGCGCTTGAAACTGAAGGTCTCCAGCATAAAGGGCGTCCACTCCGGTTGGACGGGTTTCGTGACCAACTTCACCCCAGCTTCCTCCGGCCGGCGTCCTCCTTTTAGGCGGTTACAGCGAAAGCACGAACAGACAACGTTTTCCCAACTGGAGAGTCCATTCTGAGAACGCGGGATCACATGGTCAAGATTTAACTCATGCCGAGCAAAGCGCTTTCCACAGTATTGGCAGGTATTATCATCCCGGGCAAAGACATTGAAGCGACTGAACCGCACGCGTCGGCGTGGTACACGGTCATAGGAAACTAAGAGGATCACCCTAGGTACACGGATCACTCGGTCAATAAGCCCAACGGTCTCATCATGAACCGATGCAGACAGCGCGCTCCAACTCTCATAGTCAAAGGTTCGGTATTGTTGATCAACGGCTTTCGCAACGCCCTGATATAATAGGGAGAATGCTCTACGAACCGAAGTGACATGCACCGGAAAGTAGTACCGATTGAGAACGAGCACTTTGCTGGTGAGAACGCTCATGTGCCCCAAATTCCTTCCACCAACAGGAGTTTTTCCATTGACTAAGTCACCGCTCCCTATACCCAGCCCCAGTGAGGAAGTCAAGGTTTTCACACGAAGGTCACCTAACAGCCAGGCAAAGAATACTCACTTGTTCTTGCGTGGCTGTCAACCTTTCGGATATACAATGGTTCTGGATGAAGGAGGTATGCGTTGAGGACTAGAAATCAGGGGGAGACGGACCTTCGACAGGCCTATGCCTCGATCTTACCCCTCGTTGAGCAACCTGCCCGCTATACAGGCGGTGAACTCGGAACGATTATCAAGGACCCGGCAACCATACGTCTGCACTTTGCCCTTGCCTTCCCCGAAGTCTATGAGATCTCGCAGTCTCACTTTGGGCTGCAAATTCTCTACAACCTGCTCAATAACCGTCCGGATATCCAAGCCGAGCGGGCCTATGCGCCCTGGCCAGATATGGAGCAGCAACTCCGCCTGCACGACTTACCTTTAGTCTCGCTCGAAACCTATAGGCCCCTGCATGCTTTTGAAATCGTTGGTTTTAGCCTCCAGTACGAATTAACGTATACCAACGTGCTCGCCATGCTGGAGCTGGGAGGGATCCCCCTTCTCTCCCGCGAACGACAAGCTAGACATCCTCTGATTATCGCCGGAGGTCCATGCGCGTTTCACCCTGAGCCTATTGCCGATTTTATTGACGCTTTTCTCTTGGGCGATGGCGAGGAAGCAATATTTGACATCTGCGATGCCTATTTAGCCTGGGATAAAAGAGATCGAGTCGACCTTTCACGAAAATTAAGCAAGATTCAAGGACTCTACGTCCCCACCTTTTTCGAGCCAGCATATACTGCTGACGGTACCCTGCGTGAAAACCGCCCGCAGCATGCAGACTACACGAGTACAGAAAAGCGTATTGTGGCAGACCTCAATACCGTCCCCCAGCTCACCACGCAGGTCGTACCGAATGTCAATATTGTGCATGACCGCGTTGCCGTGGAGGTTATGCGTGGCTGTGTACGCGGCTGTCGTTTCTGCCAAGCCGGCTATATCTACCGTCCGTTGCGGGAACGGGACCCACGCGCCCTGCAGGAACAGATTGACCAGCTGGTCAAAAAAAGCGGTTACGAAGAAATCTCGCTACTCAGTCTGAGTACCGGCGACTACAGCTGTATCAATCCGCTGCTACGCGCCATCATGAATCGCTTCTCAGACCTCAAGGTGTCAGTCTCGTTGCCATCAACACGCGTCGATGCTCTCTCGCCCCACATCCTTGAGGAGATTCAGCGCGTGCGGAAAACCGGCTTTACCCTGGCCCCAGAAGCCGGCTCCCAACGCCTGCGTGATGTCATCCAGAAAGAATATCAAGAAGAAGAGTTGCTTGAGGCGGCTCGCCTTCTTTTCAGCTTAGGCTGGAAAAGCGTTAAATTATATTTCATGCTCGGACAGCCGACCGAAACCGAAGAGGACCTGCTCGGTATTGTTGACCTGTGTCGCAAGGTCTCGGCTGTTGGCAAGAACCAACGGAAGGTCACCGCCAGCGTGTCCACCTTTATCCCAAAGCCGCATACGCCGTTTCAGTGGGCGGCACAAGTAAACTTAGAAGAGACAGAAGCGCGACAAAGGCTCCTGCGCCGCGAGCTGCGGCGGTATGGCATTCAATTCAAATGGCATGACGCGCGGATGTCCTTTCTTGAGGGAGTATTTGCCCGTGGCGATCGTCGTCTTGGTCCCCCCCTCTTGACCGCATATCGTCTCGGTTGCCGGTTCGACGGTTGGACAGAGCAGTTTCGACTCGAGTTGTGGCAGCAGGCATTTCGCGAACACGACATTGATCCGGATTTCTACCTCCGTCGTCGCCTTCTGGGTGAACCCCTGCCCTGGGACCATCTCGATAGCGGCGTGACAAAAAAATGGCTCCAACGCGACTTGGCCAAAGCCTTCGAGGGTACTCTCACACCGGACTGCAGCGTAGAACGCTGCTCCTATTGCGGGGCATGCGACTTTAAGAGCGTGCGGAATGTAACCTACCACTTGAATGGAGCAAAAGGGGCTGATCACAGAGGACTCGATGTCGATCCGTGGGCTCAGGATACATTGCCCGACCGCAGCGCCTGGGGCACCCGGCAGTGGCAGCTGATGCAGGAGAAAAAGGTTCAAAGATCAAGGTTCAAAGATCAAGGTTCAAAGTCAAAAGTCGAAATCCAAAAGTCAAAATCCAACCCTGAGGCGCTGAATGAGGCGAATCTCGAATCGGTGCCCTTAGTCGAGACGCACTCAGCACCATCCAACGCCCTCGCCCCAGCTCCCCCTGCCCCAGTTTCAGGCAATGCCGACGAATGGCTCGCAGGCGATGCAAATACCATCGCAGTGAGCCAAGGTAATGAACGCAAGGCGGTAACCCGCTTCAGGTTGAGCTATAGTAAGCTCAATACGGCAAGGTTTCTTGGCGCCAAAGAGGTGGCCACACTCTTTGCACGCTCCTGTCGTCGGGCGCGTCTCCCGATTGCATATAGCCAAGGCTTTCATCCCTTACCCCGAATCAGTTTCGGCCCGGCCCTGCCGGTCGGTATGGAAAGTGAAGAGGATTTTCTTGATATGTTGCTGAATGAGGAGATCCCCGCAGAGGAGTTGCAGCAACGTCTCAATACCGAACTGCCGAGCGGCTTTTATATACATAAGGCACAGGCTATCGCTCTTGATCGACCCAGCGTGGATGTCTGTATAGCAACGCAGCGCTACCTTGTCGCACTCGATACGCTGCCTGAAGAGAAACGGGATCCAATATTCCTGGCGGAGCGTTTAAGCGCATTCCATCAGGCCGAAACATTTCCCATGCGCAAACGGACGCGTCATCGCGAACGGATGATAGACGCCATGGATTTGATTACGGTCCTGGCCCTAACAACGCCGTCAACACTGACAGTAGAAGTCGCCATGACAGATGCGGGAACGCTAAAGCCGCATGAATTCATCGGTGTGCTGCTCCAACTGTCTGCCGAAGACGTCAAAGTCATGCGCCTCACGAAAACGGCCACCCAATTTCATCCAGACCCCTTAGCACAAGAAGCAGGCGAAGAATGCAATGAAGAATATAATCCAAACGAAACCGGGCTGGAACAGCTCCCAACAACAGGTTAATACTCGTGCGCCACAACATCATTATTAATTCGACGCCCCAAGAGGCCCGCGTGGCGCTGCTCGAAAACGAGACGCTCGTGGAAATTCATATTGAACGCGCGCAGCAGCGCAGCATTGCCGGTAACGTCTACCTCGGTCGGGTCAATCGTGTCATGCCCGGGATGCAAGCCGCATTTGTGGATATCGGACAAGAGAAGGCCGGCTTCATTCATGCCTCAGACGTGTTTGGCGGTCCATTGCCCGAGGGCATGTTCGAGGATGCAGACGAAACGGCCCCAGACGAAGGAAACCCGCTGGACGAGTTCGATCTTGCAGATGTGGATGCCGCAGGAAGCGAAGAAGGCGAGGGCAGTCTGCTCTCTCCCAGTGCGGGCTCGGTCCCTACAAACGGCCGTCGACGACGATCTCGTTCAGAGCCACGCATTCCGCTCCAGGACAAGCTGAAAAAAAATGAAGAAATCCTGGTCCAAGTCGCCAAAGATTCTATAGGAACCAAGGGACCACGGCTCACCGCGCATTTATCTTTGCCCGGACGACAGCTTGTCTATACGCCGACTATCGGCCATATCGGGGTGTCACGGCGCATTGCTGACGGGAAAGAACGCGGGCGCCTCAGAGAAGCAGTCCAAAGCCTCCGCTCCGCAGAGGGCGGCTTCATCGTACGCACTGCATGTGAAGGACTCACAAAAAAAGAAATCCACGATGATATGAAATTCCTACTCAAACTGTGGGGCCGGATCACCAAAAAACGGGAACAGCATAGCGCACCGGCCCTCGTCCACGATGACATGGACGTCATACTGCGTATTATTCGCGACCTGTTCACTCCAGATATTAATGAAATCATTATTGACAATGCGAACGACTACGAGCGCATAAATGAATTCATTGCGACATTTATGCCGCGCCTGACCGGCCGGGTGAAACTGCATGACCAACCGACGCCTATCTTTGAGCACCACAACGTCGAACAGCAAATCACCAAGGCGCTCGAAAGACGCGTATATCTCAAATCCGGTGGACATATTGTGATCGACCATACCGAAGCACTTACGGCCATTGACGTGAATACAGGCCGCTTTGTCGGCAAGCGCGACCAAGAAGAAACCATGCTACGGACCAACCTGGATGCGGCAAAGGTCGTAGCCGAACAGCTTCGGCTACGCAATATTGGCGGGTTGATTATCATTGACTTTATCGACATGGAGCGAGCGGTCAACCGCAACAAAGTGACAGAAGTCTTCCGGGCAGCGCTTAAGAAGGACAAGACCCGGAGTAATATGCGGAAAATCGGCGAGCTGGGTCTGGTTCAAATGACGCGCAAGCGAACGCGCGAAAGTCTGCAGCACCAGCTGTGCGCCCCGTGTTCCTATTGTGACGGGCGAGGTCAGATACAATCCGCTCCAACCACCGCCTATAATCTCCTTCGTCAACTGCGCAAAGAAATAGCGCTCCAGCCAAACGCCCAAGCGGTTACCGTCCGCGCCCATCCACAGGTCATCACCTTTCTATACGAGGAAGAGGGAGAATGGCTCGACGACCTTGAGGCACAGTTGCGCACGCGTTTCTTTCTTCGCATTAACTCGGATTTTCACGCCGAACACTATGAAATCGAAGTGACAGAATTCCGTCCAAAACCAAAATCGAAACCCGCACCCAAAAGAGCGCGCCGAGGCAGGAGAGCAGTGCCCAGAAAGCGACGCGCAACAAAGCGGGCCACCAAACCCGGAGAAGGCGAGTCTAGCACCGATGCTGCCTTGATATAGAGGAGCGGGGGCATGCTTGTTGATGACTTACGGCTACTCGCCCAGGATATCTACGACACACTTGGCAGCGGGTTTGACTAAGTCGTCTATCAGCGAGCGTCCGAGGTTGGCCTGCGTTTGCGCCATATTCCGTGTGAGTTACCGCGCGTCATCCCCGTCTTTAATAACGCTTTCATCATGGAGAAGGCAGGCCCGATCTTGTTGTAGAGGAGACGTCCAACCGGATAGTCATTGAGTGCGAAGCCGTGGAGAGCGTCGGCCACGAAGAGCACACCCAAATCGAGAATTATCTGTAAGTGCGCGGTATTCCCGACCGCTCGCTGATTAATTTTTCGCAACCAACAAAATCAAAGCCCGCCCGGGACACCATCGAATTTATTGAGATGCCAATAAAAGAGGAGGCCGTACCATGACGGATCTAGAAACACGCGTACAAGTCCTTGAGGCTCAGGTACGAGAACTTGAACCCCAGGTGCAAGACCTACGCGACCGGACCGAAATTCAAGAGCTGCGTTGTCGCTACCATATCGCGGTGAACGAGAAGACACCGGACATGATCCAGGATCTGTTTGCCGCGGATGGTGAAATCGACTTTGCACACCTGGGCCAAGCAAAGGGACAAACCGAGGTCAACA
Source organism: uncultured Enterobacteriaceae bacterium (assembly GCA_964495015.1). Classification (GTDB taxonomy): domain Bacteria; phylum Desulfobacterota; class Binatia; order Bin18; family Bin18; genus Bin18. The sequence goes on along the minus strand of CAZBUD010000012.1, from coordinate 30,736 downwards.
CCTTTTATCAGCAGGCACTTTCCGACCTCGTGCCGTTCGTCAAACAATTCATCCACAACCATGTAATCACCTTAGACGGCGACACCGGCACCGGCCTCAGTTATCTAGAGGCCAAACCAATTTTTAAGGGTGAAAGCTTTTTGGTGGCGGCTCGATTTGACGATGCATATGTCCGGGAGAACGGCCAGTGGAAATTCCGGAAGATGACGCTTGTGCCCTTCTTCATGGTGCCACTACGCGAAGGCTGGGCCGGAGAAGACAAGATTAAAATGAGACGCTAGGGTGCGGGGGAACCCATTCCGAGCATTTGCCTAGTCAAGCATAATCAGCTTCGCGGCGAATATGAGCACCAGATAGACCGGCAGTACGCCTGTCAGAAACGCACCAGGAAAGCACACAATGGTGCAAATTCTTTGGTATCGACGCTCCAGACGATGCCGCGCCGTCAGCACGAGATAGCCGCTTGAGAGGAGGAGGTAGATGCACTGCCCCTCGGGGATGGACAGAGGCAAGACGTCCTCACCCGTCCTCGCAACAGCGATGACACCCAAACCGATTTTACAGATCACCCACGGAGAACGCCGGGAACTCGACGATGGGAATATTGTGAACATCAAACTCCGCGCCCGACGCGGCTTCGGTATCGCTTTCGGAATTCTCAGCGTACGATTTCACCGTATAGCGATAGGGAATGCACTTGAGGCCGGCAAATTTCTCTCCGGCTGGGATGGTGGTATAGCACTCGTGCATTTCTCCGGTACCGGGCGCATATCCGGACACTTCACCTAGGTCTTAATAGGCCAGTCGATTCCCAACCAAACCACTTTGTTCTTCAAAGTCATCGCCTTCCGGCACCATCAAATTTCGAAAAATATTGGCGAATTGTGCCACCCCAGCTTTCAGTACGCCTTCAGCAATATCAAAACTTTGACGTACGCGCGACGCGCCGCCACGCAGGACCGTATCCGTGCATACCATCATGGCGTAGCCTGACGCCAGGGCGCTGAGTAGCCCCACAGGGACCAGGACCATAACTGAAACCATACCGCGTTGATTCGCACGAAGCGGTATACACCCCTGTTCCGATGGGATGATCTCCTTCCAGAGTATCACCTAAGGAAATTATTGTGGACGTATTGCCTACGACTGGATAAAGTCCACGGTTGGCACCGTCTGGCGTGATGTAGACCAGGGCGACACCTTTAAAAAGATCGCCATCACCAGCAACAAAAGTCAGCTGAGCAGTCCCATCGCCTGCATTTACCGTCGTACCGACTCGGATACAGACCAGGGTGTCCGGATCTGTCTGGCCAATGCGGATGGTGAGTTCGTCTGGAACTCCCCCCCCCCTGTTGGCCGCATCAAGCGCGATGAATTCTCTGTTTTCCGGTAGACACGCGCCAGCTTGACGCAACTCTTGGCTTACCATCTCCAGTAAAGCAGGGACGCGCTGTCGGGCCTCGGTTCGGGCCGACATATTGTCCTGCACCGGGCATTCGCCCGAAAAAACCGGTCATCATGGTCAGACTGACGCTCGCTATCAACATAGTGCTAAGCATCTATATTAGGGTAAACCCAGTGCAGCCTTTACGCCGTGATCTGCGAGTAAATTCTCTGGGTTTCTTAGCTCTTCGTCCCTCCCTTTCCACCCCACGTCACGTAGCCGAAGAAGGAATGGCAAAAATAACCATCGTCACCAAGACTTCGATTAAGGTAAACCCCGCGCTTGAGCGCTTCTTTTTAGGTTGCATCCTTACACCTCCTGTACCTGACCCGACGGCCTGACCTTGATGTTGCGCGTCTCACCATGGACGGAATCGTTCAAGGTCACTTCTTCGATCTTTGACGGCGTCCCATTCGGGAGGGTGGCAATGCGTCCGCGTGTCGTAAACTCAACGATGCCATCTCCATTATTGATAAAGGGTGAGAGACCGGACGCAACGACAGGAGAAGAAGCGTATGAAAACGTTCATCTACGCTCTCGGACGCTCCTTCAAGGACAAGGGGAGCGCCGCACGTCAGCCGGTCGCGACAAGACCCATAACTGACCGGTGCTAAGGACGCACAACAAAACTACCTGGTGCATGGAATGAGCGCCCCGGCCCCTCCCCCTGGCCTGCCGTTTCCACGACAATGACAGTCCTTTTTGTCATACCCGCGAAAGCAGGTATCCACACCTACGGAATAGGAACGGGTTTTGTTAGTAGCTCTCAGGACAGTGAGACGTTACGCCAACGTGACCCCGCCATCAACAACAATGTTTTCGCCAGTCACAAAATCCGAGGCGGGTGATGCCAGGAAAACGGCCGCGCCAACAAGATCGCGCGGTTCTCCTAAGCGGCGTAGCGGCGTCTGCCTCAGCATTTCTTTCTCAACTTCAGGCCGGGTGAGATACGGCGCCGTCATCCCGGTGCGAATATAACCAGGACTAAAACAGTTCACATATACGCGGTGTTTGGCCCAGCGCATGGCCAGCACCCGGGTGAGTTGGATGACACCGGCCTTGGCGGTCGAATAGGTTAAGCCAGAATTCACAATCATACCGGATATCGACGCCGTATTCACAATCTTGCCGCCGCCGTGTTCGATCATGTATCGACCCGCCGCCTGACAGCACAGAAATGCGCCGGTTAAATCCACATCCAGCTCTTCACGCCAATCAGCTTCGCTCAAATCCTCAGGTTTTCCCAGCTTGAGAATGCCGGCATTGTTAAAGGCAAAGTCTAAGCCTCCAAGCTTTTCAGCAGTGACGCTGACAAGCTCTTCAACCTGGCTTTTCTGAGAGACGTCGATATGCAGGGCAATGGCCTCACAGTTCTCGGAACGAATTTCTCCCGCTACGCGTTCTGCCGCCTCCAGGTTGATGTCACTAACGGCCACGGCTGCACCGGCTTCTGCCATACCGACGGCAATGGCTCGGCCTAATCCCGAGCCGCCGCCCGTCACGTAGCCCCTTTTTCCTGACAAATTAAACAAGGCATGTCCGCGCATTGCTATTCCTTCCCTGTTGGCATCGAGGTCTGTTTGTATCGGGCTTCAACCCACGGGACAAGACAGGATTCTCGCCTGTCGTTGAAGAAGTCTGCCCCCTGTGACATATCTAGCGTGGAGAGACCATGCACCTACTACTCCCCAAAGATTCACCCAAAGGAGGCCTGTGAAAAAACCGATAACACGACAGAAATTGAGTCTGCGCTGGTCCGTTTTCTGGGGCTTCAAGTTCCTTTTCTTTGTGTCACACCTGACAGCCTGTAGCCCACAGCCTGCCGACCCAGAAACAGTCGATTGGAATGCTATTGAAAAAGAAGCCGGGGCCTTACTGAGTCAGTCCATACAAATCGACACCTCGAATCCGCCGGGCAACGAAACAGCCGCAGCGAATTTCTGGCAAAAGGTCCTTACTCGGGAAGGTATCGACTCACACATCTATGAGTCTACACCCGGCCGGGGCCTTGTGTACGGACGGCTCAAGGGCAATGGCAAGAAAAAGGCGCTGATCCTGCTGCACCATCTTGACGTGGTTCCCGCCGACCCCCAAGAATGGGACATCGATCCGTTTGCTGGAATCATTGAAGATGGTTATGTGCACGGCCGGGGAGCAATAGACTGTAAAGGCGTTGGCGTGGTGCAATTTCTCGTCATGGCTCTGCTCAAACGAATGGGCATGGTACTTGACCGCGATATCATTTTTCTGGGCACCGGAGATGAAGAAGCTGGCGGGCAGCAAGGCGCCGGATGGTTTGTTGAGAATCATTTTGATCTAATTCGCGATGCAGAGTTTCTGCTGACCGAAGGTGGCGGTATTCGGCGACGTGACGGCAAACGCTCGTACCGGATCTCCGTTGCAGAGAAAGCACCGTGCTGGATTGAACTCAAAGCAACAGGACCGGCAGGACACGGCGCGAGCCCGGTTCCGGAGACTGCAGTAAACCGCCTCGTCCGTGCCTTGGAGAAGATCCGTCGCTACGAAACAGCATTCAAAGTGGTGCCTGCCGTGCAGGCCTATTTTACGGCGCTGGCTGAAAATGAAGATGCCCAAACGGCTCAGCAATATCGATCTCTCCAACAGTCGCTCAAGAACGAGACATTTCGTGAGGCGTTTACTGCGAATCGAGGTCACAACGCTCTGGTCCGGAACACAATCTCACTCACTGTTCTCAACGGTAGTCCGAAAACCAATGTCGTTCCGGCCTCAGCTTCAGCCCAACTCGATTGTCGCCTTTTGCCGGGTGAAGATCCCCAACAATTTATCGTGATGCTAAAAAATATTGTGGATGATCCGAACATCCAGCTCTCAACTCTCTTAAACTTCCCCTCAGTCGCTTCGGCCTCAGATACCTCGCTCTTTCAGGCTATCCGCTCGGTCGCGAACCGCAGAGATCCCGACGCTCCGGTGTTACCCAGCGTTCTGGGCGGCTTCACCGATACCCACTATTTTCGAGAAAAAGGTATTGTGAGTTATGGATTTTCAGGGCTCGCACTGAAATCTCAAGACTCGCGTGGCGTCCACGGTCTGAACGAGCGCATACCCCTCTCAGCTCTGCGAGATGCTATCAAAGTGATGCTAGCGGTGATTCAGTCCATTGATACAATAAACGAAGGAGACAAGACACATGGCCATTAGTCAAGCATTACTCGATATTCTCGTGTGTCCGGAAACCAAGCAACCCGTCGTGCTGGCAGAACCCGATTTGTTGGAAAAACTCAACGTACAAATTCAGGACGGTACACTCAAGAATCGCGTCGGTGAGACGGTGTCCGAAGCTATAGACGGTGCGCTGGTGCGGGAAGATCAGAGCTGTTGTTATCCGATTCGGGATAACATTCCGGTCATGCTGATCGATGAAGCGATTCCGCTGGGGGACAATGCCTAATATCAGCGGACTTGAGCAGACTTGAGCAAACGGGATTGGCCCTCTTATTTCTTTTTTCGCTTCTTCGCTGCGACCGTTTTCTTTGATCGCTTCTTTGGGCTCGGGCTGTCAAAAGGATAGTCGTAATCAATCGCAAGCGGCGCATGGTCGGAAAAGCGCGTGGCCGTATATATGGCAGTCTGCATGGTGCGCTTGGCTAGACCCGGCGTGGCTACCTGACATTCAATCCGCCAACCAACATTTTCTGCCCAGGGCTGGCCGCGAAACGACTAGCAGGTGTATAGTTTGTGAGATCTTTGTTTGTATGGCCGCTATTCCTAGCTCCACAGATGACAACGTGCCGCCGACTGGACCGCAGGGCTTTAAGCTCGGGCGCGAGCTTGTCCACGAATTGATACTTCACCTGCTGCCGCTGCTCAGAATTGGAGCCCAACAGCATATACATCGAAATAACAGACAGCCGTCCAAAGTCGGCGCATAGATACCGTCCCTCAATATCAGCCTCAGGCCAACCCCACCCAATCCGCACCCTATCCGGCTGTCTCCGGGCATATGTGCCAGCGTCGGAATAGCCCGGTTTCTCAGCATAGTGAAACAAGCCGGAGGGTCCTCCCTCTTCTTGGAAGGTTGGAATAACGTCTTTTTCTTGGGCCTTGAGCTCTTGAACCCACAGTACATCGGCCTGCTGCTTCTCAAGCCAGATAAAAAAGCCTTTCCTCGCAGCAGACCGGATACCGTTAAGGTCACACGTAAAAATGCGTATAGCTTGTCGCATATCTCGCTTCACCCAACACTGCCGCGACACACTAGTTTCGGCTTTGCACCAAGCGCGCCAGATTGTTCTATTGCAGTTCCTTATCCAACAGGTAGAGGAACGTCACGGCCATAGAATCTTGATCGACATCCGTACCGTTGTTATACGTGCCAACCAGTTCACGCTCGTCGCCTTTATAGACCGAGATACCTCCTGGGCTAGAGAAGTACTCCACATGCTCTACGCCGCTGCGCCCCCGCGTCCCTCGAACCTTACTCTCAAAGACCGTTTTGCCGGTTGTCAGATCGCGCAGTTCTAAAGGCTCGGCACGCGGATGGAGATGAACGCCAATATAGTGCGCAGTAGTGTGAAACGGCAACTGCATCCAGGTTGTGGCTAGGGTCCGGTTCACTTTACGTCCGGGTTTCGCAGTCCAGTGGCCTGAGAATTTTCCTTCAAAGGCGTCCTTATAGGTGTGCTGCGTCGCGTCCAGGCCGATTAAACACCCGGGACCATGATTCTCGGCATCCGAGTTTCCCAGATTAAAATAGGCATCCTGACTTTGCCCACCCTGGCCTTGGGGTAAGACCAGCCCCGTTGCCGCAGCCATGAACAGCGGCTTCAGCGGCATTTTCAGATCAGCAGCGCGGCCATAGGCAATCTCAATCTTGTGCCAGACCCGAAACGTCTACCCTTCGATATTGTGATTGCGCATTTGCGTATTGAGGGAAAAGACTTCATCCAAAAAAATAGGCAAACCAAACCCTGCAGGAAACTCAATATAGAATTGTCCCTGGGACGAGGTGAACGACCGGGTTGGAGCCTGCTTCTTCCATTGAAAAAGATCTCGATGCCGCTGCATATCGATGTCGAGATTACTGCGGCACATAAACCCTTGAGAGGCAGGTTCTTCCCCATTCTGCCCGACCATGACTGCCCGATTGCCTGTTACCCAGAGCAGCTCGGAAGGCCTGCCCGCCTCGCCGAGCTGAACTTCCTGCACACCATAAGGCCCGCGCATGAACGGGTATTTCCGACCAATGGTGCACACGTCAGACAGGATAACCTTGGATTGGCTTGGAGTTTCCTCACTTCAAGCCCGCGGAGCAACGGGAGTTATGACGAGAACCAAGAAAAGAACAAAAAAAACAGCCAGCTCGTTTTTTCTTTTGTTGGTCCGTGTCTCAAATAAGTCACCTGCATCATCTTCCCCCTTTTCCAGCCTGCACTTGCAGCAGCCAACTTGCCGCACAGTCACAATGTGGTCAACAGTCTACTCCAGAGAGGCACTCGGGCCCCTTGACCCAGACATGCCGCTCACCGTACCTATTTCGTGCAGGCAGGGAGGATAGTCCATGACACAGCTGCATATAGAAGGAGAAGTCGATTCACCACAGGCCTTCGGATTCGAGGATCTGGTACAACTTGCAGACCAAGTCGAAGATGTCAGTCAGGTCATTCCTGGCCGCGAAGGCAGGGCCGTACGCCTGCAGTCGCTTCTGGCCCAAGTCGGCACTAAGGATATCGTCAAATACATCACCCTGGAATCAACCGATGGGAAGTTCTCGGCCAGCATTCCTTTAGAAGCGGCGCAAGACGCTATCATTGCCTATCGTCTTCACGATGAATCTCTACCGGCAAAACAAGGCGGGCCCTTCCGCTTCTTTATCCCCAATGTCGCGGAGTGCCATGTCGGAGAAGTTGATGCCTGTGCCAATGTGAAATTCCTGGGCCGCGTTCACCTCAGCGAACCGAAAGGCAGAGATGTCCGTCCCACAAGCCCCCAATCTCACGCAGAGCATCACGAGAAACCCGGACGCGAACATTTGGGGTAGCGGCGACCGCGCATCGTGTGCAGCCGCCCTACTCGGTGTCAGTGACAGCGCTTTCGAAGGGTGGGGCCCTTCAAACCGAACTCTTGTTTAGCGCGTATAGTTCAACTTCATCCCCGACCGTGGCCAGTCCATAGCCACCAGCTTGCCCGTGCCCGATAGTGTCATGTATGCTGTCGTCAAATCCGGGCCGCCAAAGCAGATATTGGTCACAAGGGGATCATTCGGCACCGGCACGTGTTCTATTGACGAGCCGTCAGGAGAGATGACCGTTACGCCCCCGTTCATAATCGTGGCGACACATACATTGCCCGCGCCATCAACCGCTAACGAATCAAGCAGCTGATACCCCGGCAGTCCAGCGAGTAGAACGCCTCCGCCAGGACCGGCCAACAGCGGGCCGCCCTCGCCTTCCACACGCTCCAGTTCTCCAGGACCGGTAATATTCCATTTCCACACCCGGCCCTCAAACGTCTGGGCCGCGTACAACACGGTGTCTCTTGGAGCCAAGCCGATGCCATTAGGGCCGTCAATCGGAAAGACCATTTCTTTGATCATCGAGCCGTCAGGCCTGGCGTAATAGAGCCCGCAACGGTCGCGGTCGCGGTCGCGAACTTTTCCAAAGTCGCTGATCCACATGCCGCCAGTCGCATCAAAAACGATGTCATTCGGACCACACAGCTTATTCCCGTCACACTCCGTGTAAATCGTTTCCACGTTGCCGGTGTCGATATCCACGCGCTGGATGTAACCATTTGTGTAGCTGCTGGGTATCCCGTGTGGGACGGTCAGACCGCCAGCCTCTATCCACGCGAATCCACCGTTGTTACAGATATAGCACCGACCGTCGGGGCCGATGGCCGCGCCGTTCGGCCCACCACCCGTTTCGGCGACAACCTCTTTCGTGCCGTCGGGCCTCACCCGGGTTAGGGTCCCGCGCTTAATCTCAACCAGGATGACGCTCCCGTCATCCATAGCTATCGGGCCTTCCGGAAACTCCAGACCAGATGTAATTTCACGAATCTCTGCCATACTTCGTCCTCCTTTTATCGATGCTGCGGCTTTGTGTATCACAACAGGGGAGCGGGAGTCATTAGCTGCTTCTCAGCCTTGCTCTGCAATCGAGATCGAAGGACCAAGCTGCCAGCTTCTATACCCGGCCGCTAACGGATGGGCGGGGAGGTCAGTGGGCGAGGCGATGAGTATTGTGGCTTGTCCCATATCAGCAAGCAGCCGTAAAATGGTAGCCGCTCCGTCGGCGTCCATCTCAGCCAAAGGCTCATCCAACAAAAAGAGGCGCGGTTGCAGCACTAGCGCTCGGGCCAGAGCCGCACGCCGTATTTCCCCACCAGACAGTCTGCTAACACTCCGCTGCGCCAACTGCAGTATCCCTAGCCGCTCCAATACCTTCAGGGCTAGAGGCTCAGCTGTCGACTTTGTTAAACCCCGCGCGCGCAGGCCGAACAGGACGTTCGAGAGCACACTGCCCCGAAAAAGATACGGTCTTTGATGGACATATACACACTGCCCCGGATCAACCTGGACCTCACGCCGACCAGTATACTCAGTCTCTAATCCGGCGATCAGCCGCAACAAGGTCGTCTTGCCTGTGCCATTCCCGCCCAGGATGAGCAGGCGTTCACGAGGCTGGACGGCAAGGGCATCAACCGTGCAAATGACCCGACCGGTTTTCCGAACTCGAAGATTTTGGAGATTAATGATCACAGCTCAGGTCTCTTCCTGACGAGCAAAGCGTGCCATGACGAGCATGACCACAAGGGCCATCAGCAGTAGAATAAGACCCATAGCCAGTCCACGAGCGAACTCGCCTTTGCCGGTCTCCAGTGCGGTTGCCGTGGCCAGTGTCCGTGTCCGCCCGGCGATATTCCCGCCCACCATCATGGCAATGCCGAGTTCGGTCAAACATCGGGCAAAGGCAGTCAGTATCCCCAGCGACACCCCGATGCGCGCCTCGGACAGATACAACCACCAGCGCAGCAGAAAGCCTGCCCCTAGGGTTTTCGCAGTTTCGCTCACCCGATAGTCGAGCGCTTGGATAGCCCCGTGCGTCAGTGACACCACGATCGGCAAAGCCAGCATCAACTCTCCGATCACGATCACCCACGGTGTGTACAGGAGGTTGAGCGGACCAAAAACGCCACGCCGTGAGAAGATCGAATAACACACGACGCCGATAAATACGGTGGGAAGCGCCATGCCAGCGCGACACAATGTTATCAGCAGCGCCTGCCCAGGAAATGACCTCCGCGCTAGCAGTGTTCCGACTGGGAGCCCGATACTCCCGGCCAAGACCACGGCCAGCACGGAAATCCCTAAGGTGCGGCCCGCCGCGGCCATAACTAAGACATCGCCCATCGAAACTAAACGCCAGGCTTCTTGCAGCCCGTCCCATAGTAATTGCACGGCAGACGCTCAGCTTGCATTCAGGGAGAGATGCAGCGGATAGAATAACCGTTCGCCCTCAAGCATATAGTCCCGAATCCGTTTCTGCCCGCTCTCGGAGATCAGGAAGTCCACAAACGCGTTTGCCCGGGTCACACTGTCTGCGATACTCGGCAGCCCTGTTTTGACCACGATAATACCGTAGGGATTGCGTAAGCCCAAGG
>CAZBUD010000012.1:0-20639 GCA_964495015.1 uncultured Enterobacteriaceae bacterium | reverse complement strand
AGATACGTTGCTTTGTCTGTCAGAATGTAAGCCTGCATTTGGTCCGCCATAATCAAACTTGCACCCATGCCCTGGCCACTCTCCACATATTTCTCCCACGCGGCCTTTCCCCCACCAGCCTCCCACAAAGCGAGTTCGCGTTGATGCGTACCACTTTCGTCACCGCGCGAGACAAACGGCTGTCCAGTTGTCATGATTCGCCGGAGTGCCGCCGCGGCCTCCAGCCCCAGCACCTGGGCGGGATCGCTCGCCGGGCCGATGATAAGAAAAGTATTATACATCACATCCTCACGCCGACTGCCAAAACCAGCCGCCATAAAAGCATCCTCTGCCTTGCGTGCATGCACGAGCAGAGCATCCACATCGCCGGCTTCGCCGAGTTTGAGAGCCTTGCCTGTTCCTACCGCGATAACATCGACCCGCACACTGTGGTCTTTTTCAAAGACCGGAACGAGTTGATCTAAGAGTCCGGAATCGCGTGTGCTTGTTGTAACGGCCAAACGGAGAACCGTGCTAGGCCGGGACTCCGCCTTATCGGCGCTCTCACATCCCGAGCAAAAGAGCGCGACGAACAGGCCTCCCAACAGGAAGTTTCGTATTGGTTCGGACTTAGCTTCTCTCATTGTCTGTCTGAAATACAGCTAGCTGGGGCCTCAGGATAGAGCCCAAGCAGTTTCCTTCCTTTTTCAACTGCTGATCTTAACCGATACCGGTATGTAGGGGCGAGATCCCCTTGCCCACATCTGTCATCATCTCGGCCAAAGCGTCGGGCTGTACGGATAGGGATTGCCTAAGAATGCTCTCAAGCACGATGTGATCAGAACACACACCCGTCGGTGCCCGAATCGCTGAACGTCTGTCCGGCAATACGCACGAACTCCCAGTCGTAACTAGTCTCATACAATGTCAAATTTAGGAGGCCATATGTGGCCTGATCTCGGACTTCGCTATTGGCTCGAATTTTTTGGAATTTGGCCGGCCCTTTGCCGCCTGTCCCAACAACAAACTCTCGGATGCCGGCAGTCGGGTCCGCCGCTCCATCCGGCGTCTGCCCGACAAAGCGCTCATAGACATGATCATGGCCATTGTGGACCACATCCGCACCAAATTCATACAAGACTCGCCACACCGAAGATTGATATGCCCAACACCTGAATGGCGACGTCTGGCCTAGGCTGATCCTCGATTTGAAGCGGCGCTAGACACCAGGTAGCAGTTTTCGTGGCTATCCTTCTCTCACTTGGGAGACCCAGATGATCAACACTCTACGCAGCCAGCCCACAATTTTTAGAAGGACAAAACAGAGGATATTTCCATGCTAATTATCCGTCTTATGAAATATGACGGAGTGATCCTCCGTCTCGCATTCGGACTTTTGCTCACTTGATTCGCTCATGCTCGACCGCTCAAAGTCTGCGCAACGATTCCTGAACTCGGTGCCCTTGCCCAAGAAGTTGGCGACGATCAAACAACAGTCACCATCCTTGCTAAAGAAATAGGGACCCCTCACTTCATGGTTCCCAAGCCGAGCTATATTAAAACGCTGAGCACCTGTACCGTGTATATCCAGGCAGGGATGGAACTGGAAGCTGGGTAGGAATCCCGACTCTTACAGAACGTGCACAATGCGGATATCCTCCCCGGCGGCCGTAGCCATATAGACACATCAATTGTGATTGCTCCAGTTGAGGTCCGGACTGCAACAGTAGATCTGTCCATCGGGGCTGTGCATCCGTTAGGCAACTCACATTGTTTACTGGATCCGCTCGATGGATTGCGTGTTGCCTAGCTTCTTCGGGATCGGCTAGCTGCCCTGCCCTTGGGAAGTGCGGATTATTTTTGCAAACGCTATGAGAATTTCTACTAACGTCTGGGCGTCGCTCTTGTGGGACAGACGCTTGCTGAACGGCACGAACTTGAGAAGGTCGCCCTCCTTGCTCAACAAAGATAGCTCACTGTTTCTCTCAAAAGACGGGGCGAAGAGTGGTTACTCGGCGGTTAGCGTAGCCAACTCTCCCCTTCTCAAGGTGCCAAGATCGTCACCGACCATCGAGGCTGGCACTATTTCGCTCAATGCTTTGGGCTCGACGTTGCTGAGCATTTAGAACCTCCGGTAGGTGTTTCCCCAACAATGCAACATCTCAAAGCGATTACGCTGAGGAAAGCGGGTGTCAACATCATCTTAGCGACGCCATCCCATGACCCCCATCATGCCCCATTTGCCTCCGAGATTACGGGTGCAGCAGTTGCCCGCATGGCCCATCAGACTGGTGCGCGTCCCGACACTAACGACTACCTTGTTACGGTAGACTATCATGTGAAGCAGCTTACCGCAGCCTTTGGCGCAGGAGCCTAGTCACGCAACGATAGACACGTGCCGCGCGTGCAGAAGGCGTAGCTCGTCAGAGTACTAGAAGAATTCAGCTTACAGAAAATAGCAGACAAGAATTACGGGGCTACGTGATTGCCGGTTTTCTTGATTCGTGGTCGCTGTTCCTGAATGCTAACGTGTCGGGTTGGCTGATCGGCCTACTGCTTCCCTTAGTCCTAACCCGGTCCATCGGAGCTGTCCGCAATCACACCCGATCGTTTCCTGTAATTGCTTCATATTGAGGGTATAGCGCCGTATCAGAAGAGTTGGTAGGCTGAGCCGCCTCGCCCTAGCCCGAGGTCGAGGTCGAGGCCGCAGCACATACCACATGCGGTATTCGGCGGGATATTGCGACGGCATATTGCAATGACAGCAGTTTGGATCGCTAGTGCAACCTTTGTCCTGACCCTTGGCGGAGGACTGCTTGCTCTCCGTCTTCAAGCTTATCAGGGCATAGTCTTTGCGTTCTGTTCTGGAGCATTGATTGCAAGTGCACTGATGGAGGTGATTCCAGAATCAATGGAATTGCTGGAGGTGACCGGCTCCTCCTTGCACCATCATCACCTGCTGCTTGCCTGCGTCGTCGGCTTTCTGTGTTTCTATCTTGTCGAACACGCCTCCCATCAGCGGGAGACTCCGGACAAGCAGGCGTCGCACCATGCGCACGCACCGCATTCCGGCATCTGGGGGGCAACCGGCATTCTGGTGCATAGTTTTTTTGATGGATTTGCCATAGGGAAAGGCTTTCACGCTGGGGAACAGGTGGGTTGGGCTATCGCGCTGGGAATCACTCTGCACAAAATTGCCGACGGCGCAAGTGTTGCCGGGGTTATGCTTGGTACCCAACAGACCGTTCGAGCAACGATCATTATGCTCGTTCTCACGGCTCTCGCCCCGATTGCCGGCGTCTTTGCCCAAGCCTTGGTCGTTTTCCACACAGCAATGCTTGCCCTGCTGCTCGGTTGGTTTGGTGGAGTCCTTCTGTATCTTGGGGCGGGCAGTCTGCTGCCTGCGGCGCACGATGCAAGCCATTCGCGTCAGCTTCCACTTGCAACCCTTGCGGGCGTACTCTTTGTCTACGCTGCACAGCTTTTGGTACAGCATTAGCAGTATGAGACGAGCTGGGGAGGGACTTGCACTCCAGCCTTTTTAAGCTATCGAATCTCTGCATCTGAGAAACGATTCCAGATAAGTTCCGGACTAACTGCTCCCCATATCACGGAGAACGCCGAGTAAGCCGGGCCGGGGTCTGTGACAGTTTCGCTGTCGGACCGACAAGAAATGCAGGCCCGCTACTAATGATGCTGTTCGTGGCCGCGCTTTGATTCGCCAACGGGCAGCCCAGACTGCAGGATTCCTTTGTCGATCCTGATGGTAAAACCACATTCGGGGTTCACACACGCCCAAGCCTTAAATTCGAGCGATGCGCCCTGCGGTCCATAATCAGACAACGGAACAAGCACCCCGAGGGTGCATTTTTTGCATTGGGGAAGATCCACGCCTACCGCCTCCTCTTTTAGAGCAAGAGTTCCACCTCTTTTGCAGTATGCCAGGGAAAGGAGGTGAAATACAAGGGGAATTGCTAAAAGACATCAGTTGCCATCCCGCATAGCGCAAATCCTTCCAGTAACCAGTCCGCAGACATCTTTCCTTACACTACTTTTCATAATTTAGGGCATATGAGGAGAAGCACCCAAGTGTGCAAGTTACTGCATACGCCACTTATCATTCAGAATCTTGCGTATTTGCACAATGCCGCGTTGGATTTTATGTCGCTGGACCTGTTCGACGAGGACGTTGATAAAAGGAAGTTGCATCTTATGATTCCATTCTTGGGCATAGTTTAGACTCGTGTAGGCTGAGGAAAGAAGTCTATATTCTAATCAGGAGTGATGCATGGATACGGTCGAGTCCGTAATAATGCTCAACGACTTCTTTTGCGACCAGCCGCTGGAGTACCTCTTGTCGCCGCGTCGCTTGTCGCAGGTGATAAGAAGACGCAGCGATTCCCGCCTGATTCTGGTCGGAAATCGTAAGCTCAATCGAGATGGTAGGTCGCATTGAATTCTCTCCTCCGGCAATGTCCCCAAAATCCCCCTCCGACCCCGGCCCAAATAGGACGGTCTTCCATATCAGGGCTCGCTCCAGGTCGTGTTGCTTCACCATCCGGTCAACCTCGGCAAGCGCAATGGCCAAGTCCAACCAATTATCCATCGCATGTTGACGTGTAACCTAAAGGGATTGCGCCTTAAAATGGATAAGCTCCAAGGTACCGGTCGGGAAAAAATCTGCGGCATTACCGAGTGCGAGCGTTTGCACGAGTAGAGTTACGGCCTGAGTTACAGCCTACTCGGCCTCATGAACGGCTATCTGTTGTCCGGCCTGCATGGATAGTGTTTCTTCCATTTCAATCGTGCCAGCCAAACCATGGCCGTAACGAATCTGAAGTCGTGAGGCGGCCTTCTGGCGCACGACCAAAACCTCTTGTTCAATATCGAGGACCTGTCGGGCAGCAAGGACAGCATGCCACGCATGCGCACCTGCATGTGCCGTCAACACAACATGGCAGGCTGCTGTATATTCGGCTTGCCGGGCAGCGAGAGCGGCGACTCGTTGTGTTGGGGCACTTGCCGCAGGGCGGACAGCCAACATATCAGCCCAAGCCCGCTACCAGCCACATGGAGTGGAAAAGCGACAAATACCTCCGGAGTGGGATTTCGCGGTAGACCAGCTTGAGTCAGTTCTGCGACCGCCAAACCAAGATCTTCAAGTCCTGCTTGAAGGCTGCGGTTGTTCAAACCAGAATTTGGGCAACTCGCCACGAGTCAGTCCGCCCTGCGGAAGTGCAAACGCACGCTGAAAATTCTCCTGAACTTGCCCTAGATCCTGCGACAAGACAATCTCAGCCTGCACTCGCTCCTGTCCTAAGGTCCGCCCCGCATCAAAATGCGATGCGGGTTGCGCGGGTTGAATTGTGGCACATCCGCCCAGGGACAAAAAAGTAGAATTCCAGCAATATGGGAGATCTTTGCGCTCATTAGATCCCCTCCTGTTTTGGCCGATATTCCCAAGGGGCTTTAGGTGAACGTGGATCATAGCCTCGCTCATTGGGGATAACCTTGAGATGGGTGAACATGCCTTCATGCGGGGCGATGTCCATTGGCTGTTCTGGCATCTGATTCATAATGTGATG
Source organism: uncultured Enterobacteriaceae bacterium (assembly GCA_964495015.1). Taxonomy (GTDB): domain Bacteria; phylum Desulfobacterota; class Binatia; order Bin18; family Bin18; genus Bin18. The sequence goes on along the minus strand of CAZBUD010000012.1, from coordinate 15,075 downwards.
TAGGACATGACAGTGCAGACGCCAAGTGCGTAGATTCCATGCGACAAGCTCGATATAACGTGTCTCCCCCGGTCCGATTGTTACTGTAACATCACGCCAGCGCGCCGGCGGGAATACGTACTCCCGTTGTGCCAACAATTTCAAAAACGTGCCCTTGAATATGAATCGGATGATATAACAGACTCAGGTTTGCAAACCGAATAAGCACCCGGTCGGCTTGATGCACCACGAGCTGCCGTAACGACGGAGCCGGTTTGCCTTTGAATGTTGCAAACGATGGCTCCGGGGAATTGATATTAGGATTCTGATTGCCGGGCTGGAATGTCCATTGTGGCAGAACGCGCGCGAAATCTTCGTCTATATTTCGTTCCCGGCGTCGTGGATGAATGACAAACGCCCCGCTGAGGTCCAGCGCTTCCTGTCGCATGACGTTGAAGCCGGTGTGATACATAAGCGTCCCGGACTGGATGAGGTCGAACTCGTACACCTCAGTCTGTCCAGGCAAAACGGGTCGGCGCGCCTCAAACGAATGATAACCGGACGCCCCGTCATGGGAGAACGGCAGCTCAAAGCCGTGCCAATGAATAGAAGTCGGCTCGGGCAGTTCGTTGCGTAAGATGATCGGCACGCGATCCCCGTCGGTTGCTTCAAGCGCCGCGCCAGGACGGTTCCCGTTATAGCCCAAGCAAACACAGTCTTGGGCTGGCTTAGTCGTGGCTGAAAGCGCTGGTGACCGTCCGGGATAGTGGGTGCGCGTCTGTGTTCGCCACTGTCCTGGTCTGTTAGGAAGACCTCAGCCGGCCGCGCAATAAGCTCGAAGACTTTGACGCTACCGGCCATGCGGTAGCCTAGAGGTGGAATGCCGGGTGTGACCACTCGCCCCATTTAGCCTCCCATCGTTTGTGGTGGGGACGAGAGAACAATATCGGTATGCCGACGTGAAAACCGATCGACGAGCGGGTTCACAGACATCCCATTCTTCTGGTCAGTCTGAAGAGGTTGATGCTTGTCGGCTACCGACATCTCACCGTTCTGATCTGACCTGGCCGCGCTGGGCGCCGAGAGTACCGCTGATGTCGCGGCGGCAAATGCAGTGAGCCATTTTCGCCGCGTGAACTTTTGCGACGCTTTCATTTGGATGACTCCTGTATATTCTGATGGAAAAGGTGGTAGACAGCATCCCTCGCAGCAATAACGCTATCGACACGATCGAGGCGGTGTGGATAACGGTGAACGGTCGCAGCACGTTGGCGAATACGTTTAGGTGGGCGCACAGGAGAAAAATGGAATACAGGACGTTTAATCGAGGTTTCGGCAAGTCTCGCAGAGGATACGGCAGAGCGCTCAGATTTTTCCACTCTTGGGGCAGTTGCCTCTCGCCTACGGGCTGGAGCAAAGGCAGAACAACCGCAGAGGCTGGAATCTCACGGGAAAAATCGGCTTGTGCAAGTAAAGATGCAGTTGGACAATCATCGGCTTGTTGCGGGACAGCCTGAGGCTGCTAAGGCACAGCCGCCTTACGGCAGGCAGGAGGACCGATCAGATCAGCGTAGGGACGAAAAGATACACAGGACACAAGCGCACACATCGGCAACTGGAGAAGCATCACACAAGATCAAGAGGACTGTCATAAACAGAGACATACCCCACCGATCGAAAACAACCGCCAGAGAGAGGCGGCTGCCATCGGTATGGATGAGGCCCCCAAGCGAACCAATCTGAGTGCCAGACTGGGCTTTTTGCAACGCGACGAAGGTGGTATGCATTGCCTGTGTGGGAAGATAGAGGAGCAAAACAGAGGCACCCAGAATACACGTTGAGGTGAACAGGCATGGACGTATTTAAGCAGGTAGGTGATCTTGTGACCTTCTCTGACGAGAAGATGAAAAAGATCAATCTCTTTACAACCGACCGGATGTTCTGTGACGTGTACTGCTTTGAGCCAGACCAAAAACAAACGCCACACACCCACACGGGCTCTGACAAAATCTATTATGTTCTTGAAGGCAAGGGGGAAATTCGCATAGGTCAAGAAGCAAAAAATTTGGGCCCTGGCGAGATTGCCCTGGCTCCATCCGGCGCTGAGCATGGGGTGAGTAATCCCGGCCCTGGCCGGTTGACGGTTTTAGTTTGCATGGCTCCAAAGCCTGGATAAGGATCAAAAATAGGAAGCTGCATGGAAGTACAAAAGGCCGTTACAGCGGCAAATGAGGCCTTTTATCGCGCCTTTGAAACGCTCAACATTAAGGAGATGGAGAAGGTGTGGTTGCAAGCCGACCACATCAAATGTATCCACCCCGGTTGGCCGTTGCTGTGTGGCTGGGGTCTGATTAGGACGAGCTGGGAACGTATTTTCACCAATACGCAATCCATGCGTTTCAGCCTTTCAGACGTACGCCTGGAGGTGTCAGGAACCCTAGGATGGGCTGTGCTGATCGAAAATCTCGATACACATGGTCCGGATGGCGTGTCTCGGTCCCAAATTTTAACCACCAATCTTTTTGAGCAACACGACGGACAGTGGTTCATGGTACACCATCATGCGTCCCCTATTTTTGTACCGCCAACACCGGCTGAGGGGCAGCTCCACTAAAAACGATGGGAACCGAAACTGCATCTGAGCTTGCTCATTTCGCCACGACGGTGTTAGAAGTAACACTACTGCTAGACACACCAGGAGGAAGGTGACACGAATGCTCATACCAGCAACCCAACTACGGGTTGGGGCGCTTGTCCTGTATCAAAATGAGCTCCACCGCATCATGAATGTGATCCATATTACGCCGGGCAATAAACGCGGATTTATGCAAACAAAACTCCGCAACTTGCGAACCGGACTACAAACGGCACACAAATTTAGCTCGAACGATAAAGTGGACCGAGTGAGCCTCGAACAACAGGAGATGGAATACCTGTATGAGTCCGGGGATGAGTACTGCTTTATGAATTCTCAAAGTTACGAGCAGATTACCTTATCAAAAGATACGCTTGGAGATTCCGTACACTACCTCGTCCCGAATATGAAAATCACGATTGACTTCTACGCAGATGACCCGGTTGGTATTAATCTGTCAAAGACAGTCGATCTCAAAGTGACTGATACTCCCCCAGCGCTGCAGGGCGCAACAGTGATAAACGTGCTGAAACCCGCCACCATGGAAACCGGCCTTGTCGTCCGTGTTCCCGGCTTTATCGACGTTGGCGAATCCATTCGCGTGGACACCGAAACCGGAGAGTATGTCTCCCGAGCCAAGTAGTCTGCATATGAAACGTTTCTTCCTCGGCCTCGGTATAGGTGTAACTCTTGTTTGTATCGGACTGGGGATAGGTGTTGCCGTTCTTATGCAAGCTCCCGCCTATGCGGCAGGCACCATCGTTGAGCCCCGTCTGCTGATCAATCATGACCGCATTAAAGTCTGGAGACTGATCTTAGTGCCAGGTCAATCGACCAGACAGCACACACACAAATTCGAGGAGGTCGTGATTTGTCTGGAAGGCAGCAAACTCCGGTCAACCCAGCCTGGCCCTGAACCTGAACGCGAGACCCATTATCCTGAGGCCAGCCAGGTCATCATGCCCAAGGTCAAAGGTCTGACCCACATTCTGACCAATGTTGGCACGACGCGGTACTCTCAGATTTCGATTGAGTTGAAAGAATAAAAAAACGGCGCACCGTACGAGTGCGCCGTTCTCTCTCTGGGGTGAGTAGTAACGCATCCAACCCAAAAGAGTGCGACCCCGCGCGTTCATGCTTCGACAGGCTCAGCACGAACGGTTCCGTTCTACACCGCCTCTTCCCGTTCGGCCTGAGCTTGTCGAAGGGCAACGGCGACCAGACAGCGCACTGTCTTAATGTGGACGCGGCGCAAGGATACGCTAAAATTCTTAGCCTCCAAAATGACTCCTTGGATTCTGGACCGTCATCATTTGAACGGTGCCTTCGCTGACCCCGGCTTTATTCAACAGAGGCAGGATATCCTCCAAGATGTGGGCATAGTTCCGGTTCGGACAGGCCTCGACGAACTGCGCCCACGCTGCACTCGGCCGGTCCATCATACAATGCACCGCATCGTGTGAAAGCATAATCCGGTCATGGCCAACGGCCAACAGGCCGATCAGCGACGCCAAGCACATTTTATCCAAGTAATGGTCTCTACACCACAAGTATGACCGATCATCACCCGGTAAAAGTCAACGCCTTCTTCTTCATGCGCGTCCAGCGTCTCTCGACCGAACGGCCCAACCTCATCGTTGTGACACAGAATGGAAATACCCGTGGCCTTGTGGGCACGGGCCACAGCGCGCAGACATGTTTCTTAGTGAACACCAATAGAAATTGCCGTCTCGGGGAGGTCCGGAATCCCGCCTGTAGCCGGTTTGATGAATCCGGCCTTAATGCCAGTGTTGCCGATCCCCTCGGTAATCTCGCGCACGAATACCTGCGCAATATCGTCTGCAGACAGACTCCGAAAATGCGGCAGAATCCCCAGTGCCTCGTTGGACAGCCCCGTTACAATAATCACATTTGAGCCGGATTTGTCGGCGCATTCCGCCACAAACTCCGGGCCGCGACCCAGTTCCATTTGGCATGGAACGACAAAGGATGATACGCTCAGGGATTGGATTTCTTTGAGGTTGACTACTGCACTGGCCAACTCTTTTTCAGGATCAAAACTCGTATTATCCCACTCATAACCAGGAAAACCTGCGGTCAGATGCTCGTGGACGAGGGTAAATCCGAGATCATCCGAGGTCTTATCCCCAAGAACAGTTTGCACCTTTTGCCACACAATCCCGAGTACGAAAATGCAGTAGAAGAGGCTGTCTGTGCGGTCGAAGCTGCAGCGAAGAACCTCTTCCCACAGGCAAAGGACAAAACATTGACAGACATCGTAAAACACATAGCTGGGAACAAGTCAGGCGAATCGCTACATAAAATCGCCCTCACCGTGACAGGACTCTATGGCTTCAGAGGCGCCGGAAAAGGCGTTAGCCATGGCGAAGCAAATGGAGGAGAAGTAACGAAATATCTTGCAGAATATAGCCTCGCAGCGGCCCCCTTTCAGATTATCCTTTTCCACGAATTAGCATCCGCCCAAGAGGACAACGTTCCATTCTAGTCTGATAGGCAAGTCCAGAGACCCGCCACCACAAGACTGATCATCGCAACAACACAATCATTCACGCTCTAGAAAAGTGTCTAGCGCGGCGAAATACTCCAACAGCATCCAATGGATGAACACAGAGCCGCCGCCAACTTTCCGCAGGAGAAGACGTTCAGCAGCCGAGTCGAGGAAAGCCGGAGAGTTCCACAGAGCGGAGCCGTTCCCGACAAATGAAGAACGGAGCGTGAAATGCTGCAAACAGGCTATCCCACTGCTTTCCAACCCGACGACTAGCCCGTAGACCAGGGCATTTCGAGCTGAGCGTCGTATCCAACCAGTGTCACCCTGGATCAGACGGGGATCGGATCAGCCACCTGGCCTTGAGAGTCTGGCAAACCGCTGGTCCACGGAGTTGGCATCGCCATACGCCACTCTCCCGACTGGAGGCCCTAACGCGCAGCTTTTGAATCGTGCTAGAGTAGGCGAGAATCGTCCGACGCAACAAAGCGCAATTCGACGACGGCAGTGCACAGCAAGTTTCTGATGGTGGAAATGAGAACCCCAGTGCCTCGACCGCCGGGGAGCTCTCATCCTTACTATCAATACCCGACGCGCGGTTGCCCAATGAGGTTGATACACACGAGTACCCCACAGGGACGCATAACCTTGTTGATCGGTGCGGAAAGCGTAGAGTGCTGAGTGACGAAGAGAATCCTTTTTTCAACTCTCCTTATTCTTGCCAGCTGCAGTTTTGGCTTGCTCTTAGCTGAAGGCTTTGTCCGCCTGTTTGACCCGTACGCCAGACAAACTACCTCTGGCGGGCTTTTTGTCATGGATGATCATTTAGGCTGGAAACTTGCAGCTGGGAGAGATTCTACCCATACATCGCCCCACTTTGAAATCCACTACGCGATCAATACCCTAGGCTTCCGAGACAAACCGCGTACCACACTGAAAGCGCCCATGACGTACAGAATCCTTGTCTACGGTGATTCCCAGATCTTTGGCTGGGGGATTCCTCAGGAGCAGCGCTTTTCCAACTTGATCGAAAACCAACGGTCAGATCTGGAAGTCTGGAACCTCGGCGTTCCAGGCTATGGTCTGGACCAAGAAGTCTTAGCCTACGAGCAGAGCGGCAACACATTCAATGCAGATGCGGTGATCTTTTACATCTCGGGCGCTACCGTCTCACGAGTCCATGATGCCTTTATTCACAATAAATATAAGCCTCAGTTTGTCATGGCTTCAGATGGCAGCCTCTCCTTCAAAGCTATCCCTATAGCCAAAAATAGGGCGCTGGGTTTGTTCCACAAAATCCTCAGTCCCTTCTCCCTGCCCTATTTCCTCCAACGCCGTCTCGTCATGCTTCGAGAAAGTCAACGGAAGTTCTCGCATCAGAACTTCGACAAAATACCTGCCAAGGACCCCATTCCAGACGGATCCATTGGGTTGCTAGCGCAAACAATTCTTAGCAAGGCCCACATCCTTGCCCAGGAACGCCACCACCGGATGAGTGTGCTGTCAGCCCTTCCGAAATTTTTCCGGGAGGACGTGCGAGTTTTCTGCAAGAAGAAAGGCCTACCCTTATTCGAGATAAGCCTTGATCCGACGGACCCCTCTCTCATATTCGGGAGTGATGATCGGCATTGGACCTCACACGCACATCAACTTATTACGGAACAGCTGCCGTCTCAAATAGAAACCGGGAAGCGTGGCGAGGAGGGCGCTCCTAGTTTCCACTACCCCTCTACGCTGCAGCCGGTTGCCATGTCTCCCGAATAATCCGCAGCGCTTCGTCAATATCACGGTGCGATATGCCGTAGTGGGTCACGGCACGCAGACGACCGCCGCCGAGATCGCCGATCTTGACTCCAGCCTGTCCTAGCACTTCGGCAAAGGAGCTACCATTTTCATGCGGGGTGGATACACGGAAGATGACGAGATTGGTCTGCACTGTCTCAAGGTCAATCGTCACGCTCGGCAGTTGCACCAACCCTTCGGCCAGTCGTTGGGCGGTTGCGTGGTCCTCGGCTAAGCGCTCAACCATTTCATTCAGCGCAACAATCCCAGCCGCAGCAATGATCCCAGCCTGGCGCATCCCGCCGCCAAGCATTTTACGATAATGCCTGGCTCGTGCCACAAAGCGCTTGCCGCCACAGACTAGGGAACCAATAGGAGCAGACAGTCCCTTGGACAGACAAAACTGCACCGTATCAACCGGTCGTGTCAATTCGCGCACGTCACGGCCCAAGGCAACTGCCGCGTTGAAGATACGCGATCCGTCGAGGTGGATGGGAATGCCGGCTTCATCTGCTAAAGCCCGAACAGATTGCAGATAGTCTGGTTTGAGAATCGTGCCACCACAACGGTTATGCGTATTCTCCAGACAAATGATTCCGGGCGGTGCGTAGTGCACATCTGGTGGATGTAGGGCGTGGTCTAAATCGGCAATGTCCAATTCGCCTAAACGGCCGGTCGGAACAGTATGATACGCAATCCCACCAAGGGCGGATGCACCACCGGCCTCATAGTTGAAGATATGGCACTCGTCGCCAAGAATGGCTTCCTGGCCTCGGCTACAGTGGGCGAGTAAGGCAACCAGATTGCCCATCGTTCCACTGCTGACCAACAGCGCAGCCTCTTTGCCCGCCTTTTCTGCGGCCATTTCTTGTAAGCGGTTGACGGTCGGATCTTCGCCCATGACGTCATCACCGAGTTCGGCCTTGGCAATGGCTTCACGCATCGCCGGACTCGGCAATGTTACAGTGTCGCTGCGTAGATCAATCATCGGAGTTAACTCCTTCGTGCGCACGGCGCACGCTACTGCCGTGTTGGCGCCGTTCCCCTTCGACAAGCTCAGGGCGAACGGAACAAGGAGCGGTACACAAGAACCGTTCGTGTGAACCCCGGCGAAGCATGAACGCGCGGGCACGTACACTCTTCTAAGCACCCCACTCCCTAAACCCCAGCCCCTCGGCCCCTATTATTTGTTTATCGGCCTCGTAACCATTCAGTCTCTCGACGTTCGCGTTTGGTGGGACGTCCCTGCCCCGGTAGTCGTGACGACCGTTGTTCAAAGAAATCAAACCGTTCTTCGCGTGGCGGTGGAGGCGGAGAATTGTCTTCGTATAACAGCTGGGCCTCAGCGGCTGGACCACGCTTTTCTGACACAGCGAGAACTCTGAGCTTCTTTGGTCCATGCGGGTGTATAAACTCTACGGTATCATTCACTCGAACCAACTTATGCGGCTTCGCCTTATGACCGTTGACTTCAACCTTCCCGCGGTCACAGACCTCGGCGGCTAAGGAGCGGCTCTTATAAAACCGGGCTGCCCACAGCCAACGGTCCGCCCGCACGGCCAGTTCGCTCACAATGTCGGCGACTTTCTTTCGTTTTGCCTTCATATTCGTAAAACCGTCCTACCCCCCAAACGCATCGAGTACAGCACTCACCCCCTTATCGTAATCACCATCTATAGCTGTCGGGTAGAGAATAACATAAGAAGCTCCAGCTTTTTCAAACTCTTCAACCTTCTTCTGACACTCCTGCGCAGTGCCAATAGCGGCGACTTTTTCAGCCATTTCTTCGGAGACGGCTGCAGCTGCAGTCGCCATATCATTGTTACTTGCGGCTTCCATGATGCCTGTGGCTTCTTTCTCAAAGCCCTGTCGAACAAAGAGACGATTGTAGTACGGCATACGCCCGTAGAAGGATAACGTTTGGCGGATCGAGCGCATGGCAACGCCTTTATCCGCACAGACGCAGCAGTGCATAATGAGACCAATCTTTACATCAGAGGCTGACCGCCCTGCCTCTCGCGCACCAGTCGCGATGCCGTCTACCACTTCGTGCAGTCCATGCGGGGCGTAATTCAGAGGCAGGCTGCCATCGGCAAGTTCGCCGGTTAAGTGGATACTCTTGGGTGAAATGCCGGCCAGATAAATAGGAATCTTGTTATCCGCTTTCATCGAAGGCAGCCCAAGTGCCGCTGCTGCCTCATCTTTGCCATCAAAGATGTTCCGAACGGCAGTGACATATTCACGTAACGCGGTCAGCGGTCTGGCCATGTCGATGCCAAACACGCTGTTCAAAGGCACATGGCTCGTACCCAGGCCGAGCAGTAAGCGCCCTGGAGCAGCGCGATCTATCGTCATGGCATGCAGAGCAGCAATGAGCGGATTACGAAGGTAGAGATTGGTAATGCCGGTGCCGACCTGTATCTTCGACGTGACGGAAGCCAGATGCTGTGCCAACGCCAAGGAATCAGTAAAAGACTCGGTGACCAAGAAATTTCGCAAGCCACGCTCTTCAGCCTTTTTGACATAACTCGTGTACTGGTCCAGAGAGCCTAGGGCCATACTACTCATAATCAACATACCTGGGGTTACCATACAGAGGCCTCCTTTTCGTTGCTCCAGTCTTCAAATCAAACGCTGACGAAAGCGGCAACGGAATGGGGAAAAAGAAAATTACTCGGCTGACAGGGAAGACGAGACGCTCTGAGACAGCGAACCAAGCTCTTCCTTCACTGCGACTCCACTGAGCTGAACTCGTCGAAATTGTTCAGCGATACGTAGAAGACGCTCCGCCGCTGCGCCAGGAGCCACACCACGCGCATGAATGTTCGAAATCAAATTTCGCTCTGCATCGGTATGACGGTGTCTTGGACGATACGCCATATAAGCCGAGAGACTGTCTGTGGCGGCGAGGCCGGGCCGTTCACCGATCAACAACATGACCACCAGGGGATCAAGCAATTCTCCAATGTCGTTCAGCACGCCGACTCTGCAGTACCGAATGAAGAAAGGTTGCCCAAAACACCAGCCTCTCTGCTGCGCACCTTGTGCTAAGAGCGGCAGTAATCGAGGGACCTGTTTGACGACTGAGCCAGCCGACAGTCCGTCTCCGATGACAACCTGAAGGTCAACGCCCGCCGGGCAGTGCTCGCCCACCGAGGCTTTCGCCTTAGCAGACAACAGTCGGCCAAGGTCTGGTCGCATGAGGTATTCCGCTTTGCTCTTAGCCTGGCTGGCAACTTCGAATATCCGCCATTTGGCGAGAAAGCCAGTTGCGAAATTACACGCCAAGTTGATTTCGGAATGGACGGCATCTCGGGCGGCTGCGTGATCGAGACGTAGGGCCAGCTGTGTCTGAGTCCGATAGGCAGGACCGGATCGGCCAACAAAAATGCGGGCAGACGTGCGAGCACGGATGGTGGCTTGTGGATCGACTGCATCACAAGACCGCGAGATTGCTGAAGGACGCTTCGATTTCACAGGAGTCGCCATCATGTTATCTCTTGAGCACCATCGCAGCCTGAATGGAACGTAATGGAATCCGGGAGTCCCTGAATTTCGCAGGGCCACATCCAGACTACACAATTCTCGCCCGTTCAATCATCCCGACCCCGTCTTCCAGTCTTTTGCGAGCCTGTTCGTTGCATGGAACAAGCTCCCCATTCCGAAAGATGTCCATCTGCTCCAACCATTCCAAAAACTCTGGTGCAGGCTGCAAACCAAAAAGCTGCCGCGCCCCCAGTGCGTCGTGGAAGCTGGTTGACTGATAACTCAGCATGACGTCATCAGCACACGGCACGCCCATAAAATAATTGCAGCCGGCTGCAGTGAGCAGCAACAACAAATTGTCGGCTGAATTCTGGTCGGCCTGGGCGTGGTTGGTGTAACACACGTCACAGCCCATGGGCAGACCTAACAGCTTACCCATGAAATGGTCTTCCAACCCAGCACGAATGATCTGACGCTCATCGTACAAGTATTCGGGGCCAATAAAACCGACGACAGTGTTGATGAGAAAAGGATCAAACGCCCGTGCGACCCCGTAGGCGCGCGCCTCGAGCGTGAGCTGGTCTATGCCATGATGCGCATTGGCCGACAACGCACTGCCCTGCCCGGTCTCAAAATACATCACATTATCCCCAACCCATTTCACATTGCGATTCCGGCGCTGCTCCAGCACCCGCTCACGTCCTTCACCCAAGATGCTCAGATTAACCCCGAAGCTCGCATTTGCGGCTTGTGTCCCGCCAATAGACTGAAACAGCAAGTCAACCGGCGCACCGGACGCCAAACTGTCTAATTGCGTACTGATATGGGCGAGGCAGCACGACTGCGTAGGAATAGCAAAGGCTTCAATCAAACGGTTGAGACCGTGCAGAATCCGGCTGACGGTTTCCACTGACTCCGTAGCCGGGTTGACGCCAATCACCGCATCGCCACAACCAAACAATAGACCATCTATTGTCGATAATAAAATTCCACCGAGATCATCTGCTGGATGATTAGGTTGCAGACGAATACCCAGTACACCACGTTGGCCCAGAGTATCGCGACAGCGCGTCACTGTACGGATCTTATTTGCGGCAAGCACTAAGTCTTTGTTGCTCATCAGCTTAGTCACGGCGGCCGCCACTTCGGGTAGAACAGCCCGCTGTAGTGTCCCGAGAGTATCGGCGTCCTGGGCCTCAGCGAGCAGGTACTCACGAAACGCCCCAACCGTTATGCTGGCAAGAGCATGAAACTTCTCGCGATCGAGGCTGTCGAGTATGAGCCGGCTGACTTCATCTTGGTCAGGATCGATCAACGGGTTGTCTATAATTTCCGAGAGGCAAACGTCTGCGAGTACATGTTTAGCAGCAACACGCTCTTGTTCTGACGCAGCTGCAATGCCAGCCAGTTGATCGCCCGACTTCTCTTCGTTTGCCTTGGCAAACACTACACTGAGGTTGTCAAAAGCAAAGCGTTCATTTCGGACGGTTGTGGCGTACGCCATGGATTTACTCCAAACGCAGCGTTCGTAAGCGCAGTGAGTTGGTCAGCACGGATACAGAGCTCAACGCCATCGCCATCGCGGCAAACATGGGATCAAGTAAGAGGGCAAAAACAGGATATAGCACTCCCGCAGCCAGAGGAATACCTACGGTATTATACGCGAACGCCCAGAACAAATTCTGACGGATGATCTGCATGGTCCTACGCGACAGGGCGATCGCGGTACTCACACCGCTCAGGTCACCGCGCAGTAAGGTAATATCGGCCGCTTCGATTGCCACGTCGGTCCCCGTCCCAAGCGCGATACCGACATCGGCTTGTGCCAGAGCAGGCGCATCATTAATCCCGTCGCCGACCATACCAACGCTGGCCCCAGCCTGTTGTAGGCGCACGACCTCGGCAGCTTTATTTTCGGGCAAGACTTGTGCCAAGATACGTGAGATACCCGCCTGCTGGGCAATAGCGTACGCCGTGTGATGGTTATCTCCAGTTAGCATGACAACCTCGACGCCCAGGCTGCGAAGATGTTGTACCTCTTTCGCCGCCTGGGGTTTGAGCACATCGGCAACGGCAATCAGCCCGACAACGTGCCTATCGACCATGACATACAGCGGCGTCTTACCCACGCGGGCAAGTCTCTCAGCCTGCACATCAAAGTCTTTCAGCTGGACACCGTGCTTCGCCAATAGGCGCTGACTCCCGATCAAGACGGCTTTGCCTTCGAGCCGGGCTTCAACACCGTGCCCGGCAAGGGCCGAGAACGCCTCCACGGACATGAGTCTTAGTCCCCGATCTTTGGCATGTTGCACGATAGCCTGCGCCAGCGGATGTTCACTTTGCCATTCCACACTGGCGGCTAAACGCAGGAGTTCTTCTTCGGTAAGACGCTTACGCCCAGTCACCGCCTCAGAGCAAATGATATCAGTGACTGCAGGCTTACCGGCCGTGAGCGTCCCGGTTTTGTCAAACACGATAGTGGTCAGTTTATGTGCACGCTCTAATATCTCACCGCCCTTAATCAACACACCCTGCTCCGCCCCGCGGCCAGTCCCAACCATAATAGCCGTGGGGGTTGCCAGCCCGAGCGAACAGGGACAGGCAATGATCAGTACGGCCACAAAATTCATGAGCGCAAAGTTGAGCCCAGGTTCCGGCCTGACAACAAACCAGACAACGAAGGTCAAGACCGCAGTCGCAATCACAACCGGAACAAAATATGAGGCGATGCTATCGGCCAAGCGCTGAATCGGCGCCTTCGACCCCTGTGCTTGACGGACCAAATTGACAATTCTGGCCAGAGCCGTGTCTGAGCCAACTTTAGTTGCTTGAAAGGTGAATGAGCCGGTGGTGTTCATGGTTGCCCCCGTAACAGGGTCACCCGTCTGCTTTTCAACCGGCAGGCTTTCCCCCGTCAGCATGGATTCATCCACACTCGACGTTCCGTTGAGCACAACGCCATCTACGGGAATCTGTTCACCCGGCCGGACGACAACGACGTCTCCGGCCTGGACCTGATCAATCGGAAGCGTGATTTCCTTTTCCTGTCTGAGCAGTGTTGCCATCTTGGGTTGCAGCTGAAGCAGGTGGCGGATGGCTGCAGTCGTTTGCCCTTTCGCCCGAACTTCCAGTACCCGGCCGAGCAGAATCAGGGTGATGATCACGGCCGCAGTATCAAAATAGACTTGCGGTTGCTGTCCTATAGAAACAAAAAAATGGGGCGCGAACGCGGCCGTCGCACTATACAGGAATGCAGCTGAGGTCCCTACAACGATCAGGGTATTCATATCGCTGGCGCCGTGGCAGGCCATTGCCCAGGCACTGCGGTAGAATTGTGCGCCTATCCAGAACTGCACCGGAATTGTCAGGACGAATAACCAAAAATGAATGCCCAGCGGCAGACCAGACAACAAGGTGGTCATTGATCCAATCAAGATCAGGACAGTCAAGACTGCACTGACTACGAGTTTCTTTTTGAGGATCAGATAGTCACTCTGGTAATGGTCTTCAATCTCTTCAACTGTCCTTTGTCGCTCGACCACCTCAAACCCGGTCGCGGCAATCGCCTTTCCAAGCTCAATGAGATCGGCTTGACCAGGCTCGTATTCAACCAGCGCCTCTTCGCTGGTCAGGTTCACACTCGCCCGCAACACGCCGGGCGTTTGCACCATCGCCTGCTCTACCTTGGCCACACACGAAGCACAGTGCATGCCCTTAATGCCAATGTGAACAGAAGTAAGATTCGGAGTCGTTTCAGCGGGCCTCGTCACTCTCCCTCCGATGCCCGAAGAATAGGACAGCCATCGATGGACCCCTTGCCGTCACTCAGCATGGTCACCTGTGCCAAAGCATCTCGTATTTCCGTCAGGCGCCCGATCTTCTCCTCAATGTCCGCCAGCTTTGCCTCAGCTCGCGCTTTCACCGCAGCACGACTGGTCTTGGGGTTATTCCGGAGGAAGAGCATAGGCGTGATCTCATTGAGGGAGAAACCCAGCCCCTTGGGCACGCTTGATAAAACGCACCTGCTGGACGGCAGTCTCGGGATAGCGACGATAGTTTACCCCACTACGCGGCGGGATCAGGAGAATACCGCGCCGCTCGTAATAGCGCAGCGTTTCTACGTTTACCTCAGCCTGCTTGGCAACGTCGCCTATGGTTAATTCCCTCATGCTGTTCATGTCTGATTCCTCTATAACAGAGTATACACTCTGCTCCTAGGTATAGAGTCAAGCGGTTTTCGGCCTCACGTCTGGACGCCTCTCGTTCTCACATGCTAGGCAGCCATAAGAGAATTGTCGAGAAGGAGAACCATATGGATGCCAAAACAGCAGCCCGCGAACGATTTGCACAATCGCAACAGGACCTAATTTCTCTCAGTCATCGTATCCACGCCCATCCTGAACTCGGTTTCGAGGAAGAAAAAGCCACAGCCTGGATTTCAGAAGCACTCACTAACGCGGGCTTTAGTGTTGAGACCGGCATCTGCGATATGGCCACCGCTTTTGTGGCACGCGCGGGTAGCGGCCCGCTTCACATTGCCATCTGTGCGGAATATGACTGCCTGCCTGGCATTGGGCATGCCTGCGGCCATAATATTATTGCCGCAGCTGCGGTTGGAGCGGCGATTGCTGCGGCCAAGGTGGCAGATGAAGTTGGTCTCACTGTCAGTGTTCTGGGTACGCCG
>CAZBUD010000011.1:86258-90135 GCA_964495015.1 uncultured Enterobacteriaceae bacterium | reverse complement strand
CAGGATGAACTTCGTTGAGGACCATCTAGCGAGGCTGGTCTAGCACCGGAAAGGCAGAGCAGCCTTTGTGTCTGTGACCCTATACATTCTTCCGTATTCATCCCTTTTAAAACCCCACCCCTGGCGGGTGTCGTTCGGCTGCGGCGTGACCCGTCAGTTTCATAGCGTCGTCTTCAGAGTCTCGTCCTTTCTATGACAGCCTGAAAAACAACGGTACGTTTTTCTTCCAGGTTGCTCAGCACGTTGGCGTACTTAGTTTTTCCGGTTTTGCCAGTTAAGAGATGCAGACCTAGCGGCATCCGTTCCGAGTACATCTTTGCAAACGCTGGTTGAAGATGTACGTGCCGGAGAAATCGATCAGTGTGGACATTGGGTGGCTGAGGAACACCCCGCATATCCGGCTGAGCAGTTGCTGACGTTCTTTGGGGAACGAGGGTAAAAAGAACAAAGAATGAGAGAAGTTCTACTTCGCCCTTTGCATCAAAAGGTGGCCACTTCCACCCTTGGATTCACTAACCGTGAGCGGGAAGGAGAAACACTTTCAACCTGGACAAAGACAACAGGTTGGCTGGGCTCTCGCAGGGATTTCGCCAGTTCTTGATTCCTCTCGCACAGCTCTGGACCGCGCTCCGGTAAAAGGACGATCCGGGCGTTCTCCGGGATCTGTTCCCCCGCCTTCCGGATGTTCTAATACGTACAGGTCAAACTCAGCTGAGAGTTTCATATTTTTGGTACAGAGTTCTTTCTCCGCCATCGTTTCTCCTCATTTCCTTTCCAACCACTGATTAAACTTCGCTGGCCGTTTTTGCTGAAACGCTTGCATGCCCTCCATGGCATCTGGATGATGGTCGGAGATCGAGGTCTTGGATGCGATTTCGTCAAGCGACTGCGCAAACGTCATTTCAGCTGCGTTGTAGATTGAGCGTTTGAGCATCCGCATAGAAACCTGTGGGCCGTTGGCCAGCTCACGCGCGAGGTCCAGCGTTCGAGCCATGAGTTCACCGGCGGGGACCACTTCGTGCACCAGACCCAGCTCAAGAGCTTCCTGGGCGGTAACAATGCGTTTGCGCATAAGGAAGTCCATGGTTTTGGAGACACCTATTAGCTGGGTCAACAGGAACTGACCGCCTTCGTCTGGCAGTAAGCCAAAACGTAGAGTCGCACTGCCCATCCGAGCGTCTTCGGAGGCAATGCGAAAATCGCAAGCCAGGGCAAGTGAGAATCCGGTCTGAATCGCAACTCCGTTAATGGCCGCAATGGCTATCTTGTCCAGATTGCGTACTGCTTGATTGAGCGGTTGCGAGAGATGACGCAGACCGTTGTATGTCCCGGTCGGGTTGTTATGGCCACCTGGGATGTCCGGCACGAGCGCCTGCTCGGCATTCTTGCCTACTGGCCGGCCTGTAATATCATCGCCCGCAGAAAACGCCCGGCCTGAGCCGGTGAATACGACAACGCGCACGGCGTCATCCATCTGCGCCTGAATCAGCGTCTCCACCAGGTCTCGTTTTACATGGTGCGTCATGCCGTTGAGACGTTCGGGTTGGTTAAAGCTGATGGTGACGATGCCGGGATCTTGGACGGTGACCTCAAAGCCACGAAAGTTGCCTTTTTGCATATTTTCTCTCCTTATCACTTATCCGTTCGTTGCCTAGGCTTTGGCCCGCTGCAGCGCCTTTGCCCAGCCTGCTTTCAGCTCTTCTTTATGCTCTAACGACATATGTGGCTCGAAGATATGCTCCACCTGCCACTGGCTTGCAAGCTCACTTTGATCCTTCCAATAGCCGATGGCTAATCCAGCTAAGTAGGCTGCACCGAGTGCGGTCGTTTCAGAAATCTTCGGACGAACAACAGGAACCCCAAGCAAATCTGCCTGAAATTGCATGAGGAGATTGTTCACTGTGGCTCCTCCATCCACGCGAAGTTCCGTGAGATGCAAACCAGCGTCTGCTTCCATTGCCGTCAGGACATCCATGGATTGATAGGCGATACTCTCTAAGGCCGCTCGCGCAATATGGGCGGCAGTCGTAGCTTGGGTCAGGCCGAGCAGAGAGCCGCGCGCGTACGGGTCCCAATGCGGTGCGCCGAGACCGGTAAAGGCGGGGACGAAGTACACACCGTCTGTGTCTGGAACGTGTGCCGCCAGCGCTTCGACCTCAGCAGACGATTTAATAATACCCAACCCGTCACGCAGCCACTGCACGACTGCACCGGCAATAAACACGCTGCCTTCCAGAGCATAGTTTGTCTGTTGGCCGAATCGCCAGGCGGCCGTTGTCAGGAGGTTATTTTGAGAAGCGACGGGCTTAGGCCCCGTCTGCATGAGCATAAAGCAGCCCGTACCATACGTGTTTTTGACCATACCTGGTGTCGTGCACATCTGGCCGAACAGCGCGGCGTGCTGATCACCGGCAATGCCGCTGATGGGCAGCGGCGCGGTCAAGAGGTCGGTTGTTGTTTCCGCATAGACCTCACTAGACGTACAGACTGTGGGTAGCATGTGGCGAGGAATTTTCAGGATGTCGAGTAACTCCTCATCCCACTCACCGGTCTGAATATTGAACAACAGCGTCCGCGACGCGTTTGTTACATCAGTGATATGTTTTGCCCCTTGGGTCAGCTTCCAGATCAACCAGGAGTCCACCGTCCCAAAGGCAAGCTGGCCAGCTTCCGCCTTGCGGCGTGCGTCTGGAATAGTATCCAGGATCCAGCGGATCTTTGTGCCTGAGAAATACGGGTCGATCACCAAGCCGGTTTTGTCTCGAAACAACGTTTCCAGGCCGTCCTGCTTGAGCGTATCGCACACCTCTGCGGTGCGTCTGTCTTGCCAGACTATGGCGTTACACACTGGCTGGCTGGTCTCTCGATCCCAGATTATGGTTGTTTCGCGTTGGTTGGTAATACCGATGGCGGCGATATCCTTTGCGGAAAGGCTAGCCCGGGCGAGCGCTTCAGTGACAACCGCAGCCTGTGACGACCAGATCTCGTTCGCGTCCTGCTCAACCCAACCGGACTGTGGGAAAATCTGAGTCAACTCTTTCTGCGCGATTGCACGGATGGTGCCAGCGCGGTCAAAGATAACGGCGCGTGAGCTTGTCGTACCTTGATCGAAGGCCAATATGTATTGGGCGTGCCGCACGCGTCTTTCTACCATGTCGCCGAGACTGACAGCAACGATGGGCTAGCTCTGCCTGTCTGCCCGATCGGTCATGGCCGTCCGAGACGCGGATTCCTCTCTGTGCCTATGCAGTAACTCTAAGGAGGAGAGAAAGTGATGTGTTTTTCAGCGTCTAGCCATCACGGAAGCTGTTTCCTGCCTTTGGCATACATTTTGTCCAATCCCCAGCGTGACAACAATTCGAAAATGGGTCCGCACGGTTCTTTTTGTCTGTTTGACTATGCTGGTATGTCTCTTGGTTCCTCCTCTCTATGCGGCAGAGTCCCGCTCGTCAGACCGGACAGCAGAACGGCCGTTGGCAGCCCCTTCCGCTTCTTTCCTTTGCCCGTACGCGTTCTGACTCCTCCGATGACGCCTGTTCCTTTTCCGCCTGTGTATAGTTGAGACGCCCGCTCTATTCCCGCGTGTAGTGAGCTGTGATACAGCGGGTAGCCTTATGCCGTCTGACTTTTTTCGAGGGGTAAAAATAGGCATTGGGTTTGCCGTCGGGGCTAGCTCTCTGTTCCTGTTGATGATCTTTGGGCTTGCGATGTGTGCCGGGCATTTCCAGCAGCAGATGATCCAGGAGCTAAAGCAGCAACTTGAAGAAATCAGGCCCGAGAATGCACCGGACGCACCGGACACGGACTCGGTGCACTATTCGGAATTTTCGTCTTCCTGAAAAATGGCGGGATAGGCACAGCAGAGAGAAAGCTGCGG
>CAZBUD010000011.1:10349-86248 GCA_964495015.1 uncultured Enterobacteriaceae bacterium | reverse complement strand
GTTTCGTCTTCTTGAAAAATTGTAGGATAGCCTCAGCCGGAAGAAACTGCGGCGGTCAGGAGCAAACTATGGAATACTTTTGTGGGGTGGATACGGGCGGAACATTCACTGACTGTGTCGTGATGGATGCCGACGGGCGAATTACGATTGCCAAGAGCCCGTCTACCCCAAGCGATTTTGCAGGTGGATTTTTTAATGCACTGGAAGTGGCTGCTGACAAATTGGAGCTGAGTCTGGCCCAGCTCATGGCGCGGACCAAAATGCTGCTGCATGGGACTACGGTCGGCACCAATGCCATTGTGCAAATGCAGGGCGCGAAAACCGGCCTGATTACCACACGTGGCCATCGGGATGCCTTGATTATGATGCGTTCTGTCGGACGCTCGGCCGGCCTACCGATTGAAAAGCTGCTCCACGTGTCTCGACATCAAAAGCCTGAGCCCATCATTCCTCGGGCGTTGATCCAAGAGGTCAGCGAACGCATAGACTGGAAAGGGGGAGTGTATCTTCCGCTCAACGAAGACGAAGCACGCCGGGCTATCGACTATCTGCTGGTCCAAGATGTTGAGTCTATTGCTATTTCTTTTCTGTGGGGATTCCTGAACCCGGTCCATGAGTTAGCGGTCAGGAAGATGGTCCAGGAGACTGCTCCGTCCGTGTTTGTGACGTGTGCTCACGAACTGATTGCTAAACCTGGAGAATACGAGCGGACTGCCGCGACCGCTATTAATTGTTTTATCGGCCCCTCTTCTTTCGGATACATCGAGCGCGTACAAGAGCGAGCCAAGAGTTTGGGTTATGCGCAGCCACTGCTCATCATGCAGGCCTCGGGTGGCGTAGCGACCGTTACCGAGGCCGCGCAAAAGCCGCTGTTTACCATTGGGTCAGGACCGGTGGGTGGAGTTATTGGTGCGCAGTTTCTTGCTGGGACGCTGGGTCACAAAAATGTCATTGCTTCTGACGTGGGTGGCACCAGCTTTGATGTGGGTATTATTAACGAAGGGCGGACGCTGACCTCATCAGAAACCATTCTCAACCAGTACACCTTTTTCATGCCCCAGCTCGACATTGTGTCTATAGGCAGTGGCGGTGGCAGCGTGGTTTGGATCGACGAGTTGAGTAACACTATGCGAGTCGGCCCACAGTCTGCGGGCGCTGATCCTGGTCCGGCTTGTTACAACCGGGGCGGGAAAGAGCCGACAATTACCGATGTAAACCTCATTCTGGGCTATCTGAATCCGAACAACTTCCTGGGCGGTAAGTTTTCTCTTGATGCAGAAATTGCGCTGCAGACTATGCAGCATGTAGCAGACCGGCTCGGTATGGACGTGGTTGAAGCGGCCAGTGGTGCGGGCCAGATAGTCGAATTCCATATGGCCGATCTGATGCGCCAGATGACGGTCCAGCGCGGACTCGACCCGCGAGATTTCGTAGTCTATGCCTATGGGGGCGGTGGCCCCGCCCACGCGGTTGCCTATTCCCGCGAGCTTGGCTGCAAGACTGTAGTTGTGCCCTTAGGCTCGGTGGCGTCCACCTGGTCAGCGCTGGGTATTCAGTCCGCCGATGTCCTGCATGTGTACGAGAAAGCAGAACTCCTCATTGCCCCATTTGATCATACCCGGCTCAATGAAATTTTTGCTACGCTTGAAGAGCAAGGCCGGAGTCAGCTTGCTGAAGATGGCGTTGCACCGGAATATATGCGTTTCTTGCGCTATGCGGACATGAAGTTTCGTTTGCAGATCCATCGTGTGGAAGTTCCTGTGCGCGGTGGGCTGCTCACAGCGCAAGAAACCGAAACTTTGATGGACACGTTTAGCGACCAGTACGAAACGCTCTACGGCAAAGGTTCCGCGTTTAAAGATGCGGGTATGGAGATCGGCGTACTGCGTCTCGCTGCCGCCGGTGGCATACCTCGGCCAAGCTTGCAGAATAAAGCCCAGAGTGCAGATGCGGCTCTCGTGGGAGAACGAGACGTCTACTGGCGAGAGCTGCAACGTTTTATGCCGACGCACGTCTACACCGGCATGTCGTTGGCTGCGGGGAGTCGGATTGACGGTCCGGCAATCATTGAGATGCCGGAAACGACCATCGTTCTACGACCAGATAGTGTGGGACAGTTGGACGCGTACGGCAATTTTGTGATTGAGCTGCAGTAGCTTGGCAAGAACGTCATTCGAAGATTTGGGAGATTTGGAGAAGTTCGAAGATAAGGAAAGAGCATGTCACGACAAGAGATCAAGTGGGATGGGCGAACCTACCCCTATATCCCGAGCAAAGAGCTGAACATTGATCCGAGTCTCAAGCTCCACTCCCGTGCCGCTGATACGGTCGATCCCGTGACGTATGAGGTGATTCGGCATGCCATGTGGAATATCAACGTTGAGCACGGCAATACCATCATGCGCATTTCCGGCTCTCCCAGCTGTGCGTATGGGCATGATTTCAATCCCAGCCTGCTTGATGAAAAGGGCGACTTTGTATTCTTTGGCCCGTTTCTCCAGTATCTCTCCTCTGCAACCGGATCAGCCGTTAAATGGACACTTGAGAACCGCTCGGACAATCCGGGCATTCAGGACGGCGATATTTTCCTGACCAATGACCCCTGGGTGGGGGCAACGCATCAGTCTGATGTCGCACTCATCTCCCCGATATTTTGGGAAGGAGAATTGTTTTGCTGGGTTGGAAATACCCTGCATCAATGGGATCTGGGCGGCACTGCGCCGGGTGGATTTAATCCCATGGCTGAAGATATTTACTGGGAGTCGGGTTGCATCCCGCCGATTAAGATTGTCGAGCAAGGCAGGCTGCGCAAAGACCTGGAAGAAGAGTATATACGCCGCTCGCGTATGCCTCAGCTGGTTGCGCTTGATCTGCGAGCGGAGATTGCGGGCTGTAATGTGGCTCGAGAACGGGTGCTCACTTTAGTGACCCGTTATGGCGCCCAGACGGTTAAAGCCGTGATGCGTAAGCTGCAGGACGACTCAGAAACCGCATTTTTGCAGCGGCTGCGAACGATTCCTGATGGCACCTGGCGTGAGTCAAGCTGGATTGAACTCAAAAACCCCAGCGATCGTGGACTGTATCGCAATGCGTTAGCACTCACGAAAAAGGGCGACACGCTGACCTTTTCCAATGAGGGCAGCGACCCCCAAGCGGGAACGCTCAACTGCACCATGGTGGCTTGGAAAGGGGCTATCGCGGCGATGATCTGCTCCCAGATGCTCTTTGACCAAATGTTTGTGGTCGAAGGCGCCTATCGGCATATGGAGTTTGATGTCACGCCAGGCACAATTACCTGTGCCACGTTTCCAGCTGCAGTGTCTGCTGGCCCTGCCTTGAGTTTACTGCAAACCATTGCCCTGTCTGGGTTAGTGATTTCCAAAATGCTGGCCTGTTCCGCAGATGAACAGCTGCGCAGTGAAGTCCAGAGCTGCATGGGAACCGCCATGTATCCAGTATCAGCGTTCAGCGGAACGGATCAGCGCGGTGCGCCGTACGCGTCATTTTTGCTTGACCCGGCAGGCGCGGCCCTGGCTGCATTATCGTGGAAAGACGGGGTGGATACGGGCGGCTGGCCATGGGATCTGCAAAGCACCATGCCCAATGTCGAAGATAACGAATGGTTTTATCCCATCTTGTATTTGTGGCGGAAAGAATTGGTCAACTCCGGTGGAGCTGGCAAGTTTCGTGGCGGTAATTCTGGCGAGCTAGCCTTTGTGCCGCACGACACGGATCGGATTACCTTGTTTACGGCGGCCGGGCACTGCGCCGTTCCAGGGCCAGGACTGCACGGCGGCTCCTCGCCGGCAACAACCCGCTTTACCATGCGACGCGGAACACAGGTTGACGAGCAAATCGCCCAGACCGGAAATATGCCGTCAAGTGTGAGTGAGCTGCAAGGCTGCAGTGAAGCTATTGCCCCCAAAGCATTCAATGTTCCACAAGAACCTGGTGATGCGTTTATCCTGTCCTGGGCCGCGGCCGGTGGATATGGGGATCCGCTAGAGCGTGACCCCGAGCGCATTGTGCAAGATATTGAACGAAGAAACGTCACGCAGGAATGGGCACATTCCGTCTATGGCGTCGTCTTTGATGATCACGGGGCTATCGATACACAAGCGACGCAGGAGCAACGGATGTCACTGCGCAAAGCGCGGCTCAATGCTGCGTCCCCGCAGGAACTGCAGCACCTGGACCTCGATACCGCAAGGCAGATCGCTGAGGGTTTGGTGCTGGTTGATGACAGTATCGGCTGTCGGAAGTGCGGGGCGTACATTGCCAAGACAACGGAGAATTACAAGATCTCGTGCGCAGTGATTGAGCAACCTATCCCTGAGGCCAATCCCTACATCCTTGATCCAAAAACGTATGTGGACGATGATATGGTCTTGCGTAGTTACGCGTGTCCGAGCTGCGGGCTCCTACTGGCGACTGAAATGGTACGGTCAACTGATCCACCGTTGTGGGATATTCAACTGAATGGCTAAGGAGGCAACAATGCTCCAAGAACATGCCTATGTCGCGACGATAAAAAAATATTACCATGGCTGCAGCACGGCTGATGTAGAGTCGATGAAATCCACGTTTACCGGCGACGTGGTACACTATTTTACCCACCACGCTCCCATTCGAGGAGCACACACGCTTGCTAGCTATTGGGCCAAGATGCAGCCGCGTATTCAGGCGACATGGACGTGTGACCACGCCATTGTCCAAGCAGGCGAATGTGTCATCGAATGGACGATGCAATGGACACCGCCGTCGGGACAGGCCGAGCTTATGCGCGGTGCGGAGTGGTATATTTTTCGTGGGGAGAAAATCGCGGAGATTCGTGCTTACTACATCAACCGCCATCTACCCTACGAGCAGGCCAATTTTGAATTAGAAGAATTCCCGTATGCGGAGCGGGATTATTCGGTACTTCCCAGCTCGTAAGATCAGATTCCCTCTTTATCTTCTCGTCCAGAGGGATAAGGTGAAGGTACGATCTGAACAATTTATTGCTAGACAGGCAGAAGTGCCCCTGTCACGTTTATTGTGGCTTCTTTACGGAACTTTGGTTTTTGTTTAAAGCTGATCGTTACATCATCATCGAGTTTCCGCATGTAGCGCATGAGTCGATCTATCGTGAATTTATCGAGCCGTCCTCGAATCATATCTGATACTTTCGGATGTGCGAGCCCGAGAATTTGACCGGCCTGTTCCTGAGTAAGCCCCGTTTCTCAATGGCCTGAGAAATAGCGAGCGCAATAGTCGCTTTGACAAGATGCTCTTCTGGATTCGGTAGACTAAGGTCTGCAAAGACGTTGCCGCTACTCGCTTCGACTTTAATTTGTTCTTTCACTTTTGCCTGTGGCATAGTGCTCCTTGTGGCGCCTTGCCGCCCGTTTGAGGCGTTGCTTAATCAGGTCAATTTCCTTCTTTGGGGTTGCAATTCCCCCCGAATGAAAAAGAGGCGCTGCGTCTGATACTCGCCGCGATGGACCGACACAATTTCGTGCTCGGCTTCTTGAGCGGTTACGATGGCACGCTGGATTCCTTCATGCCGGATGTTGAACGCGTTCAGGCCCGCGCGCAAGCAGCGCCGGGCCGATTCCTCCCGGGCGTCTTTCTAAGTGAACCGGGAAAGCCCGCGGCTGACTTCCCGAGGAAGGAATATGCTGCAGGGCGGCTCAAGGGGCTGGGGGAGAGGCTACCCAATACTACGGCTACAGGCCGGATGATGCGGCCCCAGCTCTCTATTTTGCGCTAGCGTACCAGTATCCGTACCTGTACGGCGAGGTGTCGACGGCTACCTGGATCGTTAATCGCACTGCCTTTTATACCCATCTGCGCACGCTTGTTGAAGCGGGCCTGTCGAAACGCCTGATGTTCGGTTCCGACCAGATGCGGTGGCCGGAGACCATCACGAAACATCACGGTCAGTAAAAAACTCGAAAAAGCAGCCTAACGAGCCAATGAAGCTGAAGTCGCTTCGGGACGCAGCATATTGCTTCAAGCCCAGGACAGATACGCGCAGGTTGTAGGCGAATACTTACGCACGGTCCAGCCTGCATGGTAGATCTGATGGACCCATTCTACACATTATTTAGAGTTAGGGTGTAGCATTTGAATCTGCCAAATTCTCCGGGGCCTGAATGTCCTTCCTCTCTTTACGTGGCGAACGGCCGAGCGCGAACTCTGGCGGGCGGAGACCCGACTCTCCCCCCTCTGGATCCGGTGGGGTGAAATAGCCGAGGGCGTAACTCATCATGGTATAACCGAGGAGTTCTTGGAGCGCGGGGTCTAAGTCTTTGGCGATCTCCGGTGGGCAGGATAAATACTGGTTTTCTTCCTGACGCAGCCAGCCGAGTGAATAGGTAATATTCAGTCCGACCCGATCCGCAGCGCTGTTATTTGCGCCGCCGGCGTGAATGACCGTACCTGAATACACCAGCGCCGAGCCGCGCGACATTTCGGCATAGGTGATTTCTTCTTCCTTTGCTTCTCGGTCCTTGGGCCAAGAAGGGCTGCCTCGAACAACTTGGGTCGCGCCGTTTTTATGTGTGAAATCTGTCAGAGCCCACAGCGCGTTGAGTTGCGGCTCGACCCCGTGCAAGTAATCGCCCCAGACCAAACGATCACGGTGCAGGGGCTGCTTCTTCTGTCCAGGCATAAGGCGGATGACCTGAGCAAGATGGAGCTGGTAGCGCTCACAGTTGGGTAGGAGAAACTCATTGCATGTACCGATGATACTGTCGTGCATAACGAGTTCACGACAGGCTGGAGAACGTGCTACAAGGGCACCCGTGCGGGTAGTTTGATGGCCGGCAAAGTCATCCGGGCCGGTGCGGGTCGTTTCGATGTGAGGTCTGAGCTCATCAAGCGTCGCTTCAGCTTGCTGCTCATCGATGAGATTCTCAACGAGAACTGCCCCGTCACGCTCAATCGCGCGGGTGATATCTTTTGCCGACCCTGTCGCTGGTACACGAGTGAGTTCTCTCATAGGCCTTGCTCCTTTTAGTCTGGCTGAATCGGATACAGCCGTAACGCGTTGTCCCACATGATTTTACGCTTGCTCTCGTCTGAGACCCCGGGCAATGCCATCATCTCTTTGACCGCCCAGGCGTACTGTCGGCCCTCGGGGTGGGCGAAGTCAGTCGCAGTCACGATATTGTCATCCCCAATAGTGTCAATAACCTGCTTAATGCCTGGATCATCAGGATCAGCCGAGATGTAGCACTGGCGCTTGAAATAATCGACCGGCGGCATACTAAGGCCTTCAATATCAAGACCGCGAAAGCCACCTTGAACACCAGCGCCGAGACGATCAAGCCAAAATGCTGCCCAGCCAGCGCCAGATTCTAAATGCACGACACGCAACTTGGGATGACGTTCTAGTACGCCGCCCATAATCAGCGCAGTGCTGGCCAGCATGTTACCAATGGTGAAGGCAACGGTTGCCTGCGCAGAACGCAACCGAGGGAGGTAATAGTACAGCATCTCATCTGCAGCTGTGCCGCTCCCGGCGTGGACGGCGAGCGGAACGTCCAACTCTTCAAGCGTCTGCCACAAGGGTGTATAGAACTCGTCGTATAAGCGGTGCTCGCATACCGGGACCGGGTTAATATGGACGGCCTTAAAGTTGAACTTTTTGACGCAGCGACGTACTTCCCGAGAGGCCTCCTCAGCATCGCGTAGGTCGATTGAAGCGGCGCCAAACACGCGTCCGCCTGCGGCGGAACAAAAATCATGCAGCCAGCTGTTATACGCCCGACGATAGGCCGCGGCAGTATCGGCTGCTAGATTTGGAACAGTGACTGAGAGGAGTCCGATGGATGGATACACGATCATATAATCGATGCCGACCCGCGCCATAACCTCAGGATAGACCTCAGGTGGGAAATCCCGCTCTGCATATTTGGCATACGCTTCATCATGACCCGGAAGAACAATGCGTTCGCC
Organism: uncultured Enterobacteriaceae bacterium; assembly: GCA_964495015.1. Taxonomy (GTDB): domain Bacteria; phylum Desulfobacterota; class Binatia; order Bin18; family Bin18; genus Bin18. The sequence continues at coordinate 78,304 of CAZBUD010000011.1, read as the reverse complement.
GGGTTCTTGAGCCCCACTGTGCGACTTGCCGGTGGCCTGGGCAGGATCGTTCAGTGGGTCGCGACCAAACGGCATCAGATACTCGCCACCATCCGGATTCGGAATTCGGATCTCCAAGCCAAACCCGAGCGGTTCTCCCCGGTAGTTGGCCCACGCCTTGGGCATGGCTGCATGATATTTCGGCTCAAGATATTTCTCGAACATGTCTTCGGGTTCAATAATATGGGCGTCACTATCAATGAATCGATATCCGTTAGACATAACGCTTTCCCCTATGTGTTACGAAAATGCGGCAAGACTTCGTCCCCGAATAACCGAATACAATCCAGCACGCGCTCTCGTTCCGGGCCAGCCGGCAAACGAAAACGCATGACCATGTAATCTACGTCATATTCTTGTGCGTATAAGTCCAGCTGCTCCCTACACTCTTGGGGCGAACCTGCCACCGTGTGCTGAAAGCAGCTCTCGACGGTAAAATCTGACTCCGACTCAAATTCGGGATGATGGTTGAGAATGCCATGCCGGAAGTAGAACAGCATCTCTTCAACATAAATGCTGCCAAAGATCTGCTCTGCCTCGGCCCGAGTTGGCGCCACCCAACCATCGCGCATGAGCACGACGTTCGCCCGCTTGCCATCCTTTGCTGCTGCCTCTCGGTACAGGGCGACTTGACTCTTCCACGTTTCTTTCTCTAGAGGGAATGGGTCACTGCACCAGGCATCGGCACTCGTACCGGCGCGCTGGATGGTGTAAGGAAACATCCCACCCAGCCATAACTCCGGATAGGGCTGCTGTACAGGCTTGGGTGTGAGCCTCACATTATCGTAATTGAAGACCTCACCTTGAAAGGAGAAGTGGTCTTGGGTCCAGGCTTGTTTGATAACTTCTAAACCTTCCTCAAACCGAGTGCGGCCACCCTTCATGGGGATAGCAAACGCGTTGTGGTAGTCAGGATGATAACCGGATGCCAGGCCACAGATCAGCCGCCCCTTTGACATCAGGTCTATCATGGCCATTTGCTCGGCAATATGGACCGGATCGTACAGGGGTAGAATAAGAATATATGTCCCAAGTCGAATGCGCGTCGTGCGCGCGGCAAGGCCGCCGAGCAAGACGAGTGGAGAAGGGAAGAGGCATTCGGTACGGGTGTGTCGTTCAGGAACAAGCAGGGAGTCGAAGCCCGCTTGCTCGGCAGCTTCTGCCTCACGCCATAGGTGGTCAATAAACGCCGTAGCCTGCGCACTATCGGGAGCAGGCATGTTGTACGGGCCGCCGTGGGTGTCTAAGAGATATCCTATTTTCATGACGTAAAGTGTGGGAGCACTTCCTTTCCGAATAATTTAATACAACGCATCGTTTCCTCATGGCCGGGCCCGCCCGGGCAGCGTAGGTTGAGGATCATGTGCTGACAGCCGACTTCTTGTTCGTAGCGTTTAAGATCGGCAATAACCTGATCCGGTGTACCACAGATTAAACGGTTTGGTGCAACTCGTTCATACGTCCAGTCGTCGTCGGATTTGACTTCTTTGATCCAGGGTTCCCATTTGGTGTTAAAGCGGCCCGAGGAGAAGAACCCGAGGCGTAAATAGAACAGGTGGAAGTCGCGCACATGCGGCCACCACACACGCTCAACATCAGCCTGACTTGCGCCGACCCAGGCATTACGCATAATGCCGATCTCAACCCGCGTATTCCCAGCTTCCTGTGCCGCAGTCCGATAAATTCCCGCCCACGTCTTCATGACATCGAAGTGATGCAGCGGGTCTGATAGCCAACCGTCCCCAATCCGGCCCGCACGCTTGAGGGTGATGGTGGACATGGCTCCGATCCAAATGGGTGGCTGGCGGATGGGGCGGGGGGTGATTGTGACATTGTCAAAATTGAAATGCTCGCCGTGATGCGAAAATGTTTGTCCGCTCCAGGCTTTCCGCAGAATGTGGACAGATTCGGTAAAGCGTGAGGCTGCAGCAGAGAGAGGAATCTCAAAGGCGTTGAATTCTTGCTCGACCAAGCCCAATCCAGCACCGAAAATAAAACGACCCTTGGCTATATTATCGACAACGGCAATTTGCTCCGCAACATGCAGGGGGTGATACAGCGGCAACTGGAGGATGCCCGTACCGATCTGTGCACGCTTGGTCCGGGCGGCCAAACCCGCAGCAAACGTGAGAGGAGCTGGCAGATAGCCGTCCGGCATTTGGTGATGCTCGGGCAGGAAAAAGGCGTCAAAGCCCACGTCTTCGGCAAGCTCGGCTTGGGCGAAGACTTCGTCATACAGACGAGGCAGGTTCTCCCCATTGGGAGGATCTTGGAGAGTGAATATGAGTCCGAATTTCATTCCTGCTCTACCTCATCTTCTTTCTGATTCCTGGTGATGTTCGGCGATATAGCGTTTCAAAACGTATAGCCCGTCCGGCGTGAACGGCTCCGTCTCCGCCAGACGCAGAATCTTAGCAGTGGCCATAAAGAAACCGCTCTCAACCTCTTCTTCTTGAAGCACGATTTCGCCATCGTATACACACGCGAAGGCCGCGCCCCACACACGATTACGTTCGTCTTGATGGTAGAACTCAAAGAGAGGCATAAGCGGGACGCCACGAACGCCCATTTCCTCTTCCACCTCGCGCAGCGCACCATGTTCGTATTCTTCACCAGCGAGAACCACGCCGCCTGCTGCCGGGTCGTAATAGCCAGGAAATACATCTTTGGTCATCGTACGTTTCTGGACATAGAGTTCACCTTGCGAATTAAAGACTAGCACATAGGTGGCGCGGTGCGGCAATGCTTTGGCGCGCATTTCGCGCCGTGGAGCCGAGCCAACCGCGCTGTTATTTTCGTCGACAACGGTAATGATTTCGTCAGCAGCGCCCATGTGTGCGGAACGATACTGAGCGGTCAGGAAAGTGTCAAGCTATTCTCTGAATCCTACGTAGCCTTTTCGCGAGAAGGAGTAGGCGTAACCCTATGTGGCTACCCTTGTAGTCTGGGCCGCCACGCAGGGCTACCCAGATGAGGACGTTGCCAAGGAGGGTACCGACACGCTACACAACTCCCATGGCTCCGGACGCCCTCGTTATCTTTGCCAAATGGCCGGTTCCTGGTCAGGTCAAGACACGCCTGTGTCCGCCGCTCCAACCCGACCAGGCCGCTGAGTTAGCGCGGTGTTTTTTGATCGACACTGTCGAACGAGTCTGTAGCCTGAAAGATGTCCAAGTCTGGCTGGCTTTTACTCCGTCAGATACCGAACCGCTCTTTCGTGAACTGCTTCCATCCTCTGTTCGCTATCTGCCGCAACGGGGTAAGGATCTGGGTGAGCGTGAGCTGAATATTTTTATTGATTTGCTGGGGAAAGAAGCGGCGACTGTGGCTATCATGGGCAGCGATATTCCCTCCGTCCCACTTGCCTCTCTTCAAACCGCCTTCGCCTTTCTCAAGAACCCAGGCTGTGACGCAGTATTCGGTCCCAGCAGTGACGGAGGCTACTACTTTGTTGGAGCAAAGGCCGTCCATGCGTCACTGTTTGAGGATATTGAATGGAGTACGGAAAAAGTGCTGCAGCAGACGCTTGGACAGGCCTGCCTGCACAATCTTCATGTGAGTCTTATGCCAGCTTGGTATGATGTAGATACTACAGAGGATTTGCAGCAATTAGCCAAGCAATTGGCCCAGCTGCGCGACGACGAAGATGCGCCACGGACACGAGCATTCGTGAAACGGCTCGCTTTCCTCTAGTTATTTCTCAGGAGGCGCACGTCATTTTTGCACCCCTCCCACAAAGTCCAGCACCAGCTGATTAAATTCGTCGGGGTCCTCACGGTACAGCGCGTGCCCACGATCTTTGACCACTTCAAGGCGTGAGCCCGGCATATTGCGGTGGAAGATATGCGAGCCGCCTTGGCCCATAAAGTCCTTCTCGCCGACAATTATGAAGACCGGACATGCAATGTCTTTAAGCTGCGGTGTAAGCGAGTTTTGGTATAATCCGCCCATGCACCGCGCCGCTTTCGCAAAACCTGGTCCGTACGGAGCGATGACTCCGGGCTTGTCCTTGAGACCTACTGCTTTCAGTATCGCCGGCCCGCCTTCCTGCTCTGCCTTTTGGGCAAGACGTTCGTAATTTTTCGAGGCTTTCTCGTTTGCTTCACTGGCCGAGCCCACCAGAGTGAGACTGTGTACCAGCTGTGGATACTGCAGGGCAAAGTGGGTAGAGATCGCTCCACCAGCAGAGTGTCCTAGAAGATGCGTAGATGGAATCTTCAGTACGGTAAGGAGGCGATGCAAATCACCACTCAAATCATTAATCGTCCACTTGCCTGCTGGACTGTCTGATTCTCCATGCGCCCGTAGGTCCCAGGTGAGAACCTGATAGTGCTGCGAGAGCTGGTCAATTTGCTTTGCCCAAGTCCGACTAGAATCTCCAAGCCCATGGGTGAGGGTGAGTGTTTCAGCACCCTTGCCGCTGAGGGTGTAATTAAGAGTATAGCTGCCGACATCAACCTGCATGATGCTCAAGAGCCTGCATAATCATGTCTGCCGCTCCGTCTTCCCCCCACACCCCGGAGTCGAGCTGTAAATTATAACAATCGGAGTCGCGCCAGTCGGCCTGATAAAATTTCTGCACATAATCGGTCCGCAGTTTATCCATGCCGCTGATTTGGCGCTCGGCTTCGTCATGGGTGAGTCCTTCTACCTGCATCGCACGTTGAATGCGCGCGTCCAACGTGGCAAACACAAAAACGTGCAACGTCTTGGGTCTGGGTGCCAAGATACAATTCCCTCCACGGCCGACAATAATGGCACTGCCGCCCTGGGCTGCATTCTCGATAAGCTGTCTGGTCAGCCGAGCAAGCTGACTGTCTTTAAGTCGTAACGGTGGTGGGATATGGTACGCGCGCTCAAATCCACCGACTCCAAAGGACTCGACAACGCGTTCCATAAAGGATCCCACTCGTTCGTCCTTGGTGTCGACATAATCCTCAGAAACGTGTTGCTGGGCGGCTATGGTCTGGACAATCTCTTTGTCCCAGACTTTCCAATTCAGCCGCTGACCAAGGTCGCGAGCAATAAAGCTTCCGCCACTTCCGTACTGATGCGACAGGGTGAGAAGGGTAATGGGCGTATTCATGTCATCTCCTTATCCAGTGTCATACCAAGATAGGGATATCATTTAGACTTTTGGACTCCTGGCAGCAAGAGACACCGGACGCAGGTATTCTAGGGGGAGGCAGACGCAGCTGTCAATTCTCAAGATTCACGAAACCATGATACTCTCGGCAGGAGCGTCTGCGGAGAGATAGAGTTTACGCGGAGAGGTTGAGTTCCGGTCTCTTGGCAAACAGGAAACAGATGCCACCTAAGAAGCTGAATCCAGCCAATATCAGAAAGGCCGTCGTATAGTCCCCGCGCGTGTCTCGCATCCAACCGGCAAAGGGCGGGGCCACCAGCATCAGTATATTCATAGGAACAGTTGACAGCCCCAGAATCTTACCAAAAGAGGCCTGACCAAAGTAATCGCCACGGATTGCTACTGTAAGCGGATTCCGTCCGCCAAAACCTATGCCGAACAGGATGGCGAAAAGAATCAGCGTGTGGGTGGAAGTCGAGAAAGCTAGGATGACCACTCCAGCCGCTTGCAAAGAGGAAAAGATAAACAAGGCGATACGCTTTGGGATCCGATCTCCCACGTATCCACCAACGAGCTGAAAAATCATAGCAACGGCCGTGTAGAGAGAAACAAGCCACGCAGTTGTCTGGACCGAGAAACCCGCGTCTTCCATAAGCAGCCCTAAGTGGGCCATGATGGCTAACAGCACCATTGAGGTAAAACCGTGCCCGAACGAGATGAACCAGAAGGCCGGTGTTCTCAGAGCCTGGGCTGCGGTCCAGTCGGCGCTTGGTGCTGGATCTTCGTGCTGTGCGGCAGGCGTATATTGCGAGATCCCCTCTACGGTCGAGGACCGCGCTGACTCACCGTCGGGCAGGAGGTTGTAGTCCTGGGGTCGATCGCGGATGAGGCGCGAAGTTGGGACGGCGACAATCAAGGTAAAAATCCCGAGCAGGATGGCCGTCGCCTGCCAACCCAGGCGGTTGTGGTCGGGATCAATAGCCCAAGCAATACTCGGCACTAGGAATAAGGCTCCCAGCCGACTTCCGACATTGGCCCAGCCGATCGCCATGGCACGCTGCCGCGCAAACCAGTGGTTCAACATCGTCATGAGCGGTAGCCAGCCGCTAAAGCCTTGCCCTAAGGCCATGACGACATAGGCCAAATAAAACATCCATAAGCTCTGGACCTGGCTGAACAGGAGAAATCCTGTGGCAAGAAAAATGAGACCCATGAGGACCATGCGGCGCGTGCCGAGTCGATCCGTCAGATAGCCTTCAAGCGGTCCCATCAAACCACCCTCAATGCGGGTAAAGGTGAGAGCCAGGCCCAGCTGGGTACGACTCCAGCCAAACTCCCGTTCCAGGGCGACTGCCCACACGCCCATGGCATGAAAGAGGGGCACATGGGCAAGCATCATGACAAAGCCGCTGACGGCGACCAGCCTCCAGCCGTAGAAGATGCCCTGTGATCGGGGGGGAGGAGTGTCCATAGCAGATGATTGTTATTCTGAATATGAAAGCAGTTGGGTCAGAGAGCTGCCGAATGTATCGTGTTGGAACGGATCGCAACAAGTGGACCCCGCTTGTTGAAAGAATTCTGGACAGGGCTTTTGGAGAAGCCGAGGAAGAGAAGATCCTTTCGGACCGATTGCTGAACATGTATGATTACGCTAAATAGCCGTTGAGAAGTGCGGCGTGTTTCTAGACTCGCGAAAGGCTCGACTCGCCCGTTGCGACTCGGCGCTTGCATCGGACGCTGTCGAGCAGACGTTTCAGAACGTATGATGAGGCTGAGGTGCTTGTTCAACTTGTTGCTGTTCTGTGTGGATTAGTGTGGGGGATGATTCACGGCCATATTTGGCTGCAGCTGAATATCCCGTGGATGGCAAAGACTGCGCAGAACCTGCGGGGAATCCGCAAGAGACCAAATAGACGGACCACAGCCGCCCAGCCCACCTCCTTTAGTCCGCTGCAGCTATTTCTTGGTGCGCTGCTTGGAACGGTAGTAACCGCTGAGATCTTGGCCCTGTTTGTCTCAGATTTGTCTTCTCTTGCCCTGTATATTCTTGGTCTGTTCGTCGGTTTTTCTCCTGCGTTCATTAAAACCTATTGGAGGCCGTTAGCCTTGGTCGGAGTCCTCTTGGTCGTCGGCGTGACGGGTTTTCGGTTGTACGATGAATATGGCCGTGGTGCATCGGTCGGCTCTGGGGACGGGGATTCCGGATCGTCGAACCAGGGCAGCGGGACGAAGGGTGAAAATAGCGGGGAGGAACCGCCCCCTTCGCCGTCATCACCGCCGTCGTCACCACCGTCGCTGTCATCAGAGCCAAAAGAGATTATCCTCCGTGGTGTCCCTTTTGAGTTCAACGCGCAGCAAATTCTGCCTGAATTTCTGGCGGTCTTGAATGAGACGGTCCGGATTCTTCAGGAGAAGCTGGATGTGTCCGTGCTGATTGAAGGCCATACGGACGCGGTAGGATCTGGGCGAGCTAACTTGAGCCTTTCGAAAAAGAGAGCTGAAGCGGTGCGGAACTATCTCATGGGGCAGGGGATTGCTGCAGAACGACTCCACGTGGTAGGGCGAGGTGAAAGCGACCCCCTCGCCCCGAACACTAAGACTGACGGTTCAGACGACCCTGACGGCCGAGCCATAAACAGACGCGTCGAACTCTCAGTCGAGTAGCAGCGGTTGTGTCAGTCTGTAGTCGTTGCTGTTTGTGCAGGAGTCTGGAGCAGTGCTTCCGTGCAGGTGTTTTGGCAGGCAGGTTTCTCCCCAGAGCTGGGGGACGCACTGAGCTGCGTGGGCCGCTGCTTTTCCTCTTTTACTGAAACATGCGCCGCGCCCCGTGTTGCGCTCGGTGCAATGATCGACTCAATGAGCGCATGGTCGATGTGTAACCGCCCGGACCAAAGGCTTCAGCGCTCCCTGGAGAGGTTGCCGCCAGTATGATGCTGGCGGCGACGGTATGCACAGTTTTTCCAACGGTATACATGGGGTTCGCTCCTTTAGGATCGTTCGAGCCACCAATGGTTTATGTCTAACTCAACGGGGTCAAACGGCTCGGCCTGTACCTGCTGCGCACCACGATATGTATTAGAGACGATACACTTCGAGGGTGCACGCACTTGGGTCAACGAACTATAAATGGTCTACTTGCTCTCTGGCGTAGATGGGCACTCTTCTGACTCGGTCTGTTCGTGCAGTCGCGGGAGAGACTATCTCACAGACCCAGGCTGGCGCTCTTGTAAAATACGGGACGTCTTCAAGTACGGGCATACGCTCTCGTCGCCAAACCGCAAGGTCAGGGACAAGAATATCCGAATCGAGGTGGAGTTCTGGCTCGAAGAGAATCCACCGGCCGCCCGGTCCATTTGATCCGCCCTTAGATCGATCAGAAGGGCCTAGATCTTGAGTGAGAGCAGAAGCCGCCCGGGCATGGGCTGACGCGCGCCGATGAGCGGTAATCAGCTCGCCATTAGCAACTTCAGCAATGAGATGGTCGGGGACCTGAAGCAGATCTTCGTACGTGGCTCGCCGCCGCGGTATCCACACCCGGCAGCGTGGCGGATCGATGAACTGAAAAAAGAGGAAAAGAGTTATGGTCATGGTGAGAACGACACAGAGCTATCTTGTTGCAATCTCTATCGTCTCCGCCAGTTTTGGGGTCCTGCCCTCTTCGTCTGAAAAGCGTCCTGCGGCAATGGTGTCATCGTGCGAAAATGACACCCACAAGTTCTTTTCTTTCGCTTCGGCATAGAAGCGTTTTTTGGCCGCGATGGTGACCAACGGATCGGTGTCATACGCCGCGTTCCAAGCGAGACGGAGATGAGAAGTAGTGGGAACGATATCGGCAAAATGAATGAGGCCGGTACCGCCCGCTTCAATAATGACACATTGATGCGGGCTGGTGTGACCGCCTGAGACAGCAGTCCGGAGGTAGGTAGTGAGGGTAGTATCGCCGTCGATAAGTTCGATGTCTTTGAGCGGTTCGAGACACTCGGGCGCATGGCGGTACGCTGCCGCTATACGCTCGTTTGGCGGTTGGGTTGCCAGCTCCCATTCTGCCTTTTGCATAATTACCTGGGCATGAGGAAAGACGGCGGTAACCGTTGCATCATCTGCCTTATCAATAACGCCTCCCAGATGATCAAAGTGCAGATGGCTGAGTATCACCTGGGTGACGTCTTCCGGTGTGAAACCGAGCGCACGCAGATGGCCGACAAGGCCGTCTCCACGCTGAGGTGTGAAAAATTGCCGTTCGCGGTCACTCAGTCGGTTGCCGATTCCTGTATCAACCACGATGAGTTCCTTGCCTGTCACAATCAACGGACAGGTCAGACTTAGGGTAATCCGGTTGCGTTCATTGGGTATCTTTTCTTCTGCCCATACCTCGCGCGGGACAATGCCGAATTGAGCCCCGCCGTCGTCCCACCAGAATCCGTCGTTTAGAAAATGAATGGCTATATCTCCAGCTTTCAGCATAACCGGCATAAAATCATCCCCACCTCTACACCGCAAGATCGATCAAGGCTGGCGGGATACTCCTAAAGCCGCAATGTTCCCTAAAGCCTACAATCTTCGGCGCAGCCGGGCTCATTTGTCGCTGGAATCTCTTCTCGCCTGCTCTGGTGCTGTGCTAGGGTGGGCGCTCTGTCGAGAAAGAGGAGCAGAGGATTTGACGAGGGCGTTTACCTGCTCTCGTTCGGGAGTCATGAATCTGTAGGAACGCGCCCATAAAAGGAGGGGAATTATGGCAACGCTCAACACGGTTTTAGGGTCGATTGATGACGGCCAGATTGGGGGCACCATGTCCCATGTACATCTGACCATCGATATCCTGTGTTGGCACCAGCCGCCGGATTCCGGAGTGCTCAGGGGTCTGAGTGAAAGTAAGATCACGATGCAAAATCTTGGACAGGTGCGCCGCAACGCCATGCTGTTTAAAGATAACCTGGTGCAGGATGACTTGGATCTGGCTATCAGTGAATCGGCCGAGTACAAGTTCGCCGGCGGGCAAACGTTGATTAATGTCGATCTGCCCGGCATGGGCCGTGACCCTATAGCGCTGCAGAGAATTGCACGTGCTACGGGCCTGAATATTGTTACCTCAACGGGCTGGTATGTGCAGTTTTCCCATCCGCCTGAAATTGCCGACAAGGGTATCGAAGAACTCTCGGACATTATGATCAAAGAAATCACCCAGGGCATCGGCAACACGGGGATCAAAGCTGGCAACATCGGTGAGATTGCGATGAGCGGCCAACCCCATGAGCCGTTTCAACCGGGCGAAGAGAAAGTCCTACGCGCATCAGCACGCGCCCAAAAAGCGACGGGAGTGTCGCTGACAGTTCATCCGAATTTTCCGACTGATCATTGGGATACGTATATCGATATTTTGGAAAAGGAAGGCGCTGATCTGGGAAAATGTTATATGTCCCATTTGGGCCTCTTTCCCAACGCTGACGTACCCAAGCGTATCCTGGATAAAGGCGTTGGCTTTGTCTCCTACGACCATTTTGGACATGAAGAGCTGTTTGAAAATACCGGTGGGCCTGGATTTGGCTTCTCGCCAGATAAAGAAGAAGTCCGTGTCGTACGGGATCTTTTGGATGCCGGTTATGCCGACCGGGTGCTGCTGTGTGCTGAGGTGGCCATGAAGACGTGTTATAAAAACTACGGGGGCTGGGGCTATTCGCACGTGTACGACAATATTATCCCCTGGCTTAAATCGTTGGGCGCTTCGGATGCAGATGTCGATATGATGATGGTCGAAAATCCACGCAGGCTGCACGCGGTGGGGCTATAGAGACCTCGTAGCAGGAGAAGAGAACGACCACATTTTTCTGCTCCGTAAGGTAGCGAAAGACTGGGTATGGAGTATAAACAGCTCGGCAATACCGATGTGATGGTTCCAGAGATTGGACTCGGGGCCTGGAAGTATAAAGGCGGTGTGGAACCACTCCGCCGGGGTATTGAACTCGGAGCGAACCTGATCGACACCGCAGAAATGTATCGTACCGAAGACGTGGTTGGGCAGGCGATCAAAGATGTCCGTGACCAGGTTCTGCTTGCCACGAAAGTTTTAGGCAGCCATCTGAAATACGACGATGTCCTCCGCGCAGCAGAAGCGAGCTTGCGCCAGCTTGATACCGCCTGCATCGATTTGTACCAAATCCATTGGCCGAGCCGGTCTGTGCCAATTCAGGATACGCTGCGAGCCATGGAGCAGCTGGTCGATCGCGGTCAAGTCAAATACATAGGCGTCAGCAATTTTTCCACCGATGAACTGCGTGAGGCCCGAGCGGCAATGCGCCATTATCCGATCGTCTCAAATCAGGTCTTGTACAACCTGAAAGCCCGAGAGATCGAGCAGGACTTACTGCCATATTGCCAACAGCATAACGTTACAATTCTGGCCTATACGCCGTTGGATGATGGGCGTCTGGTGACCGAGCCGCGTCTGACACGAACTCGTGGCATGCGGGCTTTGGAGCGGATTGCTGGAGAAGCTGAGAAGACGCTCGCTCAGGTCGCGCTCAATTGGTGTATCTCGCGCCCCAATGTCATTGCGATTCCAAGGTCCAATAGTCTTGCGCGTACCGAAGAGAACTGTGGAGCCTCTGGCTGGCGTCTCTCCGTGGCCCATATCGGGCTTTTGGATGAGGCATTTTCGTAAAAGAGGACGGAATTACTGCTTCGGTCCAGAAAAGTAACACAACCTATTAGAAACATTATACTTTCTCTCACAATAGCTGATAATTCCCTTCTGAATTTTAGGCTCAGAAAGTCTCTTCTTCATAGGCTGATCAGAAGGGAAAAATGGATTATCGTATTGCTCTACCACCCGACTTAGGTCTGAATTTTGCCGATTTTATTACTGCCTGGAATGATAGTCCAGTACTATGACGAGCTCAGCGGAGCTCTCGGGCAGCTCTTAAATTCCAAAGAGGCTAAAGAGAGACAGCTGGGGCAGGCAATTGTTAATCTAGAATACGAAAATATAAGCAACGCGCTGAACCTTACTCAGGAAGCTCATGGTTCCATCCTGAGTTTTTATGGTGCTCTGTCTCGCTACATAGACGCGACTCAAAATCAAAATGGAGGATTGGAGCTTGGCGAGACTGTTCTCTTGTACTTGGAAGCATATCCGACGGAGAGCTTGACGGGCCCTCTAGGAGTATCATTCACCATTGTTAGTGATGACTTTCTCGGACGTCAGCTCTTACTCAGACAATATCAAAAGGCGCTTTCGCTCTATCTGGACAATAGAAGTCTTGACACTGAACAAAAAGCAAAGGGGAGTACATCAATCTACCATCAATTAAGGAGCGTGGCGCAGGTGCAGCGGGCTCGGGCATCTGATTTCTTTCTCAAAGCTTAACCGATCATGGCTGGGTCTGGCGATGAGCACAATATTGCTACTGTGATCCACAGTTTAACCCGCCTGTGGAAGGCCAGTGGTGATGACAGTTTGCTTGCTGCGATTGCGCCTATCTTCAACGAGACTCCACGAAAAATAGAAGAGTTGCTTTCCCAAGTTCCCCCGGATGAGAAATAAATAGACAGCCCGTCTATTCTTGCTGAAAAAGAGGACCACGCGATTACCAACACCATACAAGGATTGATCTTCGACTTTGATGGGCTGATCGTGGATACGGAATTTCCCTCATTCCAAGGGTGGTCCGAGCTGTATGAAGCGCACGGTTGCGTGCTTTCCATGCCGACCTATGCAAAACATATCGGTTCGCCCGGTGCATATGATCTGTTTGCCCATTTGGAGGCGCAGGTCGGGCGGTCGCTCGACCGACTAACGCTGACGGAAAAACGGCGTCAGCGTTATAATGAACTCACCGTCGACCAGCAGCCTTTCCCTGGCGTACAAGACTACCTGGCTGGCGCGAAACGACACGGTCTGGCGTTGGGTATTGCCTCCGGTTCTCCGCGGGTATGGGTTGAAGGCCATCTGCACAAGTTTGACCTTCATAGCTACTTCGATTGCATTACGAGCGCGGACGAGGTCTCGCGTATTAAACCTGATCCGGAGGTGTATCAACGTACGCTTAGGGTTCTCGGTCTCGGGCCTGGACAGGTCGTCGCATTTGAAGACTCGCCACATGGTGTGACCGCTGCGCAGCGAGCCGGGATTTACTGTGTAGCGGTGCCGAATCGTGTGACGCGGCAGTTATCGTTAGGGCACGCAGACTATCAGATCGCTTCTTTTTTAACGCTTCCATTTGCGCAGCTTTTCGGGCACCTTCAAGCTGTGTGATGCCACGTGATATTGAAAAAGGAAGATCTGGAAAGAGGAGGATATACGTATGCCTGGTGTCCATGACCGTGGTGGCTGGCCTGATGCCGGACCTATCGATAAGACCGATCATGAGCTGTCGTTTTGGGAGAAACGTACGGACGCCCTCTTAGTCCTGCTTGGCAGTCCGGACAAACGCGCTATCCGGGTTGATGAACTGCGCCGTGCGATCGAGAGTCTTCCGCCTGATGCGTATGAAACCATGACGTATTACGAACGCTGGCTCACGGCGATTGAAACGCTGCTGATCGAAAAAGGTGTCCTCACCAAAACGGAGATTGATCACAAAGCTGAAGAGATTGTTGCCCGTAGAAAGGTGTAGATCGGTACGCTAGACAACGGAGGGGACTCAATGGGACGACTAGATGGAAAGGTAGCATTCATTACCGGGGCGGGGTCAGGCATTGCTCGCTCTGCGGCCGAGCTCTTTACTCGAGAAGGTGCAAAGGTGGCGATTGCCGAGCTGAAGCCTGAGTTGGGGCGGGCAACCGAACAATTGGTCCGCGACGCGGGCGGCGATGCCATCTGTATTGAAACCGACGTCACCCAAGAGGACAGTGTCAAGGCCGCCATACAAAAAACGGTTGAACGGTATGGCAAGCTCGACATCTTGTACAACTGCGCAGGCGGATCAATTGCCGAAGATAAGACGGTGACGGAGGTCGATATGTCCGTTTGGCAGCATACCCAATCGCTCGATCTGCTCGGCCCGTTTTTGTGCTGCCGGCATGGTATCCCAGAACTAATTAAGACGGGCGGCGGAGCCATTGTGAATATGTCGTCAGTCGTTGCGCTACGTGGTTCGTTCCCCATTCATGTGTATACGGCGGCAAAGGGTGGCGTAATCTCTTTGACCCAGGTGTTAGCTGGGACGTATGCAAAAGAGAAGATTCGAGCCAACGTCATTTGTCCCGGTGTGATTATGACCGACCGCGTGCGTCAACGCCTGGGCGTAGATACGCCGCAGTCGTATGATAAGCCGCATGTCGTGAATCTAGAATCGCAGATGAAGAAATACCCATTTTCTGTGGGCGAGCCTGAAGATATTGCCCGGGTTGCACTCTTTCTGGCTTCGGACGAAGCGCGCATGATGACGGGTGCAGTCGTGCCCGTTGATGGCGGGTTGTCGGCCTACTAGGTTCACAAATAATGGCAGAAAAATATAAACCAGGTGATCGCGTCCGCATTCGAGTCGATACACCGACCGGGCATTTTCGAACGCCGACCTATATTCAGGGCAAAGTCGGCGTGATCGAAACCGTTCACGGCGCATTTCGAAATCCAGAGTCGCTAGCTCACGATGCAGACGGGCTACCAAAACAATCACTGTACCTAGTGCGCTTTGACCAAGCGCACATCTGGGATCGGTATAACGCTGCCGCTCGGGATCAATTATTGATTGACATTTATGAACACTGGATTGAGCCAGCATAAGAGGAAGGATCTATGCACGAACACGAGCCCCATGCTCCGGCGGGAGAAGGACATGAATTGACTTATTATGAACAGCGTGTTGAGGCCATACAGGCGCTGCTTATTGACAAAGGCATACTGGCGGCTGATGAGGTGCGACGGGCGGTCGAAGACATGGATGCCCGCTCTCCAGCTGTAGGAGCTCAGGTGGTGGCGCACGCGTGGGTTGATCCAGCTTTTAAGCAACGCCTGCTGACGGATGCGAAAGCGACGATTGCAGAACTCGGCATTAATGTGGACACGTGGAGCACGCTGGTCGCTGTGGAGAATACGGCTGCCACTCATAATGTGGTCGTGTGCACCTTGTGTTCGTGCTATCCGCGCTCGCTACTGGGTCTTCCGCCTGATTGGTATAAAAGCCTGAACTATCGTGCGCGGGTAGTGAAAGAGCCACGCACGGTGCTCAAAGAGTTCGGCTTGGAACTAGAGTCCGGTATAGACATTCGTGTGTACGATAGTACGGCGGATATGCGCTACCTAGTCATTCCGGCCAGACCAGCTGGAACACAACACATGAGCGAAGGAGAACTCGCAGAATTGGTTACGCGGGATAGTATGATCGGGGTGACGCAGGCGCGAGCGCCGTTGTAGTTTAATTCGCCGCCTTCACCCTATCTGCAAAACTGTACATTTCCTCAATAACGGCGTCTGTATCGTTGCTCAGCGGAAGCATATACAGCACGTCGACGCCGGCGGTGTGATATTCGCCGATCTCCTTGTCGCCGGCTCGATTGGATACCGCAAGAGCGGTGATCTCTAGTTCGTTAAAATCCCGTCTTGCTTCTTCCATCAGACCTTTTATTTGATCAAGTAGGCCCGGAATGCGTTTGGGCAGCACCAGGCCACAATGCCAGCCATTACCAAAGGAGGCTACGCGTCGCATGGCCGGCTTGGATTCTCCCCCGACCCAAATAGGCGGATGCGGTTTTTGGAGCGGACGAGGCAGGACGTTTACGTCTTCGTTCAACTCGACGAATTTGCCGGAAAAGCGCGGAGCATCCTGGGTCCACAGCGCTTGCATTACGGTGATATATTCGCGCGTGCGGGCGCCGCGTTCCTTAAATGGAATATTGAGCAGGCGGAATTCGTCCTCCAACCACCCGACTCCGATGCCCATGACGAAACGTCCGCCGGAAAGGACATCAACGGTCGCCACGCGACGAGCCACGTCAAACGGATGGCGATACGGAACAATCACTACGCTGACGCCGAGGCGTATCCTTTCGGTAATCGCAGCTATAAACGCCATAGTATCGAAGGGGTCGAGCCACTCCATCTCTGTATAGACTGCGTAAGGCGTCTGCCCACCAACATACTCGTCATAAGGCCACGGCGCGTTGATCTTCTTTGGAATGACAATGTGATCACCGATCAGCACCGAATCAAAACCGAGCTCTTCTGCTGCGGCCGCTACCTTCTTCAGCGAGTCTCGTTGGGACACCGACGCGCCACCACCAAGTTGTACTCCATATTTCATCGCCTTGTCCTCCTATTTCCGGTATTGTTGGCTGCACGCTTGCACACGTCTTGTTGCAGACTCGCAAACGTCCTAGCGGAAAGCCCTAGCCGGCACAAGAAGTAGGGGCGAAGCACAGCCCAGCATGGCTCTGGACGGCTAACGAGAGAAGGATATGAATGAACCGGGTGTCACTCTGACCGACTATGCCCTCGGTCTTGAATGCGCGTTTTTTGCCTTGTGGCTCTTGGCAGATGGACAATCCGACCATCCCCTATGTTTATGGTTCATCATCTTCTTTGTCTCCATTGGCTTAGCCGCCTTCACGGGTGGTACCGTCCATGGCTACTTCCCCATTGAGGGTACACCAGGTCATACGCCCTTATGGGTAATGACTTTGATCGCGATTGGCATGACCGCGCTTTCCGGCTGGGCGATCGGGGCGCAGTTGTATTTTTCGGAGGCTATCGCCGCGTGGATTACCCGAGGAGCTGTTATTGTATTTGGGCTGTATTGCCTCGTGGCTCTTTTTGTCACACGCGACTTCCTTGTGGCCATCATCCACTATCTGCCGGCAACTATATTTCTCTTGGTCGTTTATGTTCTAGTGTATCAACAGACGCAAGAGACGGCAGTCCTGGGTGGCTTGCTGGGTCTCATCTTGACGTTTATTGCCGCGGGCGTACAACAGGCCCAGCTGAGCTTTCACCCGGTGTACTTGAGCCATAATGCGCTTTACCATGTCCTGCAGGCAGTGGCATTGTTCCTCATCTATTGGAGTGCGCGCTGGTTTGTGATCGTGTCGCGGGGCATATAATTCCATAGGGAGAGAGCAGTGGAGAAACGTCTGTATTTCATCTTTGGAGATGTGTTGTCCAATGCTGCGATAGGTGGCCTGGCCGGTCTGGGGGCAGCCGGACTCGTGAGCGCGGGATGGCACATGCTTATCGGTATGGGTATGGGGATGATCGCCGGCATGGGAGTGTCCTTTTTGGCTCTGGTCATTTTTTGCCCATTCTTCGGCGCAATGGAAGTGATGCTACCGACGATGTTGACTGGCATGCTGTCAGGCATGGCGCTCGGTATGGCGGCGACGATGCAGACGCTGTATCTGAGTCAGGCGGCAGGGATCGGTGCGATGATCGGCATTGGGGCCATGCTGGTGGTTTTTATGTTCAATGCGAAACTTCAGGGTGAGGTAGGCTAATGGATCTCGTCACCAAACAGAAATGGGACAACGCAGCGGCGGCCTTTGATCTGATGTCAGCCTATGGTCCAGAGAAACGCTGGGCTCTACGCAAGCGAGAGCTGTTCTCCAAAATGCACGGCAAGGTGCTTTTCCTTGCCGTTGGGACCGGGCTCGATATCCAGTTCCTTCCGTCCGATCAGGATATCACCGGCATTGATATTAGTACCAAGATGTTGGAGAAGGCCCAGCTCCGGGCCGCTCAGTATCAAGGCAAACTTGAGCTTCTTGAGATGGATGTGCATGAACTTACCTTTGCCGATAACACTTTCGACCAGGTGTTTACCTCGTGTACGTTCTGCTCCGTGCCCGGCCCGATCCGTGGTTTGGAAGCGCTCAAGCGCGTGCTGAAGCCGGGCGGGCAACTGTGTATGTTTGAGCACACAGGCAGCCACTACTTCCCGTTTAATATGCTTCTCAATATGATGACCCCGCTTTCCCGTCGGTTTGGGCCCGATATGAATCGAGAGACTGTCCGAAATGTTGAACGCGCGGGATTTAGCATCACGCGGGTCACAAATATTTTTCTTGATGTGGTGAAGGTTATTGAAGCCCGGGCTACAGCCGGAAAGGCTCCAGCCTAAGAGGATAGAAAACGTATGACTCGCTTTGGGATCCAGATCGAACCACAGTTTGGTTTTACCTACCAGGAGGTTGTCAGCCTAGCTCAAGATGCTGAACGGCTCGGCTTTACCTCGATGTGGCTCTCAGACCATTTGTTTTGGGATGAACAGTCTGAGCAGCGCAACTGCTTAGACGCTTGGGCGCTCCTGTCTGCTCTCGCGCCGGTCACCACGTCACTCCGTTTAGGAACTCTTGTGAGCTGTAATTCATACCGTTTGCCCGGCGTGCTGGCAAAGACGGCGGCAAGCTGTGACCACATCAGCAATGGGCGGGTAGAGTTCGGCATTGGTGCGGGTTGGAAAGAGATGGAATACACAGCCTACGGCATTCCCTTTCCGTCAGCCGGCACCCGACTCGCCCAGCTCGAAGAAGCCGTCCAGGTCATTCGACGATTGTGGACCCAGGAACGGGCGAGTTTTCAGGGTGAGTACTATCATCTCGACAATGCCATGTTTGCCCCCAAGCCCGTCCAACAATCACCCAAGCTGTGGATTGGTGGGGCGGGCAAGAAAAAACTGCTACGTATCGTGGCCGAACATGCGGATGGGTGGAATATGCTGATTGGCTTTCCCTTGCCGGAAATCAAGCAGCGCGTAGAAGCTTTGCAACAGCACTGTGATGCGCTGGGGCGAGGTTATGCCACGATTGATAAATCGCTGTTTATCTTTGTGTGTTTGGTTGAGGACGAAAAGGAATTCGCTCCACGCGCGACAGATTTAAAGAAAGACCTTGGATCGGGAAGACTTATCTACGCGGCGCAGAAAGCCGGCACTGCAGGCACCCCGGAAAAAATTGCAGCTACCCTACGCGAATATCAGACCCTCGGGTTTGACTACTTTCAGATTATGTTTCCCTACAAGCAGGATGGCGAGAT
This sequence comes from uncultured Enterobacteriaceae bacterium, assembly GCA_964495015.1. Lineage (GTDB taxonomy): Bacteria > Desulfobacterota > Binatia > Bin18 > Bin18 > Bin18. The sequence continues at coordinate 59,216 of CAZBUD010000011.1, read as the reverse complement.
GTTGCAGCGATTTGCTGAGGGCGTAATGCCGCTGCTTGGGTAGTGAAGCTGACCTGAGAGATATCTGGAGAGAAGAGCAATGAACGACACCCCCTTTGTTACCACAATCCTGAATTTTGTAGACGGTGGTCGCGGCTTGGCCACGTCTTGGGCGGTCCAGGTCTTTATCATTGTTTTTTGCACCCTGCTCATCCATTTCGTGCTGCGGCAGATGTTGAATCGGCTGCACAAAAAGGCCGTAGACTCAAAAGCCTACTGGGATGATGTGGTTGTTCAGGCTCTGAGAAAACCGCTCGCCTTTTTGTTGCTCATTGTCGGCATGAGCTTTGCGCTTGATATTGTCGGCGGCCAGGCAGGGATGGCGCTCCTGAGCGTGGTTGGCCCTCTGCGCGTCGTGGGTGTGATTGCCATGCTGGCCTGGTTCTTGGTGCGTCTCATCAAAGAAGGTGAATTAGGCATCATTTCCAAATACAAAGATGAAGGAGAGTCCTATGACCGCACAACCATGGATGCGATTGCCAAGTTGCTACGCATGTCGGTGACGATCACGGCGACTTTGGTCATTTTGCAGACGCTAGGGTTTAGTGTATCCGGGGTGCTCGCATTCGGCGGCATTGGCGGCGTTGCGATTGGCTTTGCAGCTAAGGATTTATTGGCTAACTTTTTTGGTGGCTTGATGGTCTATCTTGACCGCCCGTTTGCGGTGGGGGATTGGGTACGGTCTCCGGACCGTGAGATTGAGGGTACGGTTGAACAAATAGGTTGGCGACAGACACGGATTCGGACCTTCGACATGCGACCGTTGTATGTGCCGAATGCGACCTTTACGAACATCTCGGTTGAAAACCCTTCGCGCATGTTTAATCGCCGTATCTATGAGACTATTGGCGTCCGTTACGACGATGCTAACAAGATGGCCGCCGTTGTTCACGATGTCGAGCAGATGCTGCGCTCCCATCCTGAGATCGACACCACCCGAACCTTAATGGTCAACTTCAACTCCTTCGCGCCATCGTCTTTGGATTTCTTTGTGTATACGTTTACAAAGACGACGAGCTGGACCTATTACCACAAGGTCAAGCAAGACGTATTACTCAAGATCCTAGAGGTTATCGAGTCCCACGGCGCGGAAGCCGCCTTCCCGACCTCAACGATACACGTACCCGAGGGCGTCAACCTGCAGCAGGCTGGGAACGCAGAAGAGGTTCTAACGCCTAAGCCGGCTGTGCGTTGATCTCTGAGAAGAGAGCCGCTTGTACGGAGACCGGTGCCTTATTTGTTGACCCCACCAGCCGGCCCTGGGCGAAGACATAGACCTGCCTTCCGCTGGAAAGAGTGTCTTCCTCATAGAGGCGTCAACCCTTGACGCTGTCCCTCTCCGCTGTGTAGACATCAAAAGACAGCCTGGAGGGATATATGCAGTTCACATCCGAACCTGTCGACGTTGACGACTACCACGCGGCGGTTGAGCTGTTCTTTGAGCGCGGGTGGACCGATGGCCTGGCGATCGTGCCGCCAACCCAAGATCTGGTTGAGGCCATGATTCGGGCTTCTGGCCGGGAGCCACAAGAAGAAATAGGTGAGATTCCCCCTGTCCAAGGCATTGCGACCATTGAAAAGCTGGCGATAAACAGTGTCATGGCAGGCTGTCGGTCCGAGTACTTCCCGATTGTAATTGCGGCGGTTGAGGCCATGTTGGTACCCGAACACAATCTGAATGGGGTGCAGACTACCACGCACTGCTGTGTGCCTTTGGTAATCGTCAACGGGCCGATTGCAACCCAGCTCAAGTTTAATGCCAGCGATGGCGTGTTTGGCAACGGCTTTCGCGCTAACGGAACGGTCGGCCGGGCGATCCGACTCATTCTGTGGAATTTGGGCGGGAATGTGCCGGGTGAAGTGGATAAATCGACCCAGGCCCATCCGGGTAAGTGGAGTTTTTGCATTGCTGAAAAAGAGGACGCGAGTCCGTGGTCGCCTTTTCATGCGGAGCGGGGCATCGAAACGGGCAAGAACGCAGTCACCGTCTTCAGCTGCGAGGCTCCGCACTCGGTGTTGTGTTACGGCACGGTCAAACAGATGCTGGCGCCTTTAGTCAGCTCACTGAGCACGCTGGGCAGCAATAACGTACAGGCCATGGGCGAAACGCTGGTCGTGCTCAATCCGTGGCAAGCCCGACAGTTTCATAAAGAAGGCTGGTCCAAGCCGGAAATCCGAGTGTATTTGTGGGAACACGCCCGGGCCAGACTCGGCAGTATCAGAGAAGTTGACGCCCTCGGTATTGCCGACCAGTTTTGGCCGAGTTGGGTTGAAAAAGAGAATGACGACTACCTCGTCCCCATCACCGAGCGTCCGCGAAACATTCACATTGTGGTCGCCGGCGGGGAGACCTATTTTGCAGCCCTGTGTCCGGGCTGGGGCGGGCTGGGTGGTTTTGCGGTCACAAAAGAAATTCGACAGACTCACGAGGTTTAAAATGCGCATATTCAGTCCCGTCGGCGAACGGCGGCAATTCGTGGAGAAACAGATTGACAATGACACTCAAGGCCGCATGATCGGTTTGGTGAATAACGGCTTTGGGAACGAGATCGCAGGCATGTTCTTCGAGCGCCTGCAAGAACTCTTGCTCGTGAAACCGCAAGTGAGCCAGGTTTCGATCTGGCGTAAGCCCATGTTCACCCGCCCTTCACCCGAACACTTGATCGATGAGGTTGCGGCTGCATCGCAGCAGGCCGTCGTTGGCCTGTGTGCGTGAGGATCGTGCACGTCGGGCTGTATGCTCGACTCAGCAAAACTGTGGAAGCGGGGAGTCAGAACGGTCGCCGTGACTTTTGACACCTTTTTGGTCGCGGCCCAGGATCAAGCCAAGGCTATGGGCATGCCGGACATCCCAATTGTGGTCATCCCGCATATCAAGGCAGGTGAGAAGCCTGAGAATTTTCGTGTCCGGGCCGAGAATGCGCTGGCTGAGATTGCCGGACATCTTGAGTTGGATACGCCAAACATCCAGGTCGTTGGCTAGGCGTAAAAGAAGAAAGTAAGAGAGGAAACCGCGATATGCCCAAACTCGAAATAGTTGATCCGTGGGGTTTTGATGCGCGCTATACCTTTTCGCCGGCAGTCCGCAAGGGAAACTTGCTCTTTATCTCCGGCCTCACCGCCACAAATTCTAGAGGAGAGGTCGTTGGTGAAGACGATATCGTTGTTCAAACTCGCGAGATATTCAAAAAGATAGGAAAGATCCTGGAAGAAGCGGGCGCAAGCTTCGACGACATTGTGAAGACCGTGGATTATATTACGACCAAGCAAGGCTATAGGGGGACGGCCGGCGTGCGGCGCGAATTCTTTAAAAACGGCTTCCCGGCAGCCACTGGCATTGTGGTCAAGGAGCTGCTGCGACCGGAAGCGCTCATTGAGATTGACGCCATTGCCGTTCTCGATGAGAAATAGCCGATGGCAGCAAGCAAATACTTCGAAGACTTTAGACTTGGTGAGAAGTTTTCTATTCCATCCAAGACGCTCACCGACGCCCATTTCCTTTTCTTCTCTGGAATGACCGGCGACAATCATCCCATCCACTACGATGACGAATACGCTCAGGCAACGCGTTTTGGCAAACGAGTCGCGCATGGGCTACTGGTCACGGCCATGGGCGCGATGGGGGCTTCGGCCCTTTCGCCATTAGTTGAAGGGTCCATGGTTGCCTTTATCGAACAATCTTCGCATTTTTTGAAACCCGTTCTGATTGGCGATACCATTAAACCGGAACTGGAAGTAAGCGAACTGATCCCAAAGACCGATGTTGGGCTGCTCAGGCTTACAATACGCATCATGAACCAACGCGGCGAAGTTGTGCTTAAGGGTATGCACGCTTATTTGATTAAGAAAAGGCCCGAGTCCTAACGCAATTTGCAGATACATTTACCCCCTGGAAGAGGCAAGGCAAGGACGCGGTACCTCGACTCCGCCGCTTACGTGGCGACGCTCAATACGAACGGCGGTGGCGTCCGTGCTCAGTCTGTTCGCCCTGAGCGTAGCGTGAGCGAAGTCGAAGGGTTGACCTGTTAGTAAACGCGAGCAGATACTGGACTAACGCAAGCAGAACTCGTCAGAAAAAAGGGGAGAAACATGGCCTGCGATGTAGTGCTCAAAGGGGGGACGGTCATTGATGGCAGTGGGCGAGAACGGTTTGCGGCGGACGTGGCAATAACGGGAGACCGGATTGTCGCAGTGGAGGCCCATATTTCGGCAAGCCAGGCCTCTCAGGTACTCGACGTCGGTGGGCTGATCGTGTGTCCAGGCTTTATTGATCATCATACCCATTACGACGCCCAAATTTTGTGGGACCCGTTGGCAACGTGTTCGTCCTGGCATGGGGTGACTTCCATTATCATGGGTAATTGTGGCGTGGGCCTTGCCCCGTGCAAGCCTGAAGATCGAGAATCTCTGGTTGGCGATCTAGTCAACGTTGAAGGTATGTCCTTGGACGTTTTGCAAAAAGGTGTTGAGTGGTCTTGGGAAAGCTTCGGCGAATATCTGAATGCGATTGCTGTCAACGGTCTGGGGATGAATGTTGGCGCCATGCTGCCGCTTTCGCCTCTGCGCCAATACGTTCTGGGGGCTGAAAGCAAAGAGCGGGTAGCGACGGAAGCGGAAACGCAGCTGCTGCAAGTGCTTTTCCGAGAAGCTATGGACGCGGGTGCATTTGGATTTTCTACCACGGTTCTGCCGCAGCACCTGGGTTTTCAAGGACGACCTTTACCCTGCCGCTTGGCCAGTCGGAATGAGCTGGATGCTTTGGCGAGCAGCCTGCGGGAACTCGGGCGCGGCTGCATTGAGATTGCCTTGACTCGCAGCCCCGGCTCAATCTCGGATGAAGAATATGATCTGTTGACCTTTCTGCTCACCAAGAGCGAACGGCCTGTGACCTGGTTGGCATTGCTGCAAAAACCCGAAGCGCCGCCTGATGCCTGGAAGGATACGATCAATCGTGTCATTCCGTTATTTGACCGTGGCTATCTGCCTTTGGGCCAAGTCCCGTGTCATTATAAGAGCGCCCGCTTCAGTCTCAAACGTCCGTTTATCTTTGGAAATTTCGACTGTTGGAAACAGGTCTTTGACCGACCATTGGAAGAGCAACGTCGCCTGTATGCTAACCCAGTCTTTCGTACCGCGTTCCGCGAGGAACTGAAACAACCGCGATTGTTTACCGGCCACTGGGACCAGATGAGCGTGTTTACGGTGAATTCCCGACAGCTGGAACCGCTGCTGGAGCGAAGCTTGGCAGACCTGGGCCAGGAGCGTGGACAAGATCCGCTGGATCTCTTCTTTGACCTGGCGCTTGAAGACAACCTCGACATGCAGTTCCTGTTTCAGTTCGGCGATGTGAATCAGGAAATGATTACGCATCCGAACACTCTGGTTGGGTTGTCTGACGGAGGGGCGCATGCCGATATGCGCTGTGAAGCCGGCTATTCGACGTATTTACTGGGAACCCTTGTTCGGGACAGGAAAATGCTCGCACTTGAAGAAGCAATCCGCCGTATTACATCTGTCCCCGCGCAAGTTTTCGGCGTCCCGCTACGTGGGACTGTCGCTTCGGGCATGATTGCTGACCTCGTCGTGTTCGATCCTGATACCGTTGGGTGTGGGAAGCAGGAACCCCTCAATGACTTTCCTGGCGGGGGCCTACGCTATATCGAGAAATCAGCGGGTATTGCGCATACTATTCTCAATGGACAGGTCTTGTTCTCTGACGGGGAACAAACAGGCCGGTTGTCTGGTCGAGTCCTCCGATCGAACGTGGAGGCTTAAGCTAGGCGGAAAAACATCTCAGTGAGATCAATCCCGTAGGTCTGGTTAGCGTAGCGTAACCCGACACCACACGGCTAAATTATCTACCCCACCGTACCCTGCGTGTATTTGCGGGCTTCTTCGCGTCGGGGATCGGCGAAGAGGACGGTTGTAGGACCGGCTTCGATGAGTTCCTCGTAGCCGTTTGTGTTTCAGAATAGCGCTGCGGAATCGCTCAGCCGGTGTGCCTGCTGGAGGTTGTGGGTTACGATCACGACGAGAAAGACTCCAAGAAAGCAGAATACGCAGACAGCAGTCCGGATAGCGAGGCCTATATTCTCCCCCAAAGGCAGCACTTACTCAGCCAATGCCCCGCCGCACGAACTACCCGCACCAGCCGTGCAGCCGTAGCAGTGCGAGTCGAGCCTAATGTCTCGCCCCACAAGCAGGTGTACGAGATCATCTGCAGATTGATTGCCCAGCCGTAGCGGCCTGCCGTTTTCTAGCCGCAGGTCGAGCATCTGATTAAAATCGCAGTCAAACAGATAGCCATCCCACGAGACGCTGACCAGGTGGCGGCACATCAGACTGTCGAGGGTGCCAGGATTAAAGGACGTTGCGAGCAGCTCCATATACGCGGCGAGCTTTCCATCTCGTTCAAGACTATGGGCAAACCGAGCGATCGGCATATTGGTGATGGTGTACAGACTGTTAAAGGAGATACCGAAGCGTTGGCCCAGCTCTCTTTTATAATCCGCCTCTAACTGGTCCTGGGGCGGGGGTAGATGGGTGCCAACCGGATTATAGACGAGGTTGAGCAGCAGGCCTGACCCTTCCTGGCCATAGCCGAGCGCATTTAAGCGACGCAGAGCCTGAACCGATTTGTCATACACACCCTGGCCGCGTTGGGCCGTAACGTTTTCTTCTGAGTAGCAGGGTAAGCTGGCAATAATTTCAATACGCTGTTCAGCCAGAAATTCGCCCAAATCTTCTTGGCCTGGTTCAAGCAGTACCGTCAAATTGCAGCGGTCGATGACATGCCGACCGTCTCGGCGCGTTTGCTCAACAAGAAAACGAAAAGAGGCATTCAGCTCTGGTGCACCACCAGTGATATCAACAGTTTGTGCGTTGGCCGCCCGCGTCAGATCGAGTGCCAGCTCAGCTGTTCGACGATCCATGATCTCCGTGCGTTGAGGGCCGGCGTCCACATGACAATGCAGGCAGGCTTGGTTACATAGTTTCCCCACATTGATTTGGACAATCTCAATAGTGGTCCGCTTGAGGGGGAATCCCTCTTGACGGACACGGTCTGTAAAGGGCTGAAACGGTTGCTCAGCAGCTTGCATGCTCTTGTCCCCATACTCTCCGACTAACAGCACTCTCCTGGTTCACAACGCGCTGAGGCGTCTGTTGTGGCGCGATATTCGAGCCCTTTGGTTTCGCGCGGGTTGCGCACACTGTCTCGACCGCAGTCGAACGGCGGAGCGTCTTCCAGCGCGATTGGAGCCAAGGGTTGAATCGGGATGATTTCCTGAGCGTAGGGCGCTCTAGCGTAGATGTCGAGCGTCTTCTGACATACTGCCATGGGCACGCCGCGAATAAGGGTGTGGCCGTCGTCGTCTTTGACCTCGCTCCACGGACCGCGATAAACGACCGCCTGATTACGATCCCAGCACGGGCCTTGTTTGCCTTTGTACGCGACTAGGGTCATGGACCGGAACTGGACCCCTTCGACTGTGCGCCACGGTTGCTCATCGCGTTTGAGAACAGCCATGCCGTAGAAGCCGGCGGCTTCGAACGCTTCGATAAATTCTTTTTCCTGCATCGCACCGGACACACAGCCGCTCCAGAGTTCCGGGTCTTCCTTGAGATGGGCGGGTACTGGTTCATCTGCAACGATATCGGATATAACTGCGCGCCCGCCTTTGCGCAGCACGCGGAAGATTTCACTAAACAGTTGCCGTTTGTCAGTGTCCTGGACCAGGTTCAACACACAGTTGGAGACCACCACATCAACCGAATCGTCTATAATCAGTGGCCGGCGCGTGCGCTGCTCGTTCATTGCGGCCTCAAATGCCAGAAAATCTTCGACCGAAGCGACCGGATGCTGGCGCAGATAAGCGTCCGCAGCGTTCACGTCTGCGCGCAGATCCTGAATCTTGCCGCGGTGAAATTCGACGTTGTGATAGCCGAGCTGGTCGCCAATGGAATCACGGTATTTCTCAGCCAAACTCAACATGTCCGGTGTCATATCCACGCCGATGACCTTGCCCTTGGCGCCCACGACTTGGGCCGCGATATAACAGATCTTGCCTGCGCCTGAGCCCAGATCAAGCACAGTCTCGCCTACTTGGAGGTGTTGAGAAGGGTCTCCACACCCATAGTCGCGCTTAATAATTTCTTCTGGGATAATCTTTAGAAAGTCAGGGTTGTAGTCAATTTGGCAACACAGCGCAGCCTCAGCTTGCTGCGCGCCGGCTGCGTACCGTTCCATGACCGCTAGCTCAACATTGAGGTGTTCTGTCGACAATTCCGCCATCTCGGTCTCCTTCCTGATTTATATCCGTGTGACTGCGCAGAGATAGTATCGTATTTCGTCGTCAAGATGCTAGAGTTCCGATGCTGGAACTATTGGTGACGGTTTCACAACAAGAACCGTGGGAAACGTGAAGAAGTTCCCGCAATCGTTGGGAATTTATGGAAGAGAGATGAGCAGAACGCTTAGGACGAGTGTGGTGATGCAGTGATGATGACGGGCTATTCTACAGGTAGGGAGGAAGCATTGTCATCAGCATACGGGAGCGTCTGCTGTCATACATCGAGATTGCTGCCTCCCACGTTGGGCGATGTCGGAATATGCTGGCCGGTCTCATGGCCGGGTGGGCCGTGACATCGCTCTCCTTTCCCTCGCGCTGGATGAGATACAGCAGCGGCCCAATGCTGCCGAAGAAGAGCGTCAAAATAGTCTGCAGGAGTGGGGTTGTTTCTCGGTTGTGTGCACCCTGCCACATCCAGATGAGGACTAAGCTGAGGGCCATACAGAGGTCAACAAGGACTGCGATCGTTACGTTGTTCACCAGGACTGCTTCAATAAATCCGATATACCCGTCTTGAAAGACTACGAAGATATTGAGCGTCAAAAACCCCACAAACGTAACCAAGAGACCGATCTGCTTTGCATTCCTAGTTCTCTCCTTTCGAAGTTACGATCAAAATAAAACAGTCGCATGTGATAGACAGACCTAATCAGCAAGCCATGTGCCGGATATGCTCTTGTTGTGCAGAGTCCGGGTAATTCATGAATTGCCCCTACATTCTTTGTGAAATTGACTTGTTGAGTTTTTGAGGGCCGGCCATTCTGCTTCTATGGATACGTTGCAGCTGTACAACAGATGTTGCGGCACGGCGACAAAAAGAAGGGGCAGCCACATGGAGTTGCCCCTTCTACCGTGTCCAGTCCTAAACTGTGCGTCCCTTACCGTTCATACTTTGACGGGGCTCAGCACGATCGGCCCCCTGGGGCCATGGCTTTTCCCCGTTCGCCCTGAGTTTGTCGAAGCCTGTCCTGAGCAAGGCCGAAGGGGGGAACGGGAGCGGGACCACGCACGGTTTTAACGCAGACACCCTACTCCACTGCGCGCGAGTACGGCTGGTTGTTACGTTCCACATTGGACGTTGGCCGCACAGGGACAATGCCAGAAAACCGTTTTCAGATGGCACGGGCGGTCAGGCATACTCTTTGCTCACTTCTTTTGAAGAGAATGCTAAGGTACGAACATATGAAGACCGCCAAACGTTGGGACCTCTGCGTTCCATGGACGGAGACGCACGGATGATGCCAAGTGGGTGACGGACTTCGTGCGCAATGCAGGCAGCCAAGCGTCATTCGTATAGATAAATTAACATTTTCTGGTCTTCTTTTATGAACGACAGATCGACAGGGAGGTTCACCTTCTTGAGGTTGCAGGATAGTGAGCTACGCATGATGGGGGTTCCAAATGAGCGCGACTAAAGACGATATTCTGGTCTCGGAGAAGGCGGCTGGATTTCAGCTGCTCCCGACCTTTGAGCGGTTCAATCAAAAAGACGATGTCTTTCGTCGCTCGTGGTGGGATAAGCGCATTCGCAATCAGAAGACTGAGCTGTTCTACGAAACCTATCGTGAGCCGCTCAAGACCTGGCGCAAGGTCGATGGCTTTACGCAAAAGGACTATGCGCTGCGCAATGCCACCTGGCATGTGAGCGATATTTTTACGGAACTCAAACAGGACGAAGGTCGTCGTGAAGGCTTCTCCGACGAATTTACTCTGTACCGGGATGTTGCTGAAGAACAGATGGACGTCGGCAGCCCGGAAGAGGCTGCGGCTGAGATCAAACGAGTCGGCAAAGGATTCGGCGCAGACCTGATTGGCATTACCGACTATGACGAACGCTGGATGTACGTCAACAAATTCAGCGACATGAGTAAACGCGAGAAGCCGCAAGAAATTCCTGAAGGGCTGCTGTATGTCATCGTGGTCGCACAGGCCATGGACTATGACCTGATCCGGACCGTTCCCTCAGCCCTCAGCGGCGCAGCGACCGGCTTGGGGTATTCACACGACGCACTCGTGGTGCTCTCGCTCGCTCAATACCTCCGCAACCTAGGCTATGACGCCATCGCCAGCATGAATGATACGGCGTTGGCGATTCCATATGCGATCAAAGCCGGCCTGGGTGAGTATGGTCGTCTTGGCCTCTTGATAACGAAAGAGTTCGGGCCCCGGGTACGGCTCGGGAAAATCTTTACGAACTTGCCGCTTGCGCTTGATAAACCGATTCAGTTTGGCGTCAAGGAATTTTGCAATATCTGTCAGCGGTGTTCGGCTGGCTGTCCGGTTAATGCTATCCCTTCAAGCCCACCCTCAGATACAGTCTACAACCAATCCAACATCAAAGGAGTAGTCAAATGGACGGTTGATGGCGAGAAGTGTTTTGGTTATTGGGCTGCGCAGAATAGCGACTGTTCGATCTGTATTCGAGTCTGTCCGTACAACAAAGACTTCTCAAGTTGGTACACGCGTGTCGGCCGTTGGTTGGCCGGAACCTGGCTCCGGCAGGCGATGCTGCAGCTCGATATCGCTCTAGGCTTTGGCAGCCGCATGCAGTCCAAACGCTGGTGGCAAGGAGAGCGGGAAACTTTATTGGAGCGCGTGCGGCAGGCGGTGGGGTGGGCGAAATAAGTTACCCCGGAAACGACACCTCAGGCAAGGACTGCAAGGCCTTTTCTATTGCCTCAGTCGGATACTCATACCGCTCCAGCTTGCCGGCATGGTAGTCGGCATACGCGGTCATATCGAGGTGGCCGTGCCCGCTCAGATTAAAGGCAATGACTTTCTTCTCACCGCTCTCGCGACATTTGACGGCCTCATTGATAGCGGCACGGATCGCGTGATTGGATTCCGGCGCCGGTACAATGCCTTCCGCTTGGGCAAACGTAACCCCAGCCTCAAAGGTATCGACTTGGTCAATGGCCGTTGCCTCAATATATCCACCATTGACCAGGGCACTCACATGCGGGGCCATGCCGTGATAGCGTAGCCCGCCGGCGTGAATGTTTGCCGGCATAAACGAATGGCCCAGGGTATACATCTGACAGACGGGTGCGACGCCACCAGCGTCGGCCCAATCCCAGGTGAACGAGCCTTTCGTCAAGGTCGGGCACGCGGCCGGTTCCACGGCAATAATCCGCGTATTCTTGCCGTGCTTCAGATTTTCTCGGATAAACGGAAAGGCAAAGCCGGCGAAATTTGATCCTCCCCCGGCGCAGCCGATCACAATGTCCGGATACTCGCCCGCCATTTCCAGCTGGAGTAACGTCTCTTCCCCGATGATGGTTTGGTGCAGCAGAACGTGAGGCAGGAAAGAGCCCAAGCAGTATTTCTTCGTGCCGCTGGATTTCTGGGCAGCCTCAATCCCCTCTGAGACAGCCAAACCGAGTGAGCCGGGGTGCTCTGGGTCTTCAGCCAGAAATCTGCGCCCGACCTCGGTCCGGTCCGACGGGCTGGCATACACCTCGCCTCCATAGGTCTCGATGACATAGCGACGATACGGCTTCTGCTGGTACGAGATACGGACCATATATACTTCGCAGCCAAGGCCGAACATATTGCAGGCCATAGCCAGCGCCGTCCCCCATTGGCCCGCACCAGTCTCCGTCGTCAAGGTCTTGATGCCTTCTTCTTTCGCGTAAAATGCCTGAGCCACGGCCGTATTGGGTTTGTGTGAGCCGACCGGACTGACGCCCTCGTATTTGTAATAGATGTGCGCCGGAGTCTGGAGCGTTAGCTCTAGGCGCCGAGCGCGAAGAAAAGGTGTCGGACGCCAGAGTTTATAAATATCGCTCACCGGCCCAGGAATCTCAATATAGCGTTCCTGGCTCACATCCTGAGCGAGCAGGGCCGTCGGCGTAAAGGTATTGAGGTACTCGGGCGTGACCGGCTGTTTTGTTTCCGGATGCAGCGGCGGCAGCATCGGCACTGGCATATCGGCGTTGATGTTATACCACGCCTTCGGCATCTGGCTTTCGTCAAGCAGGAATTTGATTTGGTCGCTCATGCCGTGGTCCTTGTCTTGTATGAGGGAGGGTCGGTTTCACTACGTCCTACCCGCCCTACGAGTAGGCGTAGATGGATGCCGGGAAATCTTATCGTCCCTGCTGTACCTGGGTCACATCGCGCACCGCGCCCCGTGCTGCACTCGTGGTGAGAGCCGCATAGGCTTGCAGCGCTGCCGATACATGGCGTTTGCGTTTTATTGGCCGATAGGCGTCTTTGCCTTTCGCTTCCATTTTTTTGCGCCGCTCGGCCAGCTCCTCGTCTGAAAGCATGACATTGACCGAACGGTTGGGAATATCAATCTTGATGATATCGCCATCCGCGACCAGGGCGATGGCACCGCCCTCTGCCGCTTCCGGGGACACATGACCGATCGACAAACCGCTGGTGCCGCCACTAAAACGACCGTCGGTCAGCAGCGCGCACTTCGTGCCGAGATGCTTGGATTTAATATAGGAAGTGGGATACAGCATCTCCTGCATGCCCGGCCCTCCACGTGGACCTTCGTAGCGAATGACAACCACGTCACCAGGCTGGAGTTGGTCGCCCAGAATGCTCTCACACGCTTCATCCTGAGATTCAAAAATCCGAGCCGGACCTTCCATGACCCAGATGGATTCATCTACTCCGGCGGTTTTCACGATGCAGCCGTCTTCAGCCAGGTTCCCGTATAGCACGGCCAGGCCGCCGTCTTGGCTGTAGGCAAAATCGGTGGAACGAATACAGCCGTTGATCGCATCCTTATCCGATGTGTCGTAATACGGGTTCTGCGAAAAAGCTTCTTTCGTCCGGATATTGCTTGGGGCGGCCAGGCTGCGCTTGCGGGCGAATTCGTCCGTATTCTCGCGTCGAATGTCATTGCTGTCGAGCAGCTCGCCCATGGTCTGTCCCGATACTGTTCTGACATTGGTATGTAGTTTCCCGGCGCATTCTAATTCACCCAGGATGGTGGCAATGCCACCCGCCCGGGCGCAGTCTTCCATGTGGTATGTGGCTGAGGCCGGAGCCAGTTTGCAAATACACGGCACTTGGCGTGACAGCCGGTCGATGTCAGCCATGCTGAAATTGACTTCGGCCTCTTGTGCTGCAGCCAATAGGTGCAGCACGGTGTTGGTCGAGCCGCCCATGGCGATGTCAAGAGTAATTGCGTTTTCAAATGCTTCAAAGGTGGCAATACTGCGCGGCAGAACCGATTCGTCGCCTTCGATATAATAGGCCTTCGCCATGTCGACAATGCGTTTGGCTGCTCGCTCAAAGAGTTCCCAGCGCAGGGCGTGCGTGGCGAGTATGGTGCCATTGCCGGGCAGAGCCAAGCCTATGGCTTCATTGAGACAGTTCATGCTGTTGGCGGTAAACATACCCGAGCATGAGCCGCAGGTGGGGCAGGCTGATTCTTCCATCTTCTGGACATCTTCATCACTAATCGAGTCATCGCCCGCACCGATCATGGCATTCACCAAGTCGAGCTTGGCCGGGCCGGTGGACAGCTCGGTTTTACCCGCCTCCATGGGACCACCGGAGACAAAGATGGCTGGAATATTCAGTCGCAGAGCTGCCAGCAGCATCCCGGGCGTAATCTTGTCGCAGTTGGAGATGCAGATCATGGCATCCGCCTTATGCGCCTGGACCATGTATTCAACACTGTCGGCGATCAACTCACGGCTGGGCAGGGAATACAGCATGCCGTCGTGGCCCATGGCGATTCCGTCATCCACGGCTATGGTGTTGAACTCCACGCCATAGCCGCCGTTGGCATCGATAATTTTCTTCACCTGCTGGCCAACCGGGTGGAGGTGTACGTGGCCGGGTACGAACTGCGTAAACGAGTTGGCAATGGCAATAATCGGTTTCTGGAAATCTTCCGTTTTCATGCCGGTCGCCCGCCACAGGGCACGCGCACCTGCCATGCGTCGCCCTTGGGTCGTGATGCTGCTGCGGAATCCTCGATGTTGCATAGTTCCTCGCCTCCTCATGCGTAGGCCAGGGAGCATAGCATCTTTTTTTCAATCAGTCGTTATCCCGGACATTTCTATGTCTGGCATCTTCTTACACTGGCCCGCTATATCCGGGGAACAGGAATCTATTACGGGACAAGGCGATCTTCCGCTGTAGCGGGGACAGCGCGTCCCTCCTCATGGTAGGTCTCTTCGGTATTCACCGACCACACATCACAGACTTGTCCCACGATGTTTCGGGCTGCATAGATGCCGGTCAACATCGAATGGTCCTGATTATTATAACGATGCAAACCATTGCGCCCGACTGTCTGTAGATTCTGAAAGCGTTCAAGATAGCGCCGGATGGTTGCTACGTGCTGAACGTAGTGTTGATCGTATACGGGATAGGCTTTTTTCATGCGAACGACCGTACTATCCTCGACATCGCGCGGCTGAACCAAACCAATCTGGGCGACCTCCCGAATGCCTCGTTCAGTAAGTCGTTCATCTGACCATGTCCACTCGTCATCGGTGTCCCACAGGAAGTATTCGAGTCCGAGTGAGGTTCGGCTCGGATCGGGAACCATCTCCGGGCTCCAGTTTTTATAATTCTGGATACGGCCCATGCGTACCTCCGGGGAGTGGATGTATATCCAGTTATCCGGAAAAACATCGGCTTGTTTGACAATCAGAACAACGGTCAGGTAGTCACGGTAGCGCAGTTGGCGTGCCGCCTGCGTGACTTCGGAAGGGGGTGCCGGGGTCAGGGCCAAAATGAGTTCTTGCAGGGGCATGGTTGAAATGCAGGCGTGCGTCTCAAAGCTCGGGCGTTCGCCTTGGGACGTCCGGCCTACGATCTGAGTCACGCGGTCATTGTAGTGAGCAATCTGCTCAACGCGCACACCACGCAGAGTCTCGCTGCCACCGGCACTCAGCCGGGACTCGCACGTTTCCCACATCATGCCTGGTCCCAGGCGGGGATAATGAAACTGGTCGATCAGCGTAGTAATCACTTGGTCGCTACGTGTTCCCCACGACCCGATCAACGCAGCCCGCAGTGCCTTCCACAGGGAGAGATTCTTGATGCGTTGGGCTGCCCAGTCTGCGGCAATTTCGGTACACGGCATACCCCACACTTTTTCCGTGTAGGTCCGAAAAAAGATTTGATACAGTCGATACCCAAAACGGTTCGCCACCCACTCTTCTAAATTTTCCTCCGGCTTATATGGGAAGAGTTGGGCCTTGGTGTAACTCAAAATGACGCGCAGGGCCTCGACCAGACCAAGTCCGGTTATGGCGTTCGAGGCTTTCAGCGGGTAATCAAAAAAGTGACCCCGGTAATAGATACGCGATAGCCGGGGTCGGAGCAAGAAATCCTCGTCCAGAATCTCTCGCCATACGTCGTTAATAAGCGGCACCTTCGAGAAAAAGCGATGGCCGCCGATATCAAAGCGATAGCCCTGATAGCGTTCCGTACGGGACAAGCCTCCCACGCGATTATCTGCTTCTACGATAGTCGCCCGTCGGCCATGTTTCATGAGCTCGTAGGCTGCGGTGAGGCCCGCCGGACCAGCCCCAATGATTACGATTGGACTTTCTGCCATAGCGCATCTGCAGTAACAAAGTCTTGGCCAACGTCTCGCTGACCGACGCCCCGCTCTAGCTGCTTTTCGCGCCGAGAGCAAGCCGCATGTTTGTCCGTCGTTGTGACCGTTTGCGGTCATCCCTCCAACATCTCTCTAACATATTGGGCTGAGAGGTCATGGGGCTTTTCCCCTTTACGCCTAGCCTTGCCAGTCTGAGACTCCGCTTATATCTTTGCGGCCATTACTCGAATCAGTTGATGCAGCCTATGCAGGAAAACCCCCAGGGGCGACGGTTCGCGATTGTCTGGATCTCTTGTCTGGCTGCTATTGTGGCAGGCCGCGAATTCCTGCCGCCGCTCTTGCGCTGCGATCTTCATGATGAGGACTTCGCCCACCACATCTGGTGGCTGTATCACTGGGTCGATTCGCAACTCTTTCCGGATGATCTGGCCCATTTATTCTTTTCTCAGCCGATCCTGGCACCCTACGGTTATCAATTCCTCTTCCGTACCCTGGTGCCCTTCGTCGATCCACAACTCCTTGCCGAGTCGCTCCCGTTTATCTTGGTTCTGGTTGCGACTGCACTCGCGTTTCAGATTGGGCAGCGTGTTGGCCAGGGACTGCTGGGTGGAGTCGTGGCAGCCGTTTTCTTCATTCTGGCCGAATTGCGCTTCCTGCATGCGGGTCTTCCCAGGTCCTTTGCCACCCCGATTTTGTTGTTCGGGATGTGGGCCTTGCTCACACAGCGGCAGATTGCGCTTGGTTGTGCGCTGCTCTTGGCAGTGCTTTTCTACCCCCCGGTTGTCGCCAACCTGGGCCTGTGTGCCGCCATCGTCCTGGTGCTTCGTGTATGGAAAGAGCGCAAGCTTCCTGCTCGGTGGCCCGTGCTTATTGCAATCGGCTGCCTTGCGCTGGTGGTGCTGGGCCTGGCGTATCTTCGGCCGATGCCGCCCGGACTCGGTCAGAAAGTTACCTTTGAGCAAGCCTATGCCATGCCGGAGTTTTGGAGTGGAGGGCGCAGTCATTTCTTCGATCACGACCCGTGGCGATTCTATTTCAGCAAGCGGGATGGTTTGGGCATCAATCCTTGGCTGGCGTTGCTCCTTACCTGCCTCCTGGTCGTGGTCTGGCGGTCTTTCCCTGGTGTGATTGGCGTAGAATCATGGGCCCTAGCCGGCACTGCGCTTGGGCTCTTTGTGAGCGCACACCTGACTCTGTTTGTTTTGCATCACCCAAATCGCTATACGCTCTACGCCTTGCCTGTGTTTGGTCTGCTCGTCGTCGCCGCGGTAATCCCCGCGTTCATTGCGAGGCTACGCGCCTATCCCCCAGCTGGAGGCATGCGTATTTTTTTGAGTAAACAGTTGAAACGCGCGATACTCGTTCCGGTCGGCTGTCTTGTTCTGGCGGCTTACGGGACAGAAGCTACAACGAAACTTGTCTCCGTGCTCCACACTCCGCCCGACCAGGACCTCGAGGCCGTCTATCTTTTTCTTGAGACTTTGCCCAAAGATACCCTCGTGGCGGCGCATCCATACGACGCGGACAATATTCCGCTGAGATCACGGCGCAGTGTGCTTGCTTCTATGGAGACGTCTCTGCCCTTATACGTGGGATATTACCAGACGATGGCGGAACGGATCGCAGCAGTTCTGGCCGCCTATCACGCGAGTGATTTTGCAGCTGTTGATCTGCTATACGATCGCTACGGTGTCGATGTTTTTGTGGTGAACCAGGGTCGCTACGTCCCTGGCGCTAGTCTGTATTATGAGCCGTTCCTCGACAGTGTCCGGGAGCAGTGGAGGCAGGGGCGTCGCGCGGGCTTCGTGCTGCGTGACCCGCCCGCAGAGCGCATTCTCTTTCAGCGCGGTGTGTTCACCATTGTACGAGTGGGTCCTCCCTCCTTACACAGTGTTGAGGACACTAGGGTTGGGGGCGTAGACGCCGAGGACCGCAAATTCCCGACTGGGGGGCGCAGAGGAATTGTCCATGACAGACGTGAAGACCGTGAGGCGTGAGGTCGGTCCTTTGATGTCTTGCCCGTCTTCTGTTGGAAATAACAGCAAATGCTCAAACGCAACGGACACAAACACTATAGCCGTTGTCGTTGAGTCGTCGCCCACAACATCCGCAGATGGGAGAGCTGTGAACCGCCCGGCCTCGATGGCATCGAGCAGATACTGCAGATCTTCGAGATCGACTTTCAAACTGGGTTGGATTTGAAACGAATCAAAGACGCTGAAATCGTGCCCTTGTAGTTCCTGCGCCGCAAATGGGCCGTACGAGGGAAGCGGGGGAGTAAACGTCTCTTGAGCATGGCCAGTCCCACGTCCGACCATGATGCTGGCAAGGCTGAGCAGACGGGTACAATAAGGGATTCTAGGCCATTTTGCATGCATGATAACTCTTCCCGCACAATTTACGCTGGATTCGGGAGACACGTGATCCCGCTGAAAAGGTCGCGGTTTGCAAGGCGGCACATTGCTAGTCATATTTTCCCCGTTGAAATCGACCGCCCAGACTGTGTGCGTCTGCGCATGTTCAGTCAAGAATTTGGACCTGGTGCAAAATAGCCCTACATGTGCCAAAATTGGGCCTTCATTTTTACAGGGAGGGGAACAATGTACGTAGGACACAGATTGATTGTCGCGCTTGGTATGAGCTGGGGAGTCTGCTGGACTTCTGCTTTCGCAGCAGAAGAGGTCGAAGGGTTACTCGACCGCTTGATGGCGGCCCCAACAATTGAAGCCGAGGCCGGATTTAGCGCTGAAATGTTCATCCCTCCGGGTGAGTTCTATGACCCGCTATGGCCTCATCCTCAAGGCGACTCGGTGTGGCTGAACGACGACGGTGGAGAGGAAGGCGAGAAGGGCAGCCGCATTGTTTCGATCAGTAAGGATGGGCAAATATCTGAGCTGGTTGGCCTTGGACGTTTGCTGCCAACGACGGGATTTGGTGTGGCTCCGGAGAGTTTTGGTGCGACTGCCGGTCACATTTATGCCATTGCCCAAGCCAAGGTGGCTGCACCGGGTGCGACGGCCAATCATGTCATTCAACGGGTCAATCCGAAATCGAAAGACGTTGCAGAAGTCGTATGCACGCTGGCAGAAACCGGCAAAACCAACCAAGGGGTGAGCGGCTTTGGGGTGGATGCGCGTTTTGGCCCGTCAGGCAGTGCGTTTGGGGATAGATTTTTTGCGGTCACCGCTTTTAACAATTCGATCTACCAGGTGACGGCCGATGGTGCGTGCTCAGCGTTTGTCACCCTTAACGGTAGGGTTACAGGGGCACCCATGGGGATCGCGTTCTCGTCGGATGGTCAATGGATGCTGGTCACGCTCAAAAAGGGCGGCATACTCGAACCACCGACAGCCGGCAGTGGCATGATCATTCGGATTTCGGCTGACGGCACAGTTGATGTGCAGCCTGTTGCTGAGGGGCTCGCCCAGCCTATGGGGATTACCCTCGCTCCGGATGGTTTTGGGTCATACGGCGGGCAGATATTTGTCTCTGACGTTGCGAATATCCAAGCGCCTGTTCCCATGACGCAAGTGCTAGAGACAGATGGCAAGATCTACCGCGTGACCGGGGACGGACAGCTACACCTGGTAGCGAGTGGATTCATGAATCCGGCTGGATTACAGGTCGTTGATGGCACGTTATGGGTAACGGACATCAACGGCGATTTCATTGCTGGCAAGCGTGAGCTGCCGGATGGGTTTATTGTGAAGCTCACTCCAAATGGGGAATGAAGGGCCAGAGGGCCGAGGTTACCTCGCCAACACGCTAGAAGAAACTCTCTGATAGATATGGGGGGATAAAGAAATGGCAGGACATGTAGACGGCAAAATTGCACTTGTCACCGGCGGAGGGTCCGGTATTGGGCGCTCGGCGTCTTTGGCTTTAGCACGCGAAGGAGCGAAGGTCGTAGTTTCTGATGTGGTTGTTGAAGGTGGGCTCGAGACGGCCAAGCTCATCACAGACGCCGGTGGAGAAGCCTCATTTGTTCAGACCGATGTTGCCCAGGCCGTGCAAGTCGAGACATTAGTCAAACACGCCGTCGGTACGTATGGGCGACTCGACTGTGCGTTTAATAATGCCGGCATAGCTGGCGCTGCCGCCAGGACCGGAGATTACAAGGAGAAACACTGGGATCGGGTCATCTCTATTAACCTGACGGGCGTATGGCTGTGTATGAAGTACGAACTCCAACACATGCTGGCACAAGGCAGCGGCGCTATTGTGAATACGGCTTCGGTTGCCGGCTTAGTAGGCTTTCGGAGTGGGCCCGCCTATGTCGCGGCAAAGCATGGTGTGCTCGGACTGACAAAGACAGCGGCCTTGGAATACGCCAAGGCTGGCATTCGGGTGAACGCGGTGTGTCCAGGTGTCATCCGGACTCCGATGTTCGAGCGAGGTATGGAGCTCGACCCGCGCATAGAAGACGGCATGACTGCTAAAGAGCCAATCGGTCGTTTGGGCAAGCCTGAAGAGATTGCTGAAGCAGTCGTGTGGCTGTGTTCAGACGCGGCATCGTTTGTGACTGGTCATCCCATGGTAGTCGACGGCGGCTGGGTCGCCCAGTAGCTGGACTCTTCTGCCTACAGGTGGATGCTTGGCCCCAAAGCCGGTTAGTGCTCTTGTGTGGGCTCTGGGGTAGCCGCCGTCAGATTGGCCTTTTTGTATCCCGGCGTCTTCGAGCCGCAACGATGTCATTCCCCTGCTGCCTGTGTGGCGTCCTCTGCTTTTGTGCCCTCCGGTTCGGAGTCTTCCATTTCGGCGTTCTCCACGAGCCGCCTAAAGACTTCATCCTCCCAAAGAGCCTGATAAAGTCCCCTTTCAACTGCCACAGTGGCCATGGTCGGATCGAGTTCGATGACTTTGCGAAGATGATCCAGCGCCTGGTCTCGGTCGCCTAAGCGCGAATACGTGTCGCCTTTATTCCTCCAGGCAGCGGCATAGCCGGGGTCGAGAGTGAGGGCTTTGTCGTAGGCGATGAGGGCTTCGTAGTGGTTCTTTCTCAGCCATTGTCGACTCCCTTGGGTGATATAGGCCTATACGTTCCGTCGAGGGTATAGTTGCGCTAACTCAGGGGCTTGTCCGTGATTCTCTAGGACTTGTGCTCGGCCTCGTCAGCAGTCTCTCCGATGCGTGTCACTACGCTTTTAGCTGCCTTTACGTCTCTCTGGATCTCTGCCTTGGACTGGGCCGAGACGCCCTCAAGCTCCTTTCCAAGCTGCACGTAGATTTTTTCGGGGCTCGCGCTTGTGTTACAGCGGCGTTGAAATTCCCATAGCCCATGGATGCAAGTAAAACGAAGAGGGCGACAAGCAGCCCACCCATCCACCATACGAAGCGAGCGTATTTGTGAATCCGGTCCTTGAGACGTTTCCCGGTTTCCTTAGCGGCGTCGGCGTCAGTTCTTTGCGGAGGACGGAAGAGAAACTATTTCTCCCTTGCTCAGGGAACAAACGTTCTCTCCCGAACTTCTTACTACGTCTTCTGTCCAAACGCACT
Organism: uncultured Enterobacteriaceae bacterium; assembly: GCA_964495015.1. Lineage (GTDB taxonomy): Bacteria > Desulfobacterota > Binatia > Bin18 > Bin18 > Bin18. Next base: position 37,787 of record CAZBUD010000011.1, on the reverse strand, counting down.
TACGTTCTCAGAGCGTGGGTCTCTGCGGCTCCACTGCCCAGCCGTGATAGCCTGGAAAAATTTGTCCAGTAGGGCGTTGAAGCGTTCCGGTTCCTCAAGATTCAAGAGGTGGCCGCTTTTGGGCAAGATGCTGAAACCGGAGTACGGCATGGTTCGTTTGAGATACAGATTGACATCGAGACAAGACTCATCTTCGTCACCCACAACCAGGAGCGTGGGCGTGGTCATGGCGTGGAGATCATCGGTGAGCTCGTACAGCGACGGTCGTTCGGCTTGTACGTGGCGCAAGGTATAAGCCGAACCGACGGCGGAATGCTCGGAGAAATGGGCTGCGAACTGTTCCCAGACTTTGTAATTTTTGTTCTGAAGTTGTACCCGGCTCGGGCCAGAAGAAATCCCCGACACATCGACTGAGTCCGCTTGCAGCATTGTATCGGCCAGCGCGTTCGAGTCGGCTAGGAACTGCTGACGTGTGTCTGGATATGCACCTGATCCCCCGCTGGCAAATATAAGACTATGTACGCGTTCGGGATGCTGCATGGCGAACATTAAGCCGGTATAGGCGCCCATACTTAGACCAACGACGAACGCCCGCTCGATGTCGAGCGCGTCAAGCACGCCCTTGAGATCGTTGGTTGCGATCTGCTGACCGTAGAGAGTTTCGTCTGCGGGTACGTCGGAGGGCGGATATCCTCGTGCGTTAAAAGTGATGCAACGATACCGGCTGGAAAAGTGCGTGACCTGCGGCTGCCAGCTCCGGGCATCCCCGCCGAACTCGTGTGCAAAGATAATGGGATCGCCAGTGCCTGCGTCTTCAACATAAAGGTTGACGCCATTAATCTTCATATGTGACATTTGGAATTCTTCTGGATGGAGGGGCTTCGTTTATGTACTATCGCCCTAATCTCTGGATCTATACCACTCCTAAGAGCCGGATCAAACTCTAGACGGACTCCTGGCTTAGTCTAATCAATTTCCTCCGTGCTGTCGTGGATGAGCCAATTGTCCGCAACCTCAGCTTCCGTGTACTTCTCGCGTTTCTTCATATGCAATGATCTATTTCTCCGGTCGGCCTACCCTGGGAATGCCCGCGATCATTCCGCTCACCAGCTCCGTGCGTACAAGCCAGGCGCCATCTGCCAATGCTTTCATTTTGCCGCGTGCGGCCGCCCGAGAGCGTGGGATCATGCCGCAGTCCGTACACGGGTAGAGCTGGTCGGGGGCAACATGGGCGAGCGCGGCTCGAATGCGCTCAGCGACGGTTTCCGGTGTTTCAATTTCTTCTGTCCCAACATCAATGACGCCAACCATGATGTCCTTCCCCTTGGCGAGCCCGAGGACGGACGGATCAACGCCTGAGGCCGCACATTCAACCGAGATCATATCAATGCTGCTGGTGCGGAGCAGAGGCAGTGTCCGCTGGTAATGACTCCAATCTGTATTTTTTGTCTTCCATGCTAAGACCAGGGGAATTCCATAGCCGTAGCAGATATGGACGGCGGTTTTTGCTTGCACGCCCTTGGCGGCTACCTGAAGCATCTCGATGCCCCAGTCCTCAACCTCGTCGAGATAGATATTAAAACACGGTTCATCGAACTGAATAATGTCACAACCGTTTTCTGCCAGTTCACACGCTTCTTCGTTCAGCGCCTGGGCAAGATCCGCAGCCAAGCGGCGTGTCTCGCCGTAATGTTCGTCGGCAAGCGTGTCCGTCGTCGTCATCGGACCCGGCAGTGTGACTTTGACCGGCAGCGTCGTGCGTTGCTTGAGGAAGCGCAAGGCGTCAAGGAAAATGGAGCCTGGTCGGCGGACCGGTTCTGTTACGCGCGCGACATCTACTAACGTCTTATAGCGCCCACCACGAGTGTCTTTTTTAACCATATTGCTAAAATCGATGCCGCAGAGTCCTTCGGTCAATCCCCAGATGTAGTGACGGCGGCGTTGTTCTCCGTCGGTTACAATATCCAGGCCGGCTTCCTGCTGATCGGTCAGCGCCAGGCAAACCGCGTCGTCTTGGCCTTCTTGTAACGCAGTGTCTTTTAGCCGCAATGAGACAGAAGAAATTTGGCGCGGGGGGGCCAGCCAGGTTGGTCTTGGCAAACTGCCGGTAATCATTGTTTGTAACATGCTGCTCCTCCTCTTTTATCCCTGCTCAAGCGCCTCAATACTTCTGTTCATCAGGCGTACCATCGCTCGGATTTCTGCCTTTGGCATTCGTTCCAGTACCCGTTGGGCAAACGTTCGGCTTGCCGCGTCCATCGTGAGCAGGAACTTCTTGCCTTTGGTGGTGAGGGTGACGCGCTTCTCGCAGCCCAAATCTGGGTCTTCACCAATGCGGACGAACTGCAACGGAGACTGCGCGAGTGTGCCAAGGGCAGGCGTGATCGTCGAACTACTCGTTTCAAACCATGCTGCGAGTAAGCGTTCAATATCTTTGCGACGCATGCTGCATGCTGCTCCACCCGCGGCCTGCATAAGCCACAAGATGGCGACCTGTTTGCGGTGGAGTCGGCCACACCGGAGGGTCTCTTCAAATGCGACGCCGATCCGGTAGGGAACGGGCAAGAAGAGATTCGTCAAGGCGGTGGCGAGATCTTCCAGAACGGGTTTTCTTTTCTTTGCCATGCGGCAAAGCTTCCCTCTTCCATACGATGCGTGCATACTACGCCTCTGTCAGGTACACCGAATTCTACCAGGAACAAATGGGGTTGTGTGACAATATGAAGGCGAAAATATTTTTCTCCTAAAGCTTGTAGACCCCAAGCTTCAGTGTAATAGATTCTAGAGGCAACAGGTTTCCCAAGGAGTCACGCACCAAGCTCATCCCTTGAGGGGAGAGAGACTATGCCACAGTTCGATACCATCATTACCGGTGGTATGATTGTCGACGGCACGCGGGTGCCGCGCTACAAGGCGGATATCGGGCTCAAGAACGGCAAGATTGCTCAGATTGGGCGACTCAAGAAGAGTGATGGGGGCAAGGTCATAGATGCGGGCGGCATGATCGTCGCGCCTGGTTTTATTGACCTGCATACACACTACGATGCGCAGGTTCACTGGGACCCGTACTGCTCCATCGGCGGCTTGCATGGCGTCACTTCTGTAACCATCGGCAACTGTGGTTTTGGTTTCGCGCAGGTGCATGGCAAAGACTTTGATCGCGCTCTGCTGTCCCTGTCGTGCAACGAAGCCATCCCACTCGCACCCATGAAAGTGTCCATGGCACCGGATTGGGAGACCTTCCCCGAGTGGATGGATCATCTTGACCGTCTGCCGCTAGGCATTAATCTCTCGCAGCTTGTTCCTGTCACGCCCCTGGTTGCCTACGTGAAGGGCGGATTTGCTGAGGCTAAGAAACGCTTACCAAACGAAAAAGAAGTGCGAAATGCGGTGCAGCTATTCCACGAAGCCATGCAAGCGGGTGCCGTCGGCTGGGGCGCGCAGCGACTTTTCCCGGACAGTGCAGCCTCGGTGCAGCGCGACTAGGATGGCACGCTGATGATCTCGGACGTCCTGTCGGATGAGTTCTATCTGACTATGGCCCAAGCGTTAGACTCACATGGTATTGGCTTCATCCAGTTTACCCAGTCGAGCGCGTCGTCGAATGACGAAGGCATCGGTATGGGTCGCGATATGGACTTTAATACGCAACTGGCGAAACAGAGCAATCACGCTGTGCTTTATAATGCCCTGGTGGCACACGAACAGGCTATTGAACCGCTGCGCATACAGCTCAGGTGGCTGAACGACATGGTCGAGCAAGGGATTCCAGTATATGGACAAGCGGCAACGGTCCGCGCGCCATTTACCATCAATTTTAAAGACTGGAATCTCTTTGATGACAATGAGACCTGGCGCGAGGCAACCCTGGGCACGGTCGAAGAGAAGCGAACAAAATTAGCCGATCCGAACAGGCGTAAACCTATGCGGGCAGAGTACGACGCCGGCACGCCGGCGCGTGATTTTATCTTTGGTGAACTGCATAAGTTCATTGCGATTACGATCAATAATCCAGAGCTACGTGAGAAATATCTGAACCAGTCGGTCGGAAAGATCGCCAAACGGGAAAATAAGCATGTCATTGACGTCATCTTGGACATCAGCGTGGCGGACGACCTTGAGGCAGACTGGTTAGGACCTGTCGTCAATGGTGATGCCCAAGTCCATAAGGAGATGATGAGCTCTCCGGTCGCCATTCCTGGTTCGTCTGACGGTGGGGCACATATCAAGTTTCTGACGTTAGGGGTGTATCCCACAGATATGCTGACCTGGCTGGTGCGCGATACTCATTCACTGACCTTGGAAGAAGCCCATTTCCGCTTAAGCGCACTACCGGCGTGGGCTGCGCAGTTCAAGGATCGCGGTATCCTGCGGGAAGGCTTGGCCGCAGATATTGTGGTCTACGATCTCGCCAATCTCAAACTGCTGCCCGTCGAGGTTGCCCATGACCTGCCAGCTGGCGAGTGGCGGCGGGTGCAGAAAGCAGAAGGCTACCGCCATATTATGGTCAACGGGGTTGAGACAGTCCGGGACGGCAACTGTACTGGCGCTACACCGGGAGGGCTGCTGCGCCGCGGTCGAGCGGCCTAATATTATATCTCACACGGACTGATATTTTCGAAAGATTGTCTTACTCAATCTTTTGTAAGGAGAGCATTATGACGACACGCGAGATGGTCTATGCGGTTCTTGTTGGCCTAGGGGTGATCATCCCCATGTATTTTAACTTCCAGTATATTGGCGCAGGCGGTAATCTCTTAGTCGGTTTCTGGACTGTACCGATGGAAAGCGCGGTAACCGCGTCGCTGCTGTTCGACCTCTTGATCGCGTTTGCAGCCTTCAATGTATTGCTGTTTGCAGAAGGTCCCACACTCGGCGCACGCAACGTTTGGATCTGTGTGGGGGTCTCGTGGCTGGTAGCATTTGCGGCGGGACTGCCGCTGTTCCTCCTCCTCCGTGAGCGCCAGCAGCGCCTTGGATGAGAGTGAGAATACATAAGGAGAGATTTTTGCATGAACTTCAACCCTCTTGCCCCAGAAGTGATTGCCAATCCGTATCCGTATTATGCTGAGCTGAGAGACAAAGCACCAGTTATCTGGCTTGAATCTTTTCAGTGCTGGGCGCTGAGCCGCTATGCGGATGTGGACTTTGCCTTGCGCAATCCACATCTCTTCTCATCTTCCGTATTCACCACAGAGGCTTTGGGTGATCTCAATCCCGTTCCAGAAGTGCCGTGGATTCTTGACATGAATCCTCCCGATCATACTCGGTTACGGAAGTTGGCCAATAAAGGCTTTACGCCGCGTCTCATCCGCGCACTTGAGCCGCGCGTGCAGGCGATTACGCAAGAGCTGCTGGAAGCGCTGCGCGGGCAACCGGAGGGCGACTTAGTCTCGACATTTTCCGGACCGCTGCCTACCATTGTGATTGCGGAGATGCTCGGCGTCGAGCCCGAGCGGCGCGATGATTTTAAGCGTTGGTCAGATGACGTGGTTAGCGCCACCAGTCGTCCGACTGACGAGGCTGATCGGGCTCAGATTCGAAAGAGCGAAGTTGAGTTGCGTGCCTACTTTGAGCGCATGATCGAACGCCGACGGACCGACCCTGGAGACGACGTGATTACCGCTCTTGTGCAAGCGGAGGAAGAGCGCGATATGCTTTCTTCAGCTGAGATCCTCGCCTTGGCCGTCTTGCTACTGTTAGCGGGGAACGAGACTACGACGAACTTGATTGGCAACGCGGTCCTTAGCCTGATCGACCATCCAGATGAATTGGCAAAAGTCCGCGCTGATTGTGCCCTCGTGCCTGCACTCGTGGAAGAAGTTTTGCGTTATGAATCTCCTGTCCAGGTGATTTTTCGCCGGGCCGCGCAGGACGTGGAGTTGAAAGGCGGGAAGATCCCGGCAGGACAGAACGTTTTCCTGCTACTGGGTTCCGCCAACCGTGATGAGCGGAAATTCTCTGAACCGAATCGCTTTGATGTAGAACGCAATCCTCAGGATCATGTCGGATTTGGTTATGGTATCCACTATTGCTTAGGCGCCCCGCTCGCTCGTCTGGAAGGTCGGAAGGCATTAGAGGCGCTCTTGTTTGACTGTCCCCCATTCACCTGTGCGACCGAACAGATCGCTCAGGTAGCGTCGCTCATTGTCCGAGGCCCGCAGACCCTGCCCGTTCAATTTGCAGTATGAGAATCGTGGGAACTGCAAAGACAGAGGCAGAAAAGGCCGTCTGATTGCTAGCACAAAGCGAAGGTGAGACTATGAGCGAACAGTAAACGTCTCAAGGGATCTTGGTTCGTAAGGTGCAGTTTGAGTTTCCGGAGAACTTAAAGCCGTGCTGGAATCCCGCCAAACCTGTGTTCAGCCAATTGGCCAACGGTGCCTCAGTGCCGCTGCCACATATGGAGCCCTTTATTACTGATTCGATCTGTCAAGCGTCGAAGCACATCACCGGCTCTGCGCTCCGGGAAGAAGCCAAAGCCTGGATGGGGCAGGAAGCGCAACACTTTAAGCTGCACCGCAGATTTAATGAGCTATTGATTGCCGCTGTCTCCCTAAGAGAGGTTACCATCCTGAAAGCTTCTACCTCAGTTCGCATTCTGGCTTACTCAGACACGAGCTGCTGCATATAGTATGTAAGCGCAAATGCGGAAACAGAGCGGCGGTTTCTACCGAGTTGGGTCACACCTCGTCATGACACGCGGCGTGAGTCTGATACATGAACGGAGAAAACTGCTACAGACTACGGATGCAGGAAGCGTTGCAGCCTACCTCGAAGAGCATACCAAGGAGGCGCGTATGAGTACCTCAGAACCTTTCACGATCAGTATCCCAGAAGAAGCTCTGACCGACCTACGCGAGCGTTTGACTAAAATCCGCTGGGCGCAGGACTTCGCCAACGACGGGTGGGAGTATGGCACGAACGCAGCCTATCTTAAGGAGTTGGTGGAGTATTGGATCGAGCAGTACGACTGGCGCAAACATGAACGGGAGATGAACGCCTTCTCCCACTTTAAGACTACGATTGAGGATGTGCCCATCCACTTCATTCATGAGCCAGGCAAAGGGCCGAACCCCATGCCCCTTATTTTGAATCACGGCTGGCCGTGGACATTCTGGGATCTGCGCAAGGTGATTCGCCCGCTTACCGATCCGGCTGCGTTTGGTGGAGATCCTACTGACTCTTTTGATGTGGTCGTGCCGTCTTTGCCTGGCTACGGCTTCTCCTCACCCCTGAACGTTCCGGGCATTAACTATTCGCGCACGGCCGACCTGTGGGTCAAACTCATGCAAGATGTGCTCGGTTATGAGAAGTTCGCTACCCAAGGCGGAGACTGGGGAGCTATTCTGTCTGCCCAACTGGGCCACAAGTATGCTGAGCACCTCATTGGGCTGCATATTCATCTGATGGTCCCGCTCGATTTCTTCAGCGCAGGTATGCCCGAGGCATCAGAATATGGACGGGACGAAGAGGGGTGGTTCGAAAAGACCGCGCATTTCTTTGAAGCGGAAGCCGGCTACTTCCGACTGCAATCGACCAAACCGCAGACGCTGGCCTTCGGGTTGAATGACTCGCCGGCCGGTCTAGCGGCCTGGCTGGTAGAAAAGCGTCGTACGTGGAGTGACTGCAAGGGTGACGTTGAGTCTCGTTTTAGCAAAGACGATTTGCTCAATACGGTCATGCTGTATTGGCTCACAAATAGTTTCGGCACTTCGGCGCGTTATTATTACGAAGCTGCCCATCATGTGTGGCAGCCGGCCCACGATCGTTCGCCAGTAGTCGAAGCACCTACGGGCTGTGCAGTATTTCTGGAAGAGGTTGCGTTGATGCCACGCAGCTGGGCCGAACGCTATTATAATCTCCAGCGCTGGACCGTGATGCCGTCAGGCGGACACTTTGCGTCAATGGAGGAACCCGAAAGCTTGGTCGAAGATATCCGTGCCTTCTTTCGGCCACTGCGTGGCTGATCGTGATCAGTGTAATCGGGATGGAACGGATTGGAATCCGGGAGATTCGAGCGGAGGTTTCTCCCTGTGGGCAGGGCGTTCCTGTACTCCGCTTCGCTGCCTCTCGGCTAGACGTCCGGGTGAGGATACCTCGCCCCTACACAAGGAAACATGGAAACATGACCCAAGCCTACACCGGCTTCTCAAGCCGGCCATCGACATGTTTGGCGAATCGTCCCTCTTGTCGGGCATGCACTGGCGCATTATTAGCCCACGGCCAGCCACCGAACTGGGTGCGCTGATAATCAGCAAACGCTTGTTGGAGTTCTTGACGTGTGTTCATAACAAAGGGTCCATAGTGGGCGACGGGCTCTTGGATCGGACGGCCTTCGAGAAGGAGCAGCTCAGCAGAAGTTGAGCTCGCACGGAGAGGCAGTGCTACATCTGCCTTCAGCGCTACCATGTGATTGGCAGGGATACGCTCCCGCCCGATGTGGAGGTCTGATCCTGCGTAGAAATACAGCGTCCGGCTAACTCCTGGCTTTGTGGCGGGCAAGGTCCAGGTAGCGTTCGCTTCCATCTTGATAGTCCAAATGCTGACGTTCGTTTCGGGAGCTGCAGCCCATGAATCCGGGGGCGGGGACGGTGCTTTGATATCGCCGTACGATCCTGCGACGGTTTTCAGCTGCGTGCAACGATCCTCGGCATCCTTCACCTCCCTGCCCGGGATAGACTCTTCCCACAACATGGTGAAGTGAGGATCGACCATCTTGTCCTTGGCTGGCAGGTTCAGCCAAATCTGAAAGAGCTCAAGCGGATTGTCGGCATCGCTGCTCACCAGCGGAAACATTTCGGCATGGACTATGCCTCTCCCCGCAGTCAACCACTGCACGTCTCCAGCCCCGTATCTGGCAGTTGCCCCCAGTGAGTCGGAATGGTCCACAAAGCCCTGGTTCACAATGGTGACAGTCTCAAAACCTCTATGGGGATGCTGTGGGAAGCCGGGAACCACATCGCCGTGGTACATGCGCCAGCCGTTCCTGGGGTCGAAGTCCTGTCCGATGTCACGGCCTGCTAAGGACGCTGCAGGACCAAGCTTGTCGTTGCCTTTTGGATAGGGGTCATTATGGAAGACACAAAAGAGGAAGGGATCACGAGTCTGCCACGGAAATGATAGAGCATTAATCGACTCGATAGCTGTTGTCGCAAATTTATCAGGTCCATTAAGTTCATTTTGGTCTTTCGCCATGCCAGTTTTCTCCGGTGGTTGTGACGTTCTGTCTAGTGTCATTACTAGGTCAGATCGTAAATAGCGATAGGCAAACTCGTTTCATTTGCTCTGTTGAGCTGCTATTGAGGACACAACACAGCGTGGTCCTGCTTCGCGAAACAAAAGAGGAGGGAAGTATGGCGCAAGACACCGTCCAGACCGAGCTGTCTGAAAAGGCGCGCGGCTGGCTGAAATATCTTTACCGTAAGGCCATGGTGGACGATGACTGGTCCAAAGACGGTCGGCCATCTGATATGTGGGACGATAAAAGCCTGCCACCCATGGGTAATTTTCATCGCTTCGATGCCGTGGACTCATCCTATGCAGTGGCAATGATGAGTGACATCACGCCTGCCTGGCGCGAGGTGTATAGTGAGATTCTTGAAAGCCTGGTTGACCGGATTACCGCGTATTGGGGTACCTACGATTGGTCCCAACAGATCGGCCCGGACCCACAGCGAGAGAAGTATCCGGATGAATTTTTCCCCTTGCTCATTCCGAACGAACTGCGTGGCAAATACGACTCGCCAGGCTGGGCGGCCAATGGCGTTGACCCGTGGGGGTATGAACCCGATCCGATCAAGGCCGCTGGAGCAATCTACTACAAAGGCTTTCTGTCGCTGACTATGGGCTTACACCTGTATGCGTCTGGTGACAAAAAATATAATGACGGCTTCTCGGTTGTGAATAATGGCGAGCACACGTTTCATTATACCCACACCAGCATGAATGAGTTCATCAGCGAACAATGGTGTGGCAGACCCGAAGGCTCGCATTGAGAGAACACTAAAGTGTGGCCGCTTTGACTCACGGTCACCAGCCTCGGTTTGAGGCTTTCCGACACGTTCTACGATGGGAATACGTTTCGCGCTTTTGAGCAGTGGTACGAGTACGCCAAGAAAAATTTTATCGCTCCGTCTGAAGATCCAATCCCTCCCGAGTGGGTCACGATGTATTACGATCCACTGGTTGATCTGAATCACACCATTCCTGCGGTATTTGGCTGGCTTATGTGGGGTTTTTACCTGCTGCCGAATGACCCGGCTATGGCAACCCGCTTCTACGAAGCGATCAAGAGAGACTATCTGATTGAAAAACCCGATGGCACGGCGCATGTGATCCTCGTACCGGGGGCAACAGACGATCATCAATATATGACAGTCCGTATGCTGGCCATGGCTAACGAGCTTGGGGACACGGAGACGGTCAAAAAACTACAGGCCCATGTCGAGGCTCACTACGAGCCTACCTGGGATCGTGACGCTGGCGAATTTTACTATGGCTTTGGATTGAACGAGCCGTATCCACGTGGGCAGTACAACGCCAATCTTATGGTGCCTGAAGTCGGGGGGCAAGGCTCCTGGTCACGCATGTTTACCGATCCGAACCTGGAAAAGTTTGATCAACCCACAGTCTATGGTGTGGACTTTCCGAGCGTGGGCTTATCTCAGGCATATTACGATCAAGAGAAGAAAACGCTGGTCTTGCAGACATATATTGCTGACCCAGCGGCTAATGGACGACCGACTAACTTCCGCATCAAAAATCTGCAGCAGCCCGATGCCTGTCGTGTACTCATCGATGGGCAGCCGTGTGACACTTGGACTGTGCAGGATGGTGAGATCGAGATCTCAACCGAGATCGGTGCACAGGCGTTTCATATTATTGAAGGGTGAGAACCTTTTCCTCCCTGCAAAGGAATTAGCAGAATGACAGCACCGGATTGGAACAGCTTATCTGAACGACTCATCAAGGCGTTGCGGCCAGTCGCAGCGCCGCTTGCGATTACTTTTAGTCCCGAACGTCCAGAGGACGTCCCCGCCTTTGACGAGCCGCTGGCCGAGCCAACAGACGACGGACGGACTGGGCGGGTCCCGGCTGGTTGTGTGTTCTGGATCAAAGCTGGGGAGCGAACGTTTAGTACAGTTGCCGAAGACCGTGGCAACTGTAGCGTGGGCAGCCTTACTCATGGCCTTAAGACCTTAGAAGAGGCAGCCGAAGGTGCTGATGTGGCGACCTTGCTGGAGAGTGGCTGGGTAGCGGAAGAGGTATTTCCTCATATCCCGGTGGTACCGGAGAAGCCTGGTGCCATTACCTATGGCCCCCTGGCGGAAACGCCCATTGAGCCAGACGTTGTGTTACTCCGCATCAACCCATATGCGGGTATGGTGCTGTCGGATGCTCTGGCTGACCTCAAGGTCGAGGGCAAGCCGCAGTGTCATATCGTGGCGATGGCAAAAGAGGGCCAGATAGCATTCAGTATCGGCTGCGCATTGAGTCGAGCGCGGACGGGTATGCAGGCAACTGAGATGACGGGTGCTATCCCTGCCCGGCGTCTAGCCGAAGTCCTCGACAAAGTGGAGTATACGTCAAAGATTGATATGATGGCCCGCGGTACGCTGGGCAAAACGCTCGCCGCTTTCAATTTGGGGTTAGGGGAGCGAATTGATTGCGGGCTGGCCTTCGAGCCTTTTTGACCGCGAAGGCACGTCAATCGCAGGAAAGAGAGACGAGAGTCGCTTGAAAATCTAAGTAGAACTGTAAGGAGGGAATACTATGGCGAACACTGATCAACATCCACAGAAGCCAAACGGGAACGGAGCGGTTGAGCAATATGACGCGATCATTATCGGCGCCGGGGTATCGGGATTATACCAACTGTACAAGCTCCGGGAGATGGGGCTTTCGGTGCGGGTCTTTGAGGACGCTGGCGGCGTGGGTGGTACCTGGTATTGGAACCGCTATCCAGGCTGTCGCTTTGATTCCGAAAGTGAAACCTATGGGTATTCATGGTCAGAGGAGCTGCTGCAAGAATGGGACTGGAAAGAGCACTTTTCCGGCCAGCCGGAGAACGAGCGCTACCTCAACTTTGTCGCGGACAAATTCAATCTGCGCCCACACATCCAGCTCAATTCTTGGGTGAGATCGGCGGTCTATGATGAGAACGAGCATTGCTGGGAGGTCCAGGTCGAGGGGGGCCAACGCGTTCGAGCGCAATTTCTCATTGGCGCGGTCGGTGTCCTGTCCGCGAAGTATACGCCTCCATTTGAAGGCATCGACAGTTTCGCTGGCGAATCATTTCACACATTTAACTGGCCAAAGGAAAAGGTGGACTTGAGTGGTAAGCGGGTCGGCGTCATTGGTACAGGTGCTACGGCAATTCAGCTTATCCCGATCGTCGCGGAGGAAGCCGGCCATCTGACTGTCTTTCAGCGTACCGCGAACTATGCCGCGCCATTGCGCAATTCGGAGGTCAATCCAGAGACCCAGGCCGCATGGAAGGCCAACTATCCAAAAATCCATAAAAAGTGTCGCGAAACCTCGGCAGGTTTTGAACATGAATTCGACCCACGCTCGGCCCTAGAGGTCTCGGAGGAGGAACGGCTGGCACTATATGAAGAGTTGTGGGCGCTACCTGGGTTCACGAAATGGCTGGGTAATTTCCAGGACATCATGACCAACCGGGAAGCCAATGAGACGTTTGCCGAGTTCGTCCGCAACAAGATCCGCGAGCGCGTGCATGATCCTGAAGTAGCAGAACTGCTGGCCCCCAAGGACCATCCGTTCGGTGCGAAGCGTATCCCCTTGGAAACGTACTATTACGAGGCCTACAACCGGGACAATGTGAAATTGGTTGACGTACGTAAGGCCTCGATCGAACGTATTACCGCTAAAGGGGTAAAGACCCAGGATGCCGAATACGAATTCGACGTCATCATCTATGCGACCGGTTTTGACGCGGTGTCTGGGCCGCTGACTCGGATGGATATTCGTGGCGAAGCCGGTCAGACGTTCAAGGATAAATGGGCCGATGGGCCACGCAGCTACCTCGGTATTCAGACTGCCGGTTTCCCGAATTTCTTTATTGCCGCCAGTACAGCGTTCTGCAACTACATGGTCTGCGCTGAGATGATTGTGGAATGGATTGCGGATTGTATCGGTCATATGCGTGAGAAGAACTTGTCAAGCATTGCTCCCACTCTACAGGTAGAGCAGGAATGGGTAGATCACTCGAACGAGCTGGCTTCGTATACGCTCCTGACCGATACGAAGTCTTGGTTTATGGGGACGAATATTCCCGGCAAAGCCCCTGCTCTACTCCTGTATGCCAACACCGTCCCGGAATATCGGAGGAGATGTGCTGAGGCTGCCGCCAGCGGTTATGAGGAATTTGTGCTGCGATAAAGAGAGCCGATCTCTCGTTTCCGGAGAGAGGGTGGCGGCCGAGGGTAAACGATTCCCCACACTATTAAGGCAGGACCGCATCGTGTGGGCTCAGGAATTATTACGGCGAGGCGATGTCTTGCTCGACGACATCGCCGACCGCCTCGGTTTCGAAGACGCGGTCGCTTTCTCACGTGCCTCCTAGCACTGGACCGGAATGTCGCCACGCAAATTTCGGAAAATCTCGCGAATGGACAGTTCCCGTCGTTGAGAGCGAGCAGCAGAATGGCTACCTTCAGGAGATTGTCAATCTGTCACACTCTTGAGGATTATGATGTCAAGTCAAGGAGGATGACATGGACGTAGGATTATTATTTCCGTTTCGCAATCCGCCCCAGTGGCGCAAACCGTGGCCCCTGTTTTATGCTGAGCAACTCAAACAAACTCAGGTAGCAGAAGAACTTGGCTATGATACTGTTTGGCTGACCGAACATCACTTTGCGGAAGATGGCTACTCTCCTTCCCTTTTACCGATTGCCAGCGCCGTGGCGACCATGACCAGTCGGGTCCGGATCGGTACGTTTCTGTTGCTGTTGCCGCTGCACAATGCTGTTCGCGTTGGAGAAGATGCAGCAACAGTCGATATCATTTCCAATGGCCGTTTTGACATGGGTTTTGGACAAGGCTATTCGCCGTCCGAGTTCGAAGGCTACGGTATTCCGCGCAAACAACGTGCGTCCCTGCTAGAGGAAGGCATTGAAGTCATCCGAGGCATGTGGACCCAAGATCCGTTTTCGTATGAAGGCAAGCACTACAACCTCAAGAACATCAGTTTGGTCCCCAAGCCTGCGCAGACGCCACATCCACCACTGTGGATTGGGGCGGGGCAGCCCAAAGCCGTCGAGCGCGCCGGCCGGATGGGCTGCCATTTTCTGGGCACAAATGACGCCTTTGCCCAGGAGACCTATGATAAGGCCCTGCGTACCCACGGACGTGATCCTAAAGACTTTCACGCCGCCCAGCTCCGCTGGGCACATGTAGCCCCGACGCGAGAGGAAGCCTGGAGCAATGTCCAAGAGCATCTGCACTATATGTTAACCTGGTACGGCCGCTGGCTGGCTGAAGCCAAGGATTTTGCTGGCGCAGAAAAATTTGCGCAGCTGCCACCACCATCAGAACTGCGTAATGTGGCTGATCAGCTCATTGGTGCTCCAATGGTTGGCACGCCTGACGAAGTTGGACGTGAGATTGAAGCCATGACAAGCAAAATGCGGACGACCCATCTTGTCATGGGCATGCATCTGCCGGGTTTAAGTCCAGTTACGAGTCAACGGTCTATGGAGCTATTTGCGAAAGAAGTTATGCCGGGTCTGTATTAGTCCGGGCCAAAGAAATCAGGTCAAGATTTCTTTCGCTCCAAACGATATGCTGTCTGCCTAACAGTGTCTGAAGAATTGTAATCGAAAAAGGAGGACTAACACAATGAGTCAAACCGTACCCCAACCCGAACTGAGCGGACTACCGACTGCCGAGGAGCTGGGCTTTGATCCCGGTGCCCTGCGTGAGAAATATGCTGCCGAGCGCTCGAAACGTCTGCGCACAGACGCGAACAGCCAATACCAGGAAATTACCGGCCAATATGAGCACTACAATGCGGACCCCTATGTAGAGCCGGGCTTCACCCGCTCCGCGCTGGAAGAAGACATCGATGTCCTGATCGTCGGTGGAGGCTTTGGAGGCATGTTGGCAGCGGTGCGGCTGCAAGAGGCCGGTATTACCAATTTCCGTATCGTTGAGAAAGCTGGTGATTTTGGCGGCACCTGGTACTGGAACCGCTATCCCGGCGCGCAGTGCGACATCGAAGGCTATCTCTATCTGCCCCTGCTGGAAGAGACCGGCTATATCCCGAAGGAACGCTACTCCTTTGCGCCGGAAATATTTGCTCACGCGCAGCGGATCGGTAAGCATTTCAATCTCTACGAGAAAGCCTACTTCCAGACGAAAGTCAAAGAGGCGCGTTGGGATGAAGAAGCTGGACGCTGGACAGTCACCACCGATCACGGCGATGAATTCAAGACGCGCTTTGTGATCATGTCGAGTGGGCCCCTGAACAAGCCCAAGTTGCCGGGGATTCCAGGGGTCAAAAAATTCAAAGGGCACACGTTCCATACCAGTCGCTGGGATTACGACTACACTGGTGGGGATACGACTGGGGGCTTACACAAACTCCACGACAAACGGGTGGGGATTATTGGCACCGGGGCAACTGCCATTCAGTGCATACCGCAGCTGGGCGATCATGCGCAGCAGCTTTATGTGTTCCAGCGCACGCCGTCCTCTGTGGACGAACGGAACAACACGCCCACCAACCCGGAATGGGCGAAAACGCTCAAGCCTGGCTGGCAGACATATCGGAACCGGAACTTCACGGCCCTCTTGGACGGGGTACAGCTTGAGGACGATCAGGTCCGCGACAAGTGGACAAGCCCGCTCAAGAAGCTCAGCGATCTGCTCTCGAGCCAGACTGACTCGATCTCCGGCAAAGAAAAGGCGCTCTTGGCGGAGATTGCCGACTTTCAAAAGATGAATGAGATTCGCGATCGTGTGTCCTCGACCGTGAACGACACGGAGACGGCCGACGGGCTCAAGCCATGGTTCGGCCAGTGGTGCAAGCGCCCGACCTTCAACGACGAATACCTGCCAACCTTTAACCGACCCAGCGTCAAGCTAGTGGATACCAAAGGACAAGGCGTTGATCGCGTGACCGAGCACGGCGTGGTGGTGGATGGGGTTGAGTACGAAGTGGACTGCTTGATCTTCGCGACGGGCTTCGAGGTGGGAACTGCGTATACCCGGCGGGGTGAGTTTGGCATGTACGGCCGTGACGGCGTCTCGCTTGCCGATGCTTGGGCAGACGGGATGCGCACCTTCCACGGTTTCTTGAGCAACGGCTTTCCGAATTGTTTCCACATGGGGCTCACCCAGACCGGCCTCACAGCGAACTTCACTTATATGCTCGATAATCAGGCCCAGCACGTTGCCCAGCTCATCGCGCTGGTTGATAGCCGCAACGCGAAATCAATCGAGCCGACTCCCGAAGCTGAAGCAGAGTGGGTGCAGATCGTAACCGGGCCGAACATGATGACGAACTACCAAAACGTCTGCACGCCGGGGTACTACAACGGCGAAGGAACGAACGAGGGGCAGGGCTTCCTCCAGACCGTCTATCCCAAGGGCGCGTTGGCCTTTTATGACATGCTCGCCGAGTGGCGTAAGCAGGGAGACTTTGAAGGTCTCATTGTGAAATAGATGAGTAGTCCAACGCAGCCTCTCATCTTGTATGGCGTGCCGTTTTCCCAACCGGTACGCGCGGTCATGTGGCTGATGCTGTATAAGCGGACGCCGTTTGAAATGGTGCTGATTAACCCAGGCTCAAAAGGGGAAACCGGTAGCCGAAATCCGGCCTATCTGGCCAAAAATCCCGGCGGGACGATTCCGACGATCGAAGAGCCGGACACCGGCTTTGTGCTTGGTGAGGCGCACACCATCATGTGTTATTTGAGTAATAGGCACGGCTGGGATGACGTGTACCCGACGGATCATCGGCTGCGCGCCAAGGTGGACTGGTATTTGCATTACCACCATCGCAATGTCCGCGACGCTTCCATCGGGTTGGTCGCACCGAAGATCCGCAAGGATCTGGATATTCCGGACGTCACGCAACAGGCCGCACGTGCGACGCTGACGAAGGCACTGCACGCATTAGAGTCAGGTTGGCTCGCGGAATCTCGCTATATGACGGGCGCGCACCTCACGCTGGCCGACTTTGCCGCGTACGTGGAGATTGGGCAACTGCAACCGGGTTTTACCAACGTCTTCGATTTCGCACCCTTCCCCAATGTACAACGCTGGTTGGGCGAGATGAAACGCGTTGATGGACATGACGAAGTGCACGTCGTTCTCGCGGAACTCGGCGATATCAGTGTCGAACCGCCGACTATGGAGGCTATTAGAAACGCAAACAAAAGCGCGCTCAGCGCCTTGAAGGAAAAACTCAGAGAATTGACGCAGTGAAGGAAAGCTATGGTAGAACCCCAGGGATATTGTGCGGACGGCTTCGAGGCCGTCCGCGATGCGTTTATCCAGAACTTCGCGACGAACAATGAGATTGGCGCTAGTGTTTGTGTCGTACACGACGGACAGGTGGCTGTTGATCTGTGGGGCGGCTCCTCAGCGCCGAGTGGTAAGCCATGGCAGCAGGACACCATCGTCAATGTGTACTCCACCACGAAAACCATGGCCGCCGTCTGCATGTTGATGCTCGCTGACCGCGGTCTGATCGATTTCGATGCTCCTGTTGCGCGCTACTGGCCTGAGTTCGCTCAGAACGGCAAGGAAGGCGTGCTAGTTCGGCATGTGATGAGCCACTCGGCAGGGATGTCTGGCTTCGACACACCTATCCAGATCGAGGAACTCTACAACTGGGACGACGTCTGCAGCAGGTTGGCCCGCCAAGCACCGTGGTGGGAGCCTGGTACCGCCTCGGGATACCATGCCATCACGCAAGGCTATCTTCAGGGAGAAATCCTGCGCCGGGTAGACGGCCGCAGTCTCGGTACGTTTTTCCGCGAGGAAGTTGCTACGCCGCTCGACGTTGATTTTCACATCGGGCTCGGCGCCCAACACGATGATCGCGTTGGCGAGATGGTGCCTCCCGCGGCGAGGATGGATCAGACTTCTGGCGATCCGAATTCGATCGCTGTGCGGACGTTTCGGTCCGCGTCATTGACGGGGCTGGAGCCGCAAACGCGAGCCTGGCGCGCGGCGGAAATTCCCGCTGCAGGAGGGATCGGTAATGCACGCGCCGTGGCACGCGTGCATGGCGCACTGGCTTCGGGAGGCGTGCTCGATGGCGTCCGGTTGATGGCACCCGAGACGGTGGCGATGGCACAGCAACAACAGACCAACGGCAAGGATCTCGTGCTCGGCGCGTGGATGCTTTTCGGAATGGGCTTTGGGTTGATGAACCCGAGGGTTCCGTTTACGCCGAGCACCGGGGCCTTCTACTGGGGTGGTTGGGGCGGGTCAATTGCCGTGGTCGACCCCGATACCCGCACTTCGATCGCCTATGTGATGAACCGAATGGGCGAAAGTATGCTAGGTGATCAGCGGGCGGTAGGGCTTATCGAGGCGACCTATGCCTCGCTGAAATGATGACGCGCGCAGCAAGACACACGCACCAAATTTGTCGGACTTTATTGTTGCGCCTCACCATTCACAACAATGGCGGGAGTGAGATATACAAGAACAGCTGAAGAGTAGAAGTAGGACGGTAGGGAGGGAATCCTATGGCAAAGATTGAACAACACCCACAGAAACCACGCGCTAAAGGAGGGGTCGAGCAATACGACGCGATCATTATTGGCGCCGGGGTAGTGGGATTATATCAATTGTATCGTCTGCGGAAGATGGGGCTTTCGGTGCGGTCCTTTGAGGACGCTGGCGGCGTGGGTGGCACCTGGTATTGGAACCGTTACCCAGGTTGCCGCTTCGATTCCGAGAGTGAAACCTATGGTTACTCCTTCTCGGAGGAACTGTTGCAAGAATGGGACTGGAAAGAGCACTTCTCCGGCCAGCGAGAGAACGAGCGCTACCTCAACTTTGTCGCCGATAAGTTCGACCTGCGCAAAGACATCCAGCTCAATTCTCGGGTTAGCTCGGCGGTTTACGATGAGAGCAGGAGTCAGTGGGAGGTCCAGATTGAGGATGGCCAGCGCGCGAGCGCGCAATTTCTCATCGGAGCGGTGGGCATTCTGTCTGCGAAGTATACGCCCCCATTTGAAGGGATCGACAGCTTCGAAGGCCAATCGTTTCATACATCCCGCTGGCCGAAGGAAAAGGTGGACTTTAGCGGTAAGCGCGCGGGCGTCATCGGCACGGGCGCTACGGCTGTCCAACTCATCCCGATTGTCGCCAAGGAAGTCGGCCATATGACGGTCTTTCAGCGTACGCCGAACTACTGTGCGCCGTTGCGAAATTCAGAGGTCAACCCAGAGACCCAGGCGGCCTGGAAGGCCAGCTACCCGGAAATCCACAAAAGATGCCGCGAAACTCCGGTCGGCTTTATGCACGACTTTGACCCACGGTCGGCCCTGGAGGCCTCCGAGGAAGAGCGAATGGCACAGTACGAGGAGTTGTGGGCGCTACCCGGTTTTAAGAAATGGCTGGGAAATTACTACGACATCATGACCAATATGGAGGCTAACGAGACCTTTGCCGAGTTCGTTCGCAACAAGATCCGCGCGCGTGTCAACGATCCGGTCGTGGCTGAATTGCTGGCACCCAAGGATCATCCTTTCGGCTCCAAACGCATCCCCCTGGAGACGGAGTATTACGAAGCCTACAACCGGGACAATGTGAAACTGGTTGATATCCGTAATGCACCGATCGAACGTATCACCCAAAAAGGCGTGAAGCTCCAGGGTGGCGCCGAGTACGAATTCGACATCATCATCTATGCCACAGGGTTTGACGCGGTGTCTGGGCCGTTAACCCGGATCGATATTCGGGGCGAAGGCGGGCAGACGTTCAAGGACAAATGGGCTGACGGGCCGCGCAGCTACCTGGGCCTACAAACTGCCGGCTTCCCGAATTTCTTTATTGGCACGAACTCCGCGTTATGCAACTACACCGTATGCGCCGAGATGGTCGTGGAATGGATTGCTGATTGCATCGGCCATCTGCGTGGGAAGAACCTGGCGAGCATTGTACCTACCCTAGAGGCGGAAGATGCCTGGGTGGAGCACTCCAACGAATTGGCCGCTGGTACGATATTGAGCGCTGCGGACTCCTGGTTTATGGGGGCGAATATTCCCGGTAAGAAACGCGCCGTTCTCTTGTATGCGAACAGCGCCCGAGAATATCGGAAGAAGTGTGGGGAGGTCGCCGCCAGCGGCTATGAGGGGTTTGCGCTGTGCTGAATAAGTACCGCCGCTCTTCCGCTTCTCTGGGCTTCCAGCCTGGATTCCTGTTTCCACGGGAATGACATTCCATACTGTGTCATACCTGCACAAGCAGGCATCCAGGCTTCTGGGGCAAGACCGAGTTTGGTGAGGAGCGCTGAGAGTCCGATAATAGAGAATATATAAGGAGGGAGTTCAATGGCTGTTAAGGGAACATGCGATCGGAAGTTTCAATATGTCCGTCAGGAGTTCGAGCGCAATTTTAAAGAGCGCGGTGAAGTTGGTGCGTCAGTGTGTGTGACCGTCGGCGGAGAGACGGTTGTCGACTTGTGGGGCGGACTGGCAAACAATAGAACAGAGACGCCCTGGACGGATGAGACGGTCAGCATTGTCTTTTCATCAACGAAGGGCGCAACAGCCATCTGTGCCCATATCCTGGCGTCGCGCGGCGAACTCGATCTGGATGCGCCTGTGGCGAAATACTGGCCCGAGTTTGCCCAGTCGGGCAAAGAGAATATTCCAGTGAAGATGCTGTTGAATCACCAGGCCGGTTTGCCAGCCGTGCGCGAGACTTTGCCGCAAGGCGCCTACGCAGATTGGGATCTGGTGGTGAATGCCTTGGCCAAAGAAGAGCCGTTTTGGGAGCCTGGAACCCGTAATGGCTATCACGCCCTGACCTTTGGCTGGCTGAACGGCGAGGTTGTGCGACGCGTATCCGGAAAATCGCTCGGAACTTTTTTCAAAGAAGAGATCGCGCAGCCCCTCGGATTAGACTTCTGGATAGGCTTACCCGAAGACAAGGAGTCTCGGGTTGCACCCATGATTCCGGCCAAGCCTGATCCCGCACGCCGGCTGTTTCAAGAGCTTGCCAAACCGGGCACGATACAGGCCTTAACCATGGGCAATATGGGCGGTTATATGGGTCCTCCGCCGATGTTTGATTCTCGCGCTGCGCATGCAGCAGAAATTGGCGGCGCTGGCGGCGTCACCAACGCGCGTGGACTGGCGGGCATGTATGAACCGCTCGCTCTTGGTGGAAAAAAGGGCAACGTCGAAATCGTCAACAGTGAAACGCTGGGTCGGATGGGCTGCGTATCATCCGCAACCGGCGAAGACGCGGTGCTGATAATGCCTACCCGATTTGCCCTGGGTTTCATGAAAACGATGGACAACCGCAACGAGCCAGCTGGAGTACAGGACAGCGTCTTGATCTCTGAGGAAGCGTTCGGCCATGTTGGCGCCGGCGGCTCGTTCGGTTTTGCCGATCCCAAAGCGGGTATTTCCTTTGGGTACACCATGAATAAGATGGGGCCGGGCCTGTCGCTCAACGAGCGGGGACAGAGCTTAGTGGATGCCGTCTATCGTGGGCTTGGTTACCAATCCGACGCATCAGGAGCCTGGAGATAGGGGAGGATTCCCAGGCGGCAGCATTGAAATAGCGATCCTGTTCGGTGGAGTAGGCACGTCCTGCCTACTCCCAATCCTTCGGTCGTTGCTCCTTAGTGCCTGACACACTTTTCGGCGTTGCCAAATCATTTTTCATAGATTAGAACGAGGCATCTCATAGGGAAGGACCAGGACGCCCCTTAGGAGGAAAGATTATGAGCGAAGTCGTTATTGTTGAGGCCGGCCGGTCGCCGGTAGGGAAGAAGTATGGATCTCTGGCCGGGGCTCACCCGACCGACGTTCTGGGTCAGATCATGAACGGCGTGCTCGGGCGCGCCGGGGTGGCCACCGCCGATGTAGGACAGATCGTCGGCGGTTGTATCAACAAGGTCGGCGCCCAGGCGATGAACGTCACCCGTACCGCCTGGCTCGCTCACGGCGGCGCCGAAGAAGTGCCCTGTATCACCGTCGATTCGCAGTGCGGCTCTTCGCAGGAAGCCACCAACCTCGCTTACAGCCTGATCGCCTCAGGGGTGGAAGATGTCGTGCTTGCCTGCGGAGTCGAGAACATGAGCCGGCTGCCGATCGGCTCCGACGCCGTCGCCGGCGCGAAAGCCGGTTACGGCAAGCCCGTCGCGCGCAGCTACTTCGAGCACTACGATTTCGTCAGCCAGTTCGAGGGCGCCGAGCGGATCGCCGATAAGTATGGTATCTCGCGGACGGAGACCGACGCTTTCGGACTTGAATCGCAGCTGCGCGCGGCACGTGCGATCTCCGAGGGCCGCTTCGACGCGCAGATCATTCCCGTCAAGGCGCCGGTCATGGATGAAGACGGGAAACGCACCGACGAGATGAAGACCGTCACCGCCGACGAGATCCCACGCAGAACGAGTCTCGAAGCCCTCGCCGGCCTCAGGCCCGTCGCCCGCGAAGACGGCATCCACACCGCAGGTTCCTCGTCCCAGATCGCTGACGGTGCGGCGGCGATACTATTAATGAGCGAAGAGCGCGCACGCGAGCGTGGCTGTGAGCCAATGGCACGGATTGTCGAGACGGCCCTTGTCGGCTGCGACCCGGTGTTGATGCTCGAAGGGCCGATCCCGGCTACCCGCCGACTGCTTGATCGCGCAGGTCTCTCGATCGACGACATCGATGTCGTCGAAATCAACGAGGCCTTTGCTTCGGTCGTGCTAGCCTGGGCCAAGGAGATCAAGCCCGACATGGCACGCGTGAATCCCAACGGTGGCGCCATCTCGCTGGGTCACCCGCTCGGCGCGACCGGCTGCTTTCTCATCACCAAGGCAGTCCACGAGCTCAAGCGGTCGCAGGACCGCTGCGGGCTGATCACGATGTGCTGCGGAGGGGGCCTCGGGACGGGTACCTTGATCGAGCGCATCTGAAGTACGATGCGCTGTCCTTCGGGCGCGCGCGCAGCGGCCCGGGGGCGCGGGTGAAAATCTGGAGCGAGACCCCAGCGCTTCGATTCGGCCTGTGGCGAGCATCCCTCCGTCTGCCTGACTGGTCTCTCTCCTGTCTGGCATAGTTTTATTGGGGCAAAATCCTTGGACGGCTTCTTTACCCAGCGCAAAAGATAAGAGGGATAATCTATGTCTCGCCAACCACACGGACAAATACTCATAACAGGCGCAGTAGGTGGCTTAGGCACAGCCATGACCCAGCGGCTGTTGGATGAAGGACACACCATCGTGGCCTGTGACCGAGCGGCACAGCAGGCGCCCGAATGGCTAGAGCGCTTTCCGACGGACCAGCAGGACCGGGTGAGTTTTTATCCACTGGATGTCACCAAAGAAGACCAGGTGATCGCTTTGGCTGAGGAGCTGCAGACAAAGAATGTCCACATCGCCTATCTCGTCAATAACGCCGGCATTCACGGAGCAGGACAGGAGTCCCGAGTTTGGGAGCGGACGCTGCGGGTCAATCTGCATGGCACGTTCTACCTGACGCGCGCGTTCAGCCTAGCCATGAAAGAGCGCGGATTTGGGCGTATTGTGAACCTCGCTTCGCAGGCCGCCTATCAAGCAGCCGGAGAGCAAGGTCCTTATGCGGCAGCCAAAGCTGGGATTACGGGTTATACGCGATCCATCGCGCTGGAATTGGCGCCGTATGGGGTAACGGTCAACGCGCTCGCTCCGGGCCTCATCTTGCACGACGGGTTGAAAGTTGTGTTCTCTGATGCAGAACTTGAAAAGCTGGCTCGACCCATTCCCGCTGGGCGGGCGGGTAAACCGGAGGAGATCGCGGCGGCCGTGTCGTTCTTGTTGTCAGACGATGCAGCCTATATCACTGGACAGACGATTCACGTGAACGGTGGGGTGTATCTGCCCGGCTAAGGATTCTAGAACGGAGAGCGAGAGAGTTCTCTAGGGTAGTTGTATTTAATCTATTTTTGAAGTTCATTTTTTCGCGGGAGGTGCGATGTCAGTCCAAAATAAATTCCCGTACACCGGTGCGATAGACGCCGATGGCCATATCCTTGAACCGCCCGATATTTGGGAGAAATATATCGACCCTCAATATCGTGACCGGGCGATTCGGGTACGTGTTAACGAGAAGGGCTTAGAATACCTGGAAATCGATCGCCGGCCTTTCAAGTATATGCCGGCCGGCACCTTGTCGGCGTTTGGGGCCATGGGCAAAAGTACGCCCAACAGAAGCGAACCCGATC
The DNA here is from genome assembly GCA_964495015.1 of uncultured Enterobacteriaceae bacterium. Taxonomy (GTDB): domain Bacteria; phylum Desulfobacterota; class Binatia; order Bin18; family Bin18; genus Bin18. The sequence goes on along the minus strand of CAZBUD010000011.1, from coordinate 13,370 downwards.
CGAGCCTCACCTATGTCGGCGAAGCACCGTTTGGCTCTATGGATGCCCAGGAACGAGTGCAACGTCTGGATCAAGAAGGATTGGAGAAAGCCATTCTCTACCCGAGCATCGGACTTATTTGGGAAACTGAGGAGGTTGGCGATCTAGCTTACCAGGCGGCCCTGACACAAGCGTATAACCGCTGGATTATCGACTTCTGCGCTGATACGAACGGCCGGCTGATCCCGATTGCCCACATTTCTATGGGCGTTCCACAAGAAGCAGCCCGGGAATTGGAGCGATCCGTCAAAGCGGGGGCCAAAGGTGCATTCTTTGCTCCGTTCACGCCAACGAGCAAATCCCACGCGCATCCGGATTACGATCCCTTCTGGACCATGGCCCAAGAACTTGATGTGCCCGTTGGTATTCACCCGGCTAGTGAGCCGCCGTCCAAACGCGTCCACCAACGCTTCAAAGATATGCAGAGGTGGGCGATGTGGCATTTCAACGTGCACGGCGGTCAAGGTCCGCTGCAAGCGTTCACGGCCATGTTTCAATATGGCCTGTTTGAGCGTTTTCCAAAGATCAAGGTAGTCGTCTTAGAGTCGGGTGCGGGCTGGGCCGGCTATCTGCTGAACCGGATGGATGCGGTATATGACAGTCCGCTCGGTGACACTGTGCGGCTCAAAGAAAAGCCGAGCTATTACTTTCAGCGTCAGTGCTGGATTTCCGGTGACCCAGACGAAAAAGCCTTCGGCCATGTGGTGGATTTTGTGGGTGCAGACAAGTTTTTTTGGGCCTCGGATTTTCCCCATCCTGACCACCCGGATAATTATATGGAAGAATTGGGTGAGCTGGTGACGCCGATGTCGGCATCCACTCGCCAGAAGGTCCTGGGAGAAAATGTAGCTCGCGTCTACGGACTCTAAGAGCTACTAAGTGCCTATCCGAATAACCATAGGCGTCCGGTTCTGTCATCCTGAGAGGAGCGAAGAATCTCTCCCCTTGTCGTGGAGGTGAGAGGTTTCGCGGAGTTTATCCTGAGCGCAGTCGAAGGGCTCAACATGACACCGTGAAACTGTTATTCGGATAAGCCTCTAAGCCCCTGAAAAACCCCGTCTGGTCCCGTAGGCCTGGATACATGCTTGCGCAGGTATGACACAAAAAGGAATGTCATTCCCGTGGATACGGGCCCGTGGAAACGGGAATCCAGGGGGGGACGGGAATAAGGCTATTCCGGAACCGGTCGGGCCCGCTGGTTGTAGAGCATCTTACGCAGGCTATCCTTTTCTTCCTGCGAGAGTTTGGAGAGGTCCATAGACAGGTCGCTGCCAACGGCCATGCCTTTTTTCACGCCGTCTCGCTCTGCGAGTTCGTCGAACCAACGCTTGAAGTATTTAAACTCATTGATGTCCTGGCCTTGGGATTCCCAATTGACCGTCCAGGGATAACTAATCATATCGGCGATGGTGTATTCGTCCCCGGCTAGATAGGCACTCTTATATAAGCGGTTATTGAGGACGCCAAACAATCGATTGACTTCATCCGTGAATCGCCGCACTGCATAGGTCTGATCACCTTGGTCGTCACCCAAGCGACGAAAATGGCCACACTCGCCACTCTTGGGGCCTTGGTTGGCCATCTGCCACATAACCCACTGATTCACATCGTACCGGACGCGGATATCCTGAGGATAAAACTGTCCGGCTTTCTCAGCGATATACATCATCATCGCCCCGGACTCGAAAATGCTGATCGGCTCACCCCCGCCGAGTGGCTCGTGGTCTACCAGCGCGGGCATGCGATTATTCGGACAGATATTGAGAAATTCATCTGTGAACTGATCCCCTTGGCCGATGTGACACGGGATCATCTTGTACGGCATGCCGCATTCTTCCAGCAGAATGGTCACCTTCTTGCCGTTGGGAGTGGGCCAGTAGTGCAAATCGATCATACTGTGTTCCTCCTGACAGTTAACGAACCGTTGGAATCAGTGTGGCGTAGTTATCTAAAATAGGCAGAACCTTCTCTTTGCTCTCAGACGGGACTGCAAAGATCGCCCGCTCTATCCCCAGTTCTTGATACTGATTGAGGACGGCTTCTTCGGCTGGTGCCATAAAAGCTGAGACTGAGAAGTCCGATGCCAGACGCCCAAACTTTTCCGCCCGCCCGCGCATATCGCTGATAGAGGTCTTGAGGTCCTGTACCCTCGGCCCAATGGGAATCCAGCCGTCACAGTAGTTGACGACCCGATTCAGACCACCTGGGGTATGGGCGCCTAATAGAATTGGGGGATGGGGTTCCTGGAACGGCTTGGGGTACGACCAGATGGGATCAAAGTTAACAAACTCCCCGTGATATTCTGCTTCTTCCTCAGTCCAGATCGCTTTCATAGCTTCGATCTTTTCCCGCAAGATCTTCCACCGTCGATCAAAAGGCGTGCCATGGTTTTCCATCTCCTCGGCATTCCAGCCGCCGCCAATCCCAAACAGCAGGCGCCCGTTCGAGAGTTGGTCCACCGTGGCAACTTCCTTAGCCAGCTTGATGGGATGGTGCTCCTGCACCAGGCAAATGCCACTCCCGACCTTGATCGTTTTGGTGGCTGCCGCGGCCGCCATAAGCGAGGCGAACAGGTCGTGGGTATGCCAATACTCTTTGGGCAACTCAGCCCCGCCGGGCCACGGACTGCGCCGACTGGCCGGAATATGAGTATGTTCCGGAAACCAGACAGACTCAAAGCCTCGGTCTTCGCACGCCTTGGCGATCTCGTCCGGCCGGATCGCATAATCGGTCGCAAACATCACAATGCCGAATTTCACACCACCCTCCTCATGTTTGAAGCACGTCTGAAGCTCTTCGCACTTCATGGGAATTAGGAAGGTGAGTCAAGCGGAGAAGAGGGAGCAGGCCAGATTATTCGTTCCCCTCAGCTTTTTGGTGACGCTCCCAGACGCTCGCTCCCTCTTGAAGGCCGTCAGGCCGTCGTGCTGAGGGGAGTGCTTGATTGCGGGTGATTGCGAGAAGAAGAATTCACATGGTATG